>JANYHH010000080.1 GCA_025359505.1 Deinococcales bacterium
AATAGAATCCAAAATAAATAAGAAAACATTTTCATGCTCACTGAATAATAAACTATATAATCCATATTCTCCTGTATCGCTGGATATAAAACCCGTGAATGAATTAAAAATTATTTTGTAGTGAAGAAAGCTTTGTGATATAAACTTTAATGTAATACGCTTACTTTGATTATCAAAATCATAATCAAAGTAAATAAAAATCCACGATTCTGACTCGTTAATGATTTTTTTATGGTTTTCGATTAATCCTAAAAAATCTGAAAAGCTTTCTTCTAACCCACTTACACGCAAATTTCTGAACCTTTCATTATAATAAATTGATTCATTAAAACGTTCAGGAATATTTTTTACAGAATCAATAAACTCTGGGATCTTATCGAGTGGAAAAAAAACTTGAAATTCGTAATCTGTCATAATTATAATCCTATTTTTACTCCCTTTATATTGACAAAATCTAGACACTTGCTTTTGTAGCAAAATGCACGAATCTCATCGCCGAGTTTCTTTAAAGCTGTTGCCGAAAAACCATCGATACTTTCTATAGTAATTCTAGGGAAGAAGCCTTCATCATAAGCGTACTTAACCATCAATTTTAATTGAGCCACCTGTTTAGGCTCTCTTAGCTTATTCTCAATAGTTGTAGCAGATCGACCTAGCTGTTCTATGAATGAAGTCCTATTTCGGTTTGTGTACTTTACATCTATATCAAAACCTCCAATAGACCCATCAGAAGCTTGAATATTTTCTACTCTAGCAGGAAGCTCAACTGATACCGTGCTTCTACGTTTTCTCAAAATATATGCACGTTCTAATTCCACTAGTTCACCTTCTAAATTTGTTCCAGGAACCTGAGTGTCTTTCTTCCTAATTCTTTCGAGAAGAGCGGTAATACCATTAACGGGATCTTTTTTACAGCACAAATCTTTCATTTTTCTAAATATTTCTTCCGTAGACCCAAAAACAGGAGAAATACCAGGTGCATTCCTATTTTCTAAATTAGTAATTATTGTTTTAACATTACTTATTGTCTCTTCAATTCTGCAATTTTTCAAAGTTCGATTTGAAAAAAAGCTTCCGCGACTTGAAGTGCATATTTTAGCCAAGCTACTAGCCATCTCGAGGACATCTGCTTCACGTACCCTACTATTCTTTGCCGTCACTAGCAAATCATCAATTTCATGCAGTGCAACGCTCGCCTCAACACCATCACGCTTATACAACTCGAGCAGTTTATCCACTGGCTTTCCACACACTGCTACACATTTTCCCAGCGTTTCGATCAACCTCCCGTAATTCGATCTTAGATGCACTCCGATTTCAGACGCTGACTTACCAACAATCGCTAACGGCTCAATCACATCATTAAGTGCCCGTGCGAACTGACCACCACCAACACGCAGGCTATACAAGTACGCCCGTTGACTCAGTTTAAAAACAGTTTTCACAACAGGTATCAATTCAAATGCAAGTCCCGCGCCCGCAAGAAACACGCCACCCCATTGCAGCAAGTCACATCCGCTTGCCCGGCAGTACACCCAACCTCTGACGAAGGCACGCCCAATTCCATACACTGGGATTTGACCAATCAGCAATTCGCTAATTTCATCTGGAAGCGTCTCCGAAAAGAACTGTCTAAAATTTTCCACAGCGTTCGCGTAATCCCCAAAGTACACATTGCCACCGAAGGACGTGTTGTTCTCCAAACCCCAGTAATTAATCGGCTCAAGAGTTTCCTCGCCGATGGGAGCTTCGGAAGACGTAGCAATGAAAGCGCAACCCAGCAAACCCAATCGAAGTTTCTTACCGATGACGCTCTCATTACTTGATCCATCGCAACGCTGCTCATCACTGCTGAGCGTCATCGTAGTCAAGTTAATCGTATTTGGTGATTGTCCGTCGCGGACGCCGTAAAGGACTGGATTGATCGAGATGCGGATTTTAGACTTCCCGTCCACCATCACACACGCGCCACAATCACTCTCAACGTTATTGAACTTTGCAAAGAAAAAGCCATTGACATTCGGCATTGAACGCCCTTCAGTATCGACAGCGTAGACTGGAACATCGAACTCGAGCTTGCGATTTGAACGCTGCACTTCACTGGCACGCATGACGACAGTGAGTACAAGCTGTTTTCGACCAGAAAGTTCTATTGTGTGTTCATTTACTAATTTCGTCGTTGCACCCGGCATATTGGCATCACCCGGAACCATGTCGTCCGGTAGAACAGCCAGTACCAGCTTCGGTACTCTGAAGTCACCCGTCACGTCAAAGTGCAGCCGCTGGATGAAGGTGCTTCCAGAGACGACGATTTCCTGATTGCTGCCTGCGTTGACTCGAGGGATGTCACGGTTGTTCATCGTCGCCAAATCGCATTCTGGGATGGTTAGACCATACGTGGCGTTTGAGTCGTAAAGCACTGAGTAATTCAAGTAATCATTTAAGTCCGGTGATGGGGGAATGTCAGGCACGACATCCGGACTAAGGAATTTGTTCGGAAAAAATTCGCGCCCATTGTGATACCCCTTAATGGAAACGCATTTTTGACGGCGGAAGTTGTTGCCACGCTCCCACGGGTTCCAGCGGATACCTGCCCGATTGAACTTGACACTTCGGTGCATCACGAACGGAAAATAAGCTTCGCCCGTTGGCACACCACCAATGTCACCAGGGATAGAAGATACGCCAGTGGTGACAATTGAATTCCCGCCAATCAGGTTTTCATATCCTGGTGCTGTTGAAAAATCAAAACGCGGCGTCATGAAGTTCATGTTCTTGGTTTTTGCAACAACATACGTTTGCTGAGTTGCTTGTTGACCAAAACGGTCTGTAATGATCATTTCAACTTGGTATTCTCCAGGCTCGGAAAAATCAAAGCGTGGTTGAACGCCTGTTTTTTCGCTGATCGGATCGCAAGCACCCTCAAAGATTTGGCACGACCTCCAAATATACGTCAGTCCTTCGCCTTGAGATGCACTACCGTCAAAGTCAACGCTGAGGGGCGCTTCTCCGACAAGTTGCTCACGCCACGCAGTTTCCGTGCTGACGTTACTTGAAATGGCTTTGACTGTAGGGATGGGTTGCAGTTCCCAACGATTTAGTCGGACATCCCTCTGGATCAATGTACGGTTAAGTATTTCTTCTGGGTTTGTCGTGCGTTTTGTCCTTGCCTGCACAGGATCATCACGGTAATCCATAACGCTTAAACGCATCGAGTACATACCCAATTTGTCAAACCGTTGCGAACCACGAGTTGCGTTGCTGGTAGCGATCTGCTGCTTGTTAGTGTTCGTGAAAGTAATAGTGTACTGCAAGCCGGTAATTGGATCGCCCAAGTCCCAATTGAATGTGTCATTCCCACCCGTCAAATCGGCGTCTGCGATGATTTGCTCGGCAGATGGTAAAACCTGAACATTCTGCGTCACGCTGTCACTGACCCCGCTCGAGTTCGTGACGCGTGTCGTCACGCGATACTCACCCGGATTGGGGTAGATGTGTTCTACATCTAAACCTGTCCCACTCGAGCCGTCGCCAAATTCCCACGTAATGCTTGGCTCTGTTGAGTTCGGATTATCTAAAGAGCTACCAGAAGCAAAACCACTGAAATTTGTGGGTTCGCCTGCCGTAGCAACAATCGGAAAAGTTTCTTGGTCTACGTCGGCTCGGAGTAAGGGTTCAGGCTCCACGTCATCCCCACCACTATTACCCCCACCGCCCCCTCCTCCACCTCCGCCGCCATTTGTATCATCCTGCACAACATGCACGACCGCCAACCGATCTCGAGCAACCCTCGCCCCTGCATCGTTCACCGCTTTCCCTGTGACCGTGTACGATCCCAGCTTCCACAGACTCGAGGCGCTGAGTTTCACACTTGCGCTCGAGGCGTCCCACACGCTCGAGAAAGACACGTTGCACGCACTGCTCTCCTCGAGACTCCGCGTGACATTGATGCCTGCTTGCGTGAAGACCTTGATCGCTCGAGCATTGCTGGACGGTGTGACCTTCGTCTCACTCAGTGCGGCGACGTTGCCCGTGCCCTTCTCGCTCGAGCCTTCGATGTTCCACGTGAAAGACAGCGGTTGCGTGTTCGGGTTCTTCACCGTGTAACTGCCATCGCACGTGTTGATGACTCGAGGCGCACTTGGCTCGAGCGCGTCGTAACTGTCAAACTTGCCTTGGTAAAGTTTCAAGCTACTCTCGAGCGTGACCTTGTTCACCGCTTGACTGAACTGGAGCGACACTGGCTGATTCGCTTGGATAATCTGCTCAGGAACCAGCGTTTCACTGCTCGGCTCCACCATCCGTGTGCCATCGCTCGAGAATGCTGCTGTGCTCAAACTCACCGTGATCGCATCCGACGCCATTGGCTTAAGCAGCTTCACTGTTACAGACTTGTTGTCCTCAGCCCACGCGAACTCCAGTGTTTTCGCGCACGCGCTCGAGACGCTCAGCACTCGAGTTTGCAAAACATTGTTGACGCTCAACCGCAATTGCTTATAGCCTCGAGTCGTGAACAGTGTTTGCTCACCGTTCGCCGCGACCATGCCCTCACCACGCTCGACGCTTTTAGAAATGCTCCAGTTGAAACTGACGCTGCTCGAGTTCGGGTTGCGAATCTGCCAACCGCCGTCGCAGATCGCTTTGACTTGCAAGCGTTTCGGTGTGCCATCGTTGCGTTTGATCTCCGCTGGGTAGAGATTCACGGCTTGCTCGACGCTCTCGCGGTTCATACTGCGAGCGAAACTCAATTTGATCTCAGCGGGCGTATCGGCTCGAGTACCAACTCGAGTGAACGGCATGGAGACCGACTCGAGCAACGGGGCGCTTGGCATCTTGGAAAGGATGGGATCGCCGTTGCCTTCAGGGTCGGGCGTGGGCGCGGGGGTCGGGGCGACACCGCAACCGATCAACGCGCCGATCAGGACGACGGTCAGTGCGGTGATGTGACCAGCGATAGTTCTCCCGTTCATACCATCCCCCAAAACTTTCACAGCGTATCAGCGCCATCCAGCCGCTCGAGTGTAAAACCTGCTTGGCTCACGGTTTGACGATCAGACCTCTCGGCAATGGGCGCTGTGCGGCTTTAGAACCGGCGGTTTGCGGTTGCTGAATGAAGGCGGCGCTGTCGGACAGGTTGACCTGCGCGGGCAGTGCCGGGTCGTCGGTCACGGTGTCGAAGTTGGCGGTGTTGACGACCAGTAGGTTGTTTTTGTTCGAACTGAGATCCAGCGTCTTCCCCGGCGCGGGGAAGGTGACGCTCGCGGCGCTGAGGTACTGCGGTGCGCTGAGGAAAATGTTGTCCGTGCCGTTGAAGACCCGTGCGATGTAGCCGCTCGCGCCGGGCACGGCTGACCATGTGGCGTTGAAGCCTGAGCGCGTGATGTCTTTTAAGGTGATCGCGGGGAACTCGAGGGTCGCGCTCGGGTCGCTCAAGGTCAGCGTGATGCTCTGCGTCGGATTGCCGCGCTCGGACGCGGCGCTGGCGGTGATCGTATACGCCCCGGCGATGGGCGGAATCTCGGTTTCGGGGGACAGCACCCAATCGCTGCCCGCTGGGTACGTGAAGCGCAGCGGCTGCCCGCCGTTCCAAGTCGCAGGCCCGGTCACGGTAACGCTCGAGTTGCTGGCGACTCGAGCCGCGCCCAGCCGCAGTTTCAGCAGTAAAGCCGTGCCGATTTTGGCGTCGGGTTGACCGGGCGTCACTTGGTAGCGGTACGTGCCGAGTGAACCGTTCAAAGTCAACGCGGGGTCGGCGTTGCAGCCAGCGAGTGCGGCGGTCAGGGCGAGCAGGGCGAGGCAGCGTTTCATGGTTACTCTCCTATTTGAACAAGGCAAACAGCGCATCCAGGCGGTATTCGAAGCGCAGGTACGCGCCGGGCGCGGTGCTGGCGTCCCATGGACTGGTGAAGCCGATGGTGTTGACGCCGCCGATGATTCGCGCTCCAGCGCCGAGGTCGTAGCCGAGTTCCACGCTGAAAGCGAAGCGGCTGGTATTGGTGACGGGTTGCCACTCGAGCAAGGCTTGTGCCCCAAGGGTTAACGTATCGCTCACCCGTGAGCTGGTCGCAAGGCTCAGCAGCGTGGTTAAGATACCGCCCTCGAGTCGGTAGCGCAGTCCGCCGCGCACACCGAAGTCAGCGCTCGCGTTCCACCCGACGCTGAGCTGTCCGTTCGCGCCATCGCGCCACGGCTGCGTTGGGGCGAGGGTCAAGGTGTGTTCGGTCAGCAGGGCCCAGTTCGCACCGCGCAGCGCAACGGAAACGCCGAATTGCACCGCGCCGGTCTCGAGTTGCAATCGCAGGTTGGGCGCGATCACCGCGTCGCTGGTCGGGGCGAACGCGGCGTTGACGGTCAGACCGGCTTGGGTGGTGTTTCCAACGCTCGTCTCGAGCCGGGCGCTCGTGCGCCACTGGTCGCCCGTGTAGACCGCGCCGAGGTTCAGCGCGAGGTTCAGTCGCTCGATTTCGCCTTGCGCGGCGATGTCTACGAACAGCGCATCAGTCAGTGCCCAGCGTGCGCTGAGGGCGAGCGTGGCGTTCACGGCGTCGCCACTGGCGCTCGGCAGGCTCAGTCCAGCGCGGTATTGCGCGTCTGCCGTGTCGGTTTCCACGCCCAGCCACAGGCTGCCGCGCCACGTCGGGGCGTACACGAGGTTCGTTCGCAGCGCCAACCGCGTCGTGTCGCTGAGCGCATAACGCAGAGAAAACGTCGTCTCGCCGTTCGTGAAGCGGGTCACGGGCACGAGTTGCTCGGCCCGGATCTCGAGCGCACTGAACGTAGCGCGGTAGCCAAGCGTCACGAAGCCGCCGGGGTTGTCGGGGGTCGCGGCGAAGCGGGCGCTGTAACCCGCCAGCGCGACCTGCGTTCCGAAGCGCAGTCCGACGCTCGCGCCGAGCGTCGTGCTGGGGGTCTGCTCTGCCGCATATGGCGTGCGGTGCGCGAGGTTGCCCTCGATCGTCAGGTCGTCGCCGAGCGGATTGCCGAGCGCCGCGCCGAGGCTCAGACCGCCCGAGGCGAGCAGGTTCAGTCCTGGCGCTTCGGGCTGTGGGCCTGTGTATTCCGCGCCGAGTTGACGGTATTGCACACTCAACCGGAGCAGCGCATCGCGGTACTCGAGGCTGCCCTGACCGGCGAAGTCGGATGCCCAGCCTAGCTCGAGGGCCGCCCGCCACCCGCCACTCGCGTAGCCCGCGCCGAACGCGACGAGTGGCGCGGCGTCGGTGCTGAAGCGGTAGAGGCTGGCGCTGATGCTGAACTGGTCGATTTGCGCGTCTACTCGAGCCGCACCGATCAGTTGGGGTGCGCCCGCGTCTTTGGCAGCGTAGGTGACGACGAGGAATTGCGGGTTGCCGTCGCGGTCGGTGGTGGCGAGCGGTGCGAACAGCAGGATCGCGCCCGTGTCTGGGTCGAGGCGGTACTCCGCGTCGCGTTGCAGCGTGGTGTCGGGGCGGGCGCGTAGATCAGGATTGCGGGCGTCTCGGGTGACGACCGTGACGATCTCACTGCCGGGGATGATGCCTGAAGGTTCCAGCTCGAGTGCGTAGCGTGTGCCGCCCGTGCCCGCGAAGCCGTAGGGCGCAAGGGTGGTCTGGTTGCTGCGTCTCGAGGCGACCGCTCCGAGGCTCGCACTGGCTCGCACACCTGTTCCTTGCCAGTCGAAGCGCAGTCCCTGCTGCGCCGCAGCGCTGGAGAACGCGCCGAGCGCGGTCACGGTCACGCGACCGTAGGTCAATTGCCAGGCTGGAGTCTCGAGCCGCAGGTAGAAGCCGTCGTCGCTCGCGCCGAGCGCACTGACGCGGCTGGCATCGGCGGTCAGATTAGCGAGTGACGGGGCGACCAGTGGTTCGCCCTGAAAGCGCAAGCCATTCGCACCAACGCTGAGGACACCGTTCGCCACCGCCGTGACTTGCACACCACCGAACGAGCCGCTGACCACACCGCGCAAACCGAGCGCAGCACTGAACCCACCAGCGCCATACCCGGCGCTCGCCTCGAGCTGCCCGAGGAACGGATTGATTGGACTCGAGGCTTCCGTGACGATCAAATCGCGCAACGTTACGCCGAGCGAATCGATCACCACGGCTGCTGCCTCGCTCGAGCTGTTTTCTGGGCGCACGAGGTAGCGCCCAGCGGGAAGCGCGGTGAAGCTGTAGCGCCCGTCGCGGTCGGTGGTGGCAACGAGTCCGTTGCTGAGCAGCACGCGGGCCTCTGGCACGGGCTGATCGCCGCTCGAGAACCCACCGTTTCCGTCCAGATCGCGGTAAACGCGCCCGACAAGCGATCCGGCTTGGTCACCTGCGACATTCGCCGCTTGGCGCACGCTTTGGGCAACCAAGGCACTCGGCGCGTCCAAACTGCCCGCCGTGGCGCTGCCCTCGAGTTGCCACTCGAGCGCCGTATCCCTCGGAGCGGCCGGTGTGACGATGGCCAAGCCGCGCACGCTGAACGTCTGCCCGGCTGGGATCGACGGAACCACGTACTCGAGCACGAGCGCCCCGTTTTCGGTGCGCTGCGTGGACGTGACGGTTGCATTTTGATCGGCGCGGTACGCGAAACCCTTGGGTAATCGCAGGCGCAAACTGACGTTTCTGAGTGCTGCTGGAACGGTTTGAGTCAGCCGCAGCTCGAAGGGCACGCTCTGCCCGCTGGACAATCGGCTCGAGGGGACGCGCAACTCCAAGCGCAACTGCGGTTGCGCGAAGCCGAAATCGGGCGCGGTCGCGTCGCCCACGGGGACACTCACAACCAAATTCGTGGCGCTCGTGGCGCTCCAACCGGCTGGGACGATCACCCGCACGCGCACCGCGCCGGGGCGCACCTCCAGCCGATACGCGCCCGAGGCGTCAGTGCGCGTCGTGCGCGTCCCACTGGCGTCAGTGATTTCCACGATGACATCCGCGAAGCCAGCTTCACCGCTCTGGCGCAACCCATCGCCGCTCGAGTCGGTGAACGCACTACCCGCCAGTGACGCGGTGACGCGCCGCACGGTGACGCGCACCGTAGCACGGTTGGATTCGTAACCAGCGGCGTTGGTGATTGTGTACTCGAGACTGACCACACCGCCCGTGCCGGGGGTTGGTGTGAAACGCAGATTCGCGCCTTGCAGCTCGAATAGGCCACCGGGAAATGCGCGGGTCGTCTGCACACCGGGCGCGTCTGGATCGAGGTCAATGGAAAGCGCACCCGCGACGGGGTTGCGGTCGTTTTGCAAAATCGGAATCACCACAACCGCATCGCTCGTCGTGTCGCCAGCGTCGTCCAAGGCGACTGGGACGCTCGAGTTCACGGTGACGGTGATGGGTGCGCGGTTCGAGACCGCGCCGAGGCGATTGACGACTATGTACTCGAGGCTCGCCTCGCCAGCGAAGCCCGCCTGCGGGGTGAAGCGCACGCGGTCACCCTCCACGGCGAACACGCCGCGACCTGTTACGGTGAATTGCGATTGCACTCCGTTCACGCTCGGCTCGAGGTCAATCTGGAGTGCGCCGCCCGCTGGATTGCTGTCGTTGTTCAGTACAGCAATCAGCACGCTGGTGTCGCTCGTGGTGCTGCTGCGATCCGCGCCCGCGATGGGTGCAGGGAAGGTGCGAACCGTCACATCTTCAAGAGTCTGCGCGGCATCGTAACGGGTCAGCGCTAAACCGTTCTCGACGGTGCGGGCCGGATCGAGGTACGAGGCGCTCGCTGGATTCTGGTACGTACCGCCAGCGGTCTGCGGGCCAACCGCGACCGTGAAGCGCAGCGTTACCCGCCCGAGCGCAGGCAATGTGAACCCTCGAGCCGCATCGCCAGCCACGCCGAAGGTCGGAGCATTGCCCGGCCCGCCGATCTCGGGCGTGACAGAACCCGTCGCGCCCCCCGCGAGGGTCACCCCCTCGAGCCGCACGAAGCTGAACCCAACCGGCAGCGCATCGTCGCGCAGCGCCACGCCCGTCGCCGGGGCACGGCCAGCCGCGTTCACGACCTCGAGTTCGTACTGCAACGATTCGCCCGCCTCGAGACTCGCCAGCAGCGTGCGCTTCGTGACCGTCAGTACCGGCACGACCGCCGCACCGGGCGGTACGCCGGGCACGTCACCCACCGCGTTGATGCCCAGACTTGGGGGCGGGCCCGCTTCGCCCGTGCCGGGCAGGTGCGTGGCGGGAATCGCGCCCGTGCCACCGTTGTTGGCATCGAACTCGGCCGGACTCGTCCCTCGAGGGCCGCCGATGTTATCGGCGTTGGCGCTGCCGGACAGCAGAATTTTACCGCCACCGCCACCGCCGCCCGCTGCGTGAACCGTCGTCCCCCCGCCGACCGAGCCGCCCGCGCCGCCGCTGGCGCTGATCGTCCAGCCCGTCAGCGCACCGGGGTTCAGCGCAGCGATTAGCACGCAGCCGCCCGCACCGCCGCCACCGACATTGCCCGCGCTGCCGGATTGATTGAAGCTCACACCATCTGACCCGTCCGCCAGAATCGCGCCGCTGCCCGCGACTCGAGCCGAGCGCAGTATCACGATGCCGCCGCCCGCACCGCCGTGAGCGCCGAGGAAATTGCGGTTCGCACCCGCCCCACCGCCACCACCGAGGGCTAAATTCAAGCTGGTGTCTCGAGCGCCGCCGAAACCGCCCAAAGGTTGCGGGTGACGCTGCGAAGCTGTGGTTTCCGACGGCGACCAGTTGTCTCCACCGCGCCCACCCGCGCCGCCATTGCCGCCGCCACCGCCACCCGTCGCGTTCGTACCGCCGCCGCCCGCATTGCCCGGCGCTCCGAAGCCAGCGCTGCCCAGCGGATACCCCTCGAGACCCAAATCCAGCAATGAGCCGTTTTGATTGACGAAGCGCGGCGTGCCCGCGATGCCCTCACCCTTACCACCATCGTTGTCCGTGCCAGTCGCGGCGTTGACGCGGTACTCAATCGGCTCACCGAGCGGGCCAATCGCGCCGTTCAGCAACCGACCGCCCGCGCCGCGAAAGCCCTTGCCGCTGACATCGACCGTCCCCGCGAGCGTCATCGTGCCCGCCACATCCAAAGCCAGCACCCCGCCGCTCGAGCCGTTCCAAGCGGCGGCCGTCAGGCCATCGCCGAGGGTCACGCTCGAGAACTGCGGCACGCGCACGATTTGATAGCGCTGTGCGCCCCGCGTCGGCGTGGCGTCCGCGTTGCGGTAGGCGTTCAGCAAACCGCCACCCGACCGCGCACCGCGCACCTCGAGCGCCCCGCTGGGGCTGAGATCCGTGAACGCCACCGCGAACTCGTACTGACCCGCCGTGCCACCTGTACTGCCAGAGGCGGGCGCATCGGTCGCGCCATCCCCGTAGCGGTCATCGTCGCTCGAGTCGAGTGTGGCGTCCTGCATCTGCATCACTAGAATCAGATCCCCAGCCCGAATCGTCAAGCTCGAGCCGCTTGGGTTGCGAGCACCGAGTTGCAAGGACGTGTCGCCTGCGTTGGGTTGACCTGTGCCGGGGTAGTACGTGTTAACCACGCCGGTGATCGTGCCGCCAACATCGTCCTTGCCGGGCGATGGAATGATCTGCGCGTGAGCGACGCTCGAGAGCAGCAGCGCAGCGAGAAAGTGTCGCTTCACGGGATCACCAAATCCCGAGTGATGATAGTTGGGCCATTAATCGTGAGGTTTAGGTCTCCGTATTGTGGCGAACTCTCACGGTTCCCTAAATTCGCAATTAAGTAAACTCCAATTCCGCCTGTATCGTACCCATAAATCCGCAATGTATAACGACCCTCTGCATCAGTTATCGTAGATGGATCACCAATAATTGAACCGTATTGGTAGAAAAATTTAACTGTTGCACCAGCAATTGGTACACCAAGCGAGTCGTTTACTATTCCTTGAATAGTGACAACAACCCTAGCTGCATTGAGAGTTAGGTCATGTGTAATTTGAGCTGGGGCTGTACCACCTATAGGTTCACGGAATGTAAACTCTTGATAGTAATCATATGTGGAAATAAGTGTATATTCAAGCTGATTATTGTTCGGCAACGCTCTAACTTCTAGGCTATAACTTCCATTTACGTCAGTAACTGTAGAACCATATCCCTCTTGATAAACATACACTCCAGCGAGGGTTTGGCCCAAGCGATCTCGAACAAAGCCGCTTACTGTGATTGTTCTGAAGGATGATTGCGTAATGTCAAGATTGATATCAAGAGTAAATTCATTCGCCTGCGTTGTAGAAATTGGAAATGCATATGGGAATTCAGGATTTGCGTTCGGAAGGATAACATGAGCCTCACCTGTTAGTGAAGTTTCATTTGCATCTATATCGAAGCTGATTTCATAATTACCCATTTCGTCAGTCTGACCCGAGCTATTCCCGCTATAGTTTACATTTGGGCGGGGTTCAATCGACACATTCGGCACAGGCATACCGTCACGGTCAGTCACCTGACCACGAAGCGTAATGAGTCGTCTCGGTTCATACCTTAAATTTCGCTCGAGAGAATTGCGTGCGGTGTTGTTCAAAGCACCGGTGACACCAACGTTTTGCGTGCCCTCACTACCGTTCACAGCGAGGTTCAGGTTAGCGCTCGAGGCATTGAACGGGAGCAGCACCTCGAGGCGGTAGCGTCCGCTCGCGTCTGTGGTGATATCGCAGGTGCGGCACGTCAACGCAGAGGTATCCGTGATGTACACGCGTGTGTTACTCAGTATGTCGTTGTTGCGGTCGGTGACGATTCCGGTGATCTCGAGTTGTGTGGCAGCGATAAAGTCCTTCGTGACGTTCACCGTGAGCTGATCGGAGGCGATGGTCTGGTTCGATTCAAAACTCCGTTGCGATCCCAAGTACGAGGCGTTGAAACGCAAATCTGCATTGGTCAAGCCGCGCGGCACACTCGCTTGCAATGTGTAATTACCGGCAGCATCGGTCTGTACCGTACACACCTCACAAGTGCCACCGCTCGGAGTCTCGAGGGTCATGGTCACTCCTGCCAGTGCCGCGCCGCTCGAGTCACGCGCCTTGCCGCGCACGAAGATATTGACCGTGCCGACGCTGAATGTCAGGTCATGAGTGATCGCATTCGCCGAGTAAACATTGAGACCGGCATCGCGGAAGCCAGACGATGCCGTTACACCCTCGAAGGTCGCTTCGATTTGGTACGCAGCGCTCGAGATGCCGATGGGTAGGCGCACACTAAGGGTGTACGCGCCAGTTGCATCACTCGTGGCAGCGCAGACCACGCAGATGGCGTCTGGCAATCCGACGAGCTTGAGCTGAACCCCTGCGAGCACAGTTCCGACTGGATTACGTACCAGACCACTCACAGTCAAATCCGTTCCAATGACATTAAGTTTTAGGTCACTCGTTCGTTCAGTGAACGACGCTGTGCTGTTCAGGTCGAAACTATACCTTTGGCTGGAATAGCTATTTTTGACAACGGTCAGGGCATAGTTGAGAGCAGCGGTTCGATCGTACTCTATAATGAGGCTATACCGGCCACTCGCATTACTTTGCGCGTTGCAATTTGGTAGGCAACGGGCGTTGGTAATCAATCTCGAGACGTTCACAGTGGCGCTTTCAACGGGGTTGTCTGCACCATCTAGAACCAGTCCACTGATTTCGAGGCGTGCTTTCATTTCAAGTATTCGCTCGATGCTCACGGCTGACTCGCCGGGCGTGATGGCGCTTGCAATTTCAAACGAGTATCCATACCCTTGGTACGTCATGGCCAGACGCACGGCGATGGAATTCAAACTGCGAGGATATTTGATGCTGAGAAGATAGTTTCCTTGTGCATCCGTATTTGTTGCACAACTCGTACACGTTCCACGGCTTAATCCTTCAAGGTAAACGGATTTGTTGCTAATTGGTGTTCCATCCCAAGTGAGCAAGCGTCCCTTGAATTCTATGTCTCGAGTCAAAGGTGCGGCATTCAAATCATGCATAACCGTATTGGTTTGTGCTGTGTCAAGACCAGTTTTAGTAAAAGCAAACTGAGCAACTTCCCCAGCATGAGTTAACTCGAGGGAGTACGTAACAGCGCTAGCACCAATTGGGAGTAAGGACTGTATGCTATAGCGTCCGTAAGCATCGGTTATCGCTGTACATGTTTGACATGCACCAACGCTGAGGTTAAGAAGCTTCACGTTCGCACCCTCGAGACCCGTTCCATCCGCGTTACTGACCCGCCCGCTGATCTCGAGCCGCGTGCCAGCGGTGGTCAGTGTCAAATCTCGAGTGACGGAAGTTGCGTTTTCGGGCGTGGGGGTTGCAACGGGATCGAAGGTTTGATTGTAGCCACCTTTGGTTGTACGAAGTCTGTAGCTGACAGTCGTCGCGCTCGGATCGACCGCAACAAGGAGGCGATACTGGCCCTGGGCGTTGGTCACGGCTGTGCAAGTGACGCAACTGACGCTTGCCACGTTGCTCAGTTCCACATTCGTACCCACAACGGGTTGGGCGTTCGCATCGCGCACCACACCACTGAGTTCAAAGCGCTTGAAATCTAGATTCAGCGTTTGCGCGGTCGTTTGATTGGCGCTGACCACGACGCCTTGTTGCACAACCGATTGATACTGGTAATTTCCAAAGTTTGTATCAAGCACTTCGAGCTTCAACGTGTACGTTCCCGTTGGGAGCCGCTGTGCACCGAGCGTGTATTGTCCTGCCCCCGCAGAAGTGGGGTAAAAGGTGCGGGAGAACAATCCGTCAGTGAACGTCGCTGTGTAAGGAGCGTAATAATAGTTGGACGGAGTTGTCAAAGTACCATTCGCGTTACGCACCACTCCGGTGAGCGTGACTTGACCAGTGCGGCGCAATTCGAGGTTAAGTGTTCGCGTAGTCGCTGCGGTGTAATTGAGCGCGAGGTTGGACAAACTGGCGTAGTTTTCCAGCCCGTTGGGATCCCTGACCTGTATCTGCGCCGAGTACGTTCCCTCTAGTGTGCGAATGGTGGTTTCGTATGCACCTGCACTGTCGGTAGTTACAGCCACTGGGTATTGACGAGTCCCATCGTAAACCTTGATGTCCACGCGCTTGTTAATGTACGCGAAACCATCCATATCGGTGATCTGCCCGCTCAGTGCCAGCACCGCTGTTTGCGGGTCTTGCAACTCGAGGTTAAGTTCAACGGGCGTAGCGGTGGCGTTTGAGGTGACACTGACGGTTGCGGATTGAACAGCAAAGCGATACGGGTCGGAGGTAGTTGCGTAAACTTGGAATGTACCAATTTCAACCCATTGCTTGAACTCGAAGTTACCGTTGGCATTCGTGGATGCGCCACTGGCGTAGCGGTACGGCAATCCCGAAATGTAGACGTACCTCGAGGCAGCACCCGTTCCGTTGGCCTTCTTGACTGTGCCACGCACGATAATCTCACCAACTGGATTGAGCGCGACATCCGTGGTTTGAACCTTCGTTTCGTCGGCTGCCACAACGACGTTTTCGGCGGTAGTCCGTTTGTTGTTGCCCGCGCGATCCAATGTGTCGATAGTGATGGTGTACGTGCCGGGCTTGACTCGCTTAGTGAACGTGTAGCGCCCAGTTGCGTCTGTGTTCACGGAACCAGATTGACTGGAGGCTCCGCTGTAATAAATGGTTACGCTTGAATTGGCAGTGATCGCCCCGAGGTGGTCGCGCACCGTACCACCAACGGTGAGCACACCGTCAGGATCGAAACGTAAATCGAGTGTTTTCTCGGTAAGTGTAGATGCTGTGACCTCAAGCGGCTCGAGGGTTTTGGAATAATAGTTGTTGTTGATATCAGCAATACTTAGGGTCGCTTTGTACGTACCCACTGCGACAAATTCTGCAAGAGTGTACTGACCTTGGGTATCGGTAGTAAAGTACTGATTCCAAACACTCGCGTTACCGCGTTGCACATTCAAGTAACCCTCTCTTCTATTCACGGGCTGACCAGCGGAATCGCGAATCGTACCCGATAGTCGTAACATCGTTGGTCGTAACTCGAAGTCACGGGTTACGTTCGTCACCGTGCCGAGCGCTGAAGCAGGAACGGTTTGCGTTACAGCCTCCAGCACAGCGCTGTTTTGCGATACCCGCGCTTCGAGGGTCAGGTCAAACGCGGCAGTGTTGGTCGTCTCGAGTCGACAGGTGTAATTGGCGTTTGTGTCGGTTTGCACATCGCAGTAATTCGTACCGTTCGCGGTGACGCGGACGTAATAAGTGCTGAGCTTGCGTTCAGGCAGGGTCAGATTCTTGAGCGTGCCAGACAACGTGACCCAGCGGCGCGTTGGCGTGGTGGCAGGGTTGCGCCCAGCTCGCGTTGCATCACGCCCACGCCTTGCCCAACTATCCGCCAAGCCGCTCGAGGAGACGCGCACAAGGCTCAGCCCGTTGGCGTGGCGCATGATGAGTCGCTGTCCGCTCGAGACGCTGATGAGATTTTGCGCGTTCCCTAAACTTCCATGTGCGTCAACTGATAGGTTGAAAACCTGATTGCCACTCAAGTTATATGAAAAAAGTCTGCCCGCAGAGAACAAGATATATATCCGTTCGTCGTTTCCTAACACGAGACTTTGACTACTGCTACTCGCGTAGTTATAGGGCGTTCTTTCCCACGTGACTTCCCCGCTTGCTGCAATCTTGGATAAGTAACCGTAGTAATCGTCTCGAGCTGTGTACAGTGAACCGCTCGCGTCGGCCACAAGTGCTGTGACGCGGCGCGACTGATTCCAAACGAGTGTGCCATCGCGCAGATAGCTTTGGAGTGAGTCGCCAAGTGTAAAAACGATTCTCCCATCACTCGTCAAAACGGGTGGGACGGCGTTTGCAAAATACGCCTGTTCTTCCTTCATCCAACGCAGCACACCGCTCGAGTTAAATGTCGTCAAGCGATCTTGTCCGCCGTATATCTGACCAATGCGCTCTTTGACGTAGACGTTACCGTCACCATCTACAATGGGTTCGGTCAGCGCCGTTCCGGTCAAGTTGACCGACCATTTTGTCAGACCATCCGCGCCGACCGTGATCAATTTGCTCGAGGGGGCGACGTAAACCGTGCCGTCCGCACCAATGGCGGGCGCTTGGGCGCAGGTGTTGCAACCCGTGTCCTCGAGCGCCGTGCGCCAGAGCAGATCGCCGTCTTTCGAGAGTTTCACCAGTGCGTTCGTGCTGTCAATCGCGTGCAAGCTGTCATTCGCGCCAAGGGAAACTTCGCTCTTCAGAGCAAGCGGCTTGCGCCACAACTCTGTGCCTGTGCTCGAGGTGGCGATGACTTCGGTGGCGGTCACGGTGTACGTGCGATCCGAGGCTTGAATGAAGTCTTTGACGCCTGGCAATCCGCCGGTGACGCGGCCGAATGCCGTGTTGTCAACGCTCAGGTCGACGGTCTTATCGGTGGTTTCGCGCACCGTCAGCGCTTGAGAACCACTTGAGGCGACGGTGTGGAAAGCGTCGGTGACGGTTACGGTGTAAGAGGCGTTGGTCGGATTGTCGGTGAAGAAACCCGAAGCTTCGTATTTGCCGCTCGAGTCAGTCGTGACCGTCACAGTCTTAGTGGTGCTGTTGGCGTACACGTCCACTTTGACGCTGGCGTTCGCCGCGAGCGTGCCGTCGGTGCGCGTGACCGTTCCGAGCAGGCGCAGCACCGTTGGACTACCGAGGTTGAAGTCAACCGTGCGGCTGTTGAGCGTGTCTGGCGTGATCGGTTGCTGTACGTTGCGAACGAGGGTTTGACCGTCCTTCGTAGCTTGCAGTCGGGCGGTCACGGTCTGCGCGGCACTGATGATTGGATAGGCGAATTGATAACGTCCGTTCGCATCGGTCGTGGTTACCCCCGTGATGTCCCCGCTGACGCGCACCTCGGCTTCACTCGCGCTCGAGCCGTCGGCTTGCCGCACGACACCGCTGAGTTGCAGGCTGGTCGGCGTCACATCGAGGGTTCGCTCGAGGGTTTGACCGAGTTGCGCGGTGATCGAAACCTCACGCTGAGCCAGATTCGTGCCGGTCTCGAGGCTCGAGCGCAACTGGATGTTCAGCGTCGCGGCAGCATCGGCGAGCGACAGCGTCAGGCTGTACTGGCCATCGGCGGCGGTGAGGATGCTCGAGCTGACGCTTACTCCTTCGCTGACGCCTGAGACCGTAACGCGCACATCGGTTCCCGTTGTGCCGTCCGCGCGGCGGGCGATGCCTGAGAAGCGCACGCCGGTGAAGGGCACGCTCAGGTCGAGGCTGCGCTCGAGCGTTTGGGTTCCAGCGGGCAACTCGAGGGTGGCACTGGCGCGGCGCGGCAGATTGTCGCTGCGCCCTTCGGCACTGACGGTGAGCGACACGGTGCTGAGGGTCGCGGTTTGACCCGTGCAGGCGTAGCGTCCGCTCGCGTCTGTGACCGTGCGGCACAGCGCGATTGCACCGAGCTTCGCGGTGACGCTGTAACCAGCGCCCGCAGCCGTGTTCAATGTGACGCGACCCGCGACGCGCACAAGGCGGCGCGGTCGGGCGTCGCTCGGTTGCAGTCGGCGATTGGCGCTGTCGCGGTTGACGGTTGGCCACGGCCCAGTGCTGAGGCGGCTCGAGGTGACTTGCAGCGCGGCGACGCGCCTCGAGTTGAAGCCAGCGCCCAGCGTCTGGTTCTGCGCGAGGTTAAGGTCGGTCACTGGGTCGTTGCTTGGGCTGCTGAGTGTCCAAGCAATCGTGCCATCGCTGCGCAATCCGTGAACCCGTCCAGCGCTGTCGCCGATGTAGATCAAGCCATCGTCGCCGAGGACTGGCGTGGTGCTTGGGGCACTCGGCAGCGCGGTCGTCCACAGGGTTGCCCCCTCGAGCGTCAGGCGACGCACGCCGTCGGCGGTCGCAGCGATCACACCGTCCGAGGCGACCACGGGTGCGCCCGCGAGGTCGGCTTGCTGCCAGATGACCGCACCCTCGAGATCAAGGGCGTAAAGGATATTGGCGGTGGTCGTGACGAAAATGCGGTTCGCGTTGAGCGCAATCCCGCGCACGTTCTCGTTCCCTGTGCCGAATGCTGCGATCCAGCGTTTGCTGCCATCGCTGTTGAGCGCGGTCAGGCGAGCACCCGCGTCTCGCTGACCATGTGCGAGCAGCAGCGTCCCGTCAGCCATGATGGTCGCGGGCATCCCCGCTGGATTCGGGGCGACGTTCGGGACGCGCCACAGCAACACACCGTCGCGGGTGGCGAGCGTTGCACCTCCGGTTTCGTCGAGCACCAACAGGTCGCCGCTGTGGGTCAGCGCGGGTTGACCGAAGCCCCCGTCGAGCGGCAACGACCAGCGGGGACGACCCTGCGCGTCGTTCGCCTCGAGCGCAGCGTCTGCACCACGTCCGACAACGGAGAGCAGTGTGCCATCGGCGGTGGCAACGAGGCTCGAGCGGCGCTCGTCGACTGTGCCAATAGACCACGCGAGGCGTCCGTCTTCGGCGACGGCGTGCAGGCGACTGCCTTGCGAGGTTGCGTAGAGGCTGCCGTCGTCGGCTCGAACAAGGCGCGTTTGACCGCCTGATTCTCGGGGGTCGAAATTCCACAGCAGCGTGCCGGGGTTGCGGAACTCAAGGTCGCGGGTGACCGTGGTGACGCCCGCAGCGCTGAGTGTCAGCTCGAGGCGGGCCGAGGCGGCGGCGTCCGCATCGCGGGCCAGTAAGTCAAAGCGGGCAGTGGTCACGCCGCGTTTGAAGCGAACAGACAGACTGTACGCGCCCGCGCCGTCGGTTGTCGTGGTCGCGGTGATGTCACCTGCGACGCTGACATTGGCGTTTGCCACGGCTTGGGTCTCGCGCTTGATCGTGCCGGACAACCGCAGCACGGTCGCGGGCAGCTCGAGGGCGGCTGGAAGCACAAGGTCGCCGTTACCAGCCGCCACCTCGAGCGTGCCGGTCGCGTCACCGTAGTCACCTGTGGCCGTCCAGCGCAGGGTTTGCGCCGCCAGCGTGGTCGGCGCTCCGCAGCGGAACGCGCCGGTGTTGCCGGTCAGCGTCTGACAGAACAGCGTTCCATCGGGGCGATTCACGCGCAGGGTGTGACCGGGCAGCGGCTGACGCAGGGTGGTGTCAACGAGCGTGCCATCGACAACAACCAGTCGTTGCGGGGTCGCGCTGCGCGTCTGGGCGTTTGAGCTACGATTGTCGCGGCCAGCGCGATCCCACGCGCCGTTCGCGGGGCTGTCCGCATCCGTGCCAAGGGCGATCAGTGCGCCGCCTTCGGGTGTGACGAGCGCGGCGTAGAGCGAGCCGCCGTCACCGAGGGTCAGCGCTCGAGCGCCACTCGAGCCGCTGTTGTACGACCACACGGGCTGTCCGTCGCGGGTCACAGCCCGCAGCGTGGAACCGCCGACGTAGATCGTGCCGCTCGAGCCGAGGGTGATCGGGCCGGGCTGGCCGGGGGCGCTCCACAGTGGGTTGCCGCTCGGGTCAAAGGCGAGCAGCGCAGCATCGGTCACGAGGTAACTGCGCCCGTCCGCACCGACCGCCAAATCGAAACGCGGCGCGGCGCTCAACGAACGCTGCCAGCGAACCGCGCCGTTTGCGTCCACGTTGAGCAGTGAACCGCCTACGCCACTGACTCGAGCAACCAACAGTCCGCCGTCGGGCAGCGTTGCAGCGGAGACCGACTGACCCGCCAAGGTCAGCGTCCAGCGTCTCGAGCCGTCGGGGTTGATGGCGGTGATGCCGCTCGAGGCGACGAAGGCTGTACCGTCCGCACCGATGGCGGGCGTGACGGCCGCGCCACTGGGCAAAACTGCCGACCAGATCAGTGTCCCGGCAGCGGACACGCGCAGCAAGCGACCGTCGGCAGTGGTGACGAGCGCGTCGGTGTCAAACAGCGCTGGTGCGCTCAGGGCATCGGCGTCGGGGCTGGGCGCGAAGCTCCAACGCAGTGCGCCGGTGGCAGGCTCGAGGGCGCGTAATGTGGATGCGCCGGTCTGATTGGCGGTCACAAGCAGTTGCGCTGCGCTGACCGCGACGGGGTTGAGGGTCGCGCCTGCGACGGTGTGAACCCATTGCGTCACGCCATCGGCGGACACGCGCAGCACGCGGTCGCCTCTGGAGACGAGCAGTCCGGCAGTGTCCGCGCTCAAGCCCAGTGGAGCCGCCCCGAGATCTTGCGTCCAACGCAATGCGCCGGGCGAGCGGAAAATCAGGTTGCGGGTCAGCTCGAGCCGCTCGCTTGGGCGCAGCGTGACGTTGAGCGTGTCACTGACCGCCTCCTCACCGCGAGTAGCGCGTAACTCGAGCGCCGCGCTGGACTGAGACAGTGGATAGATCAATGTGGTGATGTAGCGCCCCGTGCCGTCGGTGGTGATCGGGGCGAGGTCGGCGACGCGCACGGTGGCGTTCGCGGCCGGGGTGGCGGCATCGAGCTTGACCTGACCACTGAGCGCCAGCGTGGTGACATTCAAGCTCAGATTGCGCTCGAGGCTGGCGTCCGTACCGCTCGCACCGGCGGGCGCGGTGGCGGAAACCGTGCTTTGACCGTAGACGCTGTTGACGCGCAAACGCAGCGCCAGACTGCCGGTCTTGGCGGTGCGAGCCGTGCAGTCGTAGCGTCCGCTGATGTCGGTTTCACTGCGGCACAGCAATGTGTTGTCAGACTCGAAGACGCTGACCTCCTGCCCAGCGAGCGCTGTGCCAGCATCATTGGCGTTGCCGACCACGCCGCCAAAACGCAGGAAGCGCAATCCACTCGCGCTCGAGTCGGGCGGTACACGCCCGCTGTTGCTCAAATCTCGAGCGCGTTTAAGCCACGCCCCCGCAGCGAGGTCTCGGGCAGCCGCGTTGATGGCTTTCAGTTGCGGGCCGCTGGCGACGTAAACCGCGCCGTCGCGTCCGAGCGCGAGGCTGCGCGGCTCGAGGTTGGGGGCGCGATACGTCCAGTTCGGCGCACCCTGCGGGCCCAGTTCGGTCAGTCCACCGGCATCGGCGCGGTACGCCGCGAGGTCACCGAGCAACCCAGCCGAGCCGAGCGTCGCGGTGGCGCGTCCGCTGCCGTCAATGTTGATATTGCCAACAGCACTCGAGCCGCCGCCCGCGCTGCGCTCGAGCAGTTGACCATCGCGGGCGAAGCGCCGCAGCGAGCCGTTCGTCTCGAGTGCATACAATTCACCACTGGCACTTAGGGCTAAATCGAGCACCGCGCTCGAGCTTTGAGCCAGCCAGCGCAGACTGCCATCGGGGTTGAGGGCGATGACCGTACCCGCGTTGTTGCCCGCGTAGAGCGTGCCATCCGCGCCAACCACGGGCGCGGCGCTGGCGGGCGCACCAATCGCTCGCGTCCAGCGCGATTCGCCCGTGATGCTCAGTGCCTCGAGTTGCCCATCGCTGCGAT
The DNA here is from genome assembly GCA_025359505.1 of Deinococcales bacterium. Classification (GTDB taxonomy): domain Bacteria; phylum Deinococcota; class Deinococci; order Deinococcales; family JAAFIG01; genus JANYHH01. The sequence continues at coordinate 22,245 of JANYHH010000080.1, forward strand.
GCAGGTAAATGCCACCGTCAGCCGCGACGGTTGGGGCGACCGCTGCGGCGCTCGCGGACGCGTGCGACCAGCGCAGGCTGCCGTCGCGGTTGACGGCGTACAATTTGCGGTCGCTCGAGGCCACGATTACGAAGCCGTCCGGGTGCAGCACGGGGCTGGTCAACAGTGGCCCGAGCGTGGTGTAACTCCACCGTTCAGTGCGGTCGGTGGCGACGGCGTACAGTTTGCCGTCTTCAGAAGCGATGTAGAGCGTGCCATCATCCGCGATGGCTGGCGCGGCTCGAATCGCGCCGCCGGTGGCGAAGCTCCAACGCTCCTCGCCGAGCGAGCGGCGCTCGAGCGCGAGGTCGCCCAGTTGTTCGCTGAGTTGCCCTGGCGCGGCGGTGAGGGTCACAAGGCGGCGGCTCGAGAGTGCCCCGCTTTGCGCGTTGAGATAGACGCTCAGTGTCCCCGTGCTCGTTTTAGGGAGCATCGCGGCCAGCTCGTAGCGCCCGGTGGCGGTGATCGGGCTAACGCCCTCGACACCGCCCTGTAACGTGACCGCGCCACTGGCGACCGCCGAGCCGTCTGGCGCTCGGACGACGCCCGCGAAGACGACGGTCGTGGTCGGCACGAGCAAATCCTGTGCGGTCTCGACACTGCTGCCTACTGCACCGGCGGCAAAGGCGAGCGTGCGCTCGAGATCACCTTGCAGGCTCGAGACCGTGAGTTTCAATTCGCCAGTCGTCAGACCCGAGACCGGGCCGCCGCAAGCGTAGACGCCTTGGGCATCGGACGTGGCGCGGCACAGCACGGAGCCGTCGCTGCGGCGCGTCGTGACCGTCGCACCGAGGAGGGGCTGACTGGGACGGTGCAGGTTCAGCACCGCGCCGCGCACGCGCACGATGCGGTTTGCGGCGATGGTCGACAGGGTTCCGGCGCGGCGGGCGTTGCTGGGATCGCGGTTCAGTTGGGCCCAGGCGCTGCCCGCCGCACCATTGGAGCCAGTAGCGACCGCATTGAGTTTGCCGTCAGCGGTGGCGAAGATCAGATCGCCCGAGGGCGTCATCAGCGCGGCGCTCGGGGCGCTCGGGAAGCTCAGACGCCACGCGACCGTACCATCGGGTTTCAGTGCGCTGAGCTGGCGGTCACTCGAGGTCAGATAGACGGTTCCGTCTGCGCCGATGGCGGTTGGCAGCGCCGTGCCGCCGGTGGTGGCCGTCCAGCGCAGTGTGCCGTTGGCACTCAGCGCGGTCAGACGGCGGGCGCTCGAGGTCGGGTCGGCCGTGCCGACGTACACCGCATCGTTCTCGCCGATCAGGATCGGTGCGTTCGCATCGGCTAGTGTGTACTGCCAGCGCGATGACCCGTCCGGGGCGAAGGCGTGCAAGCGCCCGTCGGTGCTGTCGGATAAGAGATCGCCGCTCGAGTTGAGCGCCAACCAACGCGCACCGGGGGCGCTCAGGGCCCGCTCGAACGCGCCACTCGCACCCCAAAGCTCCAACCGATCCTCCGTGCCGACGGCGACGGAACCGGACGCGGTGACGACGGGCGCACCCGAGGCGAGGCTCGAGAGCGCCTTCGTCCAGCGCGTCGTGCCATCGGCTTCGAGGGCGACGAGGGTGCTGCGGTCGGCGCTGACCCCGTACAGTCGATCATCGCCTGCGACCGCGAGTCCCAAGGTCAGTTTGGTTGGCGCAGTCCAGCGCGAACTGCCGTCTGGGTTGAAGGCGCGGGTGTCTGTTGCAGAACCAATAACGACTGTGCTATCCCCGGTGATGACCGGTGCGAGCGGGTTGTCGCCAACCGCGACCGCCCAGCGCTCGCGTCCCTCGAGGTCAAAGGACACGAGTTGCGAACCGCGTAACCCGTAAAGGTTCGTACCTCCGAGCGCCAACGGCGTCAGGCTCGAGAGGCTCGCACTTTGGCTGTACTTCACCAGACCCGGTGTGCTAGCGCTGGCGTTCAGATCGAGCACGCGTTCGGTCAAGGCTTGCGGGGTGAGCGCAATCCGCTCGCGAGCGAAGGCCGCGCCACCCGTATCGCGGTAGCGCAACTCCACAGTCGCGGCGCTGACGCCCTTGGGCATCGTGAAGAAGCGCTCGAAACGACCGTCGGCATCGGTGACAAGGGTTTGCGCGGTCAAGTCTGGCCCACCGAGGCTGACCGAACCACCGACGACCGCCTCGCCGCTCGAGTTTTTGACTGTACCAGAGAGCTTCAATGTCGTGACCGGCAACCGCAAGTCCACGCGGCGCTCGTAACTGAGGGTCGCCAAACCTAAGGGCATCGTCGCGTCGACGCTGAAGCTTGAGTACGGTTCCCCGGTCGTCACGCGCAGTGGCAGGGCGCTCAGCGTGGTTGTTTGCGCACCGCAGATGTAATAGCCAGTGGCATCGGTGCGGGTGCGGCAGATGAATTCGTTGCTCGCAGTGCGCACCTCGACACCCACGCCAGACACGGCTTCGCCGGGCCCGAAGCGGTTGAGGGCGATGCCGTTCACGGCAATAAACCGCCGCACGCCGGGCAGGCCAGTGCTTCTCGAGGTGTGACCTGGCTCGCGCCCAACGACCGGCCAAGCCGACGCCGCGAGTCCGGGCGAGGTCGTGTTGATCGCGTAAATGGCCGGGAAGCTGCTGCGGAGGTCGTCGCTGTTCTTCGGCAGGATTGCCAACACCAGACCGTCGTCGAGCACTGTCGGCGGCGCACCAAGGCGCACGTTGCCACCGTTCAAATTGAGCGGTGGCGCGGCCGCATAGCGCCAGACCTCGCGCCCCTCGAGGTCAAGGGCTATAAGTGCTGCCGCATCGCACGGATAATCGTATTGCGTGGCCGGGAAGTACGTCGGCACGAGTCGTTCCGGAATACACAGGTTGCTGCTGACGAGGTAAATTCGCCCGTCGGCCGCGACCGTCGCCGGGCTGATCGCGCCGGGCATCGGGGCAGCCCAGCGCAGTGAGCCGTCGCTGCGCAGCGCCACGAGGCTGCTCGAGGAACCGCGCCGGGCGGGGCTGAGGATGCTGCCGTCGGGGGTCAAGGTCGGTGCGCCGCTGGCGGTGTCCCCGATGCGGCTGCGCCAGACAATCGCGCCCTCGTTCGGCTCCAAAGCCACGACTTCGCCGTCACCGCTCGGCACGTAGATTGTGCCGTTCGCGCCGATGGCGGCAGGGTGGAACGCTGCATTGAGCGGCGTGTACCACTTCTCCCGGCCGTCGGGGTTGATCGCGTAATACGCCCCACCGCTCGGGGTTGGCGCGTCGAGGGTTGGCGCACGGTTTGGCGTGCCGACGTAAATCGTGCCATCCGCGCCGACGACCGGGGCGGAGCGCAGCTCGAGGTCGGCTTGCCACTGCCACAGCAGACGACCCGCCCCATCAAAAGCGTAGAGGCTTCGCCCACCGACCGCGTAGACTTCTCCGCTCTGTCCGAGCGCGGTCGCCGTGAGGTTGTTTGCGCCGGATGCACTGGTGCTCCACAGCGGTGCGCCGTCGGCGGTGCTGACGCTGACCACACCGCCCGAAGCGGTGACGACCCGTCCAGCGCCACCGATGGCGACCCGAGCCGTAGAGTTGATCCGTCCGCGCTCCGCACCGTCGGCATCGAGAATCGCGCCGCTGGTGTAGAGCAGATTGCTCGCGCCGACCGTGACCCCCGTACCGCCGCCCGCGACGATCCAAGCGACCTGCCCAAGCTGGGCGCTGCCGAATTTGAAATCCGTGCTCAGGCTCGTCAGGCGGTTGGCAGCGATGGTGACTGGCACGGTCTGATCGAGCCTCGAGACACCCTTGTTGGCGAAGATCGACAGCGAGTACGCCCCTGGGCGCTCGACCGGAATGCGGAAGCGGTAGCGCCCCTCTCCGTCGGTGTACGACTCGCCGCGCAGCGGATCGGTCAGGCGCACGAGCGCCCCGTCCATTGGCTTATCGACGCGGTTGAGCACTTGTCCCGTGAGTTCCAATGTGGTTTCGGGAACCTCGTGAATCGCGTTCAACTCGAGGCTTGAGCCGAGATCGCTGGCGGGCAGCGCGAGGCTGGTGCTGGCGGTCAGGCTGCGAACGACCAGCGGCGCGGCTGCCACGGCAACGCTGTTGAACGCGCAGCTAAACGCGCCATCCGCATCACTGAGCGCCCTGCACAGCGGTGTACCCGTCGCGGTTTCGACCGTCAGCTCGAGGTTTGCAATGGTGCGAGTCGGAATGAATTCGTTGCGGGCCAGACCGCTGACCTTGATGCGGCGACTGGCAACGACCGGCGCTGGGTCGGCGCGGCTCGAGTTGCCTTGATCGCGTCCGACGCGGAACCACGGCGTAACCGCCACGCCGTCGCTGCTAGCGCGAATCGCGAGAATCCGCCCGTCGCGGGTTGCAACGACCACGGTCTTGTCAGCCGTGACGAGCGGTGCGCCCGCGAACGCGCCCGGCGCGTTGGCCTGCCAGCGCTCTTGACCATCCAGCGTCGTGGCCCGCAAATGAACGGCGTTGCTGAAGTACAGCATCTCGTCGCTCGAGGCGACCGGGGCGTCGCCATTCGGCAGTTGCGCGACAACGCTGCCTTGCGGTGAGTACAAGACCATCGGCTCGAGCGGCTTAGTGACACTGCGCCCGAAAAGAATGTTGCCACTCCCTAGAATGATCGGTTGACCGATGTCACCGATCGCACCGCGCCACAGCACACCGCCGTGCGGTGCGAGGGCGACCGCGCCGCTCGAGGCGGCCGCGTAAATCGTACCGTCGCCACCGACCGCCAGGCCGCGCAACGCCAGCGGCACGCTCCAGTACGGCACGCCATCGCGGTGAAAGGCGAAGGTGCGCGTGGATGCGGCCAAGTAGACACTGCTATCGCGCCCCAGCGCCAAGCTGCGCTTGTCGGGATCGGGCAGCGCTCGAGACCAGCGCGGCCCACCCGTCAAGCTGTACGCCTCGAGTTTCGTGCGGGTGGCGAGGTAAATCGTGTCGGCGTCGACCACCGGAGCCAGCACCGCGTCGGCATCGGTGTCGACGCGCCAGCGCAGACGACCATCGCTGCCAACGAGCCGCAGACTGCGACCGACCGCGATCAGCACGCCACCATCCTTCATCACCACCGGAGCCAGCTCGAGCGGCTGTCCAGCCTCGTACGTCCAGCGGGCCGCGCCGCTTTGCACGGCGTGCAATTTGCCGTCGAGTGAGCCAGCGTACACCGTCGCGTCAGCGCCTAGTGCCAGCGCACTGACGATGTTGCCGCCCGTGGCGTAACTCCAAGCGAGTGAGCCGAGGGCGCTCGGGTCGAGCGTGAAGTTAAAGGTTTTTTGGTTGAACCCGCCAACGCTGAGGTTGACCGTGGCGCGTTGCGGCAAGCTGACGCTGCCCTTGGCGGCGACGACCTCATAGGTTACGGCATTGACGGGTGTCGGCAAAAAGAGCAGGCGCTCGAATTCACCTGCGCTCGAGGTGCTGAGCGTGATCGGTGCGGCGAGGGTCGAGTCGCCAATCGTTTTCAGCGTGATCAGCGCTTCCGGCACGACCTTGCCGCTCGAGTCGAGCACCGTACCGGCCACGCGCAGGGTCGTGATCGGCAAGCGCAGGTCTGGATCGACGATGGTGGTTTCCCCGGCTGAGCCGCCCTGCACGCTCGCCTCGAGCGCGAAATTGCCGTATGGAGTGCTGATGTCGGCGCGGGCAGTGAATGGGGCGAGATCCGCAGTGAGTGCGCCGCACAGATAGCGCCCATCAGCGTCACTGACGGTCTCGCACAGTAGGCGTCCATCGAGGCGACGCAGGCTGATTGGTGCATCTGCCAAAGTCTCGAGCGGCGCGTTGCGGTTGACGATCCGACCAGCAAAGCGCACCAGGCGGCGCGGTGTGGCGTCTGGCGCGAGGGCGCTGGCGTTGCGCGTTCCTTGCGCGGGCAACGACCAGATCGTGCGCTTGGCGCGGACGGCGCGACTGTTGATCGCGGTCAGGGCGCTGCCCGCACCGTAGACCGTACCGTCATCCGCGAGCGTCAAGCTCGAGAGCGCGGCTGGCGTCTCGAAAGCCCAAGCGACGCTGCGATCCGCTCCCACGGCGTAAGCGCGGCCGTTCGTGGCGCTGGCGTAGATTGCGCCGTCTTCACCGAGGGCCACGGCGGTGACGCGAGCCTCGAGCGGCGCGAACCAGCGCAGACTGCCGTCGCGCCGCAGGCGGGCGATGCCCTCCCCGGCGGGGCCAGCCGCGTTCGTCGTCGGGTTCGTCCACGGCAGCACGAGTTCATCGTCGTCGTCCACGGCCATGCCGCGCACGAGTGCGCCAGCGGCAACGTTCTGCGTCCAGCGCACGCTGCTGTCGCCCGCGATTGACATGAGCTGATTGCTTGAACCAAACTCTAAATTATAGCCCCAGCCGCTGAGGTTGCTTTGCGAATCGGTGACAACCGCGCTGAGCGCCAGACCATTGCGTTTCCAGCGTCTCGAGCCGTCGCTGTTAACGGCGGCAAGGTATTGCACCGTAATCAGTGAATCGGGATCTGCCTTGCATATCTCGAGTTGGCTGAATGGGCAAAGCGTGTCGGCGACGCTGACGTAAATTGTGCCGTCTGGCGCGACGGTGATCGCGTTGGCGTGCGTGCCCCAATCGTCGAGTTTCAGCGACCAGCGAATCGCACCGTTCGGCGCAACGGCGTAAAGCTTATCGCCGCCCGTATAGACCGTGCCGTCCGCTCCCATGGCCACGGCGCTGGCTGGAGGCGGGTCTTTGCGGTAAATGCGCTGCGGCCCGACTGGGTTCACGGCATCGGCCGTGGTCAGCGTCCAGCGCGGCGTGCCATCGGCGGTGTAGGACTTCAGCGTGCGATCCGTTGTCGCGTAAACCGTGCCGTCCTCAGCGGTGGCGAGCGGCGCGGCGTAGGCGTTTGTACCTGCGAACAGGTCTTTTTGGTTGACGCGAATCGCGTCCGTCCAGCGCGGCGTACCGTCGGGGTTGAGCGCGTAGAGCTTGCCGTCACGACCGCTGAGGTAGAGCGTGCCATCCGGGCCCAATGCGGGCGGGGCGACGAAGCCAATTCCGCGCAGGGACGCCCAGCGGGCTGTGCCGGGTTCGCGGTTTTCCAAGGTGAAGTCGCGCGGTACGTCTTTAAGCGCATTCGGAACCACGTCCACCGCGAGTGCCTGTGACGCCATGCGGTTGCCGACGTTGTTGGCGTCGTCACGAGCCTGCCACGTGGCGGTCACGCGAGCGCGGTTGGCGGGCGCGACGAGGTACGCGTGATACACCCCGAGCGAGTCGGTCACGACCTCGGTCTCACCGATTTCGGGGCCGGAGACGCGTACCTTGCCCTGATACGGCGGTTGGCCGGCCGGGTCGAGCAGTCGACCGGTGAAATGCAATGTCGTTGCGTCCACCACGAGATCGCGGTTGTAGCGCGTGGCGCTGACCAGACTGCCAGCGGGCACGCTGCCGGTTAACGAGGCCTCGCCCCAGCGACCTCGAGCCTCCAAAATCACGGGCACGGCGGCTTCGGTGCTGACGAAGCCCTCGCAGCGGAAGCGTCCATTGGCGCTGGCGGTCGCGCGGCACAGCGGCTGGGCGTCGCCAGTGCGGGCTTGAATTTCGCCGGGCAGGGTCTGTCCCGGCACGAAGCGGTTTTTCAGCACGCCTTCGATCACGACTGCGCGTCCGACCGCGAGGTCGATCCGCACCGTGTTCAGTACGCCCGTCGTACCCTGCACATCCACGGGAGCGCTGGCATTGCCCGCCTGCGAGCGCAAACCGAGCGTGGCTCGAGCGAAGCTTTGACCGGCTTTAAACACGAGCGGTAAGGCGTACACGCCGTTCGCGTCAGGGGTGGTTTCCAAGCTCGTGGCGCTGGACAGACCGCCAGTGTCGCCGTATAAGCTCACCAAGCCGTCCTTGAGCGGGCGCTCGGCGCTGTCGATGACGCGCCCAGTCACGAGTACGGTGGTTGGCGCGGCGCTGAGGTCGCGCTCTACGGTGACAATGGGGCCAGCGGGAACGGTGAGCGCTTCGGTGTACTCGCGCGTGCCCCAGTCGCCCTGCAATTTGTGCGTGACCGAGAATCCTGATAAGCCCCGCGCCAGCACACTACACGCGTAACGTCCTTGCGCGTCGCTCCCGGTGCGGCAAACCTCGCCGCCATCGTCGGCGGTAACGACGACCTCGGCGCGAAGCGGCAAATTCGGCATCAGGCTGTTGCTGACGCGCCCGATAAAGCGAATCATCCGCCCCGAGTCGAGGCTGATGTCGAGGTCGAAATCGTGAATTCGCCCCGGCTCGAGGTCGCTGAACGCTACTCCAGCGCTGCCGACCGCCAAGCCCTCGGGTTTGCCCGGCGCGGGCGCGGGTTCTTTAACGCTGGCGCTCAGTTCCAAACGCCCGCTGCGGATGCCCTCGCGCAGCAGTCCCGTGAACTCGAGGCGGTCGCCAGTGACGCTCAGTGACGCGGAACGCGGAATCAACAATCCCTGCCCGGCCAGCAACTCGAGCAGTGCACCTTCGACCACCCCGGCGGAGCGGTTGATGATCCGACCGCGCACGCGCACCATCGTCAGCTTCAAATCGATATCGCGGGTGATTCCACCGGCGTCAGCGCTAACATCCTCGCCGAAGGGCTGCAACGTGCCCCAGTCACCGCTCGTCAGGTACGAGACGCGAAAGGCTCCGGGTTCGGTCAGCGTGGCGGTGCAGGCGTAGTCGAGTTGCTGCGTCATCTGGGCGCGGCAGAGTTCGCCACCGCCCTCGCGCACAATGCGCACGAGGGTGTCTGGTGGGGAACCGATCTCACTCTTGACTTTACCTTTGAAGCTCACAAAGCGGCGGTACTCGAGGGTCAGGTCAGTGCCCACCGTGTTCGTGGCATTGACGCTCAGGGCTGGCAGGGCGCGGGTGGTTTCCGCGACGAGGTTCGGAGCACTCGCCGACAGCGTGACCTCGCCTCGAGCGCCCTCACCGACCGACACCAGCAGCTCGTAGCGACCCGGCTCGGGCTGCGAGAACAACCCCGGCTCGATAATTTCAGCATTTGAAAGCCCAGCCCGCACGGTCGCGGCGACGCTCGAGCCGTCCTTCGTGGTGGTGCGTCCAGTGAAGCGCAATGTGGTCGGTTTGACCATGATGTCGGTGCTCAGCTCGTCAGCGACGCTCGCGTCGGTCGGCGCAGCCGCGACACTTGCTGGGAAAACCTGCGTGCCCCACGGCCCGACCGCCTCCAAGGTCACGTCAAAGGCGCTGTTGGTGTCTATTTCGGCGCTGCACTTGAACGATCCAGGCAGGCCAGTGCCGCCCGGCGACGGTTGACGCGCCAGATTCAAAAGTTGTGACAGGCTGATGCCCGCCAAGTCCTCGAGCTTCGGGCCGCTCGAGTCCAGCCCGGCCTTGAGTCGCAACCCCTTGGTGCTGACGCGACAGAGTTCGTTCGCGCCTTTGCGCCGCACGACCACCGTTCCGTCCAGCGGTGCGTTTCCGATCAAGGCGTTGAGGAGCTTACCGCTGAAGGTCACGGAGCGCGTCAAACGCAGATCCTGCGTGATGCGTTTGATTGCGTTCGCCAAGAGACGCACTCCGACGCGGCGCGTCACCTGAAGGCGCGGTGCGTCTGCGCTGATCTCGAGGAAAATATCGCGCTCGGCTTGGGTGCGCGAGAAGGTCATGTTCAGTTCGTAGCGCCCGTCGGCGTCGGTGGCGATGCTGCGACTGGCTGTGTCGGTTCGGACAGCAATGTTGGCTTCACGCACGGGCTGACCGCTCGGGTCGAGCGCTTGCCCAGAGATAATCAGCGTCGTCGGCGTGGCGTCGATGTCTTGCGTCAACGTCGCGGTCGAACCCGGTGTGGCTTTTTCGGTGAAATTCGCCAGTGCCAGCTTGCCGTCCACGTCAATGCGAACCTTGGGCAGCGCCGCGTTCGGCTTCGGCGTCATCACGCAGCGGTAACGCCCGGTCGTGTCGGTGTGCGTCTTGCAGGTTCCGAGTTCGTTTGATGTGATGCTGACTCGAGCACCCACCACGGGCTGACCGGGTTTGTTCTGATTGCTGACGTACCCGGTCACGAGGTAATTGCAGGTCAGCACCATGACCTGCTCGAGTTTTAGGCCGTAGTACAGGTCAAACGCGATGGCATCGACTTGCTGCGCCCTCGGGGTGACGCCGGTCGGAATGTTGCAGGTGTTGCTGAGCAATGCACTGGCGCGCTCGCGGAACGGCAGCAGTTGCTCGGCCGTCGGGCGGCGGCGGTAGACGCTGTTGGCAAACGCATAGGTTTCCGGACTCTCGCCTTTGGCGTACGTGAAATAAGAAGTGGTTGCTTTACGCATCCGCCAGCCCTCGGAAAGCGCCGGTTCGCCGAACCCCCGCAGCGGTGCAGTACCGTCGGGCAGGCGCAAGTCATCGCTCGGATCACCGTTTGGGCGACCCAATAGGCCCGCGTAACGATCCTTGGCGCTCTCCTCAAGCGTCAACCACAGCGAGATTGCCCCGGAAGATGGACGCAAACGCAACGCGCCATCGGCAAAAAACACGGTCACGAAACCGTCCTGCGCGGAAATCGCGGCCGTATCGCTAAGCTGACGATACGCGCCCGCCTCCAAGTCAACTGGCTCACCGTCGAGCAACGCGGCCGGCTGGACTCGAGCGCGGTACTCGAAGCGATGACCTTCGAGGTTGATGGCGATGGCGCTGACCACCGTGCTGCCGTCGTCTCTCGGGCGTCCCTGCGCGGTTTGGTGACGGGCCTGCACGGTCACGCCGGTTTGATCGTTTCTCGGTTGCAGGTAGGTGAACTCGCCCAGCGCGTGGGTATCGAACGCCACGCGGTCGAAGCTGACGGCGTGAGGATCGCCGAGCACGGCGGCCGTGCGACCCGGCAAGCCCTCACCGAGTGGATCGGGAGCGCCCTCACCGCTGCACATCAGCGGATCGTCGAGCACGGTCACGGGGTATGACCTCGCGCCCGCCTCGCCGTTCGGCGCGAAGCGAGTTAGCGCGTCATTGTTGAGGCTCGAGCGGACTTCGACCGCGACGGCCCGCGTCGCAGCGCCGGGCGCAACGCGGCAGACGCCGACGCCGCCCGCCGCGATCTGACAATCGGCATCGGGTGAACTGATGGTGTCGAGTTGAGCAAACAACGGTGCGCGGTACTCGAGTCGCGCTGCGCCCGCGCCGCGCACCGTGAAACGCTGCGCGAACGTGCGGCGCGAACCGCTCAAGCTCGAGCGCGACTGGTTCAGCTCGAGGGTCAAGCCGCTCGCCACGGCACTCGAGATCGGCTTGGTCGGGCTGAGGTCAATGTCCGCACTGGGCAGAGTCACATCGAGTTGTGCGGCATCCCCACTGAAGACATCAACGGCTTCAGCGCTGACTTGAGCGGTGGCGAAACCGGGATCGGTCAGCGTCTGCACCTGATAGGTTCCCGGGGCCAGGTCGAGCTGCGCCGAGGTCTCGAGCGCCGCACGCGCACTCGAGGCGCTTCTCGCCGAGGCTTGGAAGAGGGATTTGCGTTTGCCGTCCACGAGGCGCAGCGCGAGTTGCTGCGCCGTGCCGCTGGCGGTGAAGCGCTGCCCGAGCGCTCGAGCGGTGTTGCCGACGCAAAAACCAGGTTTGATCTCGCCACCGGGTTGACCGGCGACGGACAGCGCCCTCATTTGCAACGCGCTGTCATTGGCGCTTGGCTTGTCACCAACGGCAATCACTGGGGCGCAACTGAAATTGACGTGCCCGAGCATTGCCGGCACGCTTTGCTGGCTGAACAGGCGGTTGTGCGCCACGAGCGCCAAGCGCCCGACGCCTTGATGTTCGGACAGGCGTTGGCAGACATCGCGGCTGATGGTAGCTTTCAGCACCAGTCGGTAGCGTCCGGGGGTGGCCGCGTCACTGACCGCTACAGCGCTCGCCAAGCGTTCGGCTACGCCAGGCGTACTGTTGTTGCCCAACAGCGCGGGCAGCACCCAGAGTTCAGCTTTCGTCAGGTCGTAGTCGTACCCCTTCACCAAGGCATCGCGGAACCCCGACGCTGCGCCCGCATCACCGTTCAAAGACTCGGTGCGGCTGGGGTTTTTCGCGACAAAGGCGGTCAGTTCAACGGTGTCGCCGGGCGCGAGTGCGTTCAGCGGCGACGCGGCCGTCGCCTCGAGTTCGACATCGGTGGCTGCGCCGTCCGGCTTGCCATCGGCGTATCCAAGGCGCAGACGCGTGGCGCTGCGCTCCAACGTGTACGGACGATTGAGCGCGATCGCCGGCAGCAAATCGGTTGTGCGCAACGCTGCGCGGTTCCAAGCGCTCGTCAGTGCCTTCGGGTCGTCGACCAGTCCGCGCAGGCTCGCCTCGAGACCCGAACCAACTTCGGCTCGGGCGGTCAGCGGGCGCACGACGCGCTGACTGTCACTCGAGGACATCAAGGCGTTGGCGAGGCCAACGTTCGTGGCCTGGGCGTCCGGGCCAAGTTCTAAGCGCAAGGCGGGAGCGATTTCAGCCGTGGCGGGTGCGCCAACACAACTCGCCCCGACCGTGGCGACCCCGAGCGCAGCGCACAAGCGGGCGCGGTCTCGAGTCAACCCGCGCTGCCAAGGCTGACTGTCGACGCGCAGTGCGCCGCCCACGCGCAGGCTCAGACGCGCGTCGCTGCGACGGGCGCTCAAGCGCAGGGTTTCATCGCTCCCCTCATCCGACTCGAGGTCGATGTTCGGTAGCTCCCAATTGAAACGATTGGTGCTGGCGCTCTGGGTCAGTTGGCTGCCGTCCCAGCGCCAGCGCCAGCTCGCGTCGACGCGCGACAGATCGAGTTTAGTGGTGAGCCGCACGGCGTCCTCGCGGCTGCTTTGCACGCGCATCCCAAGGGTGGCGCGTTCGGCTTGAAACTGCGCTTGCGGGACAAAGCTCAAAAAACCGGGCACATTGGGGCTAGTGGCTGGCGCATCGCTCAGTCCAACGCCGCAACTGGCTATGCCGCTGTGCTGCCGCCCGAGTGAGAGTCCGCGAACATCGGTGTAGAACCGCGCGTCGCGCAAACCCACGCGCCAGTCGAGCAGCATCGGCGCAGCTTCGTTAACTTCAACGGTGCTCGAGGCTGAAACGCGCGGATCGATCCGCGTGTCACCCCACAGCGAGCGCAAACTCCGCGCGAGGTTGGACTCTCCTGAAGGGGTGCGTTCACCCGAAGCGAGCCGCGCCACGTCGTCGTCCGTACACGACACCGACGTATTGGTGGGGGCAGGTGAACTCGGTAGCAAACCCTGCATCTCGAGCTTGGCTGGGTCAAAGCTGTAGCGAGCGCGGGCGAACACATCTTTCATCGTCAAGTCGCCAGCGAGCGTCACGAGCATGGCGTCACGGTTGGCGAGTCGCTCAATTGCCTTGACCCGGCCCGCGTACAATGCGCCCTCGAGTGGTAGGAGGACTTGACCGATCTCGAGCGAGACATCGCGCAAAATCACCTTGAAACTACCGTCGCTTGAGCTGTTCAGCAGCGTCTCGAGCGGCACACCTTGCACACTCGGGCGTCCATTCTCCCAACTGATCTCCGGCAGGTCGTCCTTAGAGCGCAAGGCTCGAACGTTCAAGTCAACCGGTGGCCACAGCAGATCGCGGTCACGATACTGGCGACTGTCCCCACGCAATTTCGCGCCGAAAATCATCGCCGGTGGGGTCGTCACATTGGGGTCACTCTTCAAACGTGCCACGAGGTAAGCCTGTCCGACTTCGGTCTGATTCGTCACGATGGCGCTGCTGAATTTCGGTTGCAGCTTCGCGAATTGCGGATCACTGACCACCCACTCGAGGTCGCCGACATCTAAATCGAGCGCCTCGCCATCGGACGCCCAAGCGTCGACTTGGAACTCCGTGCGCTGACCGACTGAGGAAAGCAGCGCGTGCTGCGGACTGAGCTGCAAACGAATCGCTTCACCCGGTTGCGGCGTGCGGCGGTAGATAAATGCGGAAGTGACGCGCTCGACCAGTTTTTGCGGTTGCAATTTCAGGGCTGCACCTTTGCTGGCGACGCGACGAACCGCGCTGCCACCGGGCAAGTCAGCGCTCAACTCCAGTGACCAGGCGCGGTCGCGCTCGAGGTGCGTGGTGACCAGCCAGACTCGCGGTGAAGCGGTTTTCGCGAGTAGTACCGTGCGCGGCTCCAAGACCGCTGGGGCGCTCCGGCCGCCGTTGATGATCGCTTCTGGTGTAAACCGGGCGTACACGGCACTAGCGTTCAGTGGGACGTTGCCGACCTCCAATGTGACCAGCGAACGCAGCGCGGTTTGATCCGTGCCGCTTCCGTTCACCTGCACGACCTGAGCGGTTTGCGCGGCCGTACCCGAGCGCGAAACCGCCGTGACCGTAATGGTCTGAGCACCGACGCTGCCGTAGACGTGCTCGAGGTTCAGCAAACCACCGGAGCCGCCGATTGCAACGGTTTGGAACGTCCCGTCTCCCCAATCGATTTCGACCTGCTCGAGCAGCGAGACGCCCTGAGCTTCGGCTTGCAGCGACAGTCGGTACGGCGCGTTGCGCTCGGATTCCGTCGCGCCCTCGAGTACGGTGACGTTGGGTGTGCCGTTGTCTTGGTGCAGCGTCTGCCAGCCGCCGAGCGTCACTTTTTCTTCGCGGTTGTTGACGGTCACGCGCTGACGCCCCTGGAAACGCAGGTTGCCAGCCGCATCGCGGGCTTCCAACAGTAGCGTCTGATTGCGACCCGTGGGCACACTCGAGAGCACACCGGTCATGCCAGCCTCGACCAGTTTCATCGGTGCGGTAAAAACGCCGACTCGGGCGACATACGACAGGTTTTCCTCTGGTGCAGCGGAGATGGTCACGCGCACAGCACCGAGCGCCCGCTGCATGGAAACGGCTTGTAGGTTGACGACGGCTTCGGCTGTCGCGCCCTTGGCAATCGTGTTGGCCCGCGCACCCGCTTTAACCTCGAGACTCTGCACACCTTCGTACAGCGCGACGCCGTTTTCGGCATCAAAACCCTCGATGAACAGGGTGTAGCGACCGGGGTAGAGATCGCGCAGTTCCACGGAAGGCGCGGCTCGAGGCGCAGTGGCGCTGGCGGGGGGAATGGCGAAGCGCACCGCGATGGGCTTTTGCAAGTTGCCCTTGGCAACGATGTTCTCGGCTGGACGCAGCTCGCCTTGCAAGAACGTGACTTGGCTGGCGAGGTCGGGAAAATTGAGGGTCGCCGTGGTCGGCTCTGGAGCCGCAGCCGGGCGGGTTTCGGGTTGCGAACACGCCAACAGCAAGCCCATGCACACGGCAGACAACATGAGAAAACGCCAAATTTTCATGAAAAAACCATCCCCCCGACTCATAAACCGTCCGCAAGTATAGACGTGAGTGTTTCATGGCAGTGGTCAAATCCGTAACTGGCGGTGTGACATGCCAGCGGGTGGCTGATAGCCTCAATTTCTGCAAATGACCAATCCAGTGACTCGCCCGAGTGATACCGTGACCCCATGCGATTCAGGTTCATCGCCGCACTGGTACTTCTGGTGGCGTGCCAAAACCAAGCCTCACTCGAGATCAGTCCTCGAGACGCCAAAGTCGCTCTTGGCGAGGTCGCAGCGTTTCGCGCGGCCATTGACGGCAATGTCGCGTCGGTGCGTTGGGAGGCGAGCGCGGGCAGCATCACCGCCGATGGTCGCTTCACCGCTCCGGATCAGACAGGCGTCGTCACGATCACCGCCAACGACCCCCAAAATCCCGGGCGGCGAGACCAAGTCAACGTCACGGTCTTCCCCAGCATCTCGAGCGTGATGGTCGCGCCGCTCGAGCCGAGCCTGGCCGTAGGTCAGCGTTTGCAGTTCTCGAGCAGCATTGCCGGAAAAGGTGCGCCCAGCCAAGGGGTGCTGTGGATGGCATCGGCGGGAACGATTGAACCCGGTGGCTTGTTCACCGCACCGAGCCAACCGGGAGGCGTGACCATCACCGCAACCAGCACCGAGGATTCGCGCCGGAGCGCTCAAACCACCGTTATCGTCGTCAGCCGCATTGCGGGTCTTGAGGTGACACCGCGACAAGTGACGCTGAGCCTAGGCGCAACCCAAGCTTTTAGTGCGCAGGTGGACGGGGTTGGCGAAGTTGGCGTGCGTTGGAGCGCCAGCGCAGGTCTGATCGGCGCAGACGGACGCTACACCGCACCGGACGCTGCTGGGTTGTACACCGTGACCGCGACGAGTTTGGGGGACGCGACAAAATCGGCATCAGCCACGGTGACGGTCACCAACCCCAACATGACGCTCCAAATCGAGCCGCAAGGCGCGTCCATCGAGGCGCTGGACACACTGCGTTTTCGCGGGGTCGTTGCGGGCAGCGCGGACGCTCGGGTCACGTGGCAAGCCACATCAGGAACCATCAGCGCCGAAGGGGTCTTCACCCCTCCAGACAACGATGCGGTCATCACCATCACAGCCACGAGCTTGATTGATCCGCTCCGCTCCGCGAGCACATCCGTGACGGTCACGCGGGCTGCCGAACTGAGCGGTACACTGTTTTTCGACGCAAACAAAAATAATGTCAGAGACACGCTCGAGCCACCGCTCGTGGGCTGGCAAGTTTATTTGGATTTCAACAACGACGGCTCGCTTGGGGTAGACGAACCGAGCGGTTTCACAGACGGGCAGGGGCTGTACCGCTTGCCTCGGTTGCGGGCTGGAAGTTACAACTTGCGTCACAGCGCGAAACCCGGCTACGACTCGAGTCGCGTCGCCTCGCAGGGATCTCTCTATTCATCGTCACAGGGCGCTGGAGTTCGCGTGCAAGTCGTCGGTGGAACGCCCGCCAGCGCGGGCGCACAACCCTACGTCACCGCGTTGTTCGATGCCCGCATCAGCGATCCATTCAACGCCCATTACTGCGGGGCGAGCCTGATCGCGCCAAATTGGTTACTGACGGCCGCGCACTGCGTTTACGAGCGCGGCGCAGCGCTTTCACCGAGCAGCGTTCAAGCGGGCATTGGGTTGACCAGATTAGAGGGAACAGTCCCGCGCAGCACCATTGCCCAAATCATCGTTCACCCTCAGTACAATCCTGATACCGACGATTACGATTTCGCGCTGCTAAAACTCAGCGCAGCCAGTCCATTGACGGCTGTCGCGCCACTCGAGCCAAGCGATCATGCGCTCGCGGCAAGCGCGTCCGTCGCCACCGTCTTTGGTTGGGGGGCATTGGCGAGCAGCGGCGGTTATCCTCGGGATCTGCAACGCGCCAGTTTGCCGATCACCACGGTCGAATCCTGCGTAGCCGCCTTCGGTGCGCGTGTCACGCCGCGCATGATCTGCGCGGGCTTGCCTCAGGGTGGTGTAGATGCCTGTCGCGGCGACAGCGGTGGGCCCTTGCTGGTGAGTGCGCCGGGCGGTGCGCCGCTGCTCGCCGGGGCGACAAGCTGGGGTGAGGGTTGCGCTGAAGCCAACAAACCCGGCGTGTACGCTCGGGTCAGCGCCATCACCACGTGGCTCGAGGGCGCGATGGGGCGTGGGGTGCTCTCGAGCCACAATGTCCACTTGGCTCGAGGTGAGACGCAAACCGTTGATCTCGCCGTGCCATCGCTGCCCTGATACGGTGTGCGAAAATCACGCGCCGAAGGCAGTGCGAACGGTATAACAGCAGTCGCTACCCCGAACGGGAGGCTCGAGGTGACTGTGAACCAATCAAAACTCATGCTGGGCGCGATGCTCTGCGCTCTCCTCACCGCCTGCCCCGACACGAGCACAGGAGCAAGCCCCAAACTCAGCGTTTCACCAACCGAGGCGATAACTGCGCCCGGCAGCACGCAAACCATCGCCTCGAGCTGGACTGGTTCCGGTGGGCTGCGCTGGGCGCTGAGCGGCGCTGGGCAAATCTCCGCTGAAAGCGGCAACAGCGTCGTGTACACCGCGCCGGGTAATGTCAGCGCAACCGTGATCGCCCGCATCACGGTGACGGCGGTGGACGCACCGACGCTGACCGCCACCGCCGTCATCACCGTCAAGCCAACCGTCAATGCCGTCGTCATCACCACATCCAGCGACACGGTGCGCTCTGGTCGTTTGCTCAACCTCAGTGCCAGCGTCACCGGCAGTGGCAACTCCGACCTGACTTGGCGCATCGCCTCCGGCAAAGGCATTCTGTCCACCGATCGCGGCGCGAGCGTGAGCCTGACCGCACCACTCGTGCGCGAGTCCAGCACAACCGTCATTGAGGTCGTTTCGAGTGTGGACGCCACCAAAAAAGGCAGCTTGAGCGTCAACGTGCGACCACTGGTCAACACCACGGCCGCCGGGGCGTACCACAGCCTCGCCGTACGAACCGATGGCACAGTCTCGAGCTGGGGCAACAACGAAAACGGGCAGCTCGGGGACGGCAGCAACACCAACCGCACCAGCCCCATTACCGTCCCTGACCTGAGCAATGTGATCAGCATCGCTGCCGGTACGTATTACAGTCTCGCCTTGAAAGCCGACGGCACGCTCTGGGCGTGGGGTGACAACGAAAACGGGCAGCTCGGAAACGGCTCGAACAACTCGCAAACCGCACCGACTCGCGTTACTAACTTGACTGATGTGGCCGCCATCGCTGCTGGAAGCGATCACGCGCTGGCCTTGAAACGCGATGGCAGCCTCTGGGCGTGGGGACTGAACAGCGACGGCGAACTGGGCGATGGCAGTCTGGAGTCTCGCAATGCACCCGTGCGGGTCGGCAATCTGGCAGGGATCGTTGCCATCGCCGCTGGCGGCTATCACTCGATGGCTTTGCGTGAAGACGGAACCGTTTGGGCGTGGGGTTATAACGCCGACGGGCAACTGGGCGACGGAACGCAAGACAACCGCACGACACCTGTAAAAGTCAAAGCGCTCGAGTCCATCACTCATCTGGCCACTGGCGCGTATCACAGCCTCGCCGTGCGAGCCGATGGTACCGCTTGGAGTTGGGGCAATAACCTCGACGGGCAGTTGGGAGACGGAACACCAGTCAACCGCCTCGAGCCTGTGCAGGTCAAAGTCCTACAAGGCGCATTGTTCGTCGCTGCGGGCGCAGCGCACAGCCTCGCCATCACCGAAACCGGTACGGTTTACGCGTGGGGCGACAACACCCAGGGACAGCTTGGAACGGGCAACCTGACACCGAAACGCGAACCCGCCGAGATCACCACCGGTGCTATTAACGTCAGTGCTGGGGGAAATCACAGCTTCGCCGTGCTACCAACTCGCTTGCTGCTCGGGTGGGGTGCGAACGGGTTCGCGCAGTTGGGCAATGGAGCGACACAAGACGTGACCTCGCCGTTGCAACTGCTGAACCAGATCTCCCTTCCTTGATCCATAGGACAGGCCGTCTTTGACGTAATTGAGCTTGCACAAGTTATAGGCGATCCGTGTAACCCAAACTGTGAATCTCTGCGACCGAATTCTAGCTTGTCAAGGTTTTACGATGAGCCAACTAGATTTTTACCAGCTCAGTCAGTTATCCCTAAGTGCGTAGGAATAACTGACGCGAAACAGCGTGCTGGCAACCGAATTCCAACCGAATTGCTGATTACGCTCAGCCCATGAGCATCAAAATCTGCACCGAGGTCTGGGCATCCTCGAGCGCCAAAGCCAGCTCGAGACTCGTGCTGTTGGCGCTTGCCGATTACGCCGACGACGATGGTTATTGCTACCCGAGCGTCGCCCGCCTCGCCATGAAGTGCGTACTGACTGAACGCAATGTGCAACTGATCCTGCGCTATTTGGAGCAGAGCAGCGAACTCGTGACCCAGCTTGGTGCGGGTCGCGGCAACGTCAATGCGTACTTGGTGCTGCCGCCCGCGACCCTCGAGCGTTTGCGACTCGAAGGCAAAACGGTGCAGAATTTTCACCCTTTGCGGGTACTCGAGGAAAGGGTGAAAGCGGTGTCAGAAACGGTGAAAGAAGACGCGGAAAAGGTGAAGCTCGAGGCGCAAAGGGTGAAGCCAACTTCACCCAGAACCGTCATCAACCACCAAAACCCGTTAGAAACCACCATAGCGCAAAAGGGTGAAACTCGAGGGGCGGGAACGCTCGAGGCAGACCAACCCACTCGGACGCCGATTCAACAGCGGCAACGCTCGAGCGCCGACCACACAACGCTGGGAATCGCCGATGGCCGTGCCCGAGGTTCCGCGCCGCCGCCCGCGAGTCGAGCGTGGACGGTGTGGCTGAAGGTAAACCCCGCCCCCGCTTGGCTCGAGCCAGATCCGTGGCTGCGCTGGCTGAATGACCTCGACGAGCGCGGGATCAGCGCGACCGCCGGGCGGCTCGAGGAGCAGTTGAAGCGCTTACATGACTTGTTCATGAGCGGCGAACCACAGGCGAAAATCGTCGCTCGAGCCATCGCTGGTGGCTGGAGCAATTTCTACCCGCCTCGAGTCTCGCCGGCACAATCCGCGCCACGCCCCTCGAGAACCGATGATCGTTACGGGCGTTACCGATGAACGCCCGCAGTGGGAGAACAGTGCTGCTCGGCAAGATCATCGCGCTGCCGCGAGCGCCGAGCAGCCCACTCGAGATCAGCGGCTCCCTACCTCTCTGCCCGTGCTGCGCCGCGCCCGCGTATGACGGCGAGTGGCGCGGCGCGTTCGATTTGCACCACGCTTGCAATTGCATCCTCGAGCGAGCGACCCGTTACGAGCAGGGCGTTCAACAGCTCTGGGAGCGGCGGCAGCGCGAGCGGCGTTACCTAGAGACGCTACCAACCCGCTACCGTGCGTACACGTTCAATAGCTTTGACCAGACTGCCGGCAATGCCGCTGCACTCGAGGTCGCCGCGCAGCTCGAGCCAGGACGCACATTGTTCCTGTGGGGCAACCCCGGCAATGGCAAAACGCACCTCGCCTGCGCCATTGGTTTTCGAGCGCTCGAGCGCGGCTCGGTCGTGTTTTGGAACGTGGCGGCGCTGTACGCACGGTTGCGCGAATGCGTCGCTCACGATCTGCCCAAACCGAATCTGCTTGCACCCAGCGTGCTGATCCTCGATGACCTCGGCAAAGTCAAAGCCTCGGAGTTCGTTTACGAAACCCTCTACGGCTGCCTCGAGTCGCGGTGGTCGAACGCGAAGACCACGATCCTGACGGCGAATCACAAGCCCGGTGTGGTCGCGGATCGCCTGACGCCCGCGAGCTTGGATCAGCAGGCGTCGGACGCAATCCTCTCGAGGCTCGTCGCTGGGCACGTGGTCGAAGTCACCGGCGAGGATCGCCGCGAGGGGCGCGGGTGAACCCCCTTAGCTCGAGCGGTATCAATGCGGTGGCGCTGGCGTGGCGGCGCTTCGCTCGAGGATTACCAAGTGAGGTCAACTCGGTCGAGCGGGCGCTCGAGACTGGACTGCGCTCGTTTTCGCAGTGGCGCACCTGCCTCGATACCGCCAGTCGTCAAGCGGAGCGCGTCAACCGCCACGCGCATCGCCGCGCCGCACCAACCAAGCCCGATAACGTCGGCTGGCGCTCACTGACCCTGCTCTCAACGACTGAACCGCGCACGGCGGAGGGCATCGCTCGAGCGCTCGAGGTGCATCCCGACGTGGTGCGCCGTGCCTTGAAAACCTTTCGTGAGCGCGGCTGGGTCGCCGCAAGCGCCACCTACACCAGAGACGAACCTCGAGCTTTCACGATCACCGCGCTGGGTCGCGGTATCTTGGCTCGCCACAACGCCGCTGAACTCGAGCCTGCGGAGGTCTGAGTGTCCGCTCGAGCGGTCAACGACGAGATTCGCAGCCTGCCGCTCGAGCGCATCCGCCGCTCGATCAGCACGCCGAGGGAAGCCCACGATCCCGAAGCCCTCGAGCGACTGGCGCACTGGATTCGGCGGCGCGGCGTGCTACACCCGATCCTCGTGCGCGAGATCGCCGGGGGTGAGTACGAGGTCGTCGCGGGCGAGCGACGGTTTCTCGCCGCTCGGCTGGCCGGTCTCGAGCAGATCGAGTGCCGCATCCGCACCTACCCCGATCCCAGCGCCGTGGACGAGCCGCTCGGGGACGTGCTGGCGCTCGAGGACGCGCTGATCGAAAACCTCGTGCGCGAGGGGTTAACGAAGCTCGAGGAAAGCGAAGCGATGTTGGAACTCGTGTGTCTGCACCTCGGTGAGACCCGCGAGTTCATCCTCGAGCGACTGGGGGCGATGCATGGTCGCGCCGTGAAATGCAAAATGCCCGTCAACCAAACAAGAGATGACGACACGATTCTCGAGGTTTTCGCCGCACTGAACCTGATCGGCTGGCGCTCGTTTTACACGCACCGCGCTCCACTGCTGCGCTTACCAGATGAAGTCAAGCGCTTACTGCTCGAGCAACGCGTCAGTTACGCCGCCGCAACCCGCCTCGCCCGGCTCGAGTCACCTGAGCGCGATAGGGTGATCGCTCGAGTGCGCGACGGCGAGCTGCGCGGCGCGAAACTGAACCTCGAGCTGGACAAATATTTGAAATCCACCAAGCCTGCATCCTCGAGTCGCCTCGCTCGCCTGCACAAAACCTTGCCGCTTCAGCTCGAGAAACCCGGTGTGCAAACCAAACTCGCGGCGCTCGAGCGCGAACTGGGGCTGTCGTGAGCCAGCCCTTCGATCTCGAGGCGACGATCATCGCGCTCGGACTCGGGGAGGTCGTCGGGCGCAGAAATTACGAGGCGTACCGGGCGTGGGCGAAACTCGAGCGCGACTGGCTCGAGGCAGATGAACTCGAGCATTTGCGGCGGGCTGCGCTGTACGCCCGCACGTACAACCGCAGCTTGAACGATGCAATGAAGAGTACCCGCGACGCCAAGACGGACTTTGAACCCGATGCCGCCAGCGAACCGGCTCGGCTGAGCGAGATGGCTCGAGAACTGCGGGCGTTGCGAACCGTCAGTGAGGGTGCGAGGCGGCAGCAGGATGCGCTGATCGCCCGCTTGAAAACCGAGGACGCGTACTACGCCGCGTGGGAAACGAGGTTGCGGCGCAGCGAGGAGGAACTGCTGGCGCTGTGGAACCTGCTCGACGAGATCATTCGGCTCTCGAGCGCGAGCGTGCCGAGGCTCGAGAAGCTGGAGCGGCGCGTTGGGTATGGGCTGCGGCAGGTCGGTGCAGGCCCCGAACCGACCAAGCGCAAACCGCGTTGACAGCGACCGCAGTTGGTGGCTACATTCTGGTCATGCCTTGCCGAGTTCACCTCGAGCAAAGCGTCCCTACCCTGAAACCGATGCGGTTTCCACTCGATGCACTCGAGGATTTCCCCACCTCATTGCTCGAGGAACCCCGACGAATCTTTCGAGATTCACGTCGGGGTTCTTGCTTTTTGGAGTCCAGTCGGCGATGACACTACATCCATGAAGACACTCCCATTTCTACTGCTGATCGCACTCGTGCTGACCGCCTCGAGCTTCGCCCAGACCCTCGGCAACACCGTCACCGCCACCTTTTTCGCCGAGGACGTGCAGATGCGTCAAGCCAAGCTCGAGCTAGACCCCGCTTCGCACACGATCCTGCGCTTCGTTGACCCGGTCTCTTTTGCATTCTCGAGACGCTCAGACATCCTCAAAGCCATCAATAAGGGCAACGATGTGCTGCTGTACGCGATGACCGAGAAAGCCGCGACCGATCTCAGTGTCTTGGTTGACGGCAAGTGGCACTTCTTCAGCGTGCAAATCGCCAAGGGTGCGGGGCTGAAATTCTACGAGGTCAAACCGCGCCCCGTTGCAACGGCGGCAGTTCACAACGCGGTGAACCCACCCTCGAGTCCCGCTGTAGCGACGTCCTCGAGCGCCAATCCGAATGCGTCACTCGTCTCTCCAAGTTGGCTGCGCTGGAACCTCACGCAGCTGGGCGGCTCGAGTGATGAAATCAGATTGGCGTACACGCTCGAGAGCACGGGTAAGGAGCGCGTTGTCGTCTCTGAGCGAGGCTTGCGTGTACTGCGGGCTGGAGTCATGCTCGAGTTCACTCTTGACAACAACGGTCGGCAGATTCTCGGCTCAGGTGAATTGTTCGCGGGCGTGATCCGTATCAAAGCTCCGCCCGGTGCGCTGAAACTCCAGTGGAGTCTGCGGATCATGGGGTCGCAGGAGAGCCTCGTGCTCGAGGCGGACGTGAAGTGAAGCGGGGTTTAGTGACACTACTGATGCTCGCCTCGAGCCTGTTCGTCAGTGCCCATGCGCAAACGGTCGGGCGGCTGTCGTACATCGAACCCGATGCCGCCCCCGCGATCATCACTCGAGGCGATCTGCGCCGCTTGCCGACGGGCTTTGTCGAGCTGCTGCACGACGCGAGGCTCGAGGCTTGCAAGCGCCAGAATTATCAGCGTTGTGCGCCCTACGAGTGGAGTGCGCCATTTACGACGCAAGATCAAGCAGAGAAACTCGAGCGAGCGCTGTCCGAGGCGTGGAACCGTTTCGACGCCCGCATCTACTGGCGCGTGCAGACGGCAATCAATGGCATCGGCGGGCAACTCGCCAATTGCACGATTGGCGTGCTGAACTGGGACGCGTACCTCGGGGCGTGGGATCGCAACCTCTTCCGCACCATGCCCTCGAGCGAGTTCTGCGATGACATCGGCGGTGATTGGTTTTTATACATCACGACGTTCTGCTTTTTGATGGACGGCTTCACCTTCTGGGATCGCGTGACGAACGCTTATCAGACTGCGTACACGCACGCGCTGACGCGTTACTACCCAGACTACTGGAAGGATGTGCTCGAGGCGATTGCCCGCTATGCGCCGCTGGCATTGTGGTGGGACGGCGTGTATCCCGTGCCGCCCGGCGACTCGAGCGGACTGGTCTTGCAACCCGTAATGAACCTGCCCAACCCGCAGCAATACGTGAATTTGGCGCTCGAGGCGCAGCGCACCGATTTGCGCGGTTTCGCATACCTCTTGGCGCGTTACCCGTTTCTGGATTTGCTAGGCAGTTCTGCGCTCGGTACGTTGCAACAGGCGGTGCGCCGCCACCCGCTCGAGGCGGAACGCGACGGTGAAGCTGGACTGCCCGCGCTCGAGGCACTCAAACGCGGGTTAGCTCAGCGCGAAGGCGTGTTCTCGAGACCGCTGCAATGGGCGGATGGCTTCGGGCAGGGCCCGCAACCGCGAGGCTCGAGCGGCGCGGCGACCCCGTACGAGTACGCAGGCGTCGGACACGCGGTTTTCATGGCGGCGCAGTCGAGCTTTATCACTGAAGTCAGCCCTCGAGTGCCGATCTTCTGGCGCACCTGCCTGACCGAGACGCTGCCGCCGATTCCCGTTCCCGTGCCCTTCCCAATGCCGATTTTGCACGCGAACTCGAGGGTAGACACGCGCTGGCTCAGCGTGCCGGAGGGCTACGCCATCCCAGACCTGAAGGATGTGCCGAGGTTCTAAAGAACCTCACTCGAGCGCGTCTGGTAGCGTCCGCTCACGCGCTGAAACGATGGCGCGGTAAAGGTGGTCGCGTAGCAGCTCGAGTAACGGCAGTTTCGTCAAGTGCGCCGCATTTTGTTCAGCGTTTCTAAGAGACCGATCTGCTAGTCTTTCAGGCATGACTCGGGAGCACATTCCTAAACCCGTTGCCCCATTGCAACGTGCCCCCGAGGTTGCGCCGCAAAGTCGAGTCCCGGCACAGTCTGTCAAACCAGTTCGCTTACCGCGCACGCTCGAGGCGAAACCCGTTTCACCAGCGCACCTCGAGATTCAACGCGCACAGCAACTCGAGGTGCAGCGCCAAGCCGATCTCGAGGTTCAACGCGCCGCGATCCAGCGAGCGCACGATGACCGCTTCACGCAGGCTCGAGCCTCGCAGACCGCTTGGCACGCTCGAGGAACAAAAACAATCGGTGTGCAACGCGCGATCGCTGAGCACGCCCGCAGCGCTCGAGCTGCCAATCACACCCGAGCCGCGTTCGTCGCGCAACGCTCGAGTGAACACCTCGAGACGCTGGTCGCGCAACGCCTCGAGGCAGAAGTCTGCCCAGCCCTACCAGTCGTGCAACGCCAAGCCGATTTGACGCTCTCACACGTCGCCGATCACTTTGGCAGTAAGGCAGCCGTGCAACTCGCCGAAGCCCCGGAGCGCCTCTCGAGTTACGCGGGGTTCAAGAACGCCGGGGCGGGCTTGGTGAAGAACTTCCGCACGCCCGGCTCGAGGCATACCATTCCGCAACTGGCCAGTGCGATTCAAAGGTTCCGAGAACCGATGCAACGCGCGGCTGTGGAATCGGCCGCATATGCGGCGTTCGGGTCTCACCCAACCTACCCGAAGCAATTGCAACGC
>JANYHH010000106.1 GCA_025359505.1 Deinococcales bacterium
CTACTGATGGCAAGTTGGACGGCTTGGGTTTTGAAATCCACTGGGTATTCGTGCGTGCGTTTTTTGATTGGCATCTTCGCTCCTGATTCTGACTCGGAGCGACTCGAGTTGCATCAAGTCCACTTATTCGTGGCAATCCCAGTTTCTTACTTTTAACGTGAGCAAATGTAGTCAGCAATGAGCATTTATAGCGCTGATCGAAAATTCTTACATTCATCTGAATTCGGCGCGGGTTCAAACGCTGGAAAAGGCAGGACTTCGCCATCTGGCATCACAATCAGATTCGAGTTCGGATTGGCATCACCGACTGCCGCAGGTGGCTGCGGCTGCCCTGTGCAACCAATCAGTGTGCCGACAACGAATATGGCTAGCAACGTCCTCATATACCTCCGGCCCCTTAAAAGGGAACGACGAAATAGTAAAAATCAGAGGCGATAGCGGTGACGTTATATTGCCACGAAAAAACGCGACCTCGCATCAAGTTGAACTCACCCAACGCTTGCACGCCGCGCAGCGCCGCATCAGGCAATGCAATCAGGGATCGCCCAAGCAACGTCGCGCCAGACGTATCGAATGCTCTCAGTTCCTTATTGCGGTAGAACGCATAGATACGGCTGCTTGTCTGCGCTGACCACAGTAAATCCCCACTGTCGGACGCAGCTCGCACCCGCGCCAGTCCTCCGCTCTCGCCGAGCCAGTCCGTGCGCTGCTGCGCCGTGAAGCGATTCACAGGACTGGGTGATGTGATCTTGCCTTCTTTGTACAGCTTGGCTCGCTGCTGCGCGGTCAGTGTTTCAGGAAACTCGAGCGCCACAGGCTGCGTGGGATTCGAGCGCGGTATTCGCACGATGCGGCGGTTGCAATCGTTGTACACCTCGAGCCAGACGTGATCTTTATTGGCTGATAGAAACAGCACCGCCGGGCCGATTTGCGTGTAGTTACGCCCACCGACAGCAGGTAAGATCAACAGTCGCTCGAGACAGTTGGTTGGCGGGGTGAAATCATAGGTTCCGAGTGTTTGCACCGAGTTACCACTGGTGGAGTGAACGGAAACCCGAACCGTGAACGAGTCACGGACGGGATGATCTGTCAATCCGGGTCGCTTCGGAAAATCGAGGACAACGTGCTCGTTGGCATCCCAAGAACGGTTGAGTACATTCGCACTCGTTGAAAATCGCCCTGTTTTCGAGTCTAAGATGTTCGCAGCAGGCTCAACCATCGGTGGGGATTGAAAATCAGGTGAAAAAATCAGAAATCGGTTTTGTGAAACGGTGAACTGCCGACGGGCAAGCCACGTGTCGTTGCGCCAGATGTTCGCTCCGTTTTTTGGATCATTGCCACTTGTGGTGTACGTAAACAAATCGTCTACCGTAGCTCTACCTGTAAACACCAAGGTATCGCCAACCATCTGGAGAATTCGTGGCGTGTACCGCGACCCACTCTGGTCTAACCCTTGCACGCTCCAGACGCGCCCACGGTCTCGACTGCGGTACGCCGTAACGAGTCCATTGACATCGCTGACAATCAGCAAGTCGTTCCAAACGGTAAACAGCGCTGGGCGCGGTTGCTTCCACAGCGTGCGTCGCGCAATGGGGTCAAACACGATCAGCGATGATCCTTGTGCATAAGCGATCAGGTTAGCGCTCGAGCTGCTGAGCTGATCGGGGTTCGGTGGATCTAGGTCGTCCTTGGAAATCAATCCCGCGATTGACGTGCGAAGCACAGGCTCAATGCGTGCTAAGGAAATGCTCGATTGTGCATATGCGGGCGGTATCGGAGTTAGCGAACCAGTTGATGGCAGGAGTATCGAGGCTATGAATAAAACGCAAACCGTGAGCGTCGCCCCGATGGTATTCAATTCTTTCACCTCTTATTTGAGCTTTCGTGGGTGGATCTTAGATCATATTCTAGCGGAGGGATGTCAGAAAGTATTCAAATTTGTCCGTTCCTCCAACGCAACTCACGTTTCATCATCAGCGGGAAGAATGAGGTGTTGTGAGAGAGCACTGGCTTAGGGAGTTGCGGCATCATTGCGATCAGAGATATGGTTGAAAGTTGTGTGCGACGGCACTAATGAGCTACTTTGCCGAAATATCGAGTTTCGCTACCTTAACCCCTGTTTGCCTGGTGGCTCGAGGGTGTTTTTGCAACTCGTCTCGCTGCGATGTTTCTGTCAACGGCGAAAATGTCGTTTGGGACGAGTCATTTCTCGACCGTGCGCCAGGATCGCTTTTACGGCGTTTCGAGGCGGTCTCGAGGGTTGCGTGACCTGGGAATTCGAGCGCCGCTCCGCTCCCCCTCTGGTTTCCTCGCTCGGTGGCTCCTGTCGTTGACTTACCATAAGTGCTGTTATGGTAAATAATAAAACCTATTGTCAGCGATATTTTTTACCACCATCAATGGTGGTAAACTGCCGCCAGCAATGAACGATCTCGAGGCGGTGGAAGGCGTGCTCAAGCAGCTCGCTGTACGCATGAAATGCAGCCAAGCCCATGTGGCCAAAGCGATTCGACGGCTCGACAACGAGCGCCGAGGTCACGTCCCGGCAACCACCGGGCGTGAGCGTGACCGCGAGATCACCGCCCTCGTCAACACGAGCGGTTTCACCGTGCGCGAATTCGTCAAGCGCAAGCTGCCGCTTTTGCACCTGCCGGACGATTTGAAAGCGCTTGTGCGGCGCGGCGCACTGCAACCGACGAAAGCCTTGCTGCTGATGAAACTCGAGGACGAAGATCAGCGCGGGGCGATCACGCGACGCGTCTTGCTCGAGCGGTTGTCGGTGCGAGCAATCACCGAGCTGTTGGGTGGTTCCGTCTCCCCTGCCATCAACGCGAGTGACGATCAAGAGCATCGCTGGTTGGCACTCGAGGTTTCGCG
Organism: Deinococcales bacterium; assembly: GCA_025359505.1. Lineage (GTDB taxonomy): Bacteria > Deinococcota > Deinococci > Deinococcales > JAAFIG01 > JANYHH01. The sequence goes on from JANYHH010000106.1 coordinate 2,878, forward strand.
GGCGCTTGGCGCTCGGGTAGAACTCGAGGCGGATCGGCTTGTGATTCATCACGACGGCGGTGAGGGGTTGACGGCGATCCTCGAGCGGCTCGGCGTGGAGCTGTAGACCACCGTTGGGATTGCCAGGCGAACGGATAGTTTAACTTCAACTCCTGAAATTGTGAACTTCATAAGTTATGAAGTTCACAAGTAAATTCGCTCGTTTCGCCTCCTTTCGCAGCGCTTGATGATCGGTGCGATGTGCGTGGCGCTGCCGTCACACGTTTTGAGGCTCATCCATTTCGAAGTTCGTGAGTTGTGGAGTTATGAAGTTACAAAGTTGTGATACTCTAAAGTTCATGAGTTCACAAGTTGCGAAATTCCAAAGTTGCCGATTCGGTGGTCGCCAGTGATCGTCGCCGTCAGCGGCTTCAAAGGTGGCGTGGCGAAAACCACGACGGCACTCCACCTCGCGGGCTATTTTGCGGGGCGCGGCACAACCCTGCTCGTGGACGCAGACTCGAACCGCAGTGCGGTGCGATTCGCCGATCTCGGAGCCACACTGCCCTTCGCGGTCATGCCGGAAAAATCGGCGATGAAGCATCTCCAACAGGGGAGATTCGAGCATGTGATTTTCGACACGCCCGGCAACCCGGACGAGGACGATCTGCTCGAAATCGCGCGGGGCGTGGATCTGATGATTCTGCCGACGATCCCAGATCGCATGAGTTTCGATCCGCTGCTGCAACTTGAGCCGAAGCTGCGCGGAGCGACCTACCGCGTGCTCGTCACGATTGCCCCGACTCACCCCGAACGTGACGGAGAACTCGTGCGCGACGCGCTCTCAGCGGCCGGACTGCCCACCTTTCAGACGATCATCCATCGCCGCGCCGCATTCAAACACGCCAGCAACGCGGGCGCACTCGTCGAAGCGTCCGAATACGAGGCCCTCGGATCGGAAGTGATCGCCTTTGGCTAAGTCCAAGACGGACTTCAGCGCGATGATTCAGGCCGCCCGCAACCCACTGCCCGCACTACTGGGAGAGGCGATGGAAACTGCTCCTCAATCGCAACCTACGGCCGGGCCACCGCCTAAGCAAGACATCGATCCTCGCCATGAAGCAATTGCCGCCCAGTCGGCGGGCCCGCGCTATCTCACCCTCACCCCGAAGACGGTTCGCTTTCGCCACGACCAGCGCGAAGCCCTGACCCACCACGCCCGCCGACTCGCGCGGGCAAAACGAGGAACCGAACGTATCACCGACGACACGCTGATCCGGGTCGCCGTGGACGGACTGCTGGCGCTTGCAGACCGATTGGACGGCGAAAGTGAGGCGGAGCTGATCACACGATATCGCCAACTTCTGAAGGTATGAACTTCAGAAGTTAAAGTACGAGGTCAGTGCATTCGTGCAGACGCTAGACGCAGTCACGGGACCATCACATGCCAACTTACGCGAGTCAGACGGCCGTCTCGAGCGAAAAATCCAAAAGTGAGATTAAACGCACCTCAATCGCTACGGCGCGGACAGTTTCATGTACGGCACGCGAGGCAACACGGCGGCTGTGACATTTGAAGTCAAAGCCGGAAGAACTCTCTTTCGCCTCGAGCTGCCCGACCCGGCATCGAGCGAGTACACCCACTCGAGCACCGGGCGCATGCGGCGCAGCAACCATCAAGCCATCGAAGCCCGGGAGCAAGCTTGCTGCCAACGCTGGCGGGCGCCGGCCCTGATCGTCAAAGTAAACTCGAAGCGGTCGAAGTGGGCTTGCGCGGTGGTTCGCTGAGTGGTTGGTACGGCAGCTTGCTCATTGCTGGAAAGTTCGACCACGAGTAGCCACCACTTCTCGCCCACCACCGCGTGCAGGTTGAACGCCTCACCAACCTCGAGCGTGATCGAGCGCCCGACCGCCACCCCTCGTGTTGTAAGACAAATTTGAGCGCCTCGAGCGTGCTGTTGTCCGCGCTGATCGCCCGGAACCGCAAGGCCCGAGTGAGGCTGAAGAGGGTCGCGCGGTGCGAGGCGTAGTACTGCCAGAGGAACGGCAAGTAGTTGTTGCCTGACAGGTTCAGGTAATGCTAGCAATCCTCGATCAGCCGCTCCGGTTCAGCGCCGAACGCCGCACGGATCGCCTCGAGCAGCCGTTTTAATCTCGAGTTTCGAGTCACCAGTTCAACTCGAACACAATTTAAATACGCACAAGGATTCGTGTCAAAATCGGGTCTTGGCCAAGTCGTGTGGTCAGTCAAAACGCGTTTCGCAGTTCGAGCGCACAATGAGCCATGAACCTACCGAACATGCTCCCGAGCTGCACGATCACGCGTATCGAACAGTGCGACAACGACCTGATCGTTCACGCCGCGCTCTCACGATCCTCCGTAAAGTGCCGTCGGTGCGGCACATCTCAGTGCCGTATCCAAGGGCATTACACCCGTCACCCACGGGATTTGCCATAGTCAGCCTGCTGCGTGCGACTCGCTCTACGCGTGACACGCTACCGATGCGCGAACCCAGCCTGCCCCGTGAACGCCTTCAGTCAAGACGCTTCGCCACTGGCCGCACGATACGCCCAGCGAACCACTCGATTGTGTTCTATGCACGCCCAAATGGGTGTTCAACTCAGTGCTAACGCCAGCGTTGAACTGCTCAAAGCCCTGCACATGCCATGCAGTCGGAACACCGTGCTGCGCGACGTTCAGCAACTCCCATTACCCCCGTGCCATACCCCTCGAGTCATGGGTGTCGACGATTGGGCATTCCGCAAAGGAAAACACTACGGCACGATCCTCGTGGATCTCGAGCAGCACCGCGTGATCGATTTGCTGCCTGACCGCTCAGCGACCACGCTCAGCGCGTGGCTCGAATTGCACCCGGGTACCCAGATCATCACGCGTGACCGCGCCAGTGAGTACGGCCGCGCGATCACGCAGACTGTACCGAAAGCGATTCAGGTCGCGGATCGGTTTCACCTCGTGCAAAACCTTGGGGCGACCACTAAAGCTTGGCTCGAGCGCCGCAAAAACGACGTGTTTGACACCTTGTCTCAGATCGATGCCTCGAAACCACCGACGCCCGATGCAGAGGTTGCAAAGACGAATATTGACGATTCACAAACAAATCGCACGGTTCATCTGCAAACAGGGCGACCCCATCGCCTCGAGCAATACCAGAACGCGTTGACGCTCGCTGCCAAAGGGATACGCCCCAGAGTGGTCGCACGACGCCTTGAAGTTCCTGAAAGCACCGTCCGGTTTTGGTTGAATCGCGGTGCGTTTCCAACACGTCTTGGACGGCGCACGGCCTTGAACCAAGAACACGAGGATTTGATTCGTCAACGCTGGCTCAACGGTTGTTCAAATGCTGCTGAATTGCACCGGGAACTGATAGCACTTGGCTGCAACGCTTCGAAGTCAGTCGTGACTCGCTTCGTGGCCTTCTTGCGGCGTGGTGAGCCGCTTTCACTGTCGCGCAGTGGAGCGCTCGAGGCGGGCATCACACGAGGTGCGCGGTGCTCCGTGAGCGACCTCTCGCGGTTACTGGTAACGCCTGTCGCACGGTTGGGCGAGACTGCGCGTGGCATGGTGGGCGCACTGTGTCAAGGCAGTGAGGAAATCCGTGGTGTGTACGCATTAATTCAAGAACTGCGGACACTACTGATCGGTGATTGCGAGGGGTGCGAACTGCGATTGAACGGTTGGATTGAACGCGCTTGTGCTTGCGGAGTTGGGGAGTTGCAGCGTTTAGGGTCGAGTATGTGCAAAGATTTTCACGCGATTACGGCTGGACTGACCCACAAGTGGAGCAACGGGCAGACAGAAGGTCAAGTGACGAAGCTAAGATTAGTGAAGCGCCAGCGGTACGGTCGAGCGAGTCTTGATTTACTGCGACGATGCGTTTTGTTGAGTTGACCACACGACTTGGCCAAGACCCCAAAATCAGCGACTCTCATCTTTAACTGACTTCCCCCGACCCTTCCCTCGAGCTTCCACGCTCAGCTCGAAGGCGTAATCCGCTTCCGGCGGCACCCTCGAGAGATCCAACCGGTACTTTCCGCGCCGATTGATGTGTTCCGTGCGGTACGGACTGATCCGCTCGAGCAACGCCTCACGCACCGGGTAGCCTAACGCCCGCGACTACTTGGTCTCGAGGTGCGGGCGTTGCGAGGCTCGAGGAATGTGGAATCAGCACAGTCACTAAGACGGTTAAATACCGAATGAGTAGAGTACTATTCGAGAAATTCACATTCACCTAAGTACCAGACAGAAGTCTGAGCGCATCGTCCCACAAGCACCACTGCCCCTTCAATACAGGCGCATCAAACCGCATCAACCGCTCCAACGCATCCAAGCCCAACCTGAACACACTGACCTCCCGCCGCCCATGAGCTTTGCGCTTAATCGGTTGGTGCGCTGCAACCAACTCCCCCAACTGCACCGCCCAAAACGCCGCAAGGCAAAGCACCCCCAGTAAGTTCTCGAGCCTCACCGTATTCGTGATGTGCAAATCCTCAAAATTGAATCCCCTACTCTTGAGCGCCGCGAACAGATTCTCAATTGTCCAACGCTGCTTGTAAAAACTCACCGCTGCACTCGGCGCTCGGTTTGTGACCACATACACGCAGTCATCGCCATCCTCAGTCGGTTTGAGTGGTCTGAACGCTACGACGAAGACCTTCACGCCGTACACCGTTACTTTGCGTTTTAACCAGCACCCATGCCCCTTTGCCAAATCACTAAAATAACGTTCCACGCGATGCGTGTGGTCACGGTAACGAACCAAGGCACTGCGTTTTAAGCGCAGATCGAAATCCCAGTTTGCAACTCTCAGCCACTCCAGCAGCGTATGAGACGCGAATTCTCTATCCATCAGCACCAACACGCTTCTCGTACCGAGCATGGCGCGTAGTTTCTCGAGCAGCGCGGTGACTTCTGTGGAGTTGCTACTGCCCGCTTTACCCAAGTGACACCAAAGCACGGGGAACGCGAAGCCGTTGTGGACAACAGCAATGACCAGCAAGTTGATTGGAGTAGCACCGAATTTCCACTCTGTTCGATCCACCGCGAGCGTGACGTGATCTGGGTAGAAGCTCAGTAACCACGCGCTAAGGGACGTGCGCCAACTCGAGTCTCGAGCGAGAAATCGAGCTGCGCGACGTTGATTGCTTTGACTGGTGACGCTCGAGTTGAGGATATTGCCCAAGCGTGCGAGGTTGACCGTGCGTTTGTACCAGCGGATACATGGGTTCCTATGTCGAGTAACGCGAAGATGAACCGAGCGAGCGCCGCAAGCCCGTCAGGTGCTGGGGTCAGCGGCAAGAAGGAAGCTCAGGGTGCGCGGGTCGAGGGTGAAGTGATGTTTGAGCGCGGACGCGAGTTGAGTTATTGTGTTCATGGCGGTGTCTTGGCGACCCGCCACTTTACATTTCTTGCCACGCTAGACGCTTGCCTCGACTTTTGTCAGGTACTCAGCCCTAGAATTTGAAAGTACCGTTTGATCCTTCTAGAACTCGTGTAGCACGAATAGAAAGTCAAAGCTCGCTCGAGTTGAATCTCCTGATTCGTCGAGCCTCCACTCTCTGATTGGGAGGATTCCATTGTTTCAGTTGGCGTGCTGCACGGCTAGCCCAGACTAGTGTCCAGTACTATGCTCGACCGCATAGAATCACTCCAAACATGACCGATTCCGCCGCACCGCCAGCAACCAAGGGTCAGCACAAAATTTACCTCGGCATGGCGGCCGGTGTCGGCAAGACCGTGCGAGCCTTGGGCGAAATCCGCGACCTGCGCGGTGATGGTGTCGATGCGATCATCGGACTTTTAGAGACGCATGGACGCAAGGACACCGTAGCGGCGGCGCTGGACTTACCCGCTTTCCCGCTGCTCGAGTTGCCATATAAAGGCGTGACGCTGCGTGAGCTAGATGTGGCGGGCATCCTCGAGCGTCGCCCGGATTGGGTGATGGTCGATGAATTGGCGCATTCCAACGCGCCGGGTTCAGCCAACCCCAAGCGCTTCATGGACATCGAAGAACTGCTTGCGGCGGGCATCAACGTCGTCAGCACACTGAACGTCCAGCATTTAGAAAGCCTCAACGACGAGGTGGCGCGACTGACCGGCGTGCGCGTCCGCGAGCGCGTGCCAGACCGCGTGGTGCTGGAGGCTGATGAAGTCGTGATCGTCGACATCACGCCAGAAAGCTTGCGCGGGCGTCTGAGTGCGGGCAAAATTTACGCCAAGGATAAGGTCGATCAAGCGCTCCAGAGTTTCTTCACCCCAGAGAATCTAGCGGTGCTGCGCGAACTGGCCTTGCGCCACACGGCTGATGTCGTCGAAGAGGAACCCAGCAACGCGCTCGAGGTGCTGGGGCGTGGCGTCAAAGAGCGGATCATCGTCGCCGTGCGCTGCGAGCGACGCGATCTGCGACTGATCCGGCGCGGAGCGCGAATCGCGCAGCGCCTCAAAGCCGACCTGTTGGTCACGCACGTCAAAGCCCGTAGTTACTCGAGCGATGAACTGACGCTACTCAACGAGTTGGAAACGCTGAGCCGCGATTTTCTGGCGAGCTGGACGGTTATTGAGGGTGGCGATGTCGCCTCGAGTCTGGTGACGTACCTGCGCCAATCTGACGCCACGCAACTGATTCTGGGCGAATCGCATCGCACGCGCTGGCAAGAGATTTTTGGTGGCAGCGTCGTGTTGGAAATCCTGCGCCGCACGAGCGGCATTGATGTCTACATCATTGCCGACGATGGTTGAACCACCCTCGAGCAGCGAATCTCGAGGTAATCTTCTCGAATTGATCTAGGCCGGCGGCTCGAGCCTATCCACGATTTGACCTCGAGACGCCGCGCCATTGAAGCTCGAGCGACATGCGCTCAAATGAAACCGCGTCTGAGCGCCTTGACGGCTGCCTGCGTGCGATCCGAAACCGCTAAGCGCTCCAAGATCTCCTGTACGTGCGTTTTCACGGTCGACAAACTGATTTCGAGCTGCGCCGCGATCTGCTTGTTGTTCAACCCGTCCGCGACGAGCCGCAGCACCTCGAGTTCACGCGGTGACAAGGGCGACTCGCCGCTCGTGTCGGTCGTCACGCGCCCCAAGACGACGTGCGCGATTTGCGGATCCAAGTACGCCCCGCCGAGCGCGACGGCCCGCACGGCAATCAGCAGGCTATTGGGGTCGGTGGTTTTCAGGCAGTACGCATTTGCGCCGCTTGCCAAGGCCGCCAGCACCTCGGAATCGAGCTGATGCACGGTCAGCATCACCACCCGCACATGGGGGTGAGCGCTTCGCAAGCGCCGCGTCGCCTCGATACCGTCAATGCCCGGCAGCCCAATGTCCATCACCACCACGTCGGCAAGGTCGCGGGGATACAGCTCCAGCGCTTCCTCGCCGCTGCGAGCCTCGCCAACGACGCGCAGCTCGGGGTCGCGTTGCAGCGCGGCCCGCAAGCCATCGCGGGTAAAGGCGTGGTCTTCAACGAGAAACACCGTGTGGCTCATGAAGGTAGTTCCAATATACTGCTGCGTAGTTTGTTGGAAGGACGGCTTGTGCAAATAGCGTTCTGTACAACGGTATATTGATTGGGTGAGCGCTTCACTGTTAACAACGCGCCAAGCTGCTCAAGCACTTGGGGTCACACCTTCTCGAGTGCGGCAGTTTATCATCGAGGGTAGGCTCGAGGCTCAGAAAATCGGGCGCGATCTGCTAATCGCTACAGACCACCTCGAGATCTTCGCGGCACGAGCGCGAGAGCGCACGGGACGACCTCGAATTAAATCATTATCTGAACGTTAGGACTTATGGTAAAATAGTCTAGCAACACCGAATACTACCTAAGGAGAGCCTTTGACCTCGCCATTAGTCGTCCCCCCCCATCTTGCACGGCAAACCCCCGCAGACACCTATCTCAATGGAATCTCGCTCGAGGGTCGCCGACAAGCTGGACAGATCTACACGCCGCGATACCTCGTTGATTTCGTCTTGCGTCTCAGTGGATACGCCGCTACCCAGCCAATCGAGAGCAGCGTATTAATTGATCCCTCGTGTGGAGGTGGGATTTTTCTCGAGGCAGCCGTGTCAGTCTTGGCGGCACGATTGACTTCGCTATGCATAAATCTCAATTCCAAGGCGGGGCGTCAACGGCTCCTGCGACTCGTGACACAGAATCTCTACGGTGTGGATAACGATCCACACGCTTGCGAGCTGACTCGCAGAGCGGTCTGTGACGCTGTGCGCCGGATAGCTCCGGGAATACTACCGGAAGGTTTCTTTCAAGCGAATGTACTTGAAGATGATTACCTATTAACGGGTCAACTGGAACGATTTGTGCCGTTCGGCGGAGTTCACTTTATCGTTGGAAATCCTCCGTATGTGCAAACGACGCGCCTAAAGCCTGATGTGAAAGACGCTTACCGATCACGTTTTACTACAGCGAAGGGTCGCCTCGACCTGTACACACTGTTTATCGAGCGTTCGCTGCCGTTGCTGGCGAGCAGCGGTAAGCTGGCGTTCATCACGCCAGACAAATTTTTCGCGAGCTTGTCCTCAGCGCTGTTACGCCAATTACTGGTCAGCCATGGCTCACCTGTTACCATTGCCCGCTTCAAATCCCACCGTATCTTTGAAGATGCGGCGACCGTGCCGTGCGTGACCGTTTTCGAGCGCGACGCCGCGCCCACCCAAGTCGAGGTTCTCGAGTGCGCGGATTATCCGACAGTCCTCGGCGCGGTCGCGGTAGAGCGGCGTTTCGCCGTGCCAGCCACCGCGCTTCGTGGTGCAACGTGGGATCTCAGCCCCCCAGACCTCAGTGCGATTGCGTCGCGCATTCAAGCTAATCACCGCACACTCGAGGATGTGACCGAGCGTATCTCTGCGGGCATCGCCACAGGATGTAACGCTGTGTTCGTCATCAAAGCCAAGGCAAATACTGCCCTCGAGCCTGAATTGCTGCACCCAGCTATTCGCGGGGAAGATCTCGAGACTTCAACCCTCTGGAATCCTCACCTGCATTTGCTGCTGCCCTACCTCTACCCAGCCGAAGGGCCCCGAGTCTTGGTTGATCTCGAGCAGTATCCACTGACCAAAGCCTACCTTTCAAAATTTCGCCCGATCCTCGAGCGTCGCCAAGTCGTGACGGTCAAAAACCAGCCTTGGTACGCGTTCACCGACCCATCGAAATCCGACTTGTCGCGTGTAGCAAAGATCCTCGTACCAGATATCGCTGAACACAACCGCTTCGCCTTTGATCCCGGCGAGTTCTTTCCGCTCAACAGCGCGTATTACATCGTCCCAAAGAGCATCAATCCGCAGTTCCTTACCGCACTGTTGAATTCTGTGCCGATTGAGTTTCTGATTCGCCTCCGCGCCCCGATTGCCAAGAGTCGGTTCAGCCGTTACCGCCGCCAGTTCCTCGCGCCATTGCCGATTCCAATGCCAACCCCAGTACAGCAAGAAGCAATCATCGAAGCCGTGCGAGTCGGTGATTTGGCAACTGCCCATCAGCGCTGCACCGACCTCTTCGGGTTGACAAGCGAGGAGTTGACAGTGATAAATGCGTATCTAGGTCGGTGAGTGCTTAGCCACCGCTCCGGGAGGGCGGTCGCATTCAGTGCAAAATGACGTTTCGAGCGAGTTCACGCGCCTCGTGGCTGGGTTAACGGACACCTCGCCCATTGAGGCATTCCGCCGTGAGATTGAAGCGTTTCGTCAGCATCCACTGATCGAGCCGCATCTCAACGACGACATCATTGATCTCACAGCGCTTCCACTGCGCGACATCGCTTTGATTGCCAAGAACCGTTCGACCACGGCCGGATACTACTTTTTGCTTGGTGCGACGACCCTGAATCGCACGACAATCAAAGCTCAGCGCAAAAACGCGATCAAGGTGGGTGTAGCCAAACAGTACCTTCTAGCCCACGTTCTCAAAGAATCCTTCATCGCGATGAAGTTTTCGAGTGTTGTCGAACGCGCCGTGTCCGACCGATCACGGACGTTAGGGCGGGCCAGCAGCGGGCGATTTGAGGAGTTATTTCGCGATCTGCTGACCAGCAAGGGGGTTGGTGTGGTGATGTCCACCAAGGGTCATGTCGTGACGGTTCCCGGTTTGCTCATCAAGGGCCGCAAGCCCGATGGCGCGTACCCAGACCCACGCACTGGCGCGGCTCCGCAAATCTATCTCGAGGTTAAAAACGTCAAGCGCGTCAGTGACGATATTCAAAAGCGGCTTTATGAAATCGCGCAGGTCTCGCTCGAGATGAAGACACTTTACGGATCACTGGAGTTTAAAGGCATGAATGCCACGCCAGACGACGTAAAGCGCGACACAAGTGCGTACCGTGTCCAAATGCGGCGAGCCATCACCGCCACTCTGCCAGTAGTGGTCGGTTTGCTGATGTGTTCCAAGAAGGAAGCTGAGCCGTACCGAGAGGGGATCGAAGCGTTTGTGGATCGAGTATTTTTCGCGCCTGATGAAACCTTAGACTGCGTAGAATTTTTAAAAGCGACCATTGAACAGTTGAACAATAAATAAACGGCTCGCAAGCGTCAATTTCATTTGCGCCCACCAGCACTCATCGCAGGCTCGAGGACTCGCAGGGGAGGCGCGGCTGGCAGCTCAATCCAGAAGACGCTACCGCCACCGACTCTGGGGTGATAACCGATCCGTCCGCCGTGCGTCTCCAGTATCCGCCGAGCGAGGTACAAGCCCAGCCCCGTGCCGCCGCCCGCCTTGCCTGATGAGAAGCGCTGGAACAGGCGCGGCTCGAGTTGAAGGGCGACGCCCGCGCCGCTGTCGGCGATCTCCAAGCGCACGGTGTCGTCTTTGCGCTCGAGGCTGATTTCTATGCTCGAGTCGGCGGGGGCGAATTTCGCGGCGTTCTCCAGTAAATTTTGAATCACTCGCCGCAGGTCGGCGGCGTTGCCCAGCACGTTGCTGTCACCGCTGACTTGCCACTCGAGTCTGGTGCTGCTCGGCAGCCGCGCTGCGCTCGAGCGAGCGGCGGTTTCAAGGCTGAAGACCTCGCGCTGCGCGGGCGCTTCGCCGCTTTCCAAACGCGCCAAGATTAGCAGCGAGTCCGCCAGCTCGAGCAGATCGTTGTTGGCTTCAATGCCGTTTTTCAAGGTGTCGCGGTAGCTTAGCGGCAACTCACCAAACGCGCCCTCGAGCGCGAGTTTCATGTTCAATGCGTTGGCAGTGATCGGCGTGCGTAGGTCGTGCGAGAACGCGTAGACCAGATCGCGGATCACGAGGGCCCGCCGCTCGAGTTCATTGCGCCCAAACTCCAAGCGCTCACCCAATTCGACGCGCTCCAGAGCATCGCGCAAAGCTGGCAGCAGCTCCTCGAGCGCATCAGAGGCGTCTTCATCAGGCTCGAGTAGCGCGATCAGCACTGGCGCACGATGACCCCAAGACAAACCGCCGATCACGGCGCGGTTGGCGTTCAAACCGTACTCACTCGGCGCGTCGGCTGTGATGACGGCTGGTGGCGCTTCGCCCAGCAAGCGCGGCGGAATCGCTGAACCGCTCGTCCACGCGGGCAACGATGCCGGAAGCGCCGCCCGCGCCGCGCCAAAGACGCTCGAGCCGCCGACGGACAGCACCACCCCAGTGGCGCTGAACGCCTCGAGCAAGACCTCGCTGGCCCTCGTCAGCGCTGCGCCGAGCGTGCGCTCCTGCGACACGCCCGCGATGCGCTCACGGTCGCGCTCACGGCGCACGCGCTGCGCTTGCACGCGGCTGTCACTGAGGCGGCTCGAGGTCTGCGAGAGCATCACCGTCATCGCGCCGACCAGCGCGAACGACGCGGCCAGCAGCGTGCGATTCAGTAAGCTGATGTTGTCAAAGCCAGCCTCGGATTGCGCGTTCAGCACGCCCGCGAGCACATCGGCAACGATTGCACCCGCAACGAGCGCCAGCGTCAAGCGCCGCTGGTACGCCAGCCCAGACAGCGCGATTGGGATGTTCAGCAAAATCGCCGCGACAAGGCGTTGCGGCGTCAAGACATCCAAGGCGAAAATCGCGCCGAGCATCACGATAGAAGCCACGGTCACGATCCTTGGCGCATTCACGGGCTGCATCGTACCCGCTTGCACGCAATGCGGGGTCGGTCAAGTGACTGACCCTGACGCGCCACGTGACCGATGGTGATGCTGAGGTCTCGAGCCTAACGTGGGAAACGGAGGTTTCACCCATGCTGCTTGTCGTGCTACTGATCGTCGCCGTGCTGCTGGTCGCGTATCTGCTGTACGCGCTCGTCAATCCAGAGGCGTTCCAATGATTCTGGGCTTGCTGATCCTGATCGGCTTATTTTTGCTGTGCGGCGCGTTCATCGGCGCGGCGGACAAGTTATGAGCCACGCGCTCGAGATGCTAGCAGCGCTCGTGGCCGTCACGGTTTACGCTGCTTGGCTGTACGCCCTGATCTCGCACCGCTCAAAGCAGACCGCTCGAGTTCACTGCGCTCGAGTTCCCAATGAGAGAAGGCGGTAATTCGTGGAAGTCTTCGTTTCGTACCTGATTCTTTTTTTGCTGGCCTGGCCGCTCGGGCTGTACATGGCGAGGGTCTTCGCAGGCGGCAAAACGTGGCTTGACCCGATCCTCAACCCGCTCGAGCGTGGGATTTACGCCCTGCTGCGCGTCAATCCCGCACGGGGCATGACGTGGCGCGGTTACGCCTTGGCGCTGCTGTGGAGCAACGTGCCGATTGCGATCATCGCGTACCTGATCTTCGTCTACCAAGGCGTGCTGCCGCTCAACCCAGACGCGATTGGCGGCATGAGCTGGGATCTGGCGCTGCACACCACGGCCAGCTTCATCACCAACACCAACCAGCAGCATTACTCAGGGCAATCGCAACTATCGTATCTGTCGCAGTTGGCAGCGATTGTCACGATGCAATTCGTCACGCCCGCCGTCGGACTCGCCGCGTTCGCGGCCGTGCTGCGCGGTATCACTGGCGGCATCCGCTCGAGCAATGTGGAATCGCACGTCGCCGTGCCAGCCGCCAACCTCGGCAACTACTACGTGGATGTCACTCGAGCCATCACTCGAGTCTTACTGCCTTTATCCATCGTGGTCGCGTTGCTGCTGACGTGGCAGGGCGTGCCCAGCACCTTCGACGGCGCGAAAACCGCGACTGTGTTAGAGCCGCAAACCATTGAAGGCAAAGCCATCACCACGCAAACGATCCCCGTCGGCCCGGTCGCGGCATTGGTCGCCATCAAGCAACTCGGTACGAACGGCGGCGGCTGGTACGGCCCTAACTCGGCCGTGCCGCTCGAGAACCCCACGCCGCTTAGTAACCTAATTCAGCTCATCAGTATTTTGTTAATTCCCGTCGCCAGCATCTTCATGGTCGGCGCGTTCACGAAGCGCCCACGCTTTGGCGTGATGGTCATGGGCATCATGTCGCTGCTGAGCGCGGTGCTGGCGTTTGCGATCATCCCAGCCGCGACACAAGCTAACGCCGCCTTCGCGGGTATCAGCGCCTCGAGCGCTAACATGGAAGGCGTCGAGCAGCGCTTCGGGCCCATCGCCTCGGCACTGTGGGCGACGTGGACGACGCAGACGAGCAACGGCTCGGTCAACGCGATGCACGACTCGCTCAATCCACTGGCGGGCATGGTGGCGCTGATCGGGATGTGGCTGAATGTCACCTTCGGCGGCGACGGCGTGGGCTTCCTGAACTTCTTCATTTACCTGATCGTCGCGGTCTTCATCGCTGGGTTGATGGTCGGGCGCACGCCGGAACTGTTCGGGCGCAAGATCGAGGCGAGGGAAATGAAACTGGCGTCACTCGGCTTGCTGATCTCCCCGCTGCTGATCCTTGTGCCGAGCGCACTGGCGCTGGCGATCCCAAGCGTGACCGCCAATTCCAATCCAAGTTTTCACGGCTTAACCCAAGTCGTCTACGAGTACTCGAGCGCGGTCGCCAACAACGGCAGCGGCATGGCGGGGCTGGGCACGGGCGGCAGCGTCTGGTGGAACGTCACCTGCGCGGTCTGCCTGATCCTCGCCCGCTACGTACCGATCATCGCGCCACTGGCGATTGCCGGTTACATCGGTGCGAAAAAGTCCGCGCCGCAAACTGCTGGCACACTGCGCGTCGACACGCCGATTTTCGCGGGCATGACGCTGAGCGTGATTCTGATCGTTGGCGCACTGAGCTACTTCCCGCTGGCGGTGATGGGACCGATTGCCGAAAGCCTGACCATCGGTAAGCCATTACCGCAACCCGTCCCACTGGGTCAGCTCAACCAGCGCCCTCCCGAGCCAGTCCGCACCGTCAGCGAAGGGAAATAAGCCATGCAATCCGCACAAGTCAAAACCTCAAGCCGCCGCGCTGGAGCGATCATCCCGCAAGGGCAACTCGGGCGCTTGATTCTGGACAGCATCAAGAAACTCAACCCTGTCTACATCGCCAAGAACCCCGTGATGTTCATCGTCGAGGTCGGCACGGTCATCACGCTGTTCCTGACGCTCGAGCGCCTGTTCACTGGGCAGACATGGGGTTACGAACTGGCGATCACGGTCTTGCTGCTGCTGACCGTGCTGTTTGCGACTTTCGCCGAATCCGTCGCCGAGGCGAGGGGCAAAGCGCAAGCTGCCAGCCTTCGCGCCGCAAGGGCCGACACGCCCGCCCGCAAAGTGCTGGACAACGGCACTGAACAGACCGTCTCGAGCACGCAGTTGCAGCACGATGACATGGTGCGCGTCGCCGCTGGGCAACTCGTCCCTGCTGACGGCGAGATCGTTCAGGGCTTAGCGATGGTCGACGAAAGCGCGATCACCGGCGAGTCCGCGCCCGTGCTGCGCGAGTCGGGTGGTGATTTCAGTAGCGTCACCGGCGGCACGAAAGTCATCAGCGACGAGATCACGGTGCGCGTCACCAGTCTGCCCGGCGAGAGTTTCCTAGACCGTATGATTGCGCTGGTCGAAGGTGCGAACCGTCAGAAAACCCCGAACGAAATCGCGTTGGGGATTCTGCTCGCGGGCTTCACGCTGATCTTCGTCTTGGTCGTCGCCACGCTGCTGCCGATGGCAGCCTTCATTGGCACGAAGCTCGAGGTCACGACATTGGTCGCATTGCTGGTCTGCCTGATCCCGACGACGATTGGTGGTCTGCTGCCCGCCATCGGCATCGCGGGCATGGATCGGGCACTCAGGGCGAACGTGATCGCCAAATCGGGTCGCGCCGTCGAGGTCGCGGGCGACATCGACACGTTACTGCTGGATAAAACCGGCACGATCACGATGGGCAATCGCCAAGCCACCGCCTTCCTACCCGTTCCCGGCGTTTCTGAGCAGCAACTGGCGCACGCCGCGCACATCGCCAGCCTCGCGGACAACACGCCCGAAGGCAAAAGCATCGTGGAGTTGGCTATTCTGCGCGGCTCGAGGGTCGAAGCCAGTTTACGTGACACGGCCGAGTTCATCGAGTTCACCGCACAGACCCGCATGAGCGGAGTCAACCTGCCCGCAAGCTCGAGTGCCGCCAGCAAACAGATTCGCAAGGGTGCGCCCGACCGCATGATGCGCCTCGTGCGCGAAGCCTTCGGTAGCGTCCCCGCGCAGCTCGAGACCGATGTCGAGCGTGTGGCGCGGGGCGGTGGCACGCCGCTGATCGTCGCCGAGGACGGACAGGCATTGGGTGTGGTGGCGCTGTCGGACATTGTGAAGCCCGGCATTAAGGAGCGCTTCGCGCAGCTTCGCAAGATGGGATTACGCACGGTGATGATTACCGGCGACAACCCGCTGACTGCCAAGGCGATTGCTGCCGAGGCGGGTGTGGATGACTTCATGGCGGAAGCTACGCCGGAAGACAAGATGCGCTTGATTAAAGAAGAGCAGCAAAAAGGCAAGCTGGTCGCCATGATGGGTGACGGCACGAACGACGCCCCAGCACTGGCGCAAGCCGATGTCGGTTTGGCGATGAACAGCGGTACGCAAGCCGCCAAAGAAGCTGGCAACATGGTGGACTTGGACAGCGATCCCACCAAGCTTTTGGAGGTCGTCGAAATCGGCAAGCAACTGCTGATTACACGCGGGGCGCTGACCACCTTCAGCATCGCCAACGATGTCGCCAAAGACTTTGCGATTATCCCCGCGATGTTCGCTGGCACGATTCCGGCGCTGAAAGTGCTGGACGTGATGCAACTCAGCTCGCCCAACAGCGCGATCCTATCGGCTGTCATTTTCAACGCATTGGTGATCCCGCTGTTGATCCCCGTCGCATTGCGCGGCGTGTCGTACAAGCCGATGAGCGCCGACGCGATTTTGGGGCGCAACCTGCTGATCTACGGCTTGGGCGGCGTGATCGTGCCGTTCATCGGCATCAAAGCGATTGATTTGATGCTGAGTCTCGCTCGAGTGTAGAAGCTACTAGCCAAAGCCTGTACCGCTGGTGAACGAACCGCTGTTTCACACGCCGAACTCGAGACCGACGAACCGCCGTGCAGCTCGAGCCAGCAGCTAGAAGCTAGTAGCGAAAAGCCAAAAGGAGTTTTCGTGCAAACCCAAAAATCTCATAATCTCAATCAATACGATCTCGAGCTGGACTCGAGCGGCGGCAATCCGATCACCTGGCTGAGCTTCGCTGCGCTGTTCGTTGTTTTGTGCGGCTTGCTCTACCCGTTGGTCACGACGCTACTTGGGCAGGCTCTCTTTCCATTTCAAGCCAAAGGTTCACTGCTCGAGCGCAACGGTCAAATCGTCGGCTCGAGTTTGATCGGGCAATCGTTTAGCGGTGCGGGTTTCTTCGTCGGGCGTCCCTCGAGCGCCGGCAAGGGCTACGATCCGACCAGCGCCGGCGGCAGTAACCTCGCGGTCAGCAACCCCGCATTGCTTGAGCGTGCTAGCGCGACCGCCAGTGACATTGCGGCTCGAGAAGGTGTGACCGTCGAGCAAATCCCCGTCGATCTGATCGCCGCCAGCGGTGGTGGTCTCGACCCGCACATCAGCCCAGCAGCGGCAGAACTGCAAGTCGTCAGGGTCGCCCGCGCACGGGGTCTGAGCGTGGATGCAGTCAAGACGCTCGTCCAGAAGCACACGGCAGCACCGACCTTCGGCGTACTCGGGCAGGCGAGAGTCAACGTGCTGGAACTTAATCTCGAACTACAACGCTGAAGATACATCGAGCAATCGGTTCTCGCGATGACTGCTAGACTCTCACCGCTTTTCTTGAAACCTTGGGATTGCCCCTGTTTTGTGGTTCTCCCGCTTTCTTGGTGCAACGGTTCACGCCGCGAGCAACACGCGCTTCTTCAACAACTCCAGCGAACCACGCTTTGTACATTTGATGTTTGAACAACTTGATCCGATTCACCGCACCCTCCACAGGCCCGTTGCTGAACGGTAAGCTCAACGCGTTCAGCAAGGCCTGCCCTTCCCGCTCGAGTCCAACTGCGAACGACTTCAGATCAGCCAACCCGCTTGCCGTAACCGCTGCCACCCACGACGCGAATCCGTCAGCGCAAGGAACCCGTGCGTGTCCGGTACGACGTTCACGAACTAGCTTTGCGAAGCTCCGCGCTAGCGAGCCAGCGACCTCAACCTGCGGGCAACCCTGACGGACACGCCCCACCAACTCGCGTTCGGTAACGCTGAGTTCCAGTTCATCGCGCAAAAGTAGCCAAGCGAGCTGACGCGACGAGAACCCAACCTTCGTCTGGGCTGCGCCCGAGCCAGCTACCTTTGAACGCACCGCAGTTTCACGGTACGCGCCCGGCGTGCTCGGCGCGGGCACCTCACGGCGCTCCTACGCCCAATAGCAACACACTCCGTTGCTTGCCTGCAAAACCTTGTGCCTTGATCTCTCGGAACAGTAAACATGCCTTCTGGCAGCCTTCGCTCCATCGCTGCGTCAAGTGTGCTTTGAATGGCGCAAGCAACCCCGGTGGGCGGGCGTGCCGTCGCCGTTCAGGTGGTACGTCGGCGTACACAGCCTTGCGAACCAGCGTGCGCGATACGGTCAGTTCCCGTGCGGTTTTGGCAA
>JANYHH010000124.1 GCA_025359505.1 Deinococcales bacterium
TGGTGAGGGCGAGTTGCACAGCTTGGGTTCTGAAATCAGCGGGGTATTCGTGCGTGCGTTTCGGATTTGGCATCTTCGCTCCTGATTCTGACTCGGAGCGACTCGAGTTGCATGGAGTCCACTAAATCGTGGCAATCCCAATATGAACTCGGCTGGTAAACGATGACCGCAGTTAGGACACGGTAGTTTTCAAGCGTTTAGGGTACAAAGGTGCGGGATGCGTTAATAACGTCACTTTTGACGTCAAGGGAAGTACCAACCCGTGTAGTCATGCATCACCTCACCTGAAATGTGTGCAGCTTATCCTCCCACTTCGGTTTGACCGATGCTGATCACGACCTCGAGACTTTTCGACGCGAGCATCGGGGGCGTTCATCTGGCACTCGCGGGCAATCCGTGATGATCCGTCACCCGAACCGCACGAACTTGACGGTAGTATTCAGCGTGCCGTAAAACTGGGAGCTTTTCCCTTGCGAGCGCATCAAAACAGTGAAAGAAACCGATGACAACTCAATCTCACCGTGCAACCTGAAAAGGAACAAAATCATGATTATGCGATTGAAGCAAAACCCGAACGCGTTGACCATCGTGCGGATGCATCAAAGGTTAAAACGGTTGCCAACCGTCAACACGTTGGTAGTTCTCCTCACCAGTGTCAGCCTACTGCTCGCCGCTTGCTCGAACTTCAATCTGAGCGCAAACGTGCCGGTCAGTGATCCAATGCCGCCCGCTCCTGTGAACGCGACCAGCGTTTACAACGGTTGTGCCAAACCCTCGAGCGCCGCGCCCGCCCACGCTTATTACGTCGATCCGGTCCGTGGCAGCATGACCAACGATGGTTCGCAATCCCATCCTTGGAGTACGCTCGAGGCGGTGGCGAAGGGTGGTAAACTCACCAGCATCGTCAAACCCGGCGATGCCGTCTACTTGCGCGACGGCAATCACGGGAACGTGATTTTCAAAAACGTGGTGAACACCGATTTTATCACCATCGCCGCCGATCAAGGTCAAACCCCGGTTTTAAAGCAACTCTACGTTCTTGGGGTTGGCAAATGGAACTTTCAGGGACTGACGGTCGAGGGCGCGAAGGATCCGAACGTCGCAGATTTGGTGGACATCGTCAACAGCTCGGACGTGATTTTCAACCAAGGTACGGTGCGTGCCCAAGCGGACACGTCCGCTTGGACGAAACAGGATTGGCGCGACAAAGCACCGTTGGGATTGATCGCAGGCAACGACTCGTGCCTCGCCGTGACCAACAGCAACGTGGCGAACATCCGCCGGGGAATCGCCGTGCAAAGTGACCGGGTGCTCGTCGCTGGTAACACCATCGAACGATCCAGCGGCGACGGGATTGATTACGACCCCGGCGTTGGCATTCAGATTTCTGACAATGTTATTCGCAATTCGGTGGACGCCTGCGAACCACCACCGGGCGTGAAACCCTCGACGGTCTGTACCCATCAGGATGGGATTCAGGGGCAGTTCATTTACAACGATCCGAGCAGGCTCGGGCAGGATGTTGTGATTGCCCGTAATCAAATCTTCGCTGTAACCCGCAGCGATCTCAAATTTCTAGCCACGGCTCTTCAGGGCATTACCTCGTTCGATGGAAATTGGAAGAACGTCACCATCATCAACAACATCGCTTTGATCAACGCGTATCACGCGATTACGGTCGGTGGTGCGGACGGTGGCTTGGTTGCTAACAACACGGTCTTCAATACCGATCCAACGCGCAACGCTTGGATTGCCGTCGGGAGCACGCATCAGGGGTACGTCTCGAGGAACGTCACGGTTCGTAACAACATCGCCAATCAAATCCAAGTCAAGGCCGATGCGAACTTGAATGTGGTGGTGGATCATAACTTGGCAACCACAGATCCCGGCAGCGTTGTGCGATCCTTTGATGTAGTCAACAGCATTTTCGATGTTCACCTCAAGGCGGGCAGCCCAGCCATCGCTGCGGGAACCTCGAGTTTGGCTCCGGTCACGGATCTCGAGGGGGTCACTCGTGCTGATCCTTTCGATCTCGGCGCTTACGTTTACAGATGAAAAGCGAGAAAGTCCACGCCGTTGAGAAAAAGAGTGGACTTTTTTCTCAACTACGATTCGACTGCTGTATCGCTTCTATTCGCACAGCTTGCTGTTGATTGGGAATCAACGACTTTCAAATGAAACCTCACCTGTGATACCAAGTCGTGATTGAAAGCAGAAAGCCGCTGCTTTCAATCCGAGGTGTGCGAGTAACGATGAAATCAAGTCGTCTTACTGGTCGTCTATGCAAAGCATAGCGCCAGTTTTAAAGACGACTTGATATGACTTCAGTCATGGGTTCGCGGTTTCCGTACCGATCAACCTGAAATTTGCTGTAAATCACATCCAACTTCGACATGACCAAACCAGTACAGTATTCGCCCGATTCTCGAGGCGGCACTCAAGGACTTAGTTTGCGTGACGGTGCTGTCGCCAAACGTTTTGGCGACCGTTTCCTTGGTGCTGCCAGCCGCAAAAGGGGTTGTCGCCTCCGGAGCCGTGTTGCCTCCGCCAACCGGCGGTGTCGTCCCGCCACAAACGGTCAATGCACCGATCAGCAGTGCCAAGGTTGCGAGAGTCATTTTATTCATGCCGTTCTCCTGTGTCCTCGAGCGCCGGTCTGGTTGCTCTGGGTTTAGGGTAGTCAGCAGCCGTAACAGTTGCTGGTGCAGTTAGAAATCAGTCACGACGAAGCGGAATAAGGGGTGGACGCACCTCAGGCGAACAAGCTCTGGGCGAGCTAATCCGCCACGACCACCACTTTATCTTCCGGCTCGAAGGTAACGAGCGAACCCTTGTCGGGATTGAGAACCACGCCGTAATTTCGAGCCGCCTCACGACCGCAGGCCGCAACGCGGTAGCCGATCGCCAGTTCTCCGCGCGCGAGCGCGGCCTCGAGCAGCGTCGCAAACGTCAGCGCTTGACCGGTCATCACGTAACTCGAAACCGGTCGCAGGTACAACTCACCGCCACTGCTCGAAAACAGTGTTTTGAGGATCTCGGCTCGCCCCGGATCTTGGCTGAGTTGCGCCACAACGAGACTGACCAGCCGCTCGCTGACAATGAAATCATCAGCCTGAGTGACCTCGGCCAGTTCGCGGTTGCGGGCGTCCAGCATCTCCGAGACGATGCTAAACTTGGCAGTTAAACGCGCCTTCAACTCGCGCAAGTGGAGCAGCGTCACCAAAGTTGCGGCATCGGCCAGCCGAGGACTTAGCGTTTGACTGGCCAGCACCACAACGTGATCAAAGCGCTGCGGCTCGAGGGCCGTTAAGGTGCGGCGGTCGCTCGTGTCACCGCGCTGGTAGGTTACAGACTGTCGCCAATCGGCGGGCAATTCGGGCGGAGACTCGAGATCAGCCACGATGGTCACGCTCGAGCCGAGCATCACGTAACCGGCGAGTTCTTCGACGATGGTCGAACCCCGCGCGTTCCATCCGAGGATCAGGGTTGACTCCGGCGTCGCTCCCGGCAGATCGCTGTGAACGATCAGGCTCGCGTTGACCGCTGCGTGCGCCGTCGAAACCGCGATAGCGCGTTCGTCCGATGCGATCAAAATGAGTTGCATCGCTGGCTCGAGCACGCAGGCCGCCGGTGGGTTGAGGCGCACCGCGCCGCGCACGTCAATCAAGCCGATCACACAGGCTCGCGGGAACGCGAAGACGGCCTCGCCGAAGGTCTGACCCAACACGTCTGAGACGCTCGAGCGGTAGAGTTCGTTGCCTGCGAACGATAGTAACTCAGCGTAAACGACGCTGAGACCGGATTGGCGACAAGTCTGCGCGGTGATTTTTGAGATCAGTTGCCCGGCGAGCACGAACTCCGCCTCCTCCCGCCCGACGAGCGTGGCGGCCTCGAGGTTGTGCGGGTCGTGAATCACCGCGACGATGTGATGCTGCTCCTGGCGACGATGCGGGTTGTTGGTGATCGCCAGCACAACACTGATCACCGTCGCGTCTGGGGCTGGCTCATCGGGGGACAGCACGATGATGCTGCGCGCGAAATGCGGGTTGACGAGTTCTAAGTCGGTCAGGTCGAGCGGGTTCCCGCTGCGGCAAACGATCAGCGTTCTCGAGGTCGCGGGCAGTTTGGCGTGGATCGCATCCTCCATTTCGACCTTGTCGCGGTCGGCCAGAATCGCAATGCAGGCCCTCGCCTGACCAACGTTGGCCCGCACCAATTCCTCGAGCACGGGTACGATCTGACTCGACCAGCCGAGAATCACGGTGTGGTTGCGCTCGACGACAAACGAGCGACCTTTTCGCATCGCGTCCAAGCGCGCCGCGATTCCGTTGGTGATGATGCCCGTCAGAGCGCCCGAGAAGAGAATGCCGATCAACGTGATCATCAACATCGCCACCACGTATCGCCAGCCGCCCGACAGCGCATCGTTGGAGATGTTGCCGTTATCGATAAAATGCAGGAAACTCGTCCAGAGTTGCTGTGGAACCTCTGGTACTTTGTTGTCTTGCGCGGGCGCGAGACCGGTCGCAACGATCAGCAGCCCGAGCAGTAGCACCAGTGCCAGTGCGAAGGCGATCAACCAGACCACCAGCACCGACGGCCCCCGCGCCACTTGCGAGTCGAAGCGGTAGCGAATCCGATCCGCCAGCGTCACGCGGCGCATCAGGTGATCCACGCGCATGGAAGAGCGGGCCACACGGTTCGTGGCCACGCAGGGATGGTGAATCGAACCTCAATGCGAGTCATACGGTTCAAGGATGGCGTCGAGACATGAAGTCCGCGTGATGACAGTAATCAAGGCGGGCATATCGCTCGAGATTGGGGTGACGAGTCGGTCTTGCGAATGGCGCACTTTCGATCCTGCCCATGGCAACCGCAAAGTCGCTCGAGAGGCATCGAGCTGTGCAGCATAGGTTCTCGAGCGTCGAGACTCGAGTGATCAGAGAGCGGAATCGGCGTCAAGCACTCGCGCATATGCAGATTTTGCAGGTCGCTGCGTTTAACTCGAGCTGCGAAGAAGTCGTTCTCAAAGGCGTCGAAGCCACACCTCTGACTTTGCGGTTGCCCTAGATCCTGCCCGTCAGGTGCATGTTCAGGATCAAGAAGCGGTTACACTCGAGCCTAGACTATTCGAGTCCAGCCGAGTTCGAGATGAGCCGAGCGGCTTGAGACTGCCCGAATCCACAAAACAGGGGTAACCCCAGTACGGGAACTGCTCGCGGTTTGGACAGCGATCTGCTGATTATCCAAACCCTTGTCGGCGAGCAGCAGAATCCGGGCGCGTTTGTAGACTCGAACTTGGACTTGTCCTTTGCTTGTGAGCTGCTCGAGTTGATTGCGTTCA
>JANYHH010000003.1 GCA_025359505.1 Deinococcales bacterium
TGGTGAGGGCGAGTTGCACAGCTTGGGTTCTGAAATCAGCGGGGTATTCGTGCGTGCGTTTCGGATTTGGCATCTTCGCTCCTGATTCTGACTCGGAGCGACTCGAGTTGCATGGAGTCCACTAAATCGTGGCAATCCCAAACCCAGTGATGGTTTGGTATTTCATAGCGATCAGCGCCGCAAGCCCGTCAGGTGCTCCAGTATACCAGTACCGGGTTCAGAACGGCGCTCTCGCGACTCGAGGTGGTGCAAAGCATGTCTAGGAAAGGCGATTGCTGGGATATGGAACCCATGTATCCACTGGTAACTCGCCTTGCGAAAGCTTCTTCTCAACAATCAAGAACCTCGAGGCTTGCCTCGAGGTATGAACAACCTTAAATCTTCTCGAGCTACCAATGAGGTAAGTCATGTCACTCGAGCATTGCGACAACGAGGCAAGCCTCGGGGAATCAGACCCTCAGAGATTGAAGATCAAATGCAATTTAAAGCCAAAGAACCAATCGACGCTGGTCTTGCCTCGAGCAGCCAGACCCTTGAACACGCGGTGCGAAACAATCCGACGGTTGTGACAGACGCGCAGCGCGGTGCTGTCTACGAAGCCAATCCCGCTGCACGATCCGAGTTGAGCGAAGAGGTAAGCCGTGAGCGGTAGGGCGCAATGCGGTATCCATTCAACATGCTATTTGTGTGAGCAGCAACAGCCTACTGGAGGGCACACCCTTATCCCGAGCAACCGTTAATCCCAGATCACTCGAGCCAGCAATACTCGAGGCAGCAATACTCGAGACCCATGCGTGAACACACGGGTCTCGAGAGGGTTTCGGCTGCGTTGATTACGCGGTTTTGATGTTGCCGTTCAGACCGACTGGGAAGAACCCGCCGCTGGCCGTGCCGCCCAAGTACACGATCTTCAGCACTTCGCTGGTCGTGCGGCTGAACGCGATGGAGTTGGCGTCGGTCGGCAAGATGTTGCCCTTGGCTGGATTGTTGGCATCCAGAATGCCCTGATCCTTGCCGCCGCCGACGCTGCCGCGCAGGTCGGAAATGGCTTGCACGATCTGCGAGACCTTCAGGCCCGCTGCGGCAACCACGTCTTTTTGGCTGAACAGCAATGTGCGAACCTCGCCAGCGTGGTACGCCTCGACCGCGAGGATGCCGGCCGCAGCTTCAAGGTAATCTTTGTTGGTGATGAGGCGGGCCGCGCCTTTGTAGGCGGTCACGCCGACATCTTCAAAAATGAACGCGCCGTGCAGGAAGAACAACGCGTTGGCGTAGGGGTCAAAGCCGGCCAGTGCGCCCTTCGATGCGGCTTTGGCGGCCGCTTCAAATGCTCCACCGACGCCACCGATGTCAATTTGTGGGCGCGGGACGGCTTTGACGCCCAGCGCGGCACGCAGGAATTTGACGTGAGCGATCTCGTCGTTGGCGATCTCTTCGATGTAAGCCTGCACCGCGCCGTCGATTGGCTGGCCTGTGTAAACCAGCTTCTTACCGCCGGTCGAGGCGGGGCCGCCGCCAGCGTCGGCTGCGTCCAGACCCTTACCGAAAGCTGCCCAAGAGTAGAACTCGGCTTCCAAGTATTCCAAATTCAGCGCGAAGTTGAGGACATCCACGTCGATGTCGGGCATCTGGGCGACGGCGGTGGGCATGCAGGCGGTCAGGGCCGCGCCCGCGCCCATCATGCCGAAGGATTGTAGGGCTTGACGGCGGCTGAACTTGCGGTTCTCGGTTGACATGGGGAACTCCTTGTTCGGTGACGAATAATTTGAGCGGTGAGGAAATAGCGTGTCGGTCAGAAGCCGCTGCACAGGGCGAACTCCAAAGTAAAGCTGCCAACCATTTGGGTGACGTTTGGCTGAGGTCAGGCGGCCGCCATACCTCGAGCGAGTCGAAGCACTTCGCTCACAGTATACGAAGCCACTTGTTAAATTGGATGTCGCCGCGCCCTGTCCAGCACGCGGATTTGAAAAGTAACGGCAACCGCTATTCGCAGTAAAAGTGCAACCAATCTCGAGACTGACTTCGCTCAGTCAACACCGCTTCAGGCTCGAGGGATCAAGCGCAAGGTGACGATCTGGAAGGGTTTGACGAACACGCTGACGCTACGCCCATCCACCTCAAGCGTCTCCAAGGTTTCCTCGAGCAGATTGGTCGTGCAGGCGGACTCGAGCACAAAGCCCGTGTACAGTGTCACCCAGCCCCTCGAGCGGTTGCAGTCGTACATCCGCACGATGATGCCGTTGCCGTCCTCGGCGCGTTTGACGGTTTCGATGATGACGTGTTGACTGTCGGTTTGCACGATAGGGCGAAGTTGCTGGGCTGCCGCCCCGCTCGAGGAGACGATCAAGCTTGGGTTGTTCAGCGCGTAGGCGTGGCGGGCGATCTCCTGCGGCGTGGCGCTGCCGTGCATCAGTAGACTGTATTTGAAGTGATGCAGGCCCTGATCGGCTTCCGGGTCGGGCGCGGTCGGTGAGCGCAGCAGGCTCAGGCGAATCGTGTTGCCCTGCACGTCGTGACCGTATTTACAATCGTTTAAGAGCGCCACGCCGTAATCGCCTTCACTCAAATCCACCCATTTCTGGGCGCAGGTTTCAAACCGCGCCCAGTCCCACGAGGTGTTGCGGTGCGTCGGACGCTGGACGTTGCCCCATTGAATCTCATGCATGGCGACGGGCGAAAGAATATCTGTCGGGAAGGCGGTTTTCAGCAAAATATGGCGCTCACGCCAGTCGATCTGCGTATCGAAATCAAGCTGCGCGGAGTGACGCGACAGGCTGATGCGCTGCACAAAATCGGAGTTCAGCATCCGGCGCGTCACCTCGAGCATCACGCGCAGCGGGCCCGTCTCGAGCACGGTGGCTGAAGCAGCGGGGTCAGCCAGAAAAACCTTATCGTCGTAGAAAATATCGATGTCCCACGCGTCCCACGCGATCGGGCGGTCTTCAAAAGCCAGCCACTGATTGGCTGTTGCGCCAGCGGGCAAGACCTCACGGTCAAAGCGCTTGTCAAAAATCCGTGTGATGTCACCCGCCGCGTTCAGTTCCACGCGCAAGTAGCTATTCTCGAGGTGGGCGGGTGACACGCTTAATTCCCTGTCGGGACGCACATCGCTGTTGTCGTCATACCCCTGACCGAAAGTGAGCGGCACGACTGCGTGAGGCTCGAGGCTCGTGTCGAGGTCGAGCAGCACGCCGTCTGCGGTGGTCTGGGTCAACACATTCACTTCGTCGTTGGGGCGCATCAAGCCCAGCGCTGGCACAGCGCCCCCAGCCCAGAACACCAGATCGGTGCGTGCTAGACCCATCGGGTTGACGACCAGCAAATCCCCGCCCGCGTGGTTGGTGATGACCGTGATCGCCGCATCGCGTAAACCCGTCACGTCCTTTTCTAACTGCGCGTACTGTGCCAGCGATTCGGTGTAAACCGCGCCGATGCTGCTGCCGGGAATGATGTCGTGGAACTGGTTGAGGCAGACGACCTTCCAAGCGTCGGTGAACGCCGCGTGCGGGTACAGATAGCTTGGCTCGAGGATGCTGGCTTGTGTGGCCAGTAACTCCGCGTCGTGCAGCAGGAACTCGCTTTTGCGGTTGGCGCGTTTGTTGCGTCCCTGCGTGGTGTACGTGCCTCGGTGAATCTCCAAGTAAAGCTCGGCGTTCCACGTCGGTAACTTGTCGCCGCTTTCCGCCTCGAGCCGCCTGAAGAAGTCGATCACTTTGCCTTGCTTGACGCGTGGCATCGCGGGGAAGGCACTCATCATGCGGGCGTTCTCGTTCATCTCACGGGTCGGGCCGCCGCCGCCATCGCCGTAACCGTAGCTCATCAGCATGGTTTTTTGAGTTTCTTTGTGCTGCAATTTCGCCCACGATCCCAGCACCGCAAACGGCGCGAGCGAGGCGTTGTAGGTCGCAAAGTTCATCAGGTTCAGCGGCTGCCCGCCCCACGGGATGTCCGGCGTGGTGCTGAAATGCGTCAGCACCTTCGTGCCGTCTAAACCCTGCCACCAGAACGAATCGAACGGGAGTTTGTTCGTCTGATTCCAGCCGATTTTGATCGTGAAGAAATATTCCAGTCCCGCGAGTTTGATCAGTTGCGGCAGATTCCACGCGTACCCGAAGACATCGGGCAGCCACAGCACGGGCGACTCTGTACCTTCACCGAATTCCGATTTGAAGTAATTGCGTCCCAGCAAAAACTGACGGGCCAGCGACTCACCGCCGCTGATGTTGCAATCGGCTTCGACCCACATGCCGCCTATTAACTCCCAGCGACCCTCGAGAATGCGGGCTTTGATCGCCGAGAACAACTCGGGGTAATCGTGCTTGACGTACTCGTAGAGCTGCGGCTGGCTTTGGGTGAAGTGAAACTCCGGGTGTTCCTCGAGTTGCCGCAGCACCGTGTGAAACGTCCTACCCGCTTTGCGGCGCGTCTGCGCCAATGTCCAGAGCCACGCCACGTCGATGTGCGCGTGACCGGCGGCGATGATTTCATTGTCCAGTGCCGACCCAGCGGCGGCAATGCCTTTTTGCAACGTCTCGAGGGCTGCGGGGACACTCGCGTAAAACAGCTCACCGCCCAGCGGTTCACGAGTCTCGAGGATTTTATAAGTCGCCTCCAGCGCGTTGTAAATGCGGGTCTTGGCAGGCTCTAAATCGGTCAGCAGATGCGCGGCTTGCAGGGACACGCGGGTCAACGCGATCAGTTCACGGGTCGGTGGGTCAATCAGCGCGACAAAGCATTCGTTCATCATCAGTCGCTTGCCCGGTTGTGAAAACGCGCCCGTCCAACCGTGCAGCGCGAGTTTATGGCTACCAGAACTGCGATGCTCGAGCGCCAATGTGAACTCCTGATGGTGGCGGTCGGTGGTTGCGTAAGGCTGACCGTCAATGTAGGCCAGCGCCTCGGGGTGGCTGAAATCGCCCGTCTCACCGAGCGGCAGGAACAGCGCGACGGGCAGCAGGGCGTCCCAACTGGGCGGCACGGTGAACTCACCGTGCATCACGAAGTTGAGGTCACTGCCGCCCCAGTACGAATTGGCGGGAATCAGTTCCCAATCGCGGCTGTCAGCCTCGAGCGGCGGGTTTTCGCTGGCGTCCCGCAAGGCTTTGAACCTGAACATTCCCAGCGCTTGGCGGGCGCGGTACTCGAGTGGCTGGATCAGCTCCAAGCGCTTAGCAATCTTCTGCGCGGTCAGGCGAATGTCGTGATGCACGCCGCTCATTCTAGCCTCGGGCCGAAGAATTCAGCTCGAGTCGCGGCTCATCCTAGCGAGCGTAAGCCAGCAAGCGTTGGCTGCTCAAACCGCTAAAATTCGTTGTAGCGGTCGCGGTGAATCACGTAAACGATCCCCAGCGCGGTGGCTGTGGCCAGCAAACTAGAGATGCCGTAACTGACCAACGGTAGCGTCAAGCCCGTCAGCGGCGCGACGCCGATGGCCGCGCCGATGTTCTCGAGCACCTGAAAGCCGATCAGCGCCAGCACGCCCGCGATCACGAGGCGGTCGTTGCTGTTTTGACACTCGCCGCCCATCGCCGCCATGCGCCAGAACAGCGCGACGTAACAGGCCAGCAGCAGCACCGCGCCGATGAAGCCTTGCTCCTCGGCCCACGGGGCGAAAATGAAATCGGTGTGGTCTGCGGGCACGAAGCCGCCTTGACTCTGCGTGCCCTGCTTGTACCCTTTGCCGCTCAAGCCCCCAGAGCCGATGGCGATGCGACTTTGAATGTACTGATAGCCCTTGCCTCTGGGGTCGACATCTGGACTCAGAAAAATCGTCAAGCGGTCAACCTGATACGGTTTCAAGCGCGGTACGACCACCGTCGGAATGGCAATCGCCAACGCCATACCCGCGATCAGCACGTGACGCCACGGCATACCGCGCACCAGCAGCATCCCAGCGATGATCGCCAGCAGCACCAGCGCCCCGCCGGTATCGCCCGTGCCGATAAACACCAGCGCCAGTATCGGAGCAGCAATCAACACCACTGGCACGTAATCGCGCACGCCTTGTATCGGATCGCGCATGTAGCGGGCCAACATCAGAATCATCGCGATCTTGCCAAACTCGAGCGGTTGAAACTGAAAGCCGGGCAAGGCAAACCAGTTGCGGTTGCCGTTGATCTCCACGCCGATCACGCTGACCAGCGCCAACAAACCCAGTGAGATCAGGTACAGCGGCAAGGTCAAACTGTAGATTTTGCGCCGCCCGAGCAACCACAGCACCACGAGCGGCACGATCATCAGACTCGCGCCGAGCGCCTGCTTGGAAATATTGTCCGACGTGGCGACGCTCGAGACGGTCAGCAGACCAATCCCGAGGATCAGCGCGGTCATGAAAGGTAAGGCGACTTCTCGAGTAACCACGGGTTGCAGTTTCGCCCTTGCAGATGAGCCTTGCAAGAGGCGAGTGGGCTATTACGCGAACGAGCCTCGAGCCGTAGAATCGGTTCATGACCGCGCTCGTGAGCCATGTTTTCAGCAGTCCCACGCACACGATGAGCAAAGTTGCTCGAGACTCAATTACACTCTTGGCAGGTTTGGGCGTCGAGGGCGACGCGCACATGGGTGTGACCGTCAAGCACCGCTCACGGGTCGCGGCTGACCCGACGCAACCCAACTTGCGCCAAGTCCATCTGATTCACAGTGAGTTGCACGCCGAACTCGAGGGCAAAGGTTTCAACGTCGCGCCCGGTCAGATGGGCGAGAACATCACCACGCACGGGATTGACTTACTGGCGCTCGGCGTTGGCGCACGGCTGCACATCGGCGATCAGGCGATCATCGAAGTCACGGGGCTACGCAATCCGTGCCTGCAACTCGAGGGGATTCAAAGTGGCTTGATGCAAGCGGCGCTGGACACCGACGAGAACGGGAAGCTGATCCGCAAATCAGGAATCATGGGCGTGGTGATCGCGGGCGGAGTCGTGCGGGCTAATGATGAAATTCGCATCACGCACCCAGCCACACACCGCCCCCTCGAGCGGGTGTAATCAGTGACTCGAGCGGTAAAATCTAGCAATGTCATTCCAAGCGTATCTGGATACGGTCTACAGCAAAACCGCTAAAACCCCAGCCGATTTCGCGCTACTGGCGCAGCGCAAGGGTTTAACCAAGCACGGCGAGTTGGTCGCGTGGTTGAAAAGCGATTTCGCGCTCGGGCACGGTCACGCCAACGCCATCGTCGCGGTGCTCCTCAAAAGCGAGTCTCGAGCCGCGCCGACGGACGACAAGCTGGCGAAGCTCTTCGCGGGCAAGAAAGCCATCTGGCAGCCCGCTTGCGTGGCGTTGCTCGAGCAGATCAAGGGCTTTGGCGACGATGTGGTGATCGCGCCGAATGACACGTACATCAACATCCTGCGCGGCAAAAAGAAGTTCGCTATTGTGCAAATCTCTACCCTCGAGCGCGTGGATGTCGGCATCAAACTCAAATCTCTCGAGCCGACCGACCGCCTTGAGTTAGCAGGGACTTGGAACAGGGTGGTCACGCACCGCGTGAGGATCACCGACTCGAGCCAGTTGGACGCGGCAGTCCTCGAGTGGCTGGGACTGGCGTATGCGGCGGCGCGATAAAGTTTTTCAGCGCTTGAACGCACCGGGCGCAAAGCCAATCGCGGTCAGTTGCCACTGCAAGCCGTTCGGTGTCAGCACCAGCGTTACCACATTGGCTGGATTGTCTAGATCGGTCAACTCAATCGCGTAGCGGTTCAGCGCCTGCAAGCCGCTCGAGACGCGAATATTCTGGGCGGTTTGCCCGCTGAACGCGCCCGCACCGCCTTTGAACAGGGCGCTCAAACCAGCGGGCGTGACCAGCGCATCGACCATCGGGCCCATCATCAGCCCAGCCAGCGCCGCACCAAAAACCGATCCCGGCTCGAGCGTCGGCTTGCCACCCTGCCCAGCGAAATTAGCGCCGAGCGTGCCGCGCAGGTTCTCGCGTAGTGCTGGGAAATTGACGGCGTTTTGAATGGCGGGCACGTCGTTGTCGCGCAGGGCGCGTTGCAGCTCCTGAGCGCTCAGAGCGGGCGCGATGAACAGCCACGCGAGCACGGCGAGTAGAAAAGCAACCGCAATTCCAAGTCCAATTTTCATCTTCTCTCCCTGAAACCAAAGCATACTCGTGGCTCACATTTAGATCGTGATCGGCGCACCGCCCTGCCGCGCCGATTCGCGCAGCCCGTCCAGCACGCGCATCTGCCGCACCGATTCGGCAGCAGGGTAACGCAGCTCAACCTCGCCGCGAATCGCCGCGTTGAAATGCTCGAGCATCAAGCTGTAATGGCTGGCGGTGGGCGTCTCGAGCGGCTGGCCGTTCAGCTCGAGTAGATGTGTGTTGGAAGCATTCGGCAGCCACGGCTCATTCATCGTGATCGCCCCAGTCGCACCGACCAGTTCCACGCGCTGTTTGAACGGTTGCCCCATCGAGCTGTCGATGATCGCCCGCAAGTCAGCGCCGAAATCCAGCGTGCCGCCGAAACTCTCGTCCGCGCCACCGCCCGCCGGATGCGATTGCGGGTAGAGCGTCTGCCAACCCGTGACTGACACAGGTTCGCGCCCCGCGAAGGTGCGAGCGCCGTTGACGCAGTACGTGGCGATGTCATACGACGCGCCGCCGCCGAGTTTTTCAAAAGCGCGAATGTCCAGCGGGTCAGCCAACGTGAAGCTGAAACTGGCGCGGATCAAGCGCAATGCCCCAATCGCGCCGCTCGAGATTAAATCCTTGACCTGCTGCACCTGCGGGTGGAAGCGCCACATGAAACCCTCCATGACGATCTTCCCGGCCGCTTGCGCGGCAGCCGCGACCTGCTGTGCCTCAGATGCGTTCATCGTGAACGATTTTTCGACCAGTACGTGCTTGCCCGCTTTGAGCGCTTTCAGTGTCCAAGGGGCGTGTTCGCTGGTCGGCAAAGGGTTGTAGACCGCGTGAATTTCAGGGTCGCTGAGCAGTTCGTCGTAACTGGCGTAAAAGCGTGGGATGTTGTGCTGCGCGGCGTAAGCCTTCGCCCGTTCCCCATCTCTGGCCGCCACGGCCAGCACGCTCGAGTCGCTGCTTTTTTGAATCGCTGGGATGAGCGCACCAGCGGCGATGCGGGCCGCGCCGAGAATCCCGAAGTTCAATTTAGTCACGCGTGAAGTCTAACAAGCTCGAGGGCAATCAGCGCTTGACCGTAGGGGCTTGCCACTGCAAGCCCTGCCACTGCGCCGCCCACAGTCAAAGCATCAAAAAACCCCGCTCGAGCCGCATGATTCGAGCGGGGTTTTGACGGCTGACTATTGCACGGGTGAGGCAAGCCTCGCCGCTACAGTTGACGAATTAGCTGCTCTGCGGGCCGCCCCTCGAGCCGCCGCGCCCGCGACCACCGCGACGGCGACGCTTAGCGGGAGCGCTCGAGCCGTCAGGGTTGCTGGTTGGCTGGCTCGAGGAGTTGGCTGGTCGGCTGGCTTGTGGGGCGGGCTGGCGGACGCTACTGGAGCGCATACTGCTTGGAAGCGGAGCACGGCTCTGACCCAAACTGATCTTTGGCGCGACGGGTGCGGGCGCAGCACCGTAATTGAAGCCCTGCAATTTCTGGCGCGGCAGTTTGCTGCCGATGGCTTTTTCGATGTCGCGGATCATCGGCTCTTCGTCCGGCGCGACGAATGTTAAGGCCTCGCCGGTGCGCTCAGCGCGGGCGGTGCGTCCGACGCGGTGGATGTAATCGTCCGGCACGTGCGGCACGTCGAAGTTGATGACGTGTTCCAAAGCATCAATGTCGATTCCCCTTGCCGCAATGTCGGTAGCGACCAGCACGCGGTACTTGCCGCTTTTGAAGCCCGCCAACGCTTCCGTGCGCTGCCC
This sequence comes from Deinococcales bacterium, assembly GCA_025359505.1. GTDB lineage: Bacteria > Deinococcota > Deinococci > Deinococcales > JAAFIG01 > JANYHH01. Next base: position 9,833 of record JANYHH010000003.1, read on the forward strand.
TTGCGAGCGGTCGCCGTGAATGCGCTCGGCTTCGATGCCTTTGGAAACCAAGAATTTGGCGACCTTGTTGGCGCGGTGCTTGGTGCGCGTGAAGACGATGGCCACACCGACCTCCTCGGTCTCGAGCAGTGAAAGCAAGAGTCCGGGTTTACTGTCCTGCGAGACTGGGAACAACGTTTGCGTCACGCCGACGGCCGGCATCGATTTGCGTTCGACGTTGAAGGTCACGGGGTTGTTGAGGAGTTCCTTTGATAGCTGCGCGATCGGCGCAGGCATCGTCGCCGAGAAAAACAGCGTCTGCTGCGCCTTCGGGATGTGCTTCAGAACGCGTTTGATGTCCGGCAGGAAGCCCATGTCCAGCATCCGGTCCGCCTCGTCGAAGACCAGCACCTCGAGACTGAGCAGCTTGGCGTAACGGTGCTGGAAGTGATCCAGCAAACGCCCCGGCGTGGCGACGATGATGTCGACCCCGCTTTCAAAAGCGCGTTTCTGCGCGGGCATCGGCACGCCGCCGAAGATTGTGGCGCTTTTCAGCCCAGTGAACTTCCCAAAAACTTCGATCTGCTCGTTGATCTGCGCGGCCAACTCGCGGGTCGGCGTCAGGATCAACGCCCGCGTCACCCCCCTTGATTTCGGGATCAGGCGTTGCAGCAGCGGCAGCACGAAGGCGGCTGTTTTGCCGCTGCCCGTCATCGCACAGCCCAGCACGTCGCGTCCCTCTAAGGCGGGTGGAATCGCGTCGCGCTGAATTGGCGTGGGCACGGTGTAACCCGCTTCCAAAACCGCTTTTTGCAGCATCGGATGGAGCTTCATCTCGCTGAATGACAGAGCACTATTTGACACAGAACTATTTGACATAGAAAAACCTTTGAACTCGAGCGTCCTCACAGTGCGCTCGGCGCAGTGCAGGGCTTGAGGTCTCGAGTTTTCGCGTGAAAATGCGTGGGTGGTTAGCGCTCAAATCGCCCTGATGTGAGAAGCGCTCTTCCGACTCGAGCCGTGGGCGGCGGGTCGGAACTAGGCAGCGTACTGCATATGCGGGGGGTTTACAAGCGATTCATCACATCGGCTTTGCTCGAGTCGGAAGGGCAGCGTCTGGCTCGAGACTGAATGTCCGTAGGGGCTTGCCACTGCAAGCCCAGTCCGCAAGCCCCTCACAACCCAAGCGCCCGATGATCCGCCAGCAAACACCTGTCCTGCACGACCTCAATCTCCGCCTCGAGCAGCTTCTTGGTAAAATCGTCGTTCCTGATCCCAAGCTGCAACCACACCAGCTTCGGGCGCGGATTCATCGCCAAAATATCCTCGAGATGTGCGGGTAGTAGTTCAGCGCGGCGAAACACGTCCACGATGTCCGCAGCTTCTTTGATCTCTGCGAGGCTCGAGCGCACGGCTTCACCGAACAGCGTTTGACCAGCCAGCAGCGGGTTGACGGGGATCACGCGGTAGCCGTGCTGAGCAGCGTACAGCGGCACGTAATGCGCGGGCTTGTCGGTGGTAACACTGACGCCCAATACCGCAATCGTGCGGGCGGTTTTGAGGGCAGGTTTGACACTTGCCAAGTCGCGGTGCTCCAAGGTCATGTGATGACCTTTGGTTTGCGGCGCAGCATCTGCGCTGCGAAAGCGACGATGGCGATCAGTACCACTGTGGCGGCGATGCCCCACAGTGGACTGGTATCGCCGCCGGGCTTGCCTTCGGTGACGACCAATTCCAGCGGCATGGTCACACGCTGGGCTGGTTTGACTTCTGCCGCGTCCAGTGTCTCCAAAGCGTAGAGGTCAGATGCGCCTGCCCAGACGCGCTCTTTCTCAAACAGCCTGACGGTCGCAATGTACGCATATGGCAGCTCGAGCTTCAAGCTCGCCGTCCAGTCCGCCCCATCGCGGCGCATCGCGTACTCGCCGACGCTGCGTCCAGCTCGAGTCAGGTTCAGCGTCGCGGTTTGCAGGTCGCGCACTTCGGTCTGCAAGCGGAACTCGAGACGCTGCCCCATGACGACGGTTGTGCCGCGCTCCAAAGTCGTGGCTGGGCTGACGCTGAGGCTGCCCGATGCGGCGTTCACCGCGCTGAGCAACGTCAGTGCAGCGAAAACAGTGGCTCGAGCCAGCGGGCTGATATTGAGATGTGGGAGTTTAGCGGTGACTGCGTTACGCATGAGGGCGACCTGATCTTAAACTCGAGGGTGAAATGGGTTGACTGCGAGGTACTTGGCTTTAGTCGGCGTCCTCGGATGCGGCGGCGGGAACAGCGTCCTCTAGCGCGGTTTCAGGAGCGACCGCTTTGACTTCAAAAACGCCCGCGCCGATCACGCGGTGTGCGAACAGTTTAGACAACACCGCGTAGTTCGGGTGTCCCGTCACGCTGCTCGGCGCTTGCGGGCCGCGTGGGCGCGGCGGCGCACTGACATCACCGAAGTCCAGCGCGAACGCCTCGAGTGGCGCGGTATCTGGCGCAGCGCTCAGGTCAAATGTCTCTAAGTTCACGTCTTGCGCGGTATCTCCGTAAGCGTCAAACGGCATCGGCGCATCGTCGAAGATTTCTGGCGGCGCAACCAGAATCTGGGTTGGCTCGAGCGGTGAGACAGCGGATTGCGTTAACTCGAGAACTTCCTCACCCTCGAGCGTGACCGCTTCGATGGGCACGGCGAACAGGCTTGGTTCTGGCGTGATCTGCCCGAGTTGCGAGAATGCAAACGCGTCCGGCTCGAGGGTCGTAGGCGACTCGATCACCGCGCCGATCACGTTGACTCGAGCTGGCACTGGTGCGGTTGCTGGTGCGGTCTCGCGCACCGCTTCGATCACCTGCGCGACTTCGACCCTGACGGCTCGAGGGGCGACAGCAACGGCGGGAGCGGTGGGGGCGCTGGTGACGGAGCGCGGGTTACTTAATGGGTTTTTTTTTGAACCGTCCGGCATCACCAGTTCAACACCGACCTCTGCTCCCAACACCTCGCGCACGAGCGTAGCGATGTCCTCGAGCTTCGCGGCTACCGAGGTCGCGTGAAAGTTGTTTTTCGCGTCCGCATAGCGAATGCTGACCAAGCTGTCGCTGACCTCGACTTTGGCGGGCATCAAAAAGGCTTTCAGTTGCGGTTTGGCTTTCAGCACCACATCGCCCCACGTCTTACCACCAGCAGCTCGAGGAACTGGACTGCTCACAGGCGCACTGGCTGGCGCTGCGCTGCGCGACTCGAGGTTGCGCGACTCGAGTTCCTGCACGAACGCACGGTTCGGTGACGGCTCGCGGTCATCGTCGTCTGGAATAGCGATCTCTGGCGCTGGTTTGACCGCAATCGGTCGGGCCCGCGAAGTCGGATCGAAATCAGGCACGCTGGGACGCGCCGCCGCTCGAGGGGCAGTGCCGCCACCCTCGCGCAGTTGACGCTCTAAGGTTGCGACTCGCACACCCAGCGCGTCGCTCGAGCCGCCAGAAGTCTCGAGTCCCTGCGCGACGGTCAACGCTTTGGTGAACGCCATTTCAAGCGCGATTAGATCGCTCGAGCGGGCGAAACGGGCGTCCTCATCGTCCAAGGCGCGAATCAGTTTCAGTAACAATGCCGCGTCGAAATTTGAATCCTCGCCGCTTCCCTTCGACCTCGAGCCGTCGACGTTCAGTTGCTCGTGCAGCGCGTCGCGCAGCGCGATCTTGGTGCGCTCGGTGATCGTGCGCGGCGCAAAGCCATCGCTGTAGAGCGCTCCCAGACCGCTGAAAACCGCTGCGCCGTCGCCCTTGGCGAGCGCCAGCCCCAGCGCTTTCAGGCGATCCTGCGGCGGCAAGCCGAGCGCCCCTTCCACGAGGCTCATCGTCAAGGCTGGCTCGCCGCCCGCCAGCATCCGCTCCAATAAGCTCTCGCCGTCGCGCATCGCGCCGTCGGCGCTGCGTGCCATCAGTTGCAGCGCCTCGGGTGCAGCCGTGACGCCTTCGGCATCGCAGGTTTTTTGCAACTTGCCCGCGATTTCCGCGACGCTCAAACGCCGGAAGCGGTAATGCTGGCAGCGCGACAGAATCGTCGGCGGCAGGCGCTCAGGTTCGGTGGTGGCCAGAATGAAGACCGCGTGGCTCGGCGGCTCCTCGAGCGTTTTGAGGAGCGCGTTGAAGGCGCTTTTACTCATCATGTGCGCTTCGTCCAGAATATAAACTTTATGCGTACCGCGCATCGGTTGCAGCGCGACTTTCTCGCGCAGATCGCGCACGTCGTCCACAGAGTTGTTGCTGGCCGCGTCGATCTCCAAAACATCTGGGTGACGCCCGCTCATGACCATTTTGCACGACTCGCATTTGCCGCAGGGCTTGGCCGCGCCAGAGTTGTCATCGCAATTGACAGTCATCGCAATCAGCCGCGCTGTCGTGGTTTTACCGACGCCACGGGGCCCGCTGAACAGGTACGCGTGCCCGATCCGACCGCGCTCCAAGGCGGGGCGCAGCACGTCTTTGACGTGTTCTTGACCCACCACCTCGTCCCAGTGAATCGGGCGGGTGCGCTGGTAAATCGCGGCGCTCATCTCAGGCTGAGTCTACCAATTGCGACCCTCGAGAAACGAGGCGAGCGGTGAGAAGCCCAGCAAGATTTGCAGCTCGAGGGGCTGGAAACGCAGGGTTTTTGCCCAGCTCGAGTGATCGTTGACTTGTCTGACGCATGCTCTACAGCGCGAGCTTCGGTGAGTCTCGCTTGCGAAAAGCTCATACCAAAGTCGCCATGCTCGAGGTCAGCGGCTCGAGAAGGTTCGAGGCTTTTCACCGCTCGAACTGTGTTGCTTCTTGAAATTTTACTGAACCTTCTTTTGGCTGTCGCTGCAACGAAAAGAGCGTCAGCGATTGATCGCTGACGCTCTTCAGTACCCGTCTGGCTTTCGGGCTAACCCGTTTTCCAGTTTGGGGCAAAGCCGATTCTCATGCTAAATGGTCAGACCAGTGACCTTGAGAGGCGGCTCGAGTTAGCCCGGACGGGCACCTCCACCAACAGTATTTACTTCTAACAGTTGGACCACCCCCTTTCTGGTGTGTGGTTATTGTAGCATCCCGTGTGCGAATTTCTGTGCCAGAAGTGACCATGTGCGCGGTAGGACAAATGGCGTACTCAGCAAGCTCGAGGGTGACGAAGCCGCTTCGCTCGAGGGTCGCGCCACCGAGGGGCTTTTGAAGCCGCTGTTGTGCGTCGGTGATCTCAACTGGGATGTGCTCGCCAAGCCCGATCACATCCTGCTGCCCGGTGGGGACACCAGCGGCCGCGTGCAACTCGCGCACGGTGGCAGCAGCGCCAACGTCGCGGTCTGGGCGCGGCGCGTCGGCATGGAGTCAGGTTTCGTCGGCAAGATCGGGCGCGATCAGTTCGGGGAGTTCGCGGTTTCTAAGCTGCTCGAGGAAGGCGTGACGCCGCACGTGCTGTACTCGGCCGAGAACCCGACCGGCGTGATTCTGGTGCTGATCGACCAACGCGGGCAGCGCAGTATGCTCACCAATCAAGGCGCGGATTTTGAACTGTTGCCCGGCGAATTGCCGCTCGAGGTGATTGCTCGAGCCAGCCACGTGCACATCACCGCGTGGAGTCTGTTCACCGATCCACCCAGAGCGGCCGCGCTCGAGGCGGCAAGGCTCGCCACGGCTGCGGGCGCATCGGTCAGTTTGGATCCGGGCAGTTACCAGATGATCCGCGAGATGGGACGCGAGGAGTTCAAGCGCGTGACCAAATCCATGAGCGTGGATGTGATGTTCCCCAACTTAGAGGAAGGGCGAGCATTAACGGGCTTGCAAGAACCGCGTGACGTGCTGGACAAGCTCAGCGAAGAGTACGCCGACACATTGATCTGCTTGAAGCTGGACAAAGACGGCGTGTTGGTGCGCGACCACGATCGAATCTTCGCGGTCGAAGCGACCAAAGACACCGTGATCGACGCGACCGGCGCGGGCGACTCGTTTTGCGGCGCGTTCCTTGGGCATTACTTGCGCTCCAACGACGCTCACGCCGCCGCGACGCTGGCCGTGAACGTCGCCGGTTGGGTCGTCAGCGTCTTCGGCGCTCGAGCACCCAGCGACGGGCGTTTACTCGAGCGCATCGCGCAGTTCAGCGAGTGAGATAGTTGAAAGGCAAAGGTTTAAGGTCAACCTCAACTGCCGCTCGAGGACTCGAGCTTTGAGGTTGCTTTTCCCTTTTGCCCTTCGCCCTTTACCTGCCCTTCATGTGGCTTCGCTTTCTGTTGACTCACACGGAACGCGCTAGACTTAGCGGCACATGAAACGCCCAATTTTGGCCGCGCTGACGGCGCTCACCCTTTTTGCCCCGCTCGCTTTCGCGTCTCCAGCGCAGGATTTGTTCGACCAAGCCGGGTTTTACCTGTCTTTTAATTACAACGGTTTTTCCAGCGCCAACGCCGAGCAGTTGGTGGACAAGTACCAAATCCAGCTCGACCGCGCTTGCGCCGTCAAGCTGGAGCAGTGCGAGTACAGCGTTGCAGAGACGCTGATCGGGGCGATGCTCGAGGAACTGGGCGATCAGCACTCGTATTACATCCCTGCCGAGGATGCGAGTGGATTCGCGGCCGGGCCCGGCGGGGGCAGCCCCTCATCCAACCAAATGACGATGGGTATCCTGCCAGCGCCGTTCGCCAGTTCAGGCGGCTTGGCGGTGCGGGTCGTGGAGGTGCTCGAGGGCAGCGCGGCTGAGCAGGCTGGGGTGCAGCGTTTGGACGCGATCACGGCCATCAACGGCCAGCGCTTCCCCACCAGCGATGCCCGCAGCTTCTATCAAGCAGCCGATGGTGGCGCGAGCGCCGTGCGTTTGACCATCGACCGGGCTGGAAAAACCCTCGAATTGACCGTCAAGCCGCGCTTGACAGATCTGGCATTGTTTGATTTCCCGTTCATGAACGTCGTCGCGGGCGTGGCGAGGATTCGGGTGACGGACTTTACGGGCTTCAACGAGATCGCCCCGAAGCTGCACATGCTGGTCAAAAAAGCGCAGGGTTTGGGCGTCAAGGCGATCATCGTCGATCTGCGCGATAACCCCGGCGGTACGGCCACGGAGTGCTTGGCGGGCGTCTCAGCGTTTGTGCCAGACGTGACCCGCATCCGCGAGACGCGCCGCGAGCGCTTCATGGATGTCTATGCAGCGGGACGCGTGTATTTTAAGAACGATATGACCGGTAAGGAAGACACGTACTACACGATCCCCAGTCCAGCCAAGTGGTCAGGAAAGCTGTCGGTGCTGGTCAATAAAAACTCTGCCTCGTGCGCCGAGTATTTCGCCAGCGATGTGCAAGCCGCCAAGCGCGGCTCAGTGATCGGCGAGCGCACGTATGGCTTAGGCAACACTGGCACGCGTCCGTTTCAACTGGTCAATGGCGGTCTGATCTCGGTGACGCTGCTGAAATCTTTGTTTCCGAACGGCACGCCGTACCCAGAGCGCGTCAACCCAGATGTCTTCGTGCGCGATGACTTGGGCAAACTCATCAACAGCGGACAGGACGACCTTTACAACCGCGCCTTGCAAGAACTGGGCTTGTGAGCGAACCTCAAGCTGGGTAGCCGTTACGACGATGAACTCGAGACGCGCAGTAGAGCGACATCACTGCGTCAATTTTGCGAGGGTCGTCCTTTCCCAAGAGGCTTGAATCAAAGTTTCAACGCGCAGATCTCATCGGTGGCTCGAGAAAATGCGAAACTTTTCAAACCTCGGACTTCGGCTCGAGGTTTGCTGCTTTGACCTTCGCGCCCGCGCAAAGCGGGCATTTTCACGGTCTCGAGCCGTTTGGCATTGCAGAATGGAGTCATGCTCAAACGCCTGCTCGTCACCGCCCTGATCGCCGTCAGTGGCACGGTCAATGCCAGTCCAGCGCTGGATTTGTTCAACCAAGCCACGTATTACATCGCCTCGCGCTACAACGGCTTTTCCACCGCGCCGCTGGGGGCGCTTGCCCAGCAGTTTCGCCCGCAGTTGGACGCGGCTTGCGCGACGCAAACTGACACCTGCCCGTACAGCGCGGCTGTGCCCATCGTGCAGCAGATGCTCGAGGTAATCTCGGACGGGCATTCGTATCTGCTCTTGGCCGCGCAGCGCGACGAGGTGCAACGTCAGCGCAACGGCCTAGGGCCGGCCGTGCCGCGCTTGGGGATTGCCACGCGAGAGGTCGCGGACAGCGCGGATCGCTTGATCGCCGATGTCTGGGAGGACAGCCCAGCCGCCGCAGCGGGTTTGCAGCGCGGCGACCGCCTCGTCAGCGTGAACGGGCAGCTCAGCACCACCCTCGGCGCGGATTTTCAACCCAGCATCGCTAGACTCGTCAGCAGCGGCTCGAGCGTGCGCTTAGGCGTGCAGCGAGCTGGGATACTACTGGAGGTGACGGTGCGCGGCGCGGTGCTGCCAGCGCGGTTGCCGAGCTTCAAAGTTTTGTCACCGGGCGGGATCGGCTACATCCGCATTCCCAGCTTCGACGTGATCGGCAAAATCGCCGCGAGCATTCACGATTTGGTCGCTCGAGCCAATCGCATGGGCTTGACGCGTTTGGTGGTGGACGTGCGCGACAACCCCGGCGGTGTGGACTTTGAAGTACTGGCCAGCGCGGGCGCGTTCGTGGAGCGCACGGGCTTCACGCAAGAGTACCGCGACAGCCAACGCACGCAAATCGTGCAGAACGGTACAGTCCTGACCTCAAACGGCAACGTGGTCTACGCCACACCCAAACCAGCGCTCTACACGGGCAAATTGGCGGTGCTGGTCAACAGTCACAGTTACAGCGGCGCGGAGTATCTGGCGCAGTTCGTGCAAGACGCGCAGGTGGGCGTGATCGTCGGTGAAGCCACGGGCGGTTTGGGCAACACCGGCAGCACCGAATTCAACCTACCCGACGGCAGCGCACTGGTGCTGACGATTTTTAAGAGTCTGCGCTTGAACGGCTCGTACCTGCCGACTCGAGTCACCCCAGACGCGCTCGTGCCCGATGAGTTGGACGTGCAAAGCCAGACCGGGCGCGATGTGGCGCTGCAACGCGCCCTCGAGCTGCTGCGTTAATAGGCTCGAGGTGATGAGGCGAGACTGGCTTTTGCTGTTGATGCACAGGTGTTTGGAGGGTGAAGTCTCGAGAGACCCAAAAACGCCCCGGCCGTAACTGGCATCGGGGCATTTCAGTGATTGGCTCGAGGGGCTTTATTTTCGCCTGCTCTACTCTTTGACGCCGCCCGCCAGATTACCGCTGATGAAAACCTGCTGAAAGCTGTAGTACAGCGCCACAATCGGCAACGCACCGAGCACGGCAGCCGCCGCGAACGTACCGAATTGCGAGGTGTCGAATCCGGCTGGGGCGAGCGACCGCAAGCCGACACCGATGTTCCAACTCGTCGCGCCAGTCAGCAACACATTAGCGAGGAAGAATTCGCTGTACGTGCCGACGAATTGCAGCAGGAAAATGAACACCAGCATCGGGCCGGACAGCGGCAGCACGATCTTCGTGAAGGCTGTCCAACGCGTGCAGCCGTCGACTAATGCGGCTTCCTCGAGACTCGGCGGCAGGCTTTCGACGTAGCCTTTGTAAATCCACGTGCCGAAAGACACCGCGCCGCCCGTGTAGGCGAGGATCAGACCCGGCAGGGTTTCGATCAGTCCCAAGCGGTAGATCAACTCGTACAGTGCGACCAGCCCGAGCAATGCGGGGAACATCTGAATGAAAATCAGGAACATCAAAAACTGGAAGCGCCCCGGAAAGCGAAGTCGCGCCAAGCCGTAGCCTGTGGTCGTGGTCAGCATCACGGTCAGCAGCCCCGTGATGCCCGATAGCAAAAACGTGTTACGCATCCACAACAAAAAGCGGCTCGCGTTGGTAAAGCCTGTGAATTGCGCGGGGGACAAAGTGATGAAGAACAATGCAATGCCGAGTACCGCGATCCATGTCACCGCGAGGCGACTTCGAGTCAGCGTTTTGGTGGCGAACCCACCACCGCTTTGCACGATGGCCCACAAGACTGCAATGCCCAAGATCCCGAGGATTCCCGCGCCGACGAAGACCCACTGGAACCAGTAAATGTTGACGCCTTCAAACAACTTAGCGTAATTGGCGAAGCTCGAGCCTTCAAAATTTGGCAACACCCGAGCGCGAAGCAGCAGCGGCTCGGTGTCCTCGCCGAGCCTGCCTTGAGCGAGGCGGTTGAGTGGATCGAGTGACGACGAGATGATGTAAAAAATTGGATACAGCGAAAACAGAATAAAAACCCAGAAAAACACGTGCGTCAACTGATCGTTTAGCACCGACAGGTAAGAGACCGTGCGTCCCTGTTTGGCGCGTTGCCCAATCAGCTTACCGATGTAACTGGTGGCCAGTACCAGCCCGATGATGCCAAGTAAGGCCAGCAGCGTATTCAGCCCAGCGTTTTCGGGGCGGATGATTGCGAAAGACGGTGCGCCGAGCCTCGAGCCGAGGTCGCGGATCAAGGCGATCAGCCCGACGATCACGGCCGCAAAGATCACCCAATTAACAATGAGTCGCCAGAGCGGTGTCTCGTTTGACAGGTCTTTCATAGCGGGACTGGTCATTTTCTGGCCTCCCTGAAGACGCCCGCAGCGCGGAAGTTGAAGATTGAAATCACAATGGTCAGCAGCCCAACGATCACCGAAACCGCTCCTGCTAAACCGTATGCCTGAGCGCCAGCGCCAGTGAAGGCGGTGTTGTATCCCCACGAAAGCAAAATATCGGTGCTGCGGGCGGTGGCCTCGCGGCCGGCTTCCGGCGGGCCGCCAGCGGTCAGCAAGTAAATAATGCCGAAGTTATTAAAGTTAAACGCGAACGTCGCCAGCACAATCGGCGTGAACGCGACCGTCAGCATCGGCAGGGTGAT
>JANYHH010000011.1 GCA_025359505.1 Deinococcales bacterium
TATGACCCGGCAGTGGCAATGAAAGCGGCAGCGGGAACGGCTGCGCCATCTGGGCTTTGTTCGCGCTGAGCGCCTCCTCGAGCGCCGCGCCGATCCGGCCAGAATGACCGCGAATCTCGGCGTTGAACAGCGTTTTGGCGACGATCTCGAGCGTCACCGTGTCCCAGAAGGCGTGCATGTCCAGCGTGCCACTGAGCGCAGGCAATGAGCGCAATGTGTACTCGTGCATCGTGTCGGCGTAGGCTTTGATTTTCTCGCGGTGAAAGGCGGGCTGCGCCAAGCGGCGCTGCCGCAACCAGAAATCGCCATCTGAGGAGAGTAAACCGTTACCGATCAGCGCGTGCAGCGCGGGGAAGCCTTTATACGGCTTCTTGAATTTCTTGGCTTGCTCCCGCAGCACCTGCGCCACCAAATCGGGGCGCGTGACGAGCGTGATGCCACGATTGCCAAAGCGCAGATTGACTACAGCGCCGTACTTTTTGGTCAGTCCAAGCAAATACGCAGGCGGGTTCGCGGCGTAATCCAGCACGTGACCGATGATCGGTAAGCCCGGCGGCATCGGCGGGGTCAATGGCTCGAGGGTGGTCATGAGGTCAGTATCGCATTCAAACGCGGGACTCAGGTCTCGAGCAACGAACTGCAAGGCTTGCAGTGGCAAGCCCCTACGTCAATTGCTCGGCCGCTCTCGAGCGTCACAGCTCGGAGCCAGCCTCGAGCCACGCGGCTGTTTGCATTACCCATCACTACGCAACGTGGCTGACGATCTCCGCATACAACTTGCGCTAGACTCGAGCCACAAGGGTTGAGGGGGGTGATGAGGAATGCCGAAAGTCAAACGTCAGTACAGTTTCGATGAGTTGTTCGACGACGCCCGCGACGCGCTCGAGGCGCAGGATGCACCCGTCAAGGGCTTAAACCTCAACGCGCCTTCGGTGCTGGTGCTGAACGCGTCTTTTGAGCCGCTGCACGTGTGCAGCATCAAACGGGCGATCACATTGCTGATGTCGGACATCACCGAGCGCGTCGAGGACAAGCCAGATGCCTTTCTGCATTCCCCGAGCACGCAGATCCCCGTGCCGAGCGTGATTCGCTTGAAGCGCTATGTCAAACGCCCGCCGCGTTTTCACATCGCTTTTAACCGCCGCAATGTCTTCCGGCGCGACAACCATGCCTGCCAATACTGCGGACATGTCGGCGGTGATCTGACCTTAGATCACGTCGTGCCGCGCAGTCGCGGCGGCAAGAACTCTTGGGAAAACATCGTCACCGCCTGCCGCGAGTGCAACTCCAAGAAGCGCGACCGCACGCCGAATGAAGCCAAGATGAAACTGACCCGCGAGCCATTCGCGCCGAAATTCGTTTTTTCGACCGCCTACGGGCAAGCGCCGCGCTTGGATACCGTCTGGGAGAAGTACCTCGGCATCTAAGTTCATCCGTAATCCGCGCTGACTTTCCTCAGGCTCGAGGGCGCTACAGTGAAGCCGTGAAGAAATTTCTGGTCGCACTGCTCCTCACCTCGAGCCTCATTGCTGGTGCTGCGCTGGCGTTGCAACTGGGCGACACGCCAGCCCTGCCCGCGACACTGACCGACAGTTACGGCAAATCGCAGCCGCTCGAGAAAAACGCGTACCGCGTGTTTTTCTTCTACCCTGCCGCCAGCAGCAGCGGTTGCACGACGCAGAACATCGAGTACACCAAGCGCTACGCGGAGTTCATCAGCGCCAAAACGCAGGTTTTCGGCGTCTCGAGCGACGACGCCAAAGACCAATGCGCGTTCATTGAAGCGCAGAAACTGAAAGTCCCGCAGATTCCGGATCAGAAGAGCGTGCTGGGCAGGATTTTTGAGGTCGGCACGATCCTGCGGTATTACTCGAGGGACACGATTGTCGTCGCACCAGACGGCAAGATTGTCAGCGTGCGGCGCGGCGTCAACCCAGCCTCGGACGCCAGCGAAGTGCTGAAATTCATCAAGACTGGGGATTGCAAATCGTTTACCAGCGGCTCGAGTCAGTGCAAATGAGGTGAGTGGAGCGCTGAACCAAAGCTCGAGGAATCACGCCCTCGAGCCAATCGCGTAGGTAGGGTTAAAACCCGATTCAACCTCTCGAGGCTCGAGGCTCACCGCTTTCTTCAAGGCTTCACACCAATGCTTTGAACTGCTCGAGCCAGCCTTGAATCACGTCGAAACCGCCGTTCCAGAACTCCGTGTCGTTGAGATCCACGCCGAGGCGTCGCATCAATTCCTGCGGCGTGGCGCTGTCACCGCTGGATAAAAACTCTAAATACTTGGGTGCGAACGCGGCTGCGCCTTGCTGCTTGTAGAGGTTGTACAGCGATAATACGATCAGCATGCCATACGCATACGAATAGCAGTAGAAGCGGTAACTGACGACGTGCGGAATGACGATCCAGCCCCAGCAATCGGCGGGCGTGGGTTGCACCGCGTCACCGTAGGTCTGCGCGAATGTTTCCAGCCACAACTGCCCGTAGCGCTCGCTCGAGACCATTCCTTTAGCGCGTTCCTCGTGCGCCGCCAGTTCCCATTTGGTAATTTGCACCTGCCGAAACAGTGTAGTGCTGACTTTCTCTAAAAGGTCTTGCAGGATGTTGCGGCGCGTGGCATCGTCTGCGCCGTTCAGCAGGTGATCCGCCAGCAGCATCTCGCAGAAGATACTGGCGGTTTCGGCCAGCGGCGTGCTGTGACCAGCGTTGCTGGGGCGCTGCGTGCGGCTCAGCTCGGCGTGAATGCCGTGACCGAGTTCGTGCGCCAATGTGAAGACATCGTCTAAGCGGTCGTTGTGGTTCAGCAGCAAAAACGCGGGGTCGCGTGGGTCAAAGCTGCTGCAATACGCGCCGCCGCGCTTGCCGGGGCGCGGTGGTACGTCGACCCTGCCGCCGTCGAAAAAGCCTTTGGTGATCTCAGTCATGCGCTTGGAAAACGGTGCGAACGCCTCGAGCACCAGCGCTTGCGCGTCGGCGTATGGGTAAGACTTGGATTCCGCCGTCAGCGGCGCGAGCACGTCGTAACTCATGAAGTCTGGAATGTTCAAAACTTTAGCTTTCAATCTAAAAAACTCTTGCAGCACGGGCGCGTTGGCTTGCGTCGCCGCGAACAGCCCTTCGATGCTTAAGCGCGGAATCTCGTCTCCCAGCGCGGTTGGCTCCAAAACGTGCGGGTAATCCCGCGTTTCCACCTCGAGCATCCAGTCTTGGTAGAGCGTGTTGAAAATGTAGGTCAGTACGTGTTCGCGGCTCTGATACGCGGCGTACATCGCAGCCGTGGCGGCGGCACGTAACTCGCGCTCGGGGCGGGTACGCAGCGCCCGCACTTCGTCCACGGACAGGTCGCGCTCCACGCCGTCCACTTCCATCGGTATGCGAATGCTCGAGGTGATCTCGGTGTAAAGCTGCGTCCACGCGTTGCGGCCACTCAGGTTTTTCTTGGCGCTCAGGCGCTCCTCAGCCTCACTCAGCAGGTGCGGCTTGAAGCGACGTGCGGAGTCCAAACGGTGCTGGTACTCGCGCAGCGGCTCAAACTTAAGCCAGTTTGACACCACCTCGCCCGACACGCCCGCCAGCTCGAGTTCGGCGAAGGTGATCTTCTCAGAAATCCGCGTGGACTCCAAGCGAACCTTGTCCAACAGCGCTTTGGCGCTCTCATCAGCCGTGTTGGTGTCGAACGCCAGTCGTGCGTACCAGACGGGGCGGTAGCTGTAATAACGCACATCCTCGAGTCCGTGCATCAACGCGAGCAGTTGCTCGCCCGGAAGATTGGCGACCGTGCCACGAAATTTCGCGTCGAGCGCATCGGCCAGTGCGTTGGCGCTGATGTGATCGGTTTCTAAGCGCGGGTCGGTCGGGCCAGAGTAAAGCTGCGTCAAATCCCAGCGAATGTCCATACCGTCGATTCTACGGCGCTCAAAGGCTCGAGCGTTGAAAGCTCATGTTCTGGGCGATGGATCTTTTGATACTCGAGATAGCCCAAGGTCATCATCGCGCTGTTGCACTAACAACGTCCTACTTTGCGTGGTCAACCTCCTTTTGAAGACAAATATCACGTTTATTCAACGATTCCAACGGCGTTTCTTGCGGTAGCGCCCGACGCCAGACTCCGAGGCGGCGGTCGCACCGAGGTAAAGTTGCCGGACGTTCTCGTTGTTCTTTAGCTCCTCAGCCGTCCCCTCGAGCACTCGAGACAGATCGGCTTTGACGACATCTTGGTTCGGAGCGTACTTGAGGATTTCGGCCACGACCGCATCGGCGCTCGGGTCGCCCTTGCCGTCAATGAGCAATGCACTTAGGAATGGCATGAAGTTGACGATGATCGCGCCGTTCCATTGGCTGGTCGGGCCAGCGCGGAACATCGTGGATGTGGCCAGCACGCTCGAGGCGAGGATCTGCGGCTTGTAATCGATTTTGGCGATCTCTTGCAGCAGCGGAATCGCAAAGCCATCAGCGTCTCGTGATGGAGGTGTACGGGTGAGTAACTCACGTCCTCGAGTTGGTTGAATTCTGCTCGAGCGCGTCCTTTCAATCAGGTGCGTTCCTGAATTACTGCATGATGTAACTTATCAAACAGTTTAATAAATAACTGTTTGTGATGTAATATGTTGTCAGATGACTCAGGTCACATGGAAATTGAAACCGTATCTCGAGCAAAATGCGATCACACCGCACAAATTGGCGATTGAGGCTGGAATATCGCCCCCAAACCTTTACACGCTGATTCGTGGTGAGGGCGCAAAGAACGTCTCGAGGGCGACGCTGGCAAAGCTCATCGGCGCACTGACGCGCCTCACAGGGCAGCCCGTCACACCAAACGATTTGCTCGAGGTCACTGAAAAACCCGTCTCAGAAGAGATGGACTTGCAAACAAAAAACTGGCTCGATGCGAGCGCAGCCAACGCGCTCGAGACACTACAAGCGCTCGAGCAGGATCAACCACCTGAGGAAGTCGCGGCTTGGCTCGAGGCGTTTCACAAGGCTGGGACGCCCGTCAAATTCAATCAAAAGACACGCAGGTTCAAAGGGCAACTGTGACGCTGGGTGATCTCGTCTTGGTACGTTTCCCCAGCCGCCAGCCGACTGGACGCGAGCAGGAAGGCATGCGAGGCATGCGCCCCTGCTTGGTCGTCACCAACCCCGATAGTGTAGGCCGCAGTCGTGACCCATGCCTTATCATCGCGCCGCTCACGACGACCACGGGCGCATGGGTAGCCAAGGGCGGCACACTTTACCCAATCATTAACGGTTCGGCGCTGCCAGAGCCAAGTGTGGTGCTGCTCGATCAGATTCAAATGATTGATGTGTGCCGTATTGAACGGCACTACGGCAAGCTGTCCGCAGCGGAACTCGAGCCGATCCGCACTGGCATCAAAGTCTTGTTTGCCGAAGTCCTCGAGTAGCCAACACTTTCGTAGCCAACACTTTCGAGGACTTCGTGTTTTGTGGTGCGCCCGACAGGACTCGAACCTGTGGCCACAGAGTTAGAAGCTCTGCGCTCTATCCGGCTGAGCTACGGGCGCTCGCCATGTGCAATGTATCGCTCACACCGAATTTTTTCAAGCACCCAAAGCTGACTGGGAGTTTATTCAGGTGTTCGTGCTAGTTTTTGGAAATCATGAAAGGTTTGATTCCCGCCGCCGGGCTTGGTACGCGCCTGCGCCCGCTGACGTACACGCTACCTAAACCGTTGCTGTCTGTGACCAACAAGCCGATCATCATGTACGCGATTGAAGATCTACGCGACGCGGGGATCACCCAAATTGGCATCATCGTCTCGGATTTTGTCAAGGCCGCCTTGGAGAAAGAGGGCTTGGAGGTCGAGGGCGTCAGCATCTCGTACATCCGCCAAGCGGATCAATTGGGGATCGCGCACGCCGTCAAGCAAGCGAGAGCGTGGCTGGCTGGCGAGGATTTTTGCCTGTACCTGTCCGATAACCTCTTTGAAAACGGCGTGCAGCGCTATGTCGAGGCGTTTCAAGCAGGTGGTGCGGACGCGGTGATCGCGCTGGTCAAAGTCCCCAATCCAAAGGAGTTCGGCGTAGCCGTGCTGGACGAGGCTGGCAACGTCAAGCAGATTCTCGAGAAGCCCAAAGATCCGCCGTCCGACTTGGCAGTGGCGGGCGTCTACTGCTTTAAAAATCGCGTGCTGGACGTAATCGACGCGTTAGAGCCGAGCGCAAGGGGCGAGTATGAGATCACCGACGCGATTCAAACCCTTGTCAGAGACGGGCGCGTCAAGGGTCTCGAGGTGATCGGCTGGTGGAAGGACACCGGGCGGCACGATGATTTGCTGGACGCGAACCGCTTGCTGTTGGAGCGCATCGAGCCAGAACTGCTGGGTGAAACGGGCGACTCGAGGTTGGTCGGGCGCGTGCGGGTCGAGGCTGGCGCGGTCTTGAAGGGGTGCACGGTGGTTGGCCCAGCCCTGATCGGCGCGGGTTCACAGCTCCAGAACGTCTATGTCGGGCCGTTCACCAGCATCGGTGAGAACGTCACGCTCAGAAACATGGAGATCGAGTTCAGCATCGTGCAGGACGAGGCAAGGCTCGAGGATATCGAAGTCAGATTGCAAGAGTGCCTGATCGGGCGCAAAGCGCAGGTCAGAGGTTCCAAGCGCATTCCGAGGGTACATCGCTTGCTGTTGAGCGATGCCAGCGTGGTCGAGCTGGGCTGAACGGCTCGAGCGATTGAACGAGGGGCATTCTCGAGCGGTCACGTGTGTCATGGAGGGGCAATCGTTGTGAAATTGACTCCGATTCAACACAGAACACGTGCCGTACAGCAACTGCGCGAATCTCGAGCGTCGCACAGCCCTCTTCCCGTCCCCTCGCCCGAACGGCGAAAGAGGGGAGCAAAACACCGTTCCCCAAGCTTTGATCAATGAATTCGGCGGTGGTGATCTCGAGGATAAACAGAGGCGTATGACGCTCGAGTCATCGATTCAAATCTCACGGCTCGAGCGTCAGACCGTGCGGGTGCGAAACAGCCACGCGCCCGCGATCAGGAACAGGACATTGACCAGCCACGGCCCGACCAGCGGCGGCAAAAAGCCAATCTGCGACAGCGTGCGTCCCAAATACAGCGCCACGTAAAAGCCAATGGCAATCATCGCGGCTAACCCAAACGCCACGCCGCTCGAGCGAGCGCCCCGAGCGGCGATGGGGATACCGAACAGCAGGATCACGAAGCTGGCCAGCGGTTGCGCGGTTTTGAACGCGAGTTGAGCACCGGTCTCGCGCTCGCCCGTCGTGCGGTACTCACCCCAGAGTTCGGACAGGCGTCTCGAGTCTTCAAAGCCGCTGTCGGCGGTGCTGGCGACCACGCGGTCGGCGGTGTCTTTGAGCACGAAGGTCGTTTTGGCGTCTTTACGCAGCGGCACGTTGCTGAACGGAATTGCTTTTGTGAACCATTCAGGATCGTTAGCTCGAGCGGGGAATTCGTCCAGATTGACGGCAAAGCTTTTGTAGCCAATCAGCTCCAAGCGGTTGCCCACGAATCTAGCCCGCTCGCCAAAAAACACCGTCACCGTGTGTTTAGACCACGACTCGAGCCGCACATCGACGATGTACTCGCCATCGGTGCGTTCAAAAAAGAGAATGCGGTCGCCAATCGGGATGACCTTGCCCGCCGCCCTCGAGAGCGCATTGCCGTTGATGCCTTGCCACCACGTCTTGGCAACGAGTTCGTTGGCTCTTGGCGCGACCCATTCGGCGATTGCGAAACCGGAAACCGCGATCAACATGCCAAAGACCAACACGGGACGGACAGCTCGAGCGAGGCTAATGCCGCCAGCGGCTGCGGCGAGCAGTTCGTTCTCCCTCGCCAAGCGCCCGAATGCCAACAGCACCGCGAAAACGGCGGCAATCGGGAAGGCTTGTAACGCAAAAGCGGGAATCTGGTAGATCAGCCACGGCGCGAACGACGCGGCTGGCAGCGCTGACAAAAACGGCTGCGCCAGCACGCGCTGCACCAAAAAAATGGCAACGTACAGCAATGTGCCGATGAAGAAATTGGGGATCACCTCGAGCGCTATTCCCCGCGCCAGTCGTTTCACAGTGCTATCCAGCGGCTCGAGGCTCGGTGTTTGATCGGGCTGTGACTCGAGCCTAGAGATTTATCAAACGTGTGAGCGACGATTTGTGGATGTGACGCTAGCCTCGCCCCCACAACCGCGCAGCCCCATGCCGCAGTACCGATACATCTCGAGCGGTGTTGCAACACCCAACTGTTTGATCGGTCTCTCACAGGGAACCTGCCCCAGACCGTGATCCCGAGATCCACATTTCGCACCTTACCGCAAGCCCAGCGAGAACGAGAAGCGCGGCGCGTTGCTGGGCAGGGCGATGAAAACACCGAAGTTGTACACCAGCGCCTGCCCGTACAGCGCGAAGACACCGCCGATCTGGCCGGTTTGCGGGATGAAGTCGTAATTGGCGCTCAACGTCAGCGCGAAGGCCGGCGTCTGAAAAACATTCCCGAGGTGGTCGGTCAACACCACCCCGTCGTACCAAGCCGCTCGAGCGCCAAGCTCCACAAACTGTTTCACGAAGACTGAAGTTCGCAGGTCGTATTCGAGCGAGGCGGCGATCATGGGTTGCTCCAAACGCAGTCCAGCGTAGCCAAGGGCTGGGGCGTCGATGCTGGGAGCGAAGCGCAGGTTAGCGTCCAAGCGCGTCAAGTCGCTCAAGTTGTGCCGCACGATCGGCGCGGTGACGAATTGCTGCCCGTAGCGCAGCGCGACACCCGCGCTCAAGCCCTCAAGCGCGAAGTCCAGTGCCACTCGCGCCGTGCCATTCGCGGCGCTCGAGCCGTCGCCGTAAACGGTGTAGCTCGAGGTCAGCGCGGTGCTCAAACGCAGAACACCCAGTCCCCAGCCGCTCGAGAGTCCGAAATAGCCGCGTGCGAACGGCAGCAACACATCGGGGCTGCTCAAGCGCGACTGCGCGGCTGCGCCCACTTCCAAGCGCGGCGTCAGGCGAACACCGAAGCCGTCAACCGCCGTGCTGACCTGCCCGCGCAGTTCTAAAAAGCGCTCGGTGTTCAGCGTCTGCTCCACATTGAGTCCGCTGTCGAGGATGAATTGAGCGCCAAAACCAATCTCGGGCAAACTGGCGAGGTCGATCTTGGCGGTTTCACCCCGGCGCTGCCCGATGAACAGCGCCGCTGTCCCCTGCTTTACAGTCAGAAAACCAGTGAAGCCCTTTGAAGCGCTGAACAGATCGTGTCCGATCAGCGTGACTCGAGCGTCACCGTCGCAGCCGACGCGCATGTTGTCCACGCCAATCGTCAGCCCGACGCCGGGACTGAGTACCAGCGGCAGCTCTGGTGGGCAACTTGGGTCGTAGATCACGCGGCCGAGCGGCAGGCTGATTCCGAACAGCGCGACATTGGCGTTCTCGAGCTGGAACGCACCGTTCGGTAAGCGCAACGCGCCGGAAGCAGTGAATGTCAACTCCGAGCCGCTAGAACTGCGTCCGAAGAGACCCGTCACTTCAGCCACACGCAGCTCCGCATCGACACTCGAGCCAGTCGCGGCGCTGACCGCGAAGCTGCTCGTCAGAAAGCGCAGCGCGGTCAGATTCGCGCTGCCACCATTCAGCTCGAGGGTAGCAGCACTGTAACGCTCAACAGGGCGAGCGTCGTGCAGCCGATCCAGCGTCAGCGCCTCGAGCCGCAGTCGGGCATCGCTCAGCGTGCCCGACGCAGCGCTGGCGAGGTACTGACCACGCGGCAAGCCAGTCAGCGCATAGCGCTCAGACAAGCTGAGCGTCACCGCGCCGAAGTTCAGTTGCTTGGCTGTACCACGGACTTGAGCGACCCGAGCGGTCGCCCCGTCGGTCTCGAGGGTCGCAACTTCAGCGCTCAATCGTGCGGCGTCGCCCTGACCGATCACGGTCAGCAGTGGAAAGCGGATCAGCCAACCATCGCGTTCCAGACACGCGTCATTGAAGACGCTAGACCCATCACTGATTTCATAGCCGCCACTGGCGTAGATCGTGCCGATGCCTTCGACGGTCAGCACATCGGCGTCACTCGGGCAGCTCTGGGCGGCAATCGCAGAACCGAACGTTGCCAGAGTCAGCGTCAAACACGTGGCACGAGCGACTTGCATAGCCAACCGAGGAAATTGAACTCGCATACGGCTTGAGTTTATTTGCTTTGCTCGATCAATGCGAGGTACGCGCCCAGCACGCCAGCGGGGATCGCACGGCTACTGATAATCTTCGGGCTGCCCGACACCGCGAAGTTGATGATCGCGCTCGAGGAAGCCGTTCCGCCGCTGCCTTTTTGCTTACCATCCTTGGAGCTGAACTCGTAATTGCCGTACAAGAAGACTTCCTTGCGGGCCGCATCAAAGACCACGGCGTTGGCTCTGAACACGGGAACAGCCGCCGTGACATTGAACGCGATGGTCTTCTGAGATTGCGGCATCGCCACGGCGCGGGCCGCGCGAAGTCCGCTGACATTGGCGTCACTGAACTCGAGCGGCCCGGCAATCGCCATGCGGTCGGTTTTGATGTTGTAATCGACGCTTTTGGAGTTGATCGACTGCCCGGAGTTATTTTTGATTTTGGCGTTCGTGGCTTTCAAGTAATCGTTGTCCAGATACTGAATGAACGTCGCGTCGATGCTGTACCCGCGCTTGTTGTCGCGCAGCACACCACCTTGAGGCAAGGTCACGCTCGAGTCGGCATTGACGATCTGATCGCCGTAGGGCTGCGCGACGAAGCCGGCTTGGATCACAGCCAGTCCGATGGTCGAGGTGAGCGCGAGGCTCGAGAGGATAGTCAGCAGTCGTTTCATACCTGCCATTTCAGCACGAGCGGCGTGAAGATCGTGAGCCTCACCCCAAATACCCTTCACGACCCGGCAACCTTCACGGCTTCAAGGTGATGCGGTCGTTGCTGGTCGTGATCTCCAGCTCAGCCATGCCGAAGCCCGTTTTGACAGCCGAGAACCGCGTGTCCTCGAGCCGCACGTCAAAGCCCGGCGCAATCACGTCAAGGCGAGCGTTACTGGTCGAGCCGCGCACCGTCAACCCGCTGGCGGCACTCAAACCAATCACGCTGACGCTGCCGTTGCTGGTGACGATCCGCGACTTGGTGTTGTTGGTCAGCGTCAAACGCTCCAAGGTGATGCTGGCGTTGTCTGTCTGCAAATCAAGACTGAGGCTGCTGTCAGCTGCGCGAATCGCGGCGTTGCTGGTGCGGGCGTACACACTCCCCGAGACGCGCTCGAGGCTGATGTCGTCGTTGCTGGTCTCCAAGCGGGTCGTGGTCACGCCCGCATCGCGCACGGTCAGGCGGTCGTTACTGGTCTTCACGTTCAGTTTTGTCACCGCGCCCTGCCATTCGACGAACGCGTTGCTGGTCTCGATCAGCGCCTCGAGACCGACCGGCACGTCAAGCGTGATGTTGACGCCACTGCTGAAACTGAAAAACGGTTTGCGAGCCGTCAAGATCACCGTGTCGCCGCGCTGCTCCACGGTCACGGTCGCGCCACCTTTGCGCTCCAAACGCACGCGATTTAAGCCTGATCTGGCGTTGACGCGCACGAAGCCGTCGAACGACCTGATCTCTAATCGCCTGAAATTCTTAGGCAGCGCCTGCTCGTCCGCGCCTTCGTCACGAAAGCTCGGCGCGAGCGTGCTGGGCGACCACGCGCCCGCGCTGAGCACGCCACCCGCGAAGGCCACCGCTGCCCACAACAAACCCGTCTCGAGCCGCAGACGCTTGGCGTAGACCAATGCGCCAGCAATCACCACCACCAGCGGCCAAACGCGCCCGAGCGGGGTGAACAGCATCACCAGTAAAAAAATGCCAATCGGAATCCACGACGGGGACGGCGGGCCGGGTCGAGGAGTTGGGTGATCTGGAGAGGTTGAGGTATCTGGAGAGGCTGGGTTGTCTGGAGAGTCTTCGCGCATGGTCTCCTTACGAGTCTAGCGCTCAAGCGTTCCTCGAGCCAGACTGGGTTTGCGGCTTTACCGTTCTCAGATGCCGCGCAAAACCTTCGGTTCATCCTCGAGCCAACACCTCACCCGCGTGATCGGTCTTTGGTGATCTCAAACGCCTGCAAAATCTCATGCTCGCTGGCGGCAATATCCGCTGCGATCTCGTCGCGCACCTTTTCAATGCGTTTCAGCACCGTCTCGAGCGACGCAGTTGATGGCGCGGACTGCGTGGCGGGCGTCGAATTCGTCAATTTGGAAAACAAGGTCGGTTTGGTCGCAGGCGTGTTGTCAAGCCGCGCCAGCACGTCCCTGAAACTGGTCTCGAGCTGCGATTGGAGGAGCTGGAAGCGCCCGGCTTCGCGCTCATCCAAGGTGCGGCGCATTTCCTCGAGTTTGGTCAGCGTGTCCGCGCTCTTGGCGCGTTGGCGGGTGCTGCTCAAACTCCAGATCAAGCTGTAAATCCCCGCCAATGCGACGAAAGCGACCGTGCCCCACAAGCGCAACTGCACGGTCTGCGTGCCCACGAACGGAATCACCACGCTGGTCGCTCGCAGCAGCGTCGCGGCGTTGGCAAACGCGAAGACCGAGGCGACCACCAGCACCAGCACGAACAAGACGTTGTACAGCTTCATGGATACTCCTTCGCTCGAGTGCAACCGATTTGCCGAGTTTAAGGGATGATCACTAATCGGCTCGAGTGAGCTGACTCGAGGCTAAGGCTTAAAGCGCGATGCGCTCCAAGATCAGCGGTTTGGGTTGCACAGGCTGGCTCGAGATACCAATTGCGCCTACAAGGGCAGCTCGAGCTTCCTCGAGACCGCGCCCGGCGTTGTGATACAGCGTCAGCACAGATTGCCCGATTTTCAGTGCCGCACCGATCTTGGCGTGCATTTCCACGCCGACGCTTCGGTCAATCAATTCACCTTTCTGCAAGCGCCCGCCGCCGAGTGCCAGCACCGCTTTGCCGATGCTCAGCGCGTCCAGCCGCTCGAGGAAACCGTCCTGCGAGGCAGTGATGACCTCGCGCCCAGCGGCGATCCCCAGCTTGGTGGGGTCGTCCACATAACTGCTGTCGCCGCCCTGCGCGGCGACGAACGCCCTGAATTTCGCTAACGCAGCGCCAGACTCGAGGGCTTGGCGCGGAACGGAGAGCGCGTCGCTCGGCGAGAAGCCCTCAGCCAGCAGCGCTTCCTCAGCCAGCGCCAGACACAGATCGCGCAGGTCGGTCTCTCCCCTGTTGTGCAGCGTTTCCAATGCTTCCCAGACCTCGAGTGCATTGCCCGCCATGCGCCCAAGCGGTGTTTCCATGTCGGTCAGCACGGCTCGCGTGTTGCGGCCGCTGTTGAATCCAATCTCGAGCATGGCGCGAGCCAGTTGACGAGCGTCGTCAATCGTCTTCATGAACGCGCCCGCGCCAACCTTGACATCCAACACAATCGTTTTTGACCCCGAAGCCAGTTTCTTGCTCATGATGCTCGAGGCGATCAGCGCCACACTCGGCACGGTCGCCGTCACATCGCGGAGCGCGTACAGCAAGCCGTCAGCCGGTGCGAGGTTTTTACTCTGTCCGACCAGCACCAAGCCGATTTCTCGAGCCTGCTTGAGAAACGCGTCCTCCCCTAATTGCGCGTTCCAACCGGGAATGCTCTCCAACTTATCAATCGTGCCGCCGGTGTGCGCCAGCCCGCGCCCGCTCATTTTGGCAACCGTCAAGCCGCACGCCGCCAGCATCGGCGCGAGCACGAGGCTGGTTTTGTCCCCGACCCCGCCCGTGCTGTGCTTGTCCACGGTGCTCGGCAAGCTGCTCAGATCCAGCGTATCGCCGCTTTCCGCCATGACCTGCGTCAACAGCGCCGTCTCGAGCGGCGTCATGCCGTTCAAGTACACCGCCATCAGCCACGCAGCGATCTGGTAGTCAGGCACGCAACCAGCGACGTACCCACCGATCAGCGTCTCGAGTTCTAGCTTTGAATGCGCGTGCCCGTCGCGTTTACGCTCAAGGATTTCTGGGATCGTCATACCTTTAAGTTTAGCCCACAGCGTGATTGCGAGCGCTCAGGCGAAGAGGGCACGAATCTGCGCTATCGTAAGTCATGAGCAGCAAATTCATCGTGCTGGCAATCCTAGCTTTAACCTCGAGCGCGTGGGCAACCTGCGATCACCCGTACTACCCAGCAGCGGTCGGTATGAGTTGTACATACTTGAACATTGTGGCTGGCAGCAATCTCGAAACCATTACGCGGGTGGTCAGCGCTGACGCTCAGAGCTATGTCGCAGAAACCGCGACTGCGACAAGCAACACGAAAGAAAAAATCAAATGTCAACCTGATGGTGGTTTAATCAAAGCAACGTACATCACGATGTTTGAACCGAACGGGCAAAGTGCTAAAGGACAGTTCGTGACTGACTCGGGAGTGACCATCCCAGCCCCGCAACTTTGGGTCATTGGCACACAATGGACGTACACAACAAAGTCCAAATTCGTGACAAATTACGAAGCACAATCGGTCGTGGAGACGGATAGTACAGAAACTGTTTACTCTAAAATTGTCGGTAGTGAGCTGATTTCTACACCAGCGGGTCAATTTCCAGCACTGAAGGTTACGCAAACCACCCAATCGAAAAGTACGGTGGTGCGGAACCGCTTATCAACAACTTCCAACGAAACCTTGACCGCGACATTTTGGTACGTCCGTGGCATTGGCGTTGTCAAAACTTCGGGTCAGGATTACACTTTTTTGTTGACGAAATTCGTCAAAGTCTGATTTGAGCGGGCGTTCTCGAGCGGGCTGAAATGCAGTGATCTCGAGCGGGACGGGCTGCCTTGCAGCCTCACCCAAAACGATTTACACTAAGTACAGCAATTTCAACTCGAGGTGCACCTATGAAGATCATGTGTTTGATCCGGCAAGTGCCAGACGCCGAAGCCAGAGTCAAAACCGCCAATGGAACAGTGGATCTGCAAGGCTCGAGCATGGCACTGGACGGCATGGACGAGTACGGCGTGGAGCAGGCGCTGCGGATGTCTGAGGGTGGCGCGGGGACGGTCGCGGTCGCGGTTGGCCCGCAACGCTTCGAGGACGCGATTCGCCGAACATTAGCGATGGGCTTGGAACGCGCAATTCACATTGAAACCGATCTTGTGTTGGATGTCGTCACCACCTCGCGTCTCTTAAAGGCGATTGCGCTCGAGGAGCAGCCGGATTTGATTTTCGTCGGTGGTCAGCACGCCGACACGGACTCGCAGGCGATGGGCGCGGCGCTCAGCGAGGCGCTGGGCTGGAATCTGGTGACGTGGACGACCGAACTCACGCTCGAGGGGCAACACGTAACAGCGGTTCACGATGTCGACGACGGCAAGGAAACGGTTGAACTCGAGTTGCCGTGCGTGGTCACGACGCAGCAAGGGTTGAACGAACCGCGTTACCCGACATTGCCGAACATCATGAAATCTAAAAAGAAGGAGCTGCTGAAAAAATCGCTGAACGATTACGGCATCTCGAGCACCATGGTGCGAGTCGTCAACCAAGAGATTCAGCAACGCGCCCGGTTGCAGCACATCATCGACGGCAAGGACGCGGCGGCGGCGGCTGAGCAACTGATTGTTTTACTGCACACGGAAGCGAAGGTGATCTGAAGTGATTCTGGTGCATTGCGAACACGACGGTACGCGCCTGAGGAAATCGGCGCTCGAGATGCTGGGCGCGGCTCAAGCGCTGGGCGGTGAGATCACCGCGCTCGTCTTGGGCCGTGGCTCGAGTCAGGTCGCGGCGGAGGCGGCGAAGTACGCCAGCCAAGTGCTGATCGCCGAAGACGCATTGCTCGAGCCGTACAGCGCCCGCAACCACGCGCAGGCGATCGCTGACTTGGCCGTGCAAGCGGAAGCGAGCCTTGTGCTGACGAGCGGCTCGAGGGCTGGGCGCGAGGTCGCGCCGAGGGTTGCCGTGCGCCTCGACGCACCGTATTTGGAGGACGCCACGCAACTCGAGTTGATCGACGGCGGGCTGCGCGTCAAGCACTACGCGTATTTGGCCCGCGTGACCGAAACGCTCGAGGCGATTGCGCCGCTCATCGTTGTCAGTGTCAAACCGAACACGCAAGCGGTCGCGCAGCCAAGCGCAAATCTCGGTGAGGTCTTCGAGGTCGAACTCGAGCTGACGCCAAGCCCTATTCAAGTCGTTGGGCGCACGCAGGAGAAGACCAGTCGCGTGGCACTGACCGAAGCCAGCCTCGTCGTGACCGGCGGGCGCGGCATGGGCAGCCCAGAGAATTTCAAGCTGATCGAGGATTTCGCTGACGTGCTCGGTGCGGGCGTTGGCGCAACCAGAGCGGCCGTGGACGCGGGCTGGCGTCCTTACGCCGAACAAGTCGGGCAGACCGGCAAAACCGTGCAACCCAACGCTTATTTTGCGATTGGTGTCAGCGGCGCGGTGCAGCACATGAGCGGCATGGGTAAGTCTAAGCTGATCGTCGCGGTCAACAAGAACGCAGACGAGCCGATCATGAAAGTCGCGGACTACGCGATCATTGGAGATTTGAACGCCGTGATGCCCGCGCTGATTGCCGCTGCTAAGAAACTCAAAGACTAGAAATCAGTTGGCAAAGGCGATGCCGCTCGAGCGATGGTTGCGAACAATCAAAATTCGGCAGGCGCGTTTGACGAACCTCGAGCCAGTCCATGAGAAGCGGTTGACCAATGACGGTCAGCCGCTTCTTCAACCTCGAGTCGCTTACAGTGCGCCGACTCTGGTCAACTCGAGTTGCGCCTGTTGGAGGAGCAGACGCTTGGCTTCCTCGAGATTGCCCTGCACGGTCGCGCCCGCTGCGGGCACGTGCCCGCCGCCACCCAAGGCGACCGCGATGTTCTGGGCGCTGACACTGGCTTTAGAGCGCATGGAGACCTTGACCTTATCGCCGTAATCTTTGTACAGCACGGCCAGCAGCGTGCCTTCGGCGCTGCGGAGGTGACTGACCAAGCTTTCGACTTCCTCCCACGTGCAGCCGACGCGCTCGAGGATCGCGTCGTTGACAAAAGCGCTGATGACTTTGCCGCCCAGATCATAGGCAATCGTCGCGTAAACTTCACTTTGCAATTTGAACGAATTGCGGGTGGTGATGCCCAGCGCCTCGTTGATCGCCACCATGCTCGCGCCGGCCTCGACCAGATCGGCGGCTGAGCGCAATACCTCGCCGTTGGCGTTGGAATTGCGAAAAAAGCCCGTGTCGGTGATGACACCCGTCAGCAGCGGCGCGGCGATCTCAGCGGTCAGCTTGACCCCGAGCGCCGCGATCAAGTCCTTGACCATGATCGCGGTCGCCGCTTTGTCCGGGCTGACGAGCGCGATTTCGCCGAAACGCGGGTTGGAACCGTGATGATCGATATTGATGATCGGAATGCCTGTTTGATCCATCGGCACGCCGATGACTCGCGTGACTTCAGCGCTGTCGAGCGCAACCAATAATGCCCCCTCGGGCAGCACCTCGAGACTCGAGGTCAGCTCACCGACTTGTGGCAGGTACTCGAGGTACTTGGGGGGCACACCGACGGGCACGGCGTCAAGCCCGAGGCTTTGCAGGGCCCGCGTCAATCCGAGCACGCTGCCGAGCGCGTCGCCGTCAGGGTCTTCGTGCGCGGCAACGATGATGCTGCCCGCGTGAGATTTGAGTCGCAGCGCGATCTGCGCGAGTTTGTCTGCATATTGTGGATCACTGGCGTTATTCATCGTTCTCCTGCTCTGCGCTCACAGCCGCGACCCTCCCAGATCAGTGCTAAGCGCCGCTCATCATAGCAAAGCCGGGTGATCGGCAGATGCGCCCCACTAGACAGGTCAGCTACTCGCCCTTCACGGCAACCATTGCGCCTCGAGCGGTTCCAGCCCAATCCGCATTCGCTCCAAATTCACCCGAGTTGCGTCCTCGAGCGGGAAGAGTTCCCAATCCTCGCTGCCCGCTCGAGGGCGCGATTGCGTGCCGTAACGCTGTGGGCGCTGCTCGCGGATGCAGATTCGGTCGTGCAAGTAAGCCATGTAGTGCGTGTTTGACTCGGATTCTGGCAGTCCCCGCAACAACCCGAGGCACGCCTTTTGAAACTCGAGGTCGGGCGAGTGCTGCGCGATCAGCCAAGCAGCTCCCGCACCGTCCTCGCCGACCTGATCCGGCCAACCTCGAGCCGCAATCTCAGCTTTGAGCCACGCCGTCGCCGCCGAATCGAACTCGAGCCACGCCGCGTAATCTTTGGAATTCTGGCGCAGGTCTTGGTCGCGCCTGCGCCACTCGAGCAGGGTGTCGCGCAAGCTTGTCATGCTTATTTATTCCACAGAAAGCCGCTTTTGCCGTAACTGAGTAATTTATTGCCGTCCACGCTCGAGTAGCCGTAGCTCGGCATCGTGCGTGACGCGTAGGATTCGTACCAATCGCCGTAGGCTTTCTGTAGGGCCGCTGGCACGTCTTTGGATGCGCCCGCGCCCAAAGCTTTGAGGATTTCCGTGATGTTCTGGTTGATTTCTTGGCGGGTCAGGCGCAGCGGCGCGATGAATTGCACGCCTGTGACGTTTGCTGGAATCTCAAAGGCTGCGAAATACTCGTTTTCCAAAAGCGGCGCGGCTGTCAGGTAGCCGTCCAGCGCGTCGATGTCCACACCGATGACGATGATGTCATTCTTATTGACGATCAGTAGGTTCTCGCGCAGTTCCTTTCCTTGCCTGTCTTTGCTCACGGTGCTCAGCATCAGCGCCTCGAAACCGCCAATCTCGGTGCGCTCAATCGTCACCGTTCCGTCACCAGTTGCACCATCGCCTTTTGGTAATAAGCCTGTGAAGGCCGTCTCGAGGTCGTTCAAGACCAGCGCACCGTCGAGCGTTTTGGCGTAGTAGGCCGTGCTGTTGCCGGGGTTGCCCAAGAATCCGAGGGCAGAAGTCGGCGACGCACCGAAGACCGTCGCACTGAGGCTCGAGGCCAGCGCACCGCTGTCGATGCTGTTGGTCGTGACGATCCCCCACTCGTTACCGAGCCGAGTCTTCAGTTTATTGATGATCGCCATGCCCTCGCGCCGCTCAGCAGTGCTCAGGCCAGTTTCGTTGAACCAGCTCTGCGCGTACTCGAGCCAACCGCCTGTGTCCAGTCCGATCACGCTGGCGCTCGGCGCGGTCGCGGGCAGCTCATTTAGCAACTCGAGACTATCCGGCGTGTAGGTCAGCAGTTTCAGCAGCGCCGCGTCGCCACCCTTCGGGTTGAGCAAGGTGACACCTCGAGTTTCCAAGCCGTCACTGACGATCTGAGCGCTGCTGCCCAACAGGTTGAGGGTTCGCAGCGCCGCCGCGTCGCGGGGCGTCAAGTCGCCACTGCGCGAGTAAGCCTGCGCCAGCGCCGTAAAATTGATCATCTCTTTCAAAAACCCTTCGCCCGTGCTGGACATCACGCTGCGGTAGGCTGCGCCGTTGTTCAGCGTCGGCAAGGCTTGGCCGTTCAGGCGCTTCAAATACCCGCGCAGCAGGTCTTTATTGCTCGAGAGATACAGAATGTTGTTGCCAACGCCAACCGCGAAGCCACTGCTGAGCAAAGCGAGGTAATTGCCCTCGCGGAGTTTTTCTGAGCTTTGAGCAGTTTTGGTTGCCTCATTGAAGGATTTAGCGAGGGCATTGACGACGAAGTTTTTGGGAGTGAATCGCACCGCGATCAAGTACTCGACAGAATTCCCGACGCCGTAACCAGCGGCCGCGACATCGCGGATCGAAGCCACGAGCGTGCGTGCGGCCGCAGTGCTCAGTGCAGGCGGCAGGTCTAACTCGGCGCTGAATTCCGATTTGATCGCCTCGTCAAACAAGATCCCCAAAAACCGCTGGGTGTCCTCGCCGAACGAACCAGTCTGCCCAATCGATTCCTGCAAGTCCTTGGCTTCGATCACCGCCAGTGGCAGGTCTGGGAAGTAACGCGTCAGCGGCGTGGCCGCCAGCGCGTTTCCAACGAAGAGGCTCGAGGCACAGGCGAGGACTGCAAGCAATTTGGCTTTACTCATCACGGCTTGAGCGTAGCACTGATTGATCGACGAGCCTCAGGCGGAATGTCTATTTGATGAGACTCGAGCAGCGAGTCCTCAGCCATACACGAGTCAACGCCGCTCAGCGAATGAGCCGCTCGAGTCGTGTGGCGGCCGCTTGTAATGTTTCCATGCGTTTGCAAAACGCGAAGCGCAGCGCGGGCAACGCGAGATGACGCGTTTCAGGATCGTGAAACAGCGGTACGGGCATCGCGGCCACACCGATCTCGGTCACGAGAAAGCGTGAAAACTCCAGCACATCGCGGGTCAGCGCGTCGCAGCTCGCGATGATGAAATACCCGCCCTGCGGCTCGAGCACCTTAAAGCCCACGCGCTCAAGGACGGGGACGAAGTAGTCTCTGGCTGTTTTAAACTGTGCGTTGAGACTGGCATAGTAGCCGTTGGTTTGAGCCAGCTCCAAAGCGACTGCGACGGCTTCCTGCACGGGGACGGTCGCGCAGAACGGAACCCATTGATGAGCTGCCCTGAGCGCCGCGCTAAACCCTGACGGCGCGACCGTCCAACCGATGCGCCAGCCGGTGACACTGAAAATCTTGCCCGCACTGCCGATGGTGACAGTGCGCTCGCGCATCAACGGCAGACTGGCGATGCTGATGTGCGGGGCTTCAAAGCTCAGGCGGTCGTACACCTCGTCGGCGATCACCCACAGGTCAAACTCGAGTGCGAGCGCGGCGATTTCCTCGAGTTCAGCTTGCGTGAAAACCTTACCCGTCGGATTGTGCGGCGTGTTAAGGATGATCGCACAGGTTCGCGCCGTGATCGCAGCCCTGAGCTTGTCAAAATCCAGCACCCAGCGCCCATCCACGACCTCGAGCGCAATTGGTACGGGCACACCGTCGCACAAGCGCACCTGCGGCGAGTACGAATCAAAGCGCGGCTCCAAAATAATCACTTCGTCCCCGGCACTGACGATGGTTTGCAGCGCCGCGTGCAACGCCTGCGTCGCGCCAATCGTCACCGTTACTTCCTCCACCGCGTCCGGCAGGTAGCCCAGATTCGGCTCGAGGGTCATCGCAATCGCGTGTTGCAAACGCGGCCAGCCTCTGGGCGATGCGTATTGTTGCCAGCCCGTCGTGAAGGCGTCTCGAGCGGCTTGCAAGACGAACTCTGGCGCTGGAAAGTCTGGGAAACCTTGTCCCAGATTGACCGCGCCGTGCTGTTGAGCCAGCACCGTCATCGCAGAGAAGGCGTTCGGGGCGAGATCAGTTACTCGAGGGGCGAGGGGGCGCGGCATGGATGACCCACAATACTGGGTTTACTGTAAAGCCATTGCAGCGTCGCTCAATGGCTGAGGATTTCCATGTCGCACTGGCTTTGAGCGAACAGCGCGACTTCAACTTCTTCGATCCGCAAACCTCATACGTTCTGGACGGCTGGGTCACGAACCTTTACCTCGATCCGCCAGACGCCAAAGCCATGCAGCTCGAGGTGCTGGGCGTATACCTGAAGTATTTGCAGCGTCGCGGGGCGCAGCGCTATATGGCCCGCGTCAGTTTCGCCGCGCTGCGATGCACGATCGCGCCGTTCTCAGACCGCGATTTGACGCAATTCTCGAGCTGAGATTCTGTTTGCACGGGTCGCTCGAGTTACGGCAGCGCAGCGGCGAAAATCTGAAAACTCGCGCCAACTTTGCGGTGAAAATACAGCAAGCGTTCGTCGGCACTGAGCGCCGGGCCCTCGACGAACTCGCCCAGTCCTTCAACGCGCACAGCCGCGCTAAATGGCTGGCTAGCGGTATCGCGCTGCGCCCGCCAGATTTGCGGCAACCCGCTCAGCGACTCGAGCCGCGTGAACCACAGCGTCAACTGATCTTTGGAGAGCGCTGGCGCGTATTGCAGTGCGCCGATGTTGACGGCTGCCAACAATGCGGCGCTGTTTTTGAGGCGCACGAACTCCGAGCCGTTCCAAGCCGCCATCACCAGTTCAGCCGCTTCGGGGAGTTGGCTGATCGGGTTGAAGCGGCTGTCCACGAAGGTCATCAAACGCCCCGATGCGTCGATGTCCACATCGAAATTGACGATCCCCGGCTCTGAGCGGCAAATCGACTTGACCAGCTTGACTGCACTGACTTGCCCAGCATTGAAACGCGCTTGGTAAACAGTACAGGCGGTTTGGGCGTAGCTGCGGGTCGAAACGAAATACAAATTTTGGGCGCTGTCCATCGTCGCCGTACCCTCGAGCGCGGGCCCGTTGATCTCGACCAACGGGCCGATGAACTTGTAGTGAAAATCGTCCTCGCGCTCTGCGTAAAACAAATCCGTGTTGACGCTCGGGTCGTTGGAATTATTGAACAGTAGATAACGCCCGTCGCGGCTGACGAACGGTTCCATCGCTATGCCCGCGTACCCAGCAATCTCGACCGTGCTCACGCGAGGAGTCGATTGCACCACAGCACACGCGGCAACAGCGCAGACGATCAACACGAGCAAGATAAATTTCACTTCCAACTCAGCGTATCAGATATTCGGCTTGGTGCTTTTGATAACTCGAGTCTAAAAAATTATTGGATGTATAGACAAAGACCCCTATGGGTTTTTTGCCACTTACCTCGCTCATCACACAGCTTGCATCTCAACAAACGTAAAAAGCCTCGAGCCTTGCAAGCCGAACTCGATGGTCTTGAACTTCAGTCCTGACAAAAACTCGCTCTGTGTCAGCCCCCGCTGACGCACGGCATGACACAGAGCATGAGTGTCGTATAAGCTATGGCTCGAGCCGAAAACTCACAAGGGGGCATATGAATCGACGCATGTTGGCAGTGGGTTTATTGGCGCTGGTGGCAACGAGTACCGCATGGGCAGCCGATCCGAAAGGTGAGCCGCGCCTGACCGCGACGCCGAAACTTGGGCTGCAAGCCGGAAAATACGGCGGCAGCTACACGCTGTCCCTACCAGCCGCGCCGGGCAGCTTCAATTACTACGGCATCACCGACAACAACGCCTACGCAGTGATCGGCAACGCCTTCGAGGGCTTGGTCGAGTACAACCTCGAGACCTACAAGATGGAACCGAACCTCGCGCAGTCGTGGACGGTCTCTGAAGACGGCAAAACCTACACTTTCAAGCTGCGCCGAGGCGTCAAGTGGCACGACGGCGAAGATTTCAACGCCGACGACGTGGTGTTCACGTTCTCCAACATCATCCTCAACCCAGAGGCTCGAGGCAACAGCGCGGCCGGCTTCCCGCCGAACACCAAATTTGAAAAAGTCGACGACTACACCGTCAAAATGGTGATGCCGACGACCTCCGGCGCGATTTTGCAGCAACTGCGCGTATTCATTATGCCCAAACACAAACTGCTGAAATTCACCGTCGAGGGCGGCGCGAAAGCAGCCGACATCAACACCGCGTGGGGCACGGGCAGCAACCTCGCCGATATCGTCGGCACGGGGCCGTTCAAGTTCACCAGTTACACACCGGATCAGAAACTGGTGATGAGTAAAAACACGAATTACTGGAAGTCGGACTCGTTCGGCAACAAACTGCCGTATGTTGATCGCCTCGAGTACCTGATTATCAAGGACACCAACGCCGCCATCGCGCAGCTTAAAGCCGGCACATTGGACGCGCTGAACATCTCTGGCGCACAGTTTCCAGAGCTGAAAGCCGCCGAGGTCGCCGGAGCACCCTTCAAAGTCATTCGCGCCGCAGCATTATTCGGCAGCCCACCGCATCTGTCGTTCAACTTTGACGCCAAAGACGCTGACCTAGCCAGACTTTTTAGCAACGACAAATTCAGGCAAGCCGTGCAGCCAGCCGTCAACCGCAAGCGCATCATCGACGACATCTTCAATGGTTTGGCGCAACTGCCCGGTACACCCGTCGCGCCGATCTCGAGCTGGTACTTTGACACCACCAAGTATCTGGGGGAGTATGACCTCAAGGCCGCAAACTCGGCGCTCGATTCGCTGGGCATCAAAGACACCGACGGCGACGGCGTGCGGAACTTCGCGGGCGGACGCAACATCGAGTTCTCCTTGATCGCCCCGAACGACAACGCGTTCTTTCCGGGCCAACTGATCGCGCCCGTGATCCAAGCCGACCTAAAATCGATTGGCTTGAAAGCCAACCTGCAAATCCTCAGCACCAGCGCGACGTTCGCCAAGGCCAATGCGGGCGACTTCGAAGCCGCGATTTACGGTTTCGGCAATCAACCCGATCCGCAGCTTAGGAAAGCCATCTGGCAACCCGGCGGCGACCTGTACTACTGGCACTCCTCCTTGCGCCCGAAGCCGGGACAGCCGATCAACACCAAGAACATGAAAAGCTGGGAGCGGCGGATTTACGACATCTTCGAGGAAGCCTCAAAAATCACCGATCAGGGCAAACGTGGAGCGCTGTACGACGAGTGGCAACTGCTGAACGCCAAGTACCTGCCCGTCATCATGATCGCCAAACCCGCCAACATCGCAGCCGTCAGCAATAAAATCGGCAATTTCGTTTACAACCTCGGGCCGATCCCGTCTTACGTCACCAACCACATCATCTTCAACAAGTAACGATCCGTCCAGCGGGGTCTCGAGGCACAGGGTCTCGAGGCTCCGTTGTTCGTTTACCCAGTCTCGTCCCATGCCTCGAGCGAACCAAATCGCACAGCGAGTGGGGCGAACCATTCAGTCATCGTCTCGAGAACAGTCTCAGGGTGAACCAGTTCAGCACGCAAAATCGCGTTCTTAACTCTGATTTACGAGAAAATTCTTGCAACACACAATCATTTCAAAAAGTTTCAGATGATGCTCGAGCGCGGTGACGCAACGATAACCAGACTTCATCATGACTCGAGCCGCACCGCTTCTGACTTGCGGTATGCTCGTTGCCAACACAAACCCATGCTGACTTTTTTAATCAAACGTTCGTTGACGATTCTGCCGACCCTGCTGCTGGTGTCGTTCGTGGCGTTCATGGTGATCCAACTGCAACCGACGAGTTTCGTCGACGCGTATTTGGAAGACCCGCGCTTCTCGCCAGAAACGGTGCAGCGCATCAAAGTGCAGTACGGGCTGGATCAACCGCTTCTGGTGCAGTACGGGAACTGGATCGGCGGCATTGTCACGCGCTTGGATTTTGGCTATTCGTTCGTCAACAACCGCCCCGTGACCAGTCTGATCGGGGATTTTTTACTGTGGACGATTGAAATCGCTGGCTTGTCGCTGCTGTTTAGCTGGTTAATCGCCGTGCCGCTGGGGATTTTCACGGCGGTGCATAAGAACGGCGTCGTTGACGGCGTGGCTAGTTTCTTCGGATACCTTGGACTGGCGATTCCAGATTTCCTGCTGGCGCTGCTGCTGTTTAGCGCCATCCTCGCCACGGGCGGTAAAAACGTCGGCGGTCTGTTCAGCAACGAGTTCATCGACGCGCCGTGGAGCTGGGCGAAGTTCTGGGATCATTTGAATCACCTGTGGCCCGCGATTCTTGTCTTTGGCTTGAACCACATCGCCAGTCTGCAACGCCAGATGCGAGCAAGCACGCTGGATGTGCTGAACCAAGATTACGTCCGCACCGCCCGCAGCAAAGGTTTGTCGGAGCGAATCGTGATTTACCGCCACGCGGTCAGGAACGCGCTCAACCCGCTGATCTCGAGCGCGGGGCTGAGCTTGTCCGAATTGGTTTCCGGGACGCTGATCGGGGCGGTGGTAATGAACCTGCCGACAATTGGGCCGTTTTTATACTCGAGCTTGCTGGCCAAGGATCAGTACGTGGTGATGACGGTCTTGCTGCTCAGTGCGTTCATGTTGATGATTGGCAACCTGATTGCGGATGTGGTGCTGGCGGCGGTTGACCCGAGGATTCATTATGACTGAAGCTGCTAGCGACTGGCTACTCGCTTCCAGCTCAACTTCTCGAGGCTCGAGCGTTGCCGCGACGTTGCCAGCCGCTCGAGGTGCAAGGTGAGTGCCGTCAAATCCCAGCCTGTTATTCCCTCGAGCGCCAAAAAGTCGCTCAGCCCCGTGCAGCTCGCGGTGCGGCGCTTTCGTAAGAATCGGCTTGGGGTTGTCGGGTTCTGGATTCTGGCGGTGCTGTACACAATCGCGCTGTTCGCTGGTTTTTTCAGCCCGTACAGCATTGAAACTCAGCACTTCGAAGCACCGTTCCAGCCGCCGCAAGGGGTTTACATCGTTCATGAGGGCGGTCTGCGCCTGCCGTTCACGTACCCGATGACCGTCACCAAAGACCCGGTGACGTTTCAGAAACTGTACAAAGAAGACCGCTCCAAACCCGAGCCGATTCGTCTGTTTACAAGGGGCGAAGAGTACATGCTGCTGTTCTTCATCAAGACTGACGTGCATCTGTTCGGCGTACAGAACGGCTTTTTCTTCCCGCTCGGTACGGATAAACTCGGGCGCTGCCTGCTCTCGAGAACCTTCGTCGGGTCGCAGGTGTCACTGACCGTCGGGATCATCGGCATTCTGATCAGCTTTTCCATCGGCATTGTCATGGGCGGCATCAGCGGTTATTACGGCGGCTGGATCGACTTGGTGATTCAACGCATCGTCGAGGTGCTGCTCTCGTTCCCACGCCTGCCGATTCTGCTGGCACTGTCCTACGTGATTCCAGCCACGTGGCCCAGCACTTACGTCTACCTTGGCATCATCGCCGTGCTGAGCTTCTTGGGTTGGGCGGGGCTGGCGAGGGTCGTGCGCGGGCAGGTGCTGAGCGCCAAGAGCGTTGATTACACCCAAGCCGCCAAAGCTTTAGGCGCGAGCGACCTGCGGATCATCCTGCGCCACATCGTCCCCAACCTGACCAGTTACCTGATCGTCACCGCGACGCTGGCGCTGCCCGGTTACATTCTCGGCGAGAGTGCGCTGAGCTTTTTAGGGCTGGGCGTCAAAGAACCGATGACCAGTTGGGGCATTCTGCTCAGCGCCGTGCGCGAGGAGGGCTTCAGCGCCCTGTCACAGTACCCGTGGCTGCTGACGCCGGGCATCATGATCGTGCTGTCGGTGCTGGCGTTCAACTTCGCGGGCGACGCATTGCGCGACGCCGCCGACACGCAAAGCCGCAATTAGCAGCTCGAGACTCGAGCAAGGTAACTGCTGCGACTCGAGCATGCTCGTTTCACGGCTTGAATTTGAACTTTGCTGTGCAGCTCGAGATGTATCACACTTCTGGCATGAGGCTGCGCGGTTGCGAGTGCTTGCCGTGGCAAGCCCCTACGATTTCGTCACGCACGCATCTGATGAATTTTTAGGCTCGAGTAACGACAAAACTTGCGGCTCGAGTTCGGCACGGTTGCTCGAGCGACGGGGCGGTTTATGATGCGTGTCATGCAAGAACTCTTGACTTACTTGGGCGAGCACACGACTGACATCCTGCGCGACATCGAAACCCTCGTGCGGCTCGAGTCGCCTTCTAAAGACGCAGTGCGAATCAATCTGGTGCAGGACGCGATATCGCAAATGCTCACCGGCATGGGGACAGTAACGCGCCATCATCACGAACTAGGTGACGTGCTGCACGTGCAGATTGCGGGCAGTGGAACAGGTCGCACAGTGCTGCTGGCGCACGCCGATACGGTTTACAACGTCGGCGCGTGGGACAACCTCTGGCGGCTCGAGGGGGACAGAGCGTTCGGGCCCGGCGCTTACGACATGAAGGCTGGGATCGTGCAGGCGATCTGGGCGCTCAAAGCACTCAGCGCAAACGGTATGACGCCGACTTGCACAGTGGACTTGCTGGTCACGCCCGACGAGGAAATCGCGTCGCACGCGGGGCGACCGTTCATCGAAAGCATCGCTCGAGGGGCGAGCGCTGTTTTGGTGCTCGAGCCGCCGCATCTGGACGGATCGCTGAAAATTGCCCGCAAGGGCGTCGGCGGCTACCGCGTCAACATCACGGGCAAAGCCGCGCATCAGGGCACTGAACCCGAGAACGGGCGCAACGCCATCGTCAGCGCCGCGCATTTCATCAGTGAGGTCGTCAAGCTTCAGAATCTCGAGTTGGGTACGACGCTTGGGCCCAATATGATTCACGGCGGCACGGTGATGAACGTCGTCCCAGACAGCGTATATCTCGAGGTCGACCTGCGCGTCTGGTCACAAGCCGAAGCCGAGCGCGTGGACGCCGCGATTCGCCAGATTGCGCCGCTCGAGGGCACGCGTTTTGAAATTCTAGATGGTTTGAACCGCCCGCCGATGGAACCGACCCCAGCGAGCCTCGAGTTGTTGACGACCGCGCAGCGCATCGCCAATGGCTTCGGGTTCAATCCGGGCGCGGCTCGAGTTGGTGGCGGCTCGGACGGGAACTTCACAGCGACAATTGCGCCGACCTTGGACGGCTTCGGGGCGTTCGGCGCAGCCGCGCACCAGCGCAATTTGGAACACATTGATGTCCCGAGCCTCGCACCGAGGGCGGCGCTGATCGCGGGGATGCTGCTCAACATCTGATGCTCGAGGTTGACTGGGCGGCGGCACTCGGCACGCTCGAGCGGGTCTTCAAGCACAAGTCCCTGCGAACGGGACAGGAACGCGTGATTCGGGCGGCGCTCGAGGGGCATGACGTGCTGGCGGTGATGCCGACGGGCGCGGGCAAGAGCTTGACGTATCAGCTCCCCGCGCTTCAATCGGCTGGCCTGACCATCGTCGTCTCGCCGCTGATCGCGCTGATGAAGGATCAAGTCGAGGGCTTGCAGGCAAAAGGCGTCGCGGCTGCGCTGCTGAACTCCACGCAATCCGCATCCGAGCAACGCATAGTGTTAAAGCTGCTCAAGCAACTGAAACTGCTGTTCGTCTCGCCGGAGCGCCTGTTCAACGCAGATTTCCAGCGAGCCATCGCTTACGTTCAGCTCTCGAGACTGGTGATCGACGAGGCGCACTGCGTGTCGCAGTGGGGGCACGATTTCCGCCCCGAGTATCGGCGGCTTGGTGAGGCTCGCCTCGTTCTGGGCAATCCGCCTGTAACGGCCGTGACAGCGACCGCCACCAAAAACGTGCAGCTCGAGATCATGGAGGTCTTGGGTTGCACTGAGGCGGTGCAAATCGTCACGGGTTTCGACCGCACGAATCTGGCGTACCGCGTGGTGAGTGTACCCGGCGATGCCGCGAAGCTCGAGGCGTTGAAGATGATGCTGACCACGTACCCGAAGCCCGGCGTGGTTTACGTCGGTACGCGCCGCGAAGCCGAGGAGCTGGCGGGCGTGCTGCAAAGCTGGGATGTCAAGGCTGCCTATTATCACGGCGCTCGAGAGCAATCAGAGCGTAACCGCGTGCAGGACGACTTTCAAGCCGGCAAGCTGGACGTGATCGTCGCCACGAATGCCTTCGGCATGGGCGTGGACAAAAGCAACGTCCGCTTCGTCGTGCATTACCGCTTGCCCGGCACTTTGGAAGCGTATTACCAAGAGGCGGGCCGCGCTGGGCGCGATGGTAAGCCCGCCCGCTGCGTATTGCTGTTCGACACCGACGACAAGAAGTTGCAGCAGCACTTTATCGACACGTCCGTGCCCAGCGAGTTTGAACTCAAGCGCGTTTATGCCTACCTGCACGCCGCTCGCTCTGACGAAGGCGAGCTGAACCTGCGCTTGGCGACGCTCGAGTACAACCTTTCTATGACAGCGGGTAAACTCCGTAGCATCGTCGCGCACCTCGTCGCCTGCGATTCCCTCGAGCTGGCTGAATCCTCGAGTGGCGTTTTGGCTGGGCGTATCACCGCGCAACTGCCCACGCTGACCGTGCCGCACCTCGAGACGCTGCGCTTACACAAACACGGTTTGCTCGAGGCGATGCTGGGCTTTGCGACCCTCCCGCGTTGCCGTCGTAAACTGATCCTCGAGTATTTC
The DNA here is from genome assembly GCA_025359505.1 of Deinococcales bacterium. Classification (GTDB taxonomy): domain Bacteria; phylum Deinococcota; class Deinococci; order Deinococcales; family JAAFIG01; genus JANYHH01. The sequence continues at coordinate 29,793 of JANYHH010000011.1, forward strand.
GGCGAGCAACCAAACTTCGAGCGCTGCGACGCCTGCGATGTCTGCAAGCCGCCCGCCGACGCGCTGCCCGCGTGGTCGCGCAGAATGCTCGAGTTCATGGGAGCGCACCCCTTAGAAGTCCGCGAAACGCTGATGAAAAAACTGCGGCTCGAGTTCGCACACTGGACGGGCGAGGAAATCACACGTTTGTTTGAAACGCTGGTGATCGACGGTATGATCGCACATCCCAAAACCGTACCGCAGCTCAGCCGCCAAGCCAAAGCTGCGCTCGAGGTCACGGTGGCGAGACTGCCCGCCGATCCGCTCTTGGCGACCCTCGAGCTGCACCGCACAGGCGCGACGCTGCCCGAAATTGCCGCGAGGCTCGAGACCGACGAAGGCACAGTCGTCAAACGCCTGTTAAAGCTGCTCGAGCGCGGCGACCTCGAGCCGCACGAGTTGATCGCGCTGGGCAAACTCGAGCGGGTGCGCGTCGCAGCCAGCGAACTTGGGTTCTCACCGCTCGCACCGCTGAAAGCTGTGCTGCCAGATTTGACTGACCTCGAGCTGAAAGCCGCCCGCGTGATCCTCGAGCTGGAGTGAAAACTGCATTTGACGGTTCGCCTCTCCCTGCGGGAGAGGCCGCTGCAAAGCAGCGGGTGAGGGGAGCGAGCGCAGCGAGTTGCACTTGACGTTGAACGTCATGGTCAAAGTCATTCGCTGCGCTCTCCCCCTCACCCGCCTTCGGCGAGATCAAGCGCAGGGAGAGGCGAAAGAGCCAGCGTCTTACTCAGCGGTTTTGTGGGAAGCCCAGATCCACGCTGCTGGTGCTCGGGTCTGGCCAGCGGCTCGAGACGACCTTACCCCGCGTGTAGAAGTTGACGCCTTCCGGGCCGTACATGTGCGTGTCGCCGAATAAACTGGCTTTCCAACCGCCGAAGCTGTAGTACGCGACCGGCACGGGGATGGGCACGTTGATGCCGACCATGCCGACTTGCACGTCGAATTGGTACTGGCGGGCTGCGCCGCCGTCCCTCGTGAAGATCGCCGTGCCATTACCGTACTGGTTAGCATTTACCAACTCGAGCGCTTCGGCGTAGCTACCGACTCGAGTGACGCACAGCACGGGCCCGAAGATTTCGTCATCGTACACCTTCATACCGGGCTTGGTGTGGTCGATCAGGCTGACGCCAAGGAAGTAGCCGTTGCCCGTTGGGACATCGTTGCGTCCGTCCACGACGAGCGTCGCCCCCTCGAGCGCCGCCCCCTCGAGATAGTTAGCCACGCGGTCTCGAGCTTCGCGGGTGATGAGTGGGCCCATTTCGTTGGCTGGGTCAGTACCTGCGCCAACTTTAATCTTCGGTAATCTGGCTTTCACCGCTTCGATGAATGGCTCGGCGCTCGAGCCGACGGCAACGACCATGCTGATCGCCATACAGCGCTCGCCCGCACTGCCAAACGCGGCGCTGACCGCCGCGTCAGCCGCCATTTCAATGTCGGCGTCGGGCAGCAGCACCATGTGGTTCTTCGCGCCACCCAGCGCCTGTACGCGCTTGCCGTGCTTCGTGCCGATCTCGTAAATGTACTTGGCAATCGGTGTGCTGCCGACGAAGCTGACCGCCTGCACGTCGGGATGCTCGAGCAAACGGTCTACAGCGACTTTATCGCCTTGCAGCACGCTCAGCACGCCGTCGGGCAAACCAGCTTGCTTGAGCAGCTTGGCCAAGAACAACGCGCTCGAGGGGTCTTTCTCCGACGGCTTCAAAATGAAGGTGTTGCCGCAGGCGATGGCGTTGGCCATCATCCACAGTGGAACCATCGCTGGAAAGTTGAACGGCGTGATGCCCGCGACCACGCCGAGCGGCTGGCGGATGCTGTAGACATCCACGCCTCTCGAGGCTTGCTCCGAGAAACCGCCTTTGAGGAGTTGCGGGATACCGCAGGCGAACTCGACGTTCTCGATGCCGCGTGCGATCTCGCCCATCGCGTCGCTCGGGACTTTGCCGTGCTCCAAGCTGATGATCTGCGCCAGTTCTGCGCGGCTAGCGTCCAGCAACTCGCGGAACTTGAACATGATTTCAGAGCGCCGCCCGAGCGGAGTCGAGCGCCACGCGGGAAACGCGGCTTTTGCAGCAGCGATCACCGCGTCGATCTCCTCGAGCGATGCCAATGCCAAATCAGCCGTGTGCTCGCCCGTCGCGGGGTTGTAAACCTTACTCGAGCGTCCGCCGCTCAACCCGTGCAGCTCAGCGCCGTTCACCCAGTGTCCAATGCGTTTTAAGTCAACCATCGTCATAATGACCTCCGCAGACTTGATCTGCTCGAGTATTGCCCTCGCTGGAGCGCTTTAACCCTGATGATTGATTCTATGCGCTCAAGGGCTTCCATTTCAAAGTGCACGGTGTGACTGACCTCGAGCCAACAATGGATGGGTGAGCTTTCGCAGTCCCTTTCTTGTTACACTCCACGCATCATGATTCGCGGCGTCAGAGGGGCTACCACCGTCACTGAGAACTCGCAGAGCGCTATTTTTGGGGCGACACAGGAATTGCTGGTTGAAATGCTGCGCGTCAACCAGATTTGCGCCAATCCAACTCAACCGACGCTCGAGGAACTCGAGGCGGTGTGCAGCATCATCTTCACGGTCACACAGGACCTGAACGCGGCGTTTCCGGCCGAAGCCGCCCGCAACGGGTTAGGCATGAAGTTCGTGCCGCTCTTGAACGCCGTGGAAATCGGCGTGCCGGGCAAGCTCGAGAGGGCGATCCGCGTGATGATGCACCTCAACACGGATAAGTCGCAGCGTGAGATCAAGCACGCGTATCTGCGTGAGGCGGTTGCATTGCGCCCCGACCTTGAGAGCGCCCAGTAATCCATCTCGAGGGATAAAACTGCCCGCGTTTGGATCAGCGCGGGCGGGGACGTGCCACTCGAGGGCGCAACTGGGTCTGTGCGTCTCTGAGGGCGTAAATTACGTGTTCATCGTCAAGCGTATGTCAGGCACGCATGGCGTCTTGAGTTATCACGGTTGGCGCGTGTATGAACTTTGATTGCGAAACGCAAACGGCTCACTGTTGGCTCGAGTCTCGGTCAGCGTCGAAAGCGTCTTGGAGGTCAGGGTGATCGTGCGGCGCACGTCGACTGTTCTGCCGACCTCAATTTCCGTGCCAATCAGCACTGCTTTGCCATCGTCGCTCTGGGTAAGGGCTTGAAAATCCATGCTGGTGTAGGAGTGTACCCGCGCTTGCCCTTTTGTGGCGACGCTGTACTTGCCCGCTTTGAAGCTGTGCGTTTCAGAGCTGACGACAGCCTTGCCAAAATCGTCGTATTTGAAATCCCAGACCGCCGTGTTCGCATCAATCGGCTTGACCACCAGCTTGACGGGAATTTTGACGCGCCGATTGGGGTTCTGGAAGTCTTTGTACTCGAGGCTGCCCGTCCAGTTCCCCGCGAAGATATCAAACGCTCGAGGTGCGGCGGCTTGCGCGGTCAGCGCCAATGCGAGGCTGGTGAGCAGCGCGACGTGGATCGCCCGCTTTTAGTCGCGCTCCTTGCGGGCATAATCGTCGGACAAGCGCACGACATCGGTCAGATGCGGCGTGCTGACCTCGAGCAGTACGCTATCCTCCAAAGCCTCGAAGCGGTGAACTGTTCCCGTCGGAATGTGAACGCTCGCACCGGGCAGCCAGTCGTAGACGCCAGTTTCTGGTGTGTCCGACGAATCTGGCGGGATGAACGTCAGTTTGATGTGACCGGAGAGCAGGTAGAGCGTTTCCTCTTTGATCTCGTGCTTTTGCAGGCTCAGGCGGTGGCCGGCAGTGACCTCGAGAATCTTGCCTGCGTAGGCTGTCGCGTCGGCGTACCAGATTTCGCGTCCCCAAGGTTTCTCGACGATTTTTGGTGTGCTGAGTGGGTTCATGGTGATCTCCTCGAGTTGTCATTTTAGCGCGTCTCGAGCGGACTCGCGGGCGGTTGTGATCGGCTCGAAGTGTGACCTTATATTTAGTTATTTACATAATTTATGCTACAATCTTGTCCATGAGCCAACCAACACTGCCCACCATCAAAATCGGTCGTCAGCACCTCGAGATCACCGCCAGCGCCCTCTTTCCGGCCGTCCCCGCGCTGGCGGAACTGGGCGTGGAAGTCAACGAGGAAAACGTAGCTGAATACCTCGAGCAGCACGACATCCCCGTCCAGCACGCCCGATTTGAAAGCGGCTCGAGGGTCGCTATCGACAACGGCGCGTTCACCAAGCTCGCTTTTACCTTGCAGACCCCAGAAGCCAAGCGCTGGCAGCACCGCGCTCAAGGGATGCTGCGCGACTTTTTAGAGGGCGACATCAAGCTCGCCGCGCAGATCGCCGACCGCAACCGCGACCCGCAGCAGCGCCGCTGGCTCGCCACGCGCTTGAGCGGGCAGGAAAGCCGCAAAGCCCTGATGAGCAGCGCCGCCAAGCACGGCGGGCGCGGCGCGGTCTTCCAGCAGCTCGGCAGCGTCTCCAACCGCGCCGTGCTGGGCGCGAACTCGGCGCAGATCCGCGAGGAGCGCCGCGCCAAATCCACCCGCGACGCGATGACCAGCGCGGAGCTGCTGCGCCTCGGGTATCTCGAGGCGGCGACCGCCCAAGCCTTGGAGCGCGGCGCGGCCAGCGACAACGAAGGCATCCTGCGTCTACACCAACGCAACGCCGAGATCGAGCGGCAAATCTGGGACGGCGGCTCGAGCGCGGCGTGATTTGAACTGCTCGAGGTGAGTTCAGCTTGAAACGCCGTTCATCGGCACGTTGCCCGCCTCGAGACTCACTGATTCAAAGCCCGATGTTTGAGAACCCCAGAGCCTGAACGCTCTGGGGTTCAATCGTAACTGCGTCGGATCGTCACGCGAACCTCTTTGAAATCGACCATCCGGCTCGAGCCGAAAGACCGTCAGCGGTCTCTACAACGCGCACATGGGAGTCAAACTGCGTTGTGCTACCCTGCCGTATTCAGTCGCTGCGACGGTTCAACGCTTGCATTCAGTTTTGACGAGGGGGCAACAGTGCAACGTCGGTTATCGCAACTCGTTTTTTTGATTCCCGCCATGCTGCTGATCTCGAGTCCACTATCTGCCCAGACCCGTAAACTCGAGCCGTTCAGCGTTTCGGGCATCGTGCTGGACACCAAAGGCAAACCGCTCAAAGGCGCGAGTGTTCAGGTGAGGGTTGATTTCGTTTACGGACGGGCTTCAGTCACGACGGGCGCAGACGGGCGCTACGTTTTTAACGATCTAATCAAAGGCACTTATCGCGCAGAAGCCTACTTTGAAACCAAATACGCTGGCACGACCGTCTGCCAGCGGCTCGCCATGCCCAAGCCAAGCGATTACGACTCGTTCCCCGTCAGTCAAGGAGCCGAGCGCAACTTCCGCTGGCAACTGACTGGCAAGGTCGGCACTTCAAAATCATTCTTCGGCGCGACAATTCAAATCTTCAACGTCACCAGCAATCCATTCGACGACAAATCTCGAGCCGTCGAGTTCAAGCTGACCCCAACCGGGCCACTGCTGGACGGCAGCAAAGCCGCCGTGATCGTCAAACAAGCGTCGCTCGAGTACCCCTCGAGCGACGATGGGCTGTACGATTTGCCGCTTGGGATGTACAAGCTCAAAGCTGTGCTGATTGCCAAGGACGGCAGCCGGACGCCGCTCAATGTGGCGAAAACCGACAGTGTGTACAAGCCAGAAATTGATGTGAAGTGGGAATCCGAGAACCGCTGCGGCACGGACAGCGGCGTCAAACCGTTCTTCGTGCAGCTCGAGCGGCGGCAGTAGAGCATACCTGCTCGAGATTTCTGAGTTTCGAGCGCGACCTAGACTGCCTCGAGCACCCGCACATCATTCGCGCTGATCGGAACCGTCACGTCCTCGCCCGCCTCGAGCCGCGCCATGTAGTGCCAGATCTCGAGTCCTTCGACGGATTTCGTGACTGGGTTCAGCCGTGCTGTGGTTCCGTCGTCCAAACTGTCAATCCACTGGTTCGCATACGGCGCGATGAACTGCACGTATAGCACGTCGCTGATGCTATCATAATCAATCTTTACACCTTGTTTTGCCATAAGGTATTCCTGTTAAACCGTTGAAAGTCATAAAATAAGATTTTTATAAAAATCCTAGATCTCTAAAACAAATTCAGACTGGGATTTTTAACATTTCAAAAAATATTCTATTGCGTTTCTTTGCGTCAGAAACCAGTTTATTATATGATATAACCTCCGCATAGTAATTCAATTGATCATTAAAAAAGTAATAACCTTGACCGTCGAACATTTTTCGGTAACTCGAGACTAAAAGTTGTTTTTGAAGTTTTGGAGTAATATCACATACAATATAACAAAATATCGGTATTTCCTTATTAGATATTGGTCTTCCTTTGTAATCTTTTGCAAACCCACTTCTAATCAAGTCTACATACTCTGCTACCTGTATCATTGGATTTTCTTCGGAATCATAATCATTTCTTATAGCTCTTTTGAATTCTATAATTACTAGCGATTGAAAATCAA
>JANYHH010000022.1 GCA_025359505.1 Deinococcales bacterium
GTGTGAGGATGCAGAGACCGTTCGCAATGGGCGATTACCTGACTGTTTCTGTCTCTTTCATCAGTTTTGGTGGCTGCTATCAGCGGGCTGCACTGACACGACTTAAACGCCCTAGACTTGCAAATTTACTCACTTAAGTATAATGTGTACTTAACTCAATAGAGTAATTTTGAAGTACGGGAGTACAGCATGATCCAACTCGCCGCCAACGACTCGAGCGCCCTGCGAAGCCTGCTTAAAAAAATCAACCCACCCGTTGATTACCTGAAACTCCCACTGCACGCTGATATTGAAACCGCACTGCCACTGGCTCGGCAATTGCGTCCGGTGCTGCTGCACAGCTCCATGCGGGCAGGCGCGAGCGACCTACCAGATTCGGCAACCTTTGCACGGCTGATTGCGCTCAGCAACACGCCGTTTATCAGCCTGCATTTGGACGTGCAACCCGAAGATTTGGAACGCCTGACGCCCGGACAAGCCCTCGAGCGCGTCGCCAGCACGGTCGAAATTCTGCGCGAATCCACCAAGTTGCCGATCTTGCTCGAGAACATCGCGCATTACGAATGGTCGGAGCGCCCAGCGTTCGTCAGCGACCCGCAATGGATCACGGCTGCGCTCGAGATGTCGGACGCGCACCTACTGCTTGACCTCGCCCACGCCCGCGTCAGCGCCTACCACCGCGTTGACAATGAACTCGAGTACCTTAACGCCCTGCCGCTCGAGCGCGTCTGGGAGATTCACCTGTCCGCGCCGCGCTTGGAGACCAACGGGCTGCGCGACCGTCACCTGCCGCTCCAGAGCCGCGATTACGAACTGTTGGAGCACGTGCTGACCCGCGCCACGAGCACCCAATTCCTGACGCTCGAGTACGGCGGCATCCCCGATGTTGGCTTGACCCGCGACGGCACACAGATTCGCATTCCGCGCAACGATTCCGGCGCGTTGCTGGAGCAAATCGCGCATCTGGACGCGATAAAAAAACGCATCAACGGTCACTTGCGTCAAGCCACGCGCCTGCCGCAAGGCTGGCACATCGACGAGCGCCGCCGTGTGCTGCCCGAAGAGGAACTGAGCGTCAGCAGCATTCAAGCGATGGGGTATTGAGGCGGTCGTCACTCGAGCAATTTAGTTAATTTTCTGTGCATTGTTGTCTAGCCGTTGCACGGGCGAACACGTTATACCCAGAAGGTTGCAAGGCACAACGGTTCGCCCCTACGAGTAAATTGCAAACGCTCGAGTCAGGCACGGTTTTTTGTAAGGGCGAACTGCATGTTCGCCTGCCGGGATAGGCTACGTTCTCGAGCCTTCCAGTGTTGCGTTTTCAACCACCACCCAAGCTCGAGGCGTACCACGCAACACCTAGATTGAACTCGCGCAGTAATCGGCGCAGCGGAGCAGGCTCGAGTTGTTTCGCGTCCAGCTCGTTGCTCGAAACCCACTCGAAAGTCAGATGGGACTCGAGCGACGCGACTGGCTGATCTCGAGTCAGATTCGGTGCTGAGACTAAAAATAAATGGCTGATTTCGACTTGTCTGCGCCCGTCACCGTCCATCCATTCATGCTCGACGATCCCAAGAAACTGCCCGACGGTGACATCCAAGCCCAGTTCCTCGAGCAATTCGCGTTTTAGGCAATGCGGAATGCCTTCGCCGGGTTCGATGTGACCGCCCGGCAAAAACGTGTTGCTCGCGCCCTTTGCCTGCGCCAGCAAAAAATGCCCCTCGTGTTTGATCACGGCTCGAGCGAGCAGGTGAACCGTGTGTGTTTCCATCAGAAAACTTTAACCGATCGCACGGCATTGCATCCTCGAGACTGGCGTGGACATGGCGCATCTCGTATGCTCACTTCATGGTTTTAGAAGCCCAACCAACCGTGTTCCCGACCGCCGAAATCCCATGGAATGCCCTGCCCAGCCCGTGCTTCGTGCTGGACGAATCACGTTTGATTCGCAATTTGGAGTTGCTGCGTGACGTGCAGCACAGGGCGGGTTGCCAGATTATTCTGGCGTTCAAGGGATTCAGCATGTGGAGCGCGTTCCCACTGGTGCGCCAATACCTACCCGGTGCGACCGCCTCGAGTTTGCACGAGGCGCAACTTTCGAAGCTCGAGTTCAAGGGCGACACGCACGTTTACGCCGTCGCATACAGCGACGCGGAGTTCCCAGAAATCCTCGAGCTGAGCGACCACCTGACATTCAATAGCTTCTCGCAGTGGCAGCGCTTCAAGCCCGTCGTCGAAGCCGCTCGAGCCGTTGGTAAAATCGTGTCGGTCGGCATTCGCATCAATCCCGAGTACAGCGAAGTCGCAACGGACTTGTACAACCCCAGCCAGCCGTTCTCACGGCTCGGCGTGACCGCCACAGAATTCCGCGCTGATCTGCTCGAGGGGATCGACGGACTGCATTTTCACGTGCTCTGCGAGAACGACTCCGATGTGTTGGAGCGCGTTTTGGAGCGCGTCGAGCAGAACTTCGGCGCGTACCTGCCCCAGATGAAATGGGTCAATTTCGGCGGCGGTCACTTGATGACCCGCGCTGGGTACGACCTCGAGCGCTTGATTCGCGTCGTGAAGGGATTCAGGGAGCGCTGGAACGTCGACGTGATTTTGGAGCCGGGCAGCGCGATTGCGTGGCAGACGGGCTGGTTGGTCAGTGAGGTGCTGGATGTGACCAAGAACGAAAAAGACATCGCCATCCTCGACATCAGTGCGTCCGCACACATGCCAGACACCTTAGAGATGCCCTACCGTGCGGGTATCCTCGGCGCTGACCTGCCCGATACCCTCGAGCACACGTATTTGCTCGGCGGCACGACTTGTTTGTCCGGTGATGTGATCGGCGAGTACAGCTTTCCTAAGCCGCTCGAGATTGGGACTCGCGTCGTGTTCGACGACATGATTCATTACACGATGGTCAAGACCACGTTTTTCAATGGTGTCAAACACCCGAGCATCGGCATTTGGAGCAAATCAGGCGAGTTCAAACTGGTCAAGGAATTCAGTTACGAGGAGTTCCGCGCCAAGCTCTCATAAGCCATGAGAGTCTCGAGGTGCGAACCGTAGCGGTGAAGCGAGCTTCACCCAGTGGCAAAACAGCGGTCTCGAGCCATCAATTCTGTGGCGCACGGTCTTTGAGAATCGGTAAAAACGCCGCCCACGGGCCAACGTCACTCGCGTATCGCTTAGCCATCACCCGCACGATCTGCGCGATGTGCCCGAGGTCGTGAACCACCCACGTGCTCAGCAGTTGCTGCAATGTCACCGCGCCGAACTCCGGGTGCGTGCCGATTCGCTCGAGGTCATCAGAAGTCAGTTGCCAAGTTTTTAGCATCTCGAGGTTTGCGGCTCGCAGGTTTGAGAATTCTCCGAGCAGCGATTCCATACTTCGCCCCACATTGCGCGATCGGTGACGGAATCGGTCGAAGGCTTGAAAGCTCGAGCCAGCCTCGAGAATCACCCGCGCTCGAGGCAACCAGTTGGTTTCATCGGCGTCGATCAGGTGTCCGACGACATCGAACGGGCTGAAGGTACTCTCGCCCTCATTGGCGCGAATCCACGGCTCGCTCAATCCACCGAGCAACACCGCTAGAGTCGCGGGGGTGCGGGTCAGGATTTCCACAGCGTCCTCGAGATTGAAGTTCACACTCGCACTGTAGCGCTTCACAGCGCGAACACGAACGTCACCCGCGTCCCACCCTCACCGCTCGAGGTTACGGTCATCTCGCCGCCCGCCAGTGCGATGCGCTCGCGCATCCCCGCCACGCCCAGATGTCCAGCAATGAGCAGGTTCTGATCTGGGTCGAGTGCGAAGCCCGCGCCGTCATCGGTGACGCTGACCTCGAGCGCTGCCTCGAGAAATGCGAAGGCGACGGCAGCGCTGCTGGCGTTCGCGTGCTTGTCCACGTTCGTCAGCGCTTCCTGCACGACCCTGAAGAGCGTCAACTCGAGGTCTTTGGCTAAGCGGCGCTCCTCGCCGCGCACTTCCAACCGTGCGGGCGTGCGCGATTGCCCGCACAGCCACTCGAGCGCGGGCAGCAAGCCCAGATCGTCCAGCGCACTGGGGCGTAGGTTGCGCGAGAAGCGCCGCACGCTGTCGATCGCGCTGTCGATATCAGTGCGAATCTCGCGGACTCGTTCACGTGACGCGGTGATGGGCATCGTCTCGAGGGCCGTTTCTAAACGGTCTAAGCGCCGCGCAATCGCCACGAGCGTCTGCGCGGTGTCGTCGTGCAACTCCCTTGCAATCCGTTTGCGCTCCTCTTCTTGAGCTTGCGTGAACAGGCTCAGAAACCCGCGCAGCTCGCTCGCTCTGGCTTGCGCCTGACCGCGCTGCGCGATTTCACTGGCCAGTTTCTGCTGCTCGGATAAATCGCGGGCAATTGCTAAGCCGCCCGTGATTTTTCCTTCACGAAACAACGCGTTCAGTTTGACTTCCAAATACGCCAGCGTGCCATCACTGCGCTGCACGCGCCCGGAAAACGTGCTGGCGCTGTCGTTGGTCATGTTGCGCCAAGCGAACTCTGCGTCGCTGCTGGCTTCGCCGATGAGTAAATCGCTGTACTTGACGCCGATCAATTCCTGCGGCGCGAAGCCCAGCACCTCCAAGACCGCTGGATTGGCGTAGGTGATGCAGCCCTCCAAGTCAGTGGCGACGATCAGGTCGTGCGCGGCTTCGGCCAGTAAGCGGTAGCGCAACTCCTGAGCGCCGATGCCCTCAAACAACCTCGCATTCTGAATCGCCAGTCCCGCTTGCGCGGCAATCGCGGCGCACAGACGCTCCTCGCGGGGCGTGATTTGAGCGCTGCGCGTGCTGTCGGCGTACAGCACGCCCAGCACCTCGCCCTGCGCGACGATCGGCGCGATGATGAACGAGTGCGCCCCCAGCAGCGTCGGGCCCTCGCGCTCGAGTGAGGCGTCCTGAGCGCCGTTAATCACAATCGGTTCATTGTCACCGATCAGTTTCTCAAACGCGGCCTCGGCGATCACGAACGGCCTGATAAAGCCCTCGAGACCATCGGGGAAGCCGTGCGCGTACAAGCGCCCCAACTCGGCGCGGCCCGCGCTGTAATCGATCTCGTCAAAAAAACCGATGAAGCAGCGCTCCAAATCCAGCGCGATCACGACTTCCTCGGACACGCGCTTTAAAACCTCCTCGAGCGACAAGGTGCTGCCCGTGAGTCGCGCAATCTCTAAGAGCGTCAATTCGTCGGCGAAGGCTCTGGCGTTGCCCAGCGCGACGCCCGCCTGCGCCGCGAAGGTCGTCAGCACGCTCAGCAGATCGTCGCTGAAAGTGATCGGGGTTTCAAAGTACAGCGCGATGCCGCCAAACGGCTCGCCCCGAGCGAACAGTGGCACGGTCAGCACGCTGCCGACTGAACCGTTCAGTGCTGAACGCTCGAGGTTGACGATCCGCTGATCCGTCATCGCGCTGGCAATCGCGGTCACGTCCGCGCCATGCCCCAGTTGCTCGAGGTCATCCAGTCCAAGGCTGGCTCTGACCTCCAAGTTGCCTTGCACGCGCTCAAAAATCGCGCAGCCGCTCGCGCCGAGCAATTTGTTCGCGCCGATCAGAATCGTTTGCAGCGTGTCGCTGACGTTCAAACTGGCGCTCAGGTTCAGTGTGACCTCGCGCAGCGCCTCGGCCGAAGCGCGTTTTTGGCTTTCGTTGGCGTAGAGCTGCGCGTTCTCAATCGCTAAGCTGGCGACTTCCGCCATCGCCTGCGCTAGGGCGACCGTGCGCTCGGTGATCTCCAATCCGCTGCGGGTGCTGTCGACGTACAGCACCCCGAGCGGGCGTCCTCGAGCGCTGAGCGGAACCATCACAAAACTTTCCGCCCCCAACGCTCGAGGGGAGGCGGCGAAGCTGCGCGTCGAGGTTTTCACGTCGTTGAGCACAATCGGTTGCCCGCGCACGACGAGGCGCTCGAAACTTTCCGGCGAGATTTTCAAGGTGTCGTCACCGTCGGGGAGTACAAGGTTGTGGGTGTAGAGCTGATTGGCAATCGCCGTCGTCTCCAACACATCCGAATACAGCCCTAACATACTGCGCTCCAACCCCAGCGTCCGCACCGCAAATTCTAAGGTACGCTGCAAAACTGCCTCGAGCGACAGCGTTTCGCCAATGGCGCGTGAGAACTCGGCAATCGCCTTGGATTCGCGCATCGCTCGCAGCCGCTCGGCGCTCAGTCGCGCTCCCTCGAGCGCCAACGCTGCGGGGGTGGCGTACAGCGCGACGCGCCCGAGGTCAGTCGCATCCAGCAACTCGAGCAAGCCGATGGTTCGGTCGCGGGCGATCAGCGGCACGAGGCTTTGCTCTGGGCTGAGACTGACGATTTCCTTGCCCTCGAGCGAGCGGGTGTGATCTGGCGTCGGTTTGAAGGTCTCAAACCCCAGACCAGACCCCAACAGGCTGCTGACCCCGAGTTGATTGGCCACCGCCACGGTTTCCAGCACCGCTTCGTCCAACAGCATCACGCGCACGCTCTTGGCGTGCGCGACCTCCAAGACCGTGCGGGCGATCAGTTGCGCGACGGCGTTCAACCCCCGCATTTGCGTCAGGCTGCGCGTGAAGCCCCACAACGTGGACAGCGCGTCATCGTCCAAACCCATCAGCGACTCGAGCGCTGTGGGGCTGTTTTCTACTCGAGGATCGCGCATCTGGCTGGCATTCTAAGGGCGAGTCATGGTTCAGGTGCGACGTGGCAACCGCAGAGTCCGCTGCTCGAGCAATTGCCTTGATCCTATGATGGTGTAACGACGCGCTGAAGAACGAACCGTCTGACCATGCCCATTGCTTTCAGTAAAACGCCCACACCTTCGTGCGATGCTCATTTGCCCATGCCAAACTTTTTGATGTGCGCTCGTTCATCGCTCTGCTGATCGTTACATTCGGTGTCGCCCACGCGCAGCCCGCTCCGCTCGGGGTGCTCGCGCTGATCCCGCTCGATTCGCGCCCGGCCACCGCCACGTTGCCGCCCGAGATCGCTGGGGTTGCGGGCGTGCGGGTGCTCGTCCCGCCGATGGATTTACTCGGCAACGCGACTCGAGCGGCTGACACTCCAAAGTTGTTGAACTGGCTGGCGGCGACGTCGGTCAGCGCCGCTGTGGTCGCGCTTGATGCGCTGATTTACGGCGGCTTGGTGCAGAGCCGCAGCAGTCCCTTGAGCACCGAAGAAGCGCTGGCGCGGCTCATGCCGCTGGTTGATTGGCACGCACGAAGCCGCGTGCCGCTGCATGCCTTCATCACCATTCCGCGAGCGCCCGATGCGACTGACCGCGCCCGCAATCTCGCCGTCATCATGCGTTTGCTGGACTGGGCGGCCGACGGAACATTCGCACGGCTCTACGTCACGTGGGACGACGCGCTGCCCGGCTCACCCGCGCCGCTCGAGGGAGCGCAGGTGCGCGAGGCGGCTGAGGCGCGGGGTTTGAGCAATGTGCTGGTCTACCCCGGCGCGGACGAGGTGGCCAGCGTACTGATCGCACGGCTGGCGCTCGAGGCTGCACAGGTGAAACCGACCGTCAAGCTCGAGTTCAGCCTGCCAGAGATGAGTGAACAGATCAGTCAGTACGACGGCTTGCCGCTCAGCCAGAGTGCTGGCTCGCAAGCTCGAGCCGTCGGCTGGGAAGTCGTGCAAAGCAGAGCCGATCTGACGCTGTTCGTCTTCAACGGCGGAGATCGTCGGTCAGCGGCGCTGCGCTTGAGCAGCTTGGCGCGTCGCGGGCCAGTCGCGCTGGCGGATGTCTTCGATGTCAACAAAGCCGCCTCACGGCTGATCGAGGATACCGTCACCTTGCAGCGCTACTTCGGGCTGTACGCTTTCTCCGCTTGGGGCACACCGGGCAACAACCTCGGTACGGCGCTGGCTCACGCCGCGATGCGGTTACTCGGCGGCGATAGCCTCGCACAGGTGAATTTATTGCTGCGCGAATACGTCAACGACTACCTCTATGCGACCATCGTGCGCCCGCAGGTGCGCGAAGAATTAGCAGATCAAGCGCTCGAGGGCAACTCAGTGCGGACGAAGCTGCTCGAGCTGTTGCGTTCAGCTTTCAAACCAGCCCGGCTCGAGCGGCTGTACTGCTTGCAGATCATCTCAGCCGACTTTCCGTGGGCGCGATCCTTCGAGGTGCGCGTTGAGGTCAGCGCGATACCCCGAGCGGCCGGTGATCCAAATTGTCCGCGATGAAAATTTCAAATCGCGCCGTTTGTGTTCCCTCAAACACGCTGCGCCGCTCAATTGGAACCGTGACCTCGAGTTGCCCGAGATCGCTCGCGCCGCGTGCGAACAGGGCGCGTGCCACATCATCCGTCCCAGCCCACCAGCCGCAGCAACCGCCGCTCGAAATGACCATCATGCTCACCTCGGCCTTACTTTGATACGCGATATACGCCAGCAAATCTGGGTGCGCCTGCAAACTGCGGGCGAGGGAACGAGCCACGAATGTCTGCCAGTCGCTCGCATCGTTGTGCTCGCACCAGACGCGGGCGAGCTGAGCGGCTTGCGTCCACGCGACCTGCTCAACCCAGAGGCTCGAGGTGATTTCGACCGCCTTGAACTCGAGCGCAATCAGCGTTCCCACCAAGTCGTAACCCTCGAGCTGGCTGTCATCGAGACGGCTTGGACGGATCAGAATCGGCTGCTCGAGCGCTGAATCGCCGTACAAGGCGTTGACCTCGAGCATCGGCAGGGCCGGATTCTCGAGCAGAGTCACGCCACCACGCTGAGTTGAGCGCTGTGAAAACCGCGCCCAGAAACGCGCCAAATCGTTTAACTGCGTTGCAGTGCCTCGAGAATTTCGCGGGCTTCGCTCGCATCGCTGATCGTCAAGCGCGTATCGCCGACGAAATGCAGCACCAGTGCCACCGCCTGCCCCGTCGGGGCTGCACCGCGTCCCAAACCAGCCCCGAGAGCGCCGGAAACCTCAAAGTAGACGATCTGCTCAATGTTGATCCCACGACTGCCGACCCGCACGAATTTCGCCATTGCCCCAGTTTAGTCTGTTACCGGGTTTAGAATCACGGTCGCACCACTCGCTCACGGCTCAAGCCATTTACCTCTCAAAGGAGCATCACCATGCCAACCCGCACCGCGACCGCCACATGGACTGGAACATTACGCGAAGGCAAAGGACACTTAGAAGGTCAAAGCGGCTTAGACATGCGCTACGCGTTTTCCAGCCGCTTCGCTGACGAACCCGGCACGAACCCGGAAGAATTGCTGGCGGCCGCGCACGCTGGCTGCTACAGCATGGCTCTGAACGCGGGTCTCGAGGCGGCCGGGCACAAGGCTGAGTACGTCGTCACGCAGGGTCACTGCACCGTGGAAAAATTGGAGGCAGGCATGAGCATTTCTAAGCTCAGACTGGTCACTCGAGCCAAAGTGCCGGGATTATCGAACGAAGAGTTCCAGAAATTCGCCGAGGACACCAAAACGGGCTGCATCGTCAGCCGCGCCCTGAGCGCCGTGCCAATGGAGTTGGACGCGACGCTCGAGTAAATTGATTCACCTCGAGCGGTCAAGGGTTTTACGTGCCGCTCGAGGTGCTGTGCCGCTCGAGGTGCTTGGCATTCAGAAACACAATTTCATCAAACTCTGACCAAAGCTGCTTCACTACACTTTACAATGCCCGCATGAACCGACGAACAGCGCTGAAATCCATCGCCCTTGGAACCTCGAGCCTGACCGCGTTGGCAGCCGCACAGACCGCGCCTGCGGTCGTGAAGATCGCCGCTTTAGAGACTTTGAAAGCCGAGTGGGATGTCAAGCAGTTCAAGTGGGACGGCGCTCCGGCGCTGCTGGTGCGCGTGCCTGTTCCCGACGCCAAAACGCTAGAGGCCAAAACCGTGATCGAAGCCGCCAAAGGTGTCTTCCTGCGCTCGTACAGCCTGAGCTGCACGCACAACGGTTGCCCAGTGGATGTACCGAACAAAGATAAAGTGCTGGATTGCCCGTGCCACGGCAGCGCCTTCAACGCCATTGATGGCAGCGTCAAAGCGGGCCCCGCCAAGCGCCCGCTGAAAGGCTTGAAGCTCGAGCTGCGCGGGGCGGATGTCTTCGCGGTTGCCGCGCTGTAAATTTTATAGGCTCGAGATAAAAGCGCTGCATTCGTGCGGCGCTTTTTTTGTTTGCCCTTGAGTCAGCCCGCATGGGCATGGCGGAATCGGTAGACTGTGACGCAATCAACTACTGGAGGCTTTCATGGCGGACTTCGAGAAGCTCGGCGCGTTTTACATCGGAAAAGACAGTGCTTCCCAAGCCCTCACGCTGCTCGAGTCGAAATCCCTGACCACGCACGCGGTGATTATCGGCATGACTGGCAGCGGTAAGACGGGCTTGGGCATCGGGTTATTAGAGGAAGCGCTGATCGACAACATCCCAGTGATTGCGATCGACCCAAAGGGCGACCTGACGAACTTACTGCTCAGTTTCCCCAAGCTTGACGCCTCGAGTTTTCAGCCGTGGGTCAACCCAGATTTAGCCGCGCAAGCCGGGCAAAGCGTTGAAGACTTCGCGGGCGCACAGGCTGGACTGTGGAAGCAGGGTTTAGCCGATTGGGGTCAGGATGAAGCCCGCATCGCCAAAATGCGAGCGAGCGTCGACTTCACGGTTTACACGCCCGGCTCGAGCGCGGGCATTCCCGTGAACGTATTGCGGAGCTTTGACCCGCCCGCAACTGACGATGCGGACGCGATGCGCGAGGCGATTCTCAGCAGCGTCTCGAGCCTGCTGGGGTTGCTGGGGATCGCGGCTGACCCCTTAAAAAGCCGCGAGCATATTCTGCTCAGCAATATCTTCTCAACCGCGTGGCAGGCGGGACAGAGCCTTGACCTCGAGACGCTGATCGCGCAGATTCAAACCCCGCCGTTCACCAAAATTGGTGTGATGAGCTTGGAAGGGTTTTACCCGCCCAAAGACCGTTTTGAACTCGCCATGAGCCTCAATGCGCTGCTGGCCAGCCCCGGCTTCGCCGCGTGGATGCAGGGCGAACCGCTCGAGGTCGGGAATTTTCTGCACACCAGTGATGGCAAGCCGCGCCTGAGCGTCTTTTCGATCGCCCACCTGAGCGACAGTGAACGGATGTTTTTCGTGTCGGCGCTGCTGAACGCCACGCTGTCGTGGATGCGCCGCCAATCCGGCACGCCGTCATTGCGGGCGATCCTTTACATGGACGAGATCTACGGGTACTTCCCACCGAACGGCAATCCGCCGAGCAAAACCCCGATGCTGACGCTCTTGAAGCAGGCGAGGGCCTTCGGGCTGGGAATCGTGCTCAGCACGCAGAACCCGGTTGACCTCGATTACAAGGGCTTAGCCAACACGGGCACGTGGTTCATCGGGCGGCTGCAAACCGATAACGATAAAAACCGTGTGCTCGAGGCGCTCTCAGCCAGCGCGAGCGGGGTCAGCACCAGCGAACTGAGCCAGCAGATCAGCGCTTTGGGCAAGCGCGTGTTCCTGATGCACAGCGTCAATCAAGCGCAGCCGATCACGTTTCAGACGCGCTGGACGATGAGTTACTTGGCGGGCCCGATGACGCTCGGGCAGGTCAAAACACTGATGCACGATAAAAAAACCTCGAGCGCTGAAATCGGTGCTGCTTTGAGCGCAACGGTTGGTACGCCCTCGAGCGCCGTTCCTAAAGCAGCCCCCGGTCAACAGAGCCGCCCCGCGCTGCCACCCGGCATTCAGCAGTGCTTCGTGCCTGCCAGTGGCGGTGAGGCGGTCACGTACTACCCAATGATTTTCGGTTCAGCCGAGGCTCGAGTCAGTAGCGCCAAGTACCGCGTGGACAGCGCTTTTGTCACGCAGCGTCTTGCTGAGCCAGCCAGTGGTTTGGCCGGCTTAAACTGGGACGAAGCCAGTGAAGTCGCGCTCGAGCTGGGCAGCCTCGAGTCCGAGCCAAGGGCGGGCGGTGATTTTGCCGATCTGGATGCGGCGTTGACCGCCAAAGCTCTTGAGAAATACGGTAAGGAATTTTCAAAATGGGTCGCGCAGACGCAGGGGTTGACGCTGTACGCGGCTACGGCGCAGAAACTCGTGTCTGAACCCAATGAACCCGAGGCGCAGTTTCGGATTCGCCTGTCGCAGCTCGCCCGCGAGGGACGCGATGCGTTGAGTGAAAAACTGAAAACCAAGTACGCGCCGAAAGTCGCGGCTTTGGAGGAAAAAATTCGCAAAGCCGAGCAAGCCCAAGCCGCGCAGAAAGCTCAAGCGCAACAGGCACAACTCAGCACGGCGGTCAACGTCGGCATGGGGCTGCTCGGGGCACTTTTTGGCGGGCGTCCCGCCAGCGCGGTCAGCAAAGCCGGCAGTGCGCTCGGCAAGGCTGGCAGAGCGTATGCCGAGGGGCAGGATGTCGTCCGCGCTGGCGAGACCATCGCCGCGTACACCGCGCAACTGGCGCAGCTCGAGGCGCAATTGCAAACCGAACTCGAGGGTCTGACAGGCGCGGATGCGGACGTGGCGCTCGAGACGATTGCCGTCAAGCCCAAAGCGACCGATGTGAATTTGCAACTGATCGCCCTAGCGTGGGTTCCGTACCGCAAAGACGCCAGCGGGCGGCTCGAGCCAGCGTTTGGTTGAAGAGTAACAACTTGAGTTTCCAGCGAATGCGTCTGTCTCGAGTAGGCTATTTTTCGCGTGCAGCGCGGTGAATTTTCGCTGAGACGCGCACTTGATTTTGAGCATTTGCAGAATCTTTACCTCGCACCCCTACACTCACCCGCAGCGCTCGAGGAAGATTCCTTAGGCTGTTCAAAGGAGAGTTATGGACAACGATGACGCCATGATTGGCAAAATCCTCAGCCGCCGCGCCGCCCTCAAATTGCTCGGTATCGCCAGTGGTACAGCCGCGGCCGGACTGATCGGCTCGAGGGCGCAGGGCGGCATGGGTGGCGCTGGCTCGAGTGGTGTGCTGAGCTTACCGGGTTGCGTGGTGCGCCCCGCGCTGACCGAAGGGCCGTTCTTCGTGGACGAGAAGCTGAGCCGCAGCGACATCCGCAGCGACTCCAAAACCAAAGCCATCAGCGCGGGCCTGCCGCTGATACTGACCTTTTTGGTTTCCAAAGCCAGCGCGGGCAAGTGCGAACCGCGCAGCGGCGTGATGGTCGACATCTGGCACTGCGACGCGCTCGGGAAATACTCGAGTGAATTGAGCGAAGGCACGGCGGGCAAGGACTTCCTGCGCGGTTATCAGATGACCGACGCTAGCGGCAAAGCGGTTTTCAAGACCGTCTACCCGGGCTGGTACAACGGACGCGCCGTGCATATTCACTTTAAGCTCCGCACCGTGGTGAACGGTAAAGTCACCGGCGAGTTTACGTCGCAAGTGTTTTTTGACGATACGGTCAGCGATGCCGTCTACACGGTCGCGCCGTACACGGGGAAATCTGGCAAGCGCAACGTGCTGAATGGCAATGACATGATTTATAAAAATGGCGGCAGCCAGATGCTGCTCTCACTCAGAGGCGACGCCAAAACGGGCTACAGCGCGACCTTCGATGTCGGACTGAACATCGCCTGAGTCACGTCCCTGCCAGCGTCTCGAGAATCTTGAACTACGCCTTTCCTAGCCGCTCGAGTGCCGCCGCCCGCATCACGCTCGCATCTGGCTTGCCCGCGATGCCCTGCGCCCCCAGCCACTTTTCCAGCGCCAACGCGCCCTGATGCACGAGCATTCCCAATCCATCAATGGTTTGTAATCCAGCCTGAGCAGCGTCGCGCAGTAACTTGGTCTCGAGCGGGCGGTACACGATGTCGCAGACCCAGCCATCATCGGGCAGCAGACCGTCCGGCAGGGGAGAGCTGCGTGTGTCCTCGAGTCCAACGGCGGTGGTGTTCACCAGCAGTTGCGCTGCCCTCACTTTTGACTGGAGGTTCGCGTCGCTGACGGCTTCCAGCTCGAGTTCTGCCGCGAGCTGGACTGCTCGAGCGTATGTGCGATTCCAAATAGCCACTCGAGCGCCCGCCGCTCTGAGCGCGTAACCCACGCCCCGCGCCGCGCCGCCCGCGCCGAGGAGCAACACCTCTAGACCCGCCACGCTCATCAGCCCAGCCTGCTCGAGCGAGCGCATGAAACCCAAGCCGTCGGTGTTGAAGCCGTGCAGCGCCGCGTCCCTGACGACGACCGTGTTGACCGCACCAATCGCTCGCGCCGCATCATCCACATGATCCAACCACTCGAGCGCGTGTTCCTTGTGTGGGATGCTCAGATTCGCGCCCCACGCGCCGCTGGTTCGCAAGCCCTCGAGCGCCGAGCCTAAAATTTTCGGCGAGACCTCCCGCGCCTCGTACCGTGCGTCGATGCCCAGTGCGTGCAGCGCGGCGTTGTGCATCGCGGGTGACAGGCTGTGCTTGGCGGGATGCGCGAACAGGTAAGCTCGAGTCGCGCTCACGGCAAACTCGCCTCGAGCTGCGTCAGGTGGTTGAGATCGTGCTTTGCCACGAAGCCCAACCACTGCCCAACGCTGAACTCGCCCCGCGTCGGATGCGTGCCGCGCCGCTCGAGTTGCTGCGGCGTCAGCGCACGCCACAACTCTAGGTTGCTGACTCGCAACGCGCTGAACACCGTCAGGCTCACTCGAGGATCGCGCTCGGTGTACGCGCCGGCCGCCGCCCACGCGTCGGCATCAAACCCAAGCATGACCGAGTTGTCTTGGCTGAGCATCGCCATCACGCGCACGCGCTGGACGGCTTCCACATCGCTCAGGTGCGCCAAGATCTGGCGCGGCGTCCACTTGCCAGCCGCTCGAGGCATGTCGAATTTGTTTCGCAGCTTGAATTGATTGAAGATCGCCTCGAGTTTAGCGGGTGAGTTGCTCAGGCTTTGCAGGGTTTCGTTCATCTGTTTAAGCGTAGCGCTTTTAGACTTCTGAGATGAACAGAGCCGCGTGGCTGGCTGGTGGATTGACGCTCGCAATCGGGAGTTTTCTGGCGTGCAACGGGCAGGTGACGACAGCCACGCTGCCCGCCGCGCTCGAGTTTGCCCCGTCAGCCTTGACGGTTGCCAGTGGTTTGAATGCCGCTCCGCTCGATGTCGTCAGAACCCTGACCATTCCCAAGGGGTTCAAAATCAGTGTCTACGTCCGCATTCCCAAAGCCCGGTTCATGCGGCTCGCGCCAAACGGTGATCTGCTGGTCTCGCAACCCGTGGACATCAACTCGAGCAGCCCCGATCTGGAGGGTAAAATCTACGTGGTGCGTCAGCCTGCAAGTGGCGGCAATGCGGTGGTCAGTACCTTCGCGGACGGCTTACGCAAACCGCACGACATGATGTTCAAAACCATCGGCGGCACGACGTACCTGTATTTCTCCGAAAGCAATCAAATCTCGAGGTCCACTTACAACAGCGGCGATCTGAGCATCGGCGCGAAAGAAGTGGTGATTGCCAATCTGCTCGACGCCTCGAGTGGTGAGTTGAAGGGCAGTTACGGTCACGCTTTAAAGAACTTCGTGATCGCGGGTGACAAGCTTTACCTGTCGATCGCCTCGGCCACCAACGCCAGTCCAAGCGACCAAGCCGCGACCCCGAAGCGCGGTGCGATTTACCAGTACAACTTGGATGGCACGGGCGGGCGGTTGTACGCGCAGGGCATTCGCAACGCCGAAGGTTTAGAGATTGACCCAGCGACGGGGGCGCTGTGGGTGGCGGTCAACAACCGCGATAACATCCCGTATCCGCCCGGACACGCCAAAGAGGGTGTGGTGGAGGCCAGCTACGTGGACAACCACCCGCCAGAGGAACTGACCAAAGTGCGCGATGGCGGCAATTACGGCTGGCCGTTCTGCAACCCCAACCCCGATGCGGGGATGACCAACATGCCGTTCGAGCGCGATTGGGACAATAACAAAGACGGCAGTAAGTTGGATTGCGCCAAAGCCGACCGCATCAGCGTCGGCATTCAAGCCCACAGCGCACCGCTGGGCTTGAGTTACGTCAAAACCCAGCGGCTCGAGGGGCTGGTCACACCACTGCACGGCTCATGGAATCGCACGGTCAAAACGGGCTATAAGGTCGCGTATTTCCCGTGGATCAGCGGCGCTCCTGCTGGTCAAGTCGATCTGGTCAGCGGCTTCTTGGAGGGCGGCAATGCGTGGGGGCGTCCAGTGGACGCGATCTCGGATGGTGCTCAAGGGCTGTTCATCAGCGACGACGCGGCGGGCGCGATTTACCACCTCGAGCCGAGCTGAGCGCTGCTTCACCTCGAGCCACGTGAGGTATCGTTGCTGAACCGTGAACCGCGCTGGCAATCAAAGTCACTTGAAGGCGCACAACCGCAATACGCTCGTGCGATTGCTGTACACCGATTCCGGTGTCTCGAGGGCGGAGC
Organism: Deinococcales bacterium; assembly: GCA_025359505.1. Classification (GTDB taxonomy): domain Bacteria; phylum Deinococcota; class Deinococci; order Deinococcales; family JAAFIG01; genus JANYHH01. Next base: position 16,331 of record JANYHH010000022.1, read on the forward strand.
TGGCCCGCCGGAGTTCGCTGACCAAAATGACGGTCGGGGCGCTGGTGCAAGAATCCATTGCTGAAGGCTGGGTGCTCGAGGGTGACGCGTTGAGAGGGTCTTCTGGGCGGCCCAGCTTGCCGCTTCGTTTAAACCCCGATGTGCTGTGCGCGATCGGTGCTGAGATCGGCGTCAGTGAGCTGCGGATTGTGGCCTGCAATCTGCTCGGGGAGGTAATCGCCCAGCGTCACATCACCAATTTAGAATCCCGTGATCCGCTCTTGGTCTGTCAGCGTTTGGCGCTCGAGGTGACTGAACTGCTCGAGCAACCTGTCCTGGATGAGCGCCGCGTGCTGGGCTTGGGGGTCAGCGTGCCGGGGCCGGTGCTGAATGGCGTATTGCACTTCGCGCCAAACCTTACGTGGCCGCAAACGCGGGTGCTCGAGTTGCTGCGTCCGCTGCTGCCCGCACCGCTCGAGTCAGAAAAACTGTGTTTGGGGAATGAAGCCAACGCTGCTGCGCTCGGTGGGTACTTTTTTCGTTTGGGTGCGAAGCCGCGCTCGGTGGTGTACCTCAGCCTCGGTGTCGGGGTTGGCTGTGGCATTGTGATCGAGGGACAGGTTTTCAGAGGTGCGGATGGCTTCGCGGGCGAGGTTGGGCACACCGTGCTGCATCCACCGAATGGCCGAGTCGAGGATTTCGTTTCGCAACGCGCACTGGCAAGCCAGCTTGACCTCGAGTCAACGGCTGATATCGACGCGCTGCTGTTGAGCGCCCTGAGCCAGCCGCTGGTCGTTGTTGGCTTTGCCAAGGAACTGGGTTTGTTGCTGGCCAATCTGATCGGCACGTTCAGCCCGGATGAGCTGTTGATTGGCGGCCCGCTCAGCCATTTGGGTGAGGCTCTGCTCCAGCCCGCCCTCGAGACGATGCGCTCGATCTGCGATTGGCGCAGCTTTGAAGGAATTCAGGTGCGCTTATCGCCCCAACCCTCGAGCGCGGCTGCGATTGGCGCGGCGGCAACTGTGCTTCACGGGTTGCTGGGTGGCTCGAGCATCAGGGACAGTTGACAGCCTCGAGCCGCGCCGCTAAAGTAAGTAAGATCAATTTACAAAGTAGGTGGACGCGTCAACCCGCTACTCTCGAGTTGGCTCAACATCACGGAGGAACGACAATGGCATTTGACCCGCTTCCCGAGCATCACTTCACCTTTGGACTTTGGACGGTCGGCAACATCGGCCGCGATCCGTTCGGCAATCCAACCCGTCAGCCGCTCGCACCTGAGTATATCGTCCACAAACTCAGCGAGTTAGGCGCATACGGCGTCAACCTGCACGACAACGACCTCGTGCCGATCGATGCCACGGCAAGTGAACGCGACGCCATCGTCTCGAGCTTCAAAAAGGCGCTGGTGGAATCTGGCATGAAAGTGCCGATGGCGACCACCAATTTGTTTTCCGACGCCGCCTTCAAAGACGGCGCGTTCACCAACGCCAACGCGCAGATCAGGGCGTATGCGATTCAAAAAGCCATGAACTCGATGGATCTGGGCGCGGAACTCGGCGCTGAAACCTACGTCTTCTGGGGCGGCCGCGAAGGTGCAGAAGTGGATGCTGGCGGTAACGCGCTGGACGCGATTGCCCACATGCGCGAAGCCTTCAACTTTCTCGCCAGTTACAGCCAAGAACAAGGCTACAACTACCGCTTCGCCTTAGAACCAAAACCAAACGAGCCACGCGGCGATATTTACCTACCCGTGGTCGGCGCGGCGCTCGGGTTCATTGCGACCCTCGAGCAACCGCATTTGTTCGGCGTCAACCCGGAGTTCGCGCACGAAACGATGGCGGGTTTAAACTTCGTTCATGCGATCGCGCAAGCCATTGACGCGGGCAAACTCTTTCACATCGATTTGAACGACCAAAAAATGGGGCGCTTTGACCAAGACCTGCGCTTCGGTGCGGAGAACATCAAAAGCGCGTTCCTGCTGGTCAAACTGCTCGAGGACACGGGCTACGCGGGCATGAAGCACTTCGACGCTCACGCGCTGCGTACCGAGGACGAGGCGGGCGTCTGGGATTTCGCACGCGGCTGCATGCGGACGTACTTGATGCTGAAAGAGAAAGCGGCGCAATTCAACGCTGACGCTGAGATTCAGGCAATCATCGCCGCGTATAAAGTCAAAGACGAAAGCCTCTCGAGCCTGTCGAAAAGCTACTCGACCAGCAACGCCGCCGCGCTCAAAGCGCACAGCTTCGACCGGGCTGCGCTGGGTGCGCGTGGGCCGGGTCTCGAGCGCTTGGATCAGCTCACGGTTGATCTGCTGCTCGGGATGCGCTGAGGACGCGAGTCGCTCGAGACACCGCTCAGCGCGTACTCGATCAATTGCGCCTCGAGTCGCGCCTCGACCCACGAAGAAGGTGGAATTCGCTACTTGACCAGCGCTCGAGCGAACCCGCTGTCTGGCGGCGCTGAACGACACTGCCGCCCGGAATCGGTCATACTGAACGCCAGTGAATCGGCCGCCTCTCGAGCAGAACCGCGCTGACCCTGCCGGAGTCGGTGACGCGGATGTGCACCCAACAGGGGAGCTGCGCGTGCTGGGCGCAGCGCTCTGGATACAGGGTGACTCGAGGGCGAATCTGGCGCAGGGGGCTGGTCTGTGGCTGCTGACGTACCTCGCGGTTCACGATAGCTGGGTGGAACGCAGAGAAATAGCCGAACTGCTGTGGCCCGACATCGCCGCGCAGGACAGCCGCAACAACCTGCGCCAAACGCTGCACCGCTGCAAAAACGCGCCGTGGTTCGCCAGTCTCGAGGCGACCCCGCACACGCTGCGCCTCACCGCCGCCAGCGATCTGCGGCGCTTCCGACGGGCGGCTGAACGCGGCGACTGGCACGCGGCGCTATTGTCCTACGGTGGCACGCTGCTCGAGGGGTTGCAACCGTCCGGGGCGTTCGCGGATTGGCTGGAAACGGAGCGCTCTGCGCTGCACAACGATTGGCGCGAAGCGCTGACCGGGCACGTCAACGCGCTGGAAAGCCGTGGTGACACGACGGAACTCCCCGCTTGGCTCGAGCGGCTGCTGGAAGCAGATCCGTACAACGAGGAGGCGCTGCACAGCGTATTGAAACTCGCGCCACGTGCGGGGACGCAGGCGGCTGCCTTGCGGCAATTCGAGACTTTCAAAGCGCGGTTGAGATCGGATCTGGGCGCAGACCCGCACCCGGAAACCGTGCGTCTGGCCGCGCAACTCTCGGGTGCGCCCGTGCCAGCTCAACCCGTTCCCCTCGAGCTGATCGGGCGCGAGGTTCAGCAAGCCGAACTCCTCGAGCGGCTGCAATCGGGAGCACCGCGATTGCTGACCCTTCGCGGCCCCGGCGGCGTCGGCAAGACCGCGCTGGCGCAAAGCACCTTGGAATTGGTGCGAGGGTTCTTCGCCGATGGCGCAAGCTGGATCTCTTTGCGCGGCGTTGCAGCGCTCCAGAACGTGCCCGCTGCGATAGCGACGGCGCTCGACTTGACGCTGCAATCGCAGCTAGACGCGTGGACGCAGATCGCGGAAACCCTTGGAGATCAGCAGCGCCTGCTAGTGCTGGACAACACCGAACACCTGCGCGGCTTGGCGGAACGGGTCGCGGAATTGCTCGAGCAAACACAGCGTCTGACGATCCTGACGACCTCTCGCGAATCGCTCGGGTTGCCGAACGAATGGGTGCTGCCGATCAGCGGTCTCGAGTATCCCAGTAGCCCGGATTTGGAGGCGGCTCGAGGCTCGGCGGCAGTAACGCTTTTCGTGAATCGCGCCGCCCGACGACGCGGCGGGTTCGCGCTGACGCGTGACACGCTGCCCGGCATCATGCGGGTCTGCGCGGCGGTGGACGGCTTACCGCTAGGGATTGAACTGGCCGCAGCTTGGACGAGCGAACTCAGCCCGGACGCTCTGGCAGACGGACTCGAGGCGGGAACAGCACTGCTGGAAAGCGCTGACCTCGAGCAACCAGAGGCGCACCGTTCGCTGCGAACCGTCTTTGAGCATTCGTGGGAACTGTTGGAGGACGAGCTGCGCTATGCGCTGACGGCGCTCAGCGTGTTTCGTGGCGGCTTCGAGCGTCGTGCGGCTTTGGAGGGCATGGGCGTATCGGCTCGAGCCTTGTTGGGTCTGGTGGGGCGCTCGCTCGTGAGCAGCTTGCCCGGTGGACGCTACGATTTGCACCCGGTCGTGCAGGGCTTCGCTGTTCAGAAACTGGAGGTGGAACGCGCCAAGCGCGTGCGTGCCAGTCACGCTCAGTTCTTCGCGCAGCTCAGCCAGCAAGCCGAACTTCCACTGCGCGGCGGTGCAACCCAGACGCGCTGGCTCGAGCGGTTGGCGATGGATCATCAGAACATCGTGGCAGCGCTGGATTGGACGAGCGCTCATGATGCAAAGACCGGTGCGAGAATCGTGGGTCACTTAGAGGATTACTGGTACACCAGAGGCCACCGTCAGGAAGGACTGCGCTGGGCACAACTCTTTCTGGGACTACACGGGCAGCCCGACGCGACCCGACTGAAATTACTTTTTACCCAAACCAATCTGACCATAGAATTCGCCGAGTACGACACTTCCACCAGCAGCTTGCTCGAGTATCGGGCGCTCGCGGCGGCGCTCGGGGATAAGCCAGCGCAGGCCGGAGCCATCATGTTCAACGGGATGCTGGAACGAGAACGCGGCCACTTTGAAAAGGCCAAAGCGTTTTTTCTGGAAGCTGAACCTCTTTGGAGACAACTCGGGGATCAGCACCGTTTGGCCACCTGCTTGAACGAACTCGGCACGGTCGAAGCGCTGCAAAAACACTGGCAGGCTGCTAGGGGGCATTTCGAGCAGTCATTGGAATTAAAACGTGCCATTGGAGATCAGCAAGGCATTGCGTATGTGTTCGCCAACCTCGGGAATATCGCGGGATCAAACGGCGATTTCGCGCTCGAGGCGAGCCTGCACGAGCAGGCCTTATTGTTGAAACGAGCATTGGGCGATGTGCTGGGGATCGCCCGGAGTCTCAATTCACTCGGCGCGAACGCCTTGGATCAGCATCAGATTGCGCCCGCCAAGCAGTATTTCAGCGAAGCCCTGGAGCTGTTCATCCGCTTGGGGAAACGCAACGCCAGCGTGGTGATGCTGGACAATTTCTCTCGCATCGCCCAGAAATGCCGGGTTTACCCGGACGCGATCATCCTCGCGGCGGCCGCTGACCACCTGACCGAGCTGATCGGCAGTTACAAGTTCGACCACTGGGAAGAGAACCACCGCGACCTGCAAAAAGAGAGCGGTCTCAGCGCCGCAGAACTCCGCACCCTCGAGACGAAAGGCGAGAATTTATCATTGGCTGAAGCGGCGGAGTTCGCGTTGACGCGGCAGCATTTCTGGCTCGAGCAGCCGAGCGCCGTGGGTCAGCAGAGTCGCTAAATTAGCCGCAAATCGGTGTGAACTCGAGATGACTCGAGCGGCAGTCCAAGAATCTCGAGACGCACGCCCAGAGCTGGGTTATTTACCTTCGTAAAACACGTACAACGAGCTGTACGCCATGCTCGCTTCGCTGCCGACCGTGCTGATATCGCAACCCGTGCTGGGCGCGGAACCGCCCGTGGTGGACAGGCGCTGAACCCACGTGGTCTTCCCAAATAACCCCGTGCCAGCCGTGCTTTTGGCATTCAGCAACAACCACGGAATCGTGTTCGGGCTGGCGACTCGAGCCTTGACTTCGCCGACGACCTTAGAGCCGTCGGGCGCTTCCCACGTGGGGCCGCTGTAATGCGAGGCGATTTTAGTATTGCTCGAGTCGAACAAATTGGCTTCGGGTGCTTTGAACGCCCATTCAAAACCGGTTTTGGCAGTGTTGGCTTGGCAGACGTAATTTTGCGTGCCGCGCCCAAGTGCGACCAGTGCAACCTTCTGTCCTTCGGGCGCTGCGATTTCGCTGGGAATCGTCGGCAGTGTGAAACCAGATTGGGCTGCCGCCAAACCGAAACCGAACAGAGCAATCGTTGAAAGCAATTTTTTCATGGGTACGACCTCCTCAAAATCAGTGCTGTTTTTGTGATCCACCATGCCGCTCGAGGTTCGTCACAAGCTTTTTGAAACTCGAGGATTGCGGTTGCAATCTAAAACGTATTGTGGCTCGAGTCATGGCGGAAGACGCGGTTATTGGAGTGCAGTAATCGTGAACCAAATTGTTTGGCTATCAATGCCAACAAACGTAAAAACGCCGGAGCCATCACTGCCAGCACTCCAACCAGAAATCCGACCTGCCGCACTAAAAGTTTGAACCAGAGGAATCGCAGCTCCGTTGAAAGTTCCCGCTGGCCAATTCACCGTGTATTGAGTCGTCGAGTTGCGAGTGAAGGTGAAACCAGCACCTAAATTTGGGGTTGCATTGATGAAGCCTGAAATGAATTTGCGGGTGCTGATACCGGGTGCGCCTTGCGGGCCAGTCTGACCCGCTGGGCCGACCGCTCCGGTCGCGCCGGTATCGCCCTTGACACCTTGCGGGCCAGCCGCTCCGGTGTCACCCTTCGCTCCCGCTGGGCCCACAGCGCCAGTATCGCCTTTCGGGCCTTGTGACCCAACCGTGCCTGCCGTACCATCCGCCCAACTCAGGCTCGAGCCGTCGAAACTTAAAAACTTGCCGCTCGAGGCAGGCGCGGTTGTGATGAGCTTGGCTGCGCTGACCGACGCATCGGCTAACTTGCTCGAGATGATCGCGCCGTCCGCAAATTTGCTCGAGGTCAACGTGCCATCGGCAACCGTCCCGGAGCTGGCTTGCAGTGCTTCAATCGAAGCTTTCAAACTCGAGAAATTCGCGTTGACTTCCTCGGCTTTGATCGGCGTGTTTGGCGTGAAGGTGTTGGGGATGTTGACGGCGGCGAAGACTGACAGACCCGACGCGACGATGACGGCTCCGATGGCGAAGAACTTCAAATCTCTGGGGTTCAACATGATCTGGCTCCTTTGATTCGTTGGTGCTTACTTCCAAGTGGCTAGGTTCCATTGACTCGAGTTCCAACTTCCGCCGCTGTCCGGCGGTTCGCTCGGGCAAGCGACCAGCAGCGCACACAGGCACAGCAGCAAGACGGATAAGCGTTTGGACATGGGTTTCCTTTCGCGCCTCAATCGGGCTGGAACACGTTCCAACCACGGGCATGGAGTTCAGCCTACGGATGCGCCGTTACGCGCCGTTACGCGGCAATGAAACCCCGTGCGGAACAGGATTCTCGAAGACGGTGCGAAACCGCGCTCGAGGTCATCCAAGGCTCTGCCGACGGTTGTCGGACTCGCGTGACGGCAGGTGATGAAACCCCTCACTCAAGAAGCAAACCATGCCAATACGTCAGCGCATTGACTAATCACACCCCAGCCGCTCGAGGTCGCCTCGAGTTGCCACACGGCTCGAGGCGTTACACTTCTGACATGGATTTCAAAACTCTGTTTGACTTGAGCGGCAAGACCGCGCTGGTCGTCGGCGCTGCCTCGGGCATCGGTCGGGCCAGTGCGTTGGGGCTGGCGGACTTCGGGGCGCACGTGATCGTCGCTGACCTCAACTTAGAGGGTGCGGCAGCCGTGGTCAGTGAAATCGAAGCCAAGGGTGGACAGGCAACCGCCGCCAGTGCGAACATCGGTGACGGCTCGAGCGTCACGGCGCTGATTGATGGTATCCCCAGACTAGATGTGCTGGTCTGCACGCCCGCGATTAACGTCAGGAAGCGCTTACTCGAGTACAGCGATGAGGAGTTCGACCGCGTGGTCGCGCTGAATTTGAAAGGCAACTTTCGCCTTCTTCAAGCCGGTGGGCGCAAAATGGTCGCGGGTGGCGGCGGCAGCATCATCGTGTTCTCGAGCATCCGCAGTCAGATTGTCGAGCCGGGGCAAGGCGTCTACGCCGCGACCAAAGCGGGCGTGTTGCAACTCGTGCGGACATTGGCGGCTGAGTTGGCGGAGTTCGGCGTGCGAGCCAACGCGATTGGCCCCGGCGTGGTCAACACGCCGCTGACCGCGCCGATCAAACAGAACGCCGCGTGGTACGACGCGTATGCCAAGCGCAGTGCGTTGGGGCGCTGGGCTGAACCCGAAGAGATGGTGGGGCCCGTGATCTATCTCGCCAGTCAAGCCTCGAGTTTCGTCACGGGCACGATTCATTTCGTGGACGGCGGTTGGACGGCGATTGACGGGCGCTTCACGCCACCGTTGTAATCACCAATCCAAACGCTTCGTTGCTCGAGAAAACTCGAGATGGTTTACATCGCTAGCCAGTTCACACTTACTTTGGCAAAAACGGTACGTTGAGGCTCGAGAGGCTGGCGTAGACGACTTTCCAGCCGGTCTCGTCGCTGACGTTCAATCTGGCTGTGCCGCTGCGCTTGATCGTCACGACGCCGCTGGCTGCGTCGTAGGTCAAATTCGCGGTGAACGCGACGCTCGCCGCGCCGCCATTGACGTTCGCTTTGCCAAACGCGAGGCTGTACGAGCGCAGCACTTTGCGGCTCGCGGCGGATGCGAGACCAACGGGTGCACCCTCGACGAACCTCGAGACCCAATCGGCATTGCCGCATTGCAGCCCCTCGAACACTTGCCGCACGGCGTTCTGCGCGGTGCTCACGTCTTTGGCTGGCGCGGCGACCTCTCCAGCGACGGCGTAAATCGCGGCCGATGCCCAGTGGCAGACGGGCACGTCGACAAAAACGGGCGGGGCGGCTCGGGCATTGAGAAACGCGAAACTCGAGATTGCGGCGGCGATGATGAGCGGAGTTTTGACGGTCATGGGTGTCACCTCGAGCCTTGACTGTAACGCTTCGGGGCTGGGTGAGCTGTGACTGAAGCTACTCGAGTAATGTGATCCAGCTTTGAGTATCGTCAAGCGGCTGTAGATAGGGCGTCTTGAACAGCGGCGTGAGCTTTCCGACTCGAGCAACACAGAAAGTCCGCTAAGCTGAGGCAAGGCAGACTGTGAACCGAGGCTGGTTTCATGGCAGATACTCGAAGGGAGCACTTCATGAAGTCAATGCAGCTTGGAGATTCACGCGGAACGGCACTGAGTTTGATCGTCACAGCGCTACTGTGCTTGAACGCTTGCGGGCCCAGCACCCAAGAACCTCCTGCTGGCGGTGGTAGTGGTGGTGGCGCTGGCGCTGGGCTGCCGCCGCTCACCACCGAGATCGTCAACCCGATTCTCTTCGTCACGCAAGTCCCGACCGACGGCGATATTTTCGCTAGCCGCATGTCAACATTTGCCAATCACATCACGGCGATGGATCGCGTGCCGAGAGGTGGCGATTTGATGATTCGCTACCCAGACGGCAGCTTACGCAACCTGACCAAAGAAGCGGGTTTTGGCATGGATGGTCAGCAGGGAGCGCAGTCGATCGCGGTGCGCGAACCGAGCGTGCATTGGAGCGGCAATAAAGCGCTGTTTAGTATGCTCGTCGGTGCGCCCGTGAAGCAGTACGTACCGGTGCAGAGCAACTGGCAGTTGTACGAGGTCAGCGGCTTGGGTAAAGCCGACAAGGTTTCGATTGTCAAAGTGGCCGGTCAACCGGAAGGGTATAACAATGTCTCCCCGATCTACGCGAGCGATGACCGTGTGCTGTTCACCTCGGATCGCCCGCGCAACGGCGCAACGCACCTCTACCCGCAACTGGACGAGTACGAGAGTACGCCGACCATCACCGGCATCTGGAGCTTGAACGTGCAGACCCAGCAAGTCAGCTTGCTGAACCACACCCCCAGCGGCGCGTTCAGCCCGCAGATCGATTCGTTCGGGCGCGTGATTTTCACGCGCTGGGATCACCTGCAACGCGATCAGCAGGCCGATGGCAGCCCCGCGAACGGTTATCAAGTGCAAACCTTTGACAGCGAGACCCAAGGTGCAGCCCAACGCGCCAGTCAACTCGAGGTTTTCCCGGAATCGCGCCTCGGGATGAAGAGCGCGTATGGGGCAGTCAACGGGTTTACCTTCAACCTGTTCACGCCGTGGCAGATGAACCAAGACGGCACGTCGGAACTGACGATGAACCACATCGGGCGGCACGAGCTGTCGTTTGGGTATCTGGAGCCGTCGTTCAGCAGCGACACCGCGTTGACTGATTTCACCGACAGCAGCATCATCGCCAACCGCAAGTACATCCGCATGGACGGCGGTATTTTTCACATCCGCGAAGACCCGCGTGCGCCGGGCATGTACTACGGCATTTACGCCAGAGAGTTCGGTTCGATGACCTCGAGCCAGATCGTGCGTTTCACGGGTGCGCCGTCGCTGAACGCCGAGCAGATGAGCTTCACGGACGCCACGCCAGCCGACACCACTGGAACCGGGCTGGCGGGGGGGCGCTACCGCAACCCGTTGCCGCTCAGCACGGGTCAGATGGTCGCGGTTTACACCAGCAGCCGCGTCGTGGAAAAGGGGATCAGCTTCAGGCTGCATCAACTCAAATCGCTCACTGGGAACACCTTCGAGGCTGGCAGTCCGCTGACCTCAGGCATCAACAAAAGCGTGACGTGGTGGACGCCCGACGAAGCCAAAACCTACAGCGGCGCACTCTGGGAACTCGAGCCGGTCGAAGTCGTCCCACGAGCGCGTCCTACAGCTCAAAGCAGCGTCCTCGAGCAGCCGGAACGCAATATCTTCAATCAAGAAGGCGTGTCTGAGTCTGCCTTTCGCGCTTGGTTGACAAGCAATGATTTGGCATTGATCGTCAGCCGCAACCAGACCAGCCGCGACCGCGCCGATCGTCAGCAGCCGTACAACCTGCGCGTGCCGGGTGGCGTGAAAACTGTGACCGCCGCTGGCAAGGTTTACGACATCGCGCATTACCAGATTTTTCAGGGGCTGCAAGTGCGCGGCTATCAGAACTCGAGCGGGCGACGAATTCTGGCGCAGCCGATTCCAGTCAGTCAGAACCCCGCCAATCCGACGGGCCCGGTGGGCAGTGTCGCCCTCGCACCAGATGGGTCTTCAGCCGCCTTCGTCCCAGCCCGCCGTGCCTTGACGTGGCAGACCACCGATTCAAACGGCGAAGCCGTCGTGCGCGAGCGCGTCTGGGTGACGATGCAACCCGGTGAGATTCGCACCTGCGCTGGGTGTCACGGCGAGAACTCGAGCAATCAAATCGGAGCGCCGTCGCCAGTGAACAACCCCGAGGCATTGCGGCGCTTGTTGCAGCACTGGAAGACCTTGGCGAAGTAGCTCGAGATGCCGCCCGAGTCGATAGTGGCAAATTTCTGTTCGTCACTCGAGACGCACAGGTCGACAGCAGCCATCGTTCGTCTGGAGCCGAAACTGAATTCAACAAAGAACGGCAAACCGTTGCGGTCTGCCGTTCTTCTCGAGCCGCGTCTGGGGGGAGGGGTCGGCGCGGCGCTAGGGGTCGGGTGTAACTCGAGATTCGTCCTCGAGATCAGGCGTTGGCTGGATTTCTTGCCCAACTCAGGCGTTGGCGATGGCTCGCAGGGCGGGGACGTTGACGAGGGTGATCTTGCCGTAGCCGCTGTCGATCACGCCCTCTTTGCTGAGTTCACCGACGACTTTGGTGACGGTTTCGCGCACTGACCCGACGGCTGCCGCCAGTTCGTCATGCGTGGCGTAGACCAGCGACAGACCATCGGGCTTGATGCTGCCCAGCGCCGTGTCTGCCAGCTCTAGGAGTTCGGCGGCGATGCGGCTGCGGAGGCGTTTGCCTGCCAAGCGGTAGATGCTCTGGTAGCCGCGCCGTAAGGCTTTGGCCAGCGCTTGCGCGAAGTCGAGCATTTGCTCAGCATTCAGCGTCTTCGGGTTGAACATCTCGACGCTCGAGTCGGTCACGGCTTCGGCAAAGTATTCGCGCTCCAAGCTGCCGATGGCTTCCTCGCCGAAATACTCGCCGGGTTTGACGTAGCGCAGGGTCAGGCCATTGCCATCGTCGTCCATCGTGTGCAGGCGAATCAGGCCGTTTTTGACGCGGTAGAGGTTTTCTGGCTTGCCGGGATAGAGGATCACCGCGCCGGGGCGGTAGTGAATGGTGTCCATGCTGGAAGCGGTGGTGTGGTTGGTTTGGTTGCGTTCGAGAACCATGATGTCTTCCTTTCAGGCTGGTGGGAAGTCTTTGCGTTTGCATGACTTCAAATGTGAATAGGAATGCCAACCTTGAGTAGATTGTAGGGCGAAATTGGTTTTTTGTAAACAATTTTGTTTTCTTAAACCCAACTCATCTCACTTTTGTTACATGTTCAGATTGCGTCTGAGACAACGTTATTTCTTGAGTGTGGTTTGCTCAAACTTAATCCTTTCTTTAACACTGAAAATGCGACTGAGATGTGTCAAATTGCTGGTTCTTTGGCACGAAGCTGTCACTTGTTAAACTGCATTTGCGTCCCTGTTGAGCCGCCGTCCGTTGACACTTGGGTATACGCATCGAATGCCCCGATTGGTTCGAGGCGAACCACAAAAGACAGCCTTTACCTTGTGACGATTTGCGGGGGCGTCGTAAGCTACAACCAATGAACCCCCTCCACACCCTTCTCGCCGAGTTTCAAACGCTCGAGGCACAGCTCAGCGATCCAGACGTGATCGCTGACCAAAGCCTCTACACGGCCCTCAGTCGCAAATACTCGTCCCTGCAAAGCGTGGCCCGCGTCGCCCGCGATTTATTGGAGACTCGGCAACGCTTGCAGGACGCTCAGGGTTTACTGAATGACCCGGACTTGGGTGAATTGGCAGCCGCTGACATCGAGGAATGCAACCTCAACTTGCCGATGCTCGAGGCTGAATACGAGGAACTGACGCTGACCAGAGACCCAGCCGACGAGCGCGATGTCATTATGGAAATTCGCTCTGGGACGGGCGGCGCGGAAGCTGCGTTGTTTGCGGCTGACTTGTACCGAATGTACACGCGATACGCCGAAAATCATGGCTATAAATTGGAGTTGGTCGACAGCAACGAAAGCGATCTGGGTGGCTTCTCAAAGTTGACCCTCGAGATTCGCGGCGTTGGCGCATTTGGTGTTTTCAAGTTTGAGAGCGGCGTCCACCGCGTGCAACGCATTCCTGCCACCGAGACGCAGGGCAGGATTCACACCAGCACCGCCACCGTCGCGGTGCTGCCCGAAGCCGAGGATGTCGACGTGCAATTAGAGGCGAGCGATTACCGCGTCGATGTTTACCGCGCTGGCGGACACGGTGGGCAGGGCGTCAACACCACCGACAGCGCCGTACGGATCGTCTACCGCGAGGGCACGAGCGAGGAACTGGTCGTGACTTGCCAAGACGGGCGCAGCCAAATCAAAAACCGCGATAAGGCCCTGACCGTATTGCGGGCACGGCTGTTTGAACGCGCCAGAGAAAACGCGCAGCGCACGAGAAGCGAGGCTCGAAGCTCGCAGATCGGCAGCGGTGAGCGCTCTGAGAAAATTCGCACCTACAACTACCCGCAGAACCGCGTCACCGACCACCGGCTCGAGGGTGAAGCCAAGAACAACCCGCTGGTCAGCATCATCGAGGGCGAGTTGACACCATTGATTGCGGCGTTGAAGCAGCTCGAGCGTCAAGAGCTGCTCTTGCAGAAAGTGAGCAGCTAGGGTGGCCCGGCGCGAGTTATTGGTCGCCGCAGCCGTGCTGCGCGATCGTATGGGACGGGTTTTGCTGGTCGCCAACGACTGGCAAGGACAGGGCCGCGTGCGTTACACCGTCCCCGGCGGCATGGTCGAACACGGCGAGACCGCCCTGCAAGCCGTCAAACGCGAGGTGCTCGAGGAGACTGGTTTGAAGGTCAAGACCGTGAAGACGCTGGCGTACTGCGTGCATATCGAGGACGAGGGGCGCAACGAGCGCACGATTGTCTTCGCCTTCGATGTCGACTGGGACGGCTTGCTGAACCCCAGAGACCCAGACGGTTTCATTGTCGAAGCCTCGTTTTACAGCCCGGACGAAGCGGTGCAGAAACTCGGGCCCGTCCCCATGCGCGAGCCGCTGCTGGATTACCTGACCACGGGCGTGCCGGGACGCTTCTACGGCTTCAACGGCTGGGACGGACGTGGCGGGACGAGGGTTCCGGGACTGTGAGCCTGACGCCGGAACTGAGCGTGCGAGATTTTGCGGTCAGCCTCGAGTTTTACACGCGGGTGCTGGGCTTCACCGTGCGCTACGAGCGCCCGGAAGAGGGTTTCGCGTTCCTCGAGCTGGGCGCTGCGACGCTGATGATCGACCGAATTGGGCTGAGCAGGGATTGGCAGACGGCTGCGCTCGAGTATCCGCTTGGACGCGGCATTAATTTTCAGATCATGGTCGCTCAGGTAGACCCGCTGCTCGAGCGTCTGCACCGCGCAGGGATTACGCTGTTCGCAGGTGTGGAGGAGAAGTGGTATCGCAAAGACCAGCACCACGTTGGCAATCGCCAGTTTTTAGTGCAAGACCCAGACGGGTATTTGCTGCGCTTCGCGCAAGATTTGGGGGAGCGCTCATGAACCTTGAAGCTGCCCAAAGTTTCGTGATTGCGGATCGCGGCGACTTCGGAGTCGTGGAAATGAACGCTCGAGATGCAGACAGAGTTGCTGCACTTCACGCGCAATTGGCGGCTCGATGATCTCGAGACTGCTTTGCACATCGGTAACTGCTCGCTCGGCGATCACCACGAATGGAAACCTCGAGCTGCTGGGATTAACGGAGGTCAGACCATGAGGAACGCTTTTTACGACGCAGCGCTGAGCCTCAAAGCGGGACGCGACAAAGCCTTGGAGGGCGATAAATCCGGCGCGGTGACATCGTTTGACAAATGCATCCGCGAACTCAAAGAACTCCCGCCGGAGCGCACCAGAGACGTGCTGCTGGCGCACAGTTACCTTGCGAAGTACCAAACGATGGCTTTGGAAGACAAAAGCAACAGACGCGCTCAGGAGAGCTTGCATTACGGCGTCAGTTACGCCCGCAGCACGAGGGATCCGCTGGCTCGAGCGATTGCCGAGGAGTGCTTGAGCGGATTGGACATCGCGCTTTAAACTGGCGGTTGAAGATCGCCGCGCAAACCAATCATGCTCGCGGTCGCAGTTCCAAGCTGCATCAGTGTCATTGCGCTGGCTTGCCCGACGTACTCGAGGAGCTGTACGCGCTTATCGAGCGTGACAATTTGCGAGACGTTGACGACGGAATCTGCGGGTAAGCCCGTTTCGGCTTTGCTCAGCACAAAATTGTGCGGGTCTTGTTCGCGCTCTAAATTTGAGGTCAGCACCGCGCAGATCACTGTTGGTAAGCTGCTTTGATTGGCAAAATTGGCTTGGATTACGAGCACCGGGCGGCGATGTCCGGGCCCCGAGCCAATCGGTATGCCCAAGTCAGCCCACCAAATCTGCCCGCGCCAAACATTCACCACTCGTTGCGCTCGAAAGTCGCTCGAGCGGCAGCGGTCAGTGCGGGGTCGACGGCTTCTTTACCGCTGTACAGCTCGTTGAAGCGCTGCTGGTAGCTTGTGGCGGTGACTTCCTCTAAAAATTTGTCCACGGCTCGAGCGTAGACCTCGCTGCGGCTGAAACCGTTGCTCTGGGCGTATTGGTCAACGGCGCTGGACAACTCATCTGGTACGGAAATTGCAATTTTCATACCCCAAGTATGACCAGAGTTTGTGGTCTCGTCAAGTCACCGTGCTCCGACCCTCGAGTTCACCAAACAAGAGTAGACTCGCGCCCGTGATGGCTCGAGCGCAGGGAATCGGCTGATGGCTTCTTGGAAACGCTTTTTGATCGGCGCACCGCTCAGCAGCGACCGCGCTCATGAGGAGAAGCTCTCGCGCCCGAAAGCGCTGGCGATCTTCGCTTCTGACGCGCTCAGCAGCGTTGCGTATGCCACTGAAGAGATTCTGCTGCGGCTGGTCGCGGTCGGCAGTCTGGCGCTGTCGGTCAGCGTGCCCATCGCGGCCGCGATCATCGCGCTGCTGTGGCTGCTGATCGTCAGTTACCGCCAGACGATCCTCAAATACCCGCAGGGCGGTGGGGCGTACAACGTCTCCAAAGACAATCTGGGCAACACGGCTGGTTTAGTGGCTGGCTCGAGCCTCTTGGTCGATTACGTGCTGACGGTCTCGGTCAGCGTCGCGGCCGGCATCGGCGCGATCATCGCTGCTGCGCCCGATCTCGAGCCGTACCGCATCACCCTCAACGTCGTGGCGATCATTGGCATTGGACTGGTCAACTTGCGCGGCATCCGCGAGAGCGGCAGTGCCTTTGCGATCCCGCCGTATCTGTTCATCGTCGCGCTGATCGTGATGATCGCCGTCGGGATGTTTGAACTGATCGTCAACGGTCGCCCGATGCAGCCCGAAGCGGTGCGGGCCCTCGAGCCGAAGCAGAACTTGGATTTATTCCTGATCCTGACCGCTTTTGCCGGCGGTTGCACCGCGCTGACGGGCGTCGAGGCGATCAGCAACGGCGTGCCGTCGTTCAAAGCCCCCGCCGCCATGAACGCAAGGGCTACGCTGGCTACCTTGGGGGTGCTGGCGACGCTGCTCTTTGGCGGCATCACGATTCTGGCGCAGCAATTGCATGTCGTCCCCGACGAATCTGGCACGCGCACGGTGCTGAGCATCATTGCGGGTGAGGTTTTCGGCGCGGGGAGCATCATGTTTTGGGTGATTCAGATTCTGACAATGGGGATTCTGGTGCTGGCCGCGAACACCGCTTTCAACGGCTTCCCGCTGCTGGCCTCACTGATGGCGAGGGACAATTACCTGCCGCGCCAGTTCTCGCACGTTGGCGACCGACTGGTGTTTTCCAACGGCATCATCATTTTGGCGGCCTGTGCGGCGGTGCTGAATGTGATTTTCGGTGGCAAGGTCACGAATTTGATTCCGCTCTACGCCATCGGCGTCTTCACCAGTTTCACGCTGTCGCAAGCGGGCATGGTCAAACGCTGGCTGAGATTGAAAGAAGCGGGTTGGCAGACTGGACTAGCGATTTCCGGCGTTGGTGGCGTAGTCAGCTTCGTGGTGCTGCTGGTGTTTGCCGTCACCAAATTCACCGAGGGCGCGTGGATCGTGCTGATCTTAATCCCAGCGCTGATCGTCGCGCTGAACGGCATTCGCAAGCATTACGCCAGCACCGCCGAGCAACTCAGCCTCGTCGGGCGCAGCCCCAGCACCTTGCGCTATAACCACGTGATCGTTCCCGTCGGCACACTCCACCGAGGCGTGGTCAGGGCGCTCGAGTACGCCCGCACGCTCAGCACCGATGTCACGGCCGTCTACGTGGAAACCAACCCTGAAACGACGGCAAAGCTGCGCCAAAAATGGGAGACATGGGGACAGGAAATCCCCTTGGAGGTGCTGGACAGCCCGTACCGCAGCACCGTCGCGCCGCTGATGGGCGTCATCAACCGCTTTGATAACGCTCGGCGCGATACCGTCGTCACCATCGTCATCCCGGAGTTTGTGCCGAGCCGTTGGTGGCAGCAGATTCTGCACAATCAGACTGCGCTGACCCTGAAGTTCTTGCTGCTCTCGAGGCGCAACACGGTCGTCATCAGCATCCCGTTTCACTTGGACGATTGAGGGCGCGTGGCAAGAGCCTACTTGCTCGAGTGTCCTGTCGTCCACACCGTAGTGGCGAGGCTTTCCTCGCCTGTGCGCCGCTCGGTCGTCTCGAGTATCAGCAATCCCCAGCCGATATCTGACGCCCGCAATCTTCACCTCGAGCCGCAAAAGGCTTAAACTCTGACCTGTGCGTTACGTGGTGTTCGACCTCGAGACAACTGGGCTTTCTCCGATCAGCGACGCGATTCTGGAGATCGGGGCGCTGAAAATCGAAGACGGTGTAATTACGGATCGCGTCTTCGAGCGCTTCGTCAACCCCGGATTTCCGATTCCGTATTACATCACGCGCATCAACGGCATCAGAGATCAGATGGTCGCGGACGCGCCGACCATCGGCAAGGTGCTGCCAGAGTTTTTAGAGTGGATCGACGGTGCGCCGCTGGTCGCGCACAACGCCGCGTTCGACATGGGGTTCATCAACGCCAACTCGAGGCGCTTGAAACTGACGCCGCCGAGCGAGGCGACCTGCACGGTGCAACTCTCTAAACGCTTGTTTCCCCGTGAGCGCCGCCACAACTTGGATGCCGTCTGCGAGCGTTTGCAACTCGCCGTCGGCACGCGCCACCGCGCCCTCGCCGATGTGGAACTGACCGCGCAAGCCTTCCTGCGCTTCCAAGCGATGCTCGAGCTGGCGTGACATTTTCTTAGATCAAAAATCGGTCATACTCACCAGCGTGACCGTAAAGCAATTCCGGCAATCCAAAAACGAGTTCTTCAAATCGGTGCAATCACCGCTGCCCAGTGCGGCTCGAGCGAGTTTTGTCGCGTTGTCGTATTTCCCTGAAAACACCGATCTTCGTTTTTCACTGCCCCTCGAGCGTGACTTGAATTCTGCAACGATTCTAATGCAGACCAGCACGGGCGCTGAGCGCGTGTACCAGCGGCTCGGCTGGGTGACGTTCAGTGCGGACGGCTCGAGCGCTCAGTTGGCGCTGTACGCCCCGGAAGGTGAGGATCAGCCGTCCGTCGCCTTCGTGCCATTCATGGACGCCACGGGCGGCGTGGACACTTACGAGGGCGGGCGTTACTTAGAGGCGGAACTGACAGGGGAGACGGTTACGCTGGACTTCAACTTGGCGTACAACCCGTACTGCGCCTATGCAGATCACTGGTCATGCCCAGTTCCGCCGAATGAAAATCGGCTGAAGGTGGCGATTCTCGCTGGTGAGAAAACCTTCGGGGTTCACCCGTGACCCTGCCGCTCGAGCCGCACAGAGTTGAACCACAACAAATCGACTGGCAGGGCGACCTCGAGCGCCGCGAGTTTGAAAAGGCGCTCGGGAAGCTGCGAGCGCTGGCTGTGGTCGGACGCGCCGAGCCAGATGCTGAGAGCGCCGTGACTCGAGTTGTGGATGCACTGGAAGCCATCCGCGCCAAGAACTACGCGGGCGCACTGAAAACCAGCTTTGAGGGCTGGGAAAGCTTGGGACTCGAGGTGAGTGGCGTCAAACCCGCCATCACCGCATTGCAAGCCGCCGATGCCAACTGGCGCAACGCGCAGACGGCGATGCGAGCCAGTCTCGAGGCTGCCAAAACCTGCTGGTTGACGCGCAGCGAAGCCGAGAACAATCTGGGCGTGCTCGAGGCGCTGTCGGAAAACGTCACAGCGGCCCGCACACACTTTCAAGCGGCATTGGCGGCTGACTCGCGCCATTACCGTGCGCTGACCAATCTGGGCAATCTGGAATTGGAAGCGGGGAATTTGGAGCAAGCCGAGATTCTGTACAAGCAAGTGATTGCGATTCAACCTGAGTAC
>JANYHH010000036.1 GCA_025359505.1 Deinococcales bacterium
GAGCCAGTGGTGCGGGACGGCTCAAAGCTCGAGTTTTTGGGGCGGCATCAGGGGCGCGTTGCAATGGGGCAACGGGTTTGGGCAGACGCTCCCGAGTCATAAGCGAAAGTGTAGCAGATTCGATTAGAAAAAAATCCGTGCGTTACAGCATCAAAATCTCGAGAAAATTGGGGACACCGTGAGTTTCGCGTCGTCAATTTGCTCGGTGTGTATCGTATGACTCTAGATTGTTGACTACAGGTGCAATAAGTTATACAGTCGTTACATGAAACGATCGTTACACCAATGAGCCGCCCCCCAAACCCCGCCGCTCGAGCCGAACTGCTGCTGCGGGCCGCCGCTTGGGTGCTCGAGCATGGGCTGGCGGAATTGAACTTGCGTCCGCTGGCTGCTGGGCTGGGCACGAGCGCCCGAATGTTGCTGTATCATTTCGGTTCAAAAGAGCAATTGATCGTCGAAATCCTCACCATCATCGCGGGGCAACAGCAGCATTTGCTCGCCAGCGCCTCGCTCGAGTCCACCGACCCCGAGGTTCGGCTCGAGCAACTGTGGGCGCAACTGACCTCACCGCGCCTAATCCCGTTTTTGCGCTCGTTGTTTGAAGTCGAGCTGCGGGCAATTGACGGCGACGGCTTGTACCGAGGGTTCGCTCGAGCCTCACTACAAGCGTGGCTCGAGTTGGTGCGCGGCAGTTTGGAGGCAGAAGACATCGCCGCTGCTAACTTCGTTTTGTCCGCCTTCACGGGCTTGCTGATCGACCGATTCTCCACGGGCGAAGTCGAACGCACGGATGCGGCGTTCGGCGCACTGAAAAACGCGCTACGAAAAGGAGGTCTGATTTGAATACTGGTGAATGATTCGCAGCAGTCCATCTCGAGTCCACGCATTTCACAGGAGGTTTGTTATGACCAGCACTCCAAACTCAAGCGGCTTTGCCAGTTCCTCACCGTCCACGCTGCGGCTCCCGTGGCTGATCGCTCTCGGAGTTGCCTTCTGGTTTTTAGCGGCGATGATGGTTCGTTTTATCGGCCCGTTCGTCTTTATCGAAGGCAGCGTCACACTTGTCCTGACCTTCGCGCTGACCATTCCGATGGCTTGGGCGTTTTTCTGGCTTGGAAAAACACTGAGTGGCGCTCGAGGAACGGATGTGCTCCCCGCTGTGAGCATCCTGACGTTCGTCGCGCTGTGCTTGGACGGCGTTGCGTTGACGTGGTTCCGCGAACTGTACGGCCCGACTTACGCTTACGGCGGGCCGTGGATCATGTGGGGCGCTGGGCTGATCCTGATGGTCGCATTGCTGCACACCCAACGCCGCGCTTGAGAACACGTCTGGCTCGAGCCGCTTCAATCGGACGCATCCCAAAGACTCGAGGCTCGAGTTTCAACGCTTGACGACAATCCGCTCGAGTTCAGACCAGTTGGCAACCGCTCCGTCCACGTCATCGCGGTGGCGCACCAGATATTCCTGCACCCGCGCCATGCTGAGCGCCCCGTCCTCGATCCGCGCTGCCAAGCAGCTCGAGGTGTTGGGCGCGATCTGCGGGTAGAAGCGCTCGAGCATCCGCGCCACTTGATCGCGGGTCGCGTTGCCGATGAACTGATGGACATCACAGCGTCCCGGACGGATCAGCGCGGGATCGAGGCGTTCCAAGTGATTGGTGGTCATGAAGACCATTCGCCCCTGCTGCGCGGTCACGCCGTCCAAGGCGTTCAGCAAACCATTGAAGCTCAGCTTGGAATCGTTGCCGCTGCTGCGCTCGCGCCCGCTGAAAACCGCATCGACATCCTCGAGCAGCACCAAACTGCCCTCGGGCGCTTCGCTCAATAAGTTGGTCACGGCTTCATCAGTCAGCGCGAGGCTGCTCAAATTCAGCACGCAGACGCTGCGCCCGAGCGCACCCGCCAGCGCGGTCATCAGGCTGCTCTTGCCGTTGCCGGGCGGGCCGTGCAGCAAGTACCCGCGCCGCCACGGAATGCCCATGTCGCCGTACCAGTCTTCACTGTCCAAGAATTTACGGGCGTCACCCAGCATCGTTTCAAACAAGCCGCTCGAGTACACCAGACTCTCCGGCGCTCGAGGTTTGACGCGGCTGGAGACCGTCCACTCGTTCCAGCGCGGCGTGTGAATCTCAATTTTCGGCTCGGTCGGGTTACGCACCGTGCGGTACGCGGCCGCGATCAATTGCGCGAACGCGGTGCGATTGGTGAATACCGTGCGGATTTTCAGCGTTTCATGAAAACCGATCAGCGTGCCATTGCCCTGCATCCGCTCTCGAGACGCACTGAACCAAAACAGGCGCTGCTCGAAGCGCAGGTAGAACGTGCCGTCAATCGCGCTCAGCAAGGCTTTCGGCGCGTCGTCGTCGCTTGAAACCTTGAAGCCACCCTCGAGATCATGGCGGGTCTTCAGTGCCAAATCGCGCATCTTGCCGCTGACGTGCTGCTTGGAGAGCCAAAGCTGAAACCACTCGTAACTGGCGTCCTTGCTGTCGACTTCCATCGTGACGATCAGGCGCTCGTAGCACCAGTTGTACGCGGCTCGAGGCAGGTTTCGCAGGTACGCGACCGCGCCGCCAATCACCATCAGCAGCAAGCCGCCCTGCGCGAATTGATTGGCTGCCCAGAGTTTGTTTAATTCCAGCATCACTGCGTGCGGCGTAAATTGTCCAGTTAAAAAGTCCATGTCAAGTCCAGCTCGAGCGATTGTTCCGCCTCGAGATACGCGGGTGAGGAGTTGTCTGGTGCGACGCCGATTGCGACCGCAGTACCATTCGCCTCGAGCTTAATGGGTAGCTCGGCGCTTGCCATGCGGCTAATGACGTAGGCATACTGCTCAGCCGTCCGAGCGCCAAATCGTCTCGAGCCTGACCGTCCAAGCGCCGTGGCTCGAGTAGGGTAAGGGTTGTGTTCAAGTTCAAACGAAAAATTCCGGTCACGGTCGTCGGCGGTTTCCTCGGCGCGGGCAAAACCACATTGGTCAATCACCTGATTAAAAATGGCGGCAAGCGCTTCGGGGTGATCGTCAACGAGTTCGGGGACATCAACGTCGACGGCGCACTGATCGAGAACATGGACGACGATGGCGTGACCGAGTTTAGCAACGGCTGTCTATGCTGCGCGGGGCGCGATGATCTGGCGGAAGCGCTGTTCAAACTCGCCATGCGTAAAAACCCGCCCGAGCATCTGCTGGTGGAACTCAGCGGCTTAGCCGACCCCGTGCCAGTCGCGCAGACCGTGCTCGACCCACAACTGAGAGCGTTTTTTGATTTGGACGGCATCATCGGCGTGGTGGACGCCCGCAACTTGGAGCGCACCTTGCAAGAAGTCCCCGAGGGCGCGGTGCAAATCGCCTACGCCAGCAGCGTGGTGCTGAATAAAACCGATCTGGCGAACCCAGCTCAACTCGAGGTTTGCCGCGATTTGATCGCCCGCCTCAACCCACTGGCAACTGTGACCGAGAGCATCAACGCCGATGTGCTGCCGAGCGTATTGCTCGAGCAGGGCGCGTTTGAGAGCGACTGGAAGCCGCAGGGTCACGAGCACCGCCACGCGGCAGATGTCAAGACGTTCACACTGCATCAGGACAATGAGTTGGACGCGATGGCGTGGAACGGCTTCATGGAAGAACTGATCCTGTCAAAACCCGGCAGCGTGTTTCGCGCCAAGGGTTTCTTGGCGTTCCGGCAGATTCCCGACGAGATCGTCTTCCAAGCCGTGCGCGAAATCGTCAAAGTCACCAAGGGCGAGCAGCGCCACGACGGGCGCAGCAATCTCGTCGTGATCGGGCGGGGCTTAAATGAACTCGAGTACCGCGAGGCGTTTGCGAAGCTGCACTTGCCGATCAACCCGAAATTCTAAGCAGTCTCGAGGCTCGAGATGTGCGCTAAGCCTCGAGCCGTTTCGCCTCTCCCTGCGGGAGAGGCCGCCGAAGGCGGGTGAGGGGGGCGAAGCGCAGCGAGTTGCCTTTGACCTTGAACGTCAACGTCAAAAGCCCCCTCTCCCCAGCCCTCTCCCGCACGCGGGAGAGGGAGCCAAGCAACGGCCACCCTCGAGCCTCGAGTTGCAGCGCACCATTGCTGTCACGCTTATTGGCTAGTCTGTAGAACAGATCATGTTGTCTTTCGTCGCGCCGTGGTTCTTACTGGGTTTGCTGCTGATTCCAGCGGTGATCGCGCTGCATTTCATTCGTCGGGCGCGGCGGGTGCGTCAGGTCAGCGCGTTGTGGTTGTGGGGCGCGTCTGAAGCGCCGAGTCAGCGGGCGCGGTTCAATCCGAATCTGTTGCTGCTGCTGCAAATCCTGACGGTTTTGTTCGCTTCACTTGGCGCGGCCGGGCCGCTGTTGCAAAGCGGCGGGCGCGAGGTCGCGGTCATCATCGACTCGAGCGCGGCGATGAGTGCGACTGATGTCGCCCCGTCAAGATTTGCAGCAGCTAAGCTCGAGGTGGGCAATCTGATGCGCGGCGCGGGTCGCGTTGTGCTGGTCAGAGCCGGACTGAGCGCCAAGCTGGTCAGTGCGACTTCGAGCGACGCGGCACTGCGCGGACTCGAGGGTCTGGTGGCAGCCGACAGCCGCAGCGATTTATCAGGGGCGCTGGCGCTGGTGCGGAGCGTCGCGCCGAACGCCGAGCTTCACCTCTGGACAGCCCTCGAGCCGCCGATTGGCTTCGTCGGCACGCTGCACCGCGTGTTGGGAACAGGGGAGAACATCGGTATCACCGCCTTCGCACTGCGCGGCAAACAGGTCTTCGCGGCTTTGGAGTCGAATCTGGCCGCGCCGAAAACCGTGACACTGACGCTCGAGCGCGACGGCAAGCGCTTGCTGTCTCAGGCGCTGCGCGTCCCCGGTGGCTCGAGGGCGATCTGGACGCCTCAACTGATCCTCGAGCCGGGCGCGTACCGTTTGAGCATCGCCAGTCAAGACGCGCTGGCGCTGGACAACGAAGCCTACGCGGTGGTCTCGAGCGTGCGGGTACTGGTATCGCCCGCGCAGGACGATGTGCTCAAAGCGGTCGTCAGCGTGCCCGGCGTGCGAGCGGTCGTGCAGGGCGTGCCACCGAGCACCAGCGCTGGTTACGACGTGGTGATATTGACCGGGGCGCAACCCAAGACGCTACCGCCCGGTCAGTACGTGATTTTCGCGCCGCTGCCGACGGAGCGCGAGGCGAAAACCCTCGCGCCCGCAACTCGAGTCACGCGCAGCGACGCGACCGACGGGCTGTTGCGCTTTGCGAGTCTCGAGGGGGTGCGCGTGCGACTCTCGAGTTTATCGCCGCCAGAGATTCCCGATGGGTCGTGGCGCGGCATTGCTTTTGCGGGCGCGAAGCCGTTCGTCTGGCGCGGCGACGGGCCCGGTGTGCGGGCGGTCTACTTGGCCGCGCATCCGCTGGAAAGCGACCTGCGCCGCCTGCCCGCGTTTCCGGTGCTGATGTTCAATATCTTGCAGGAGTTCGCCGCGCCCGTGGCGCTCTCACTCGGCGCTGGGCTGCCCGCTGGAGAGGTCGTGTTGAACGGTAAGCAAACCAGCGGCATCCGCCAGGCCTTGCTGCCCGGCGTCTACGAGATCGGTCGGCAGCGCTTCACCGCTAACCTATCCTCGAGCCAGATCACGCGGCTCAACACCGGCGCGAGCGGCACGGCGCAACTCGGTGCGGCGCTGCAAACCAGCCGCTCGAGCGCGATTTCAACTGGCTCGAGCAGCGCGGTCTGGCTACTGGCACTGGCGTTGTTGGCGTTGCTCTTGGAGGCGACCTTGCGCGGCGAGTTCAAGCTGATGCGGAGGGCACTATGAGCTTGACCTTTGAGCTGCCGATCATCGCGTGGCTGGCGCTGGCGGGATTGCTCATTGCGCTCGTGATCTCGAGGGGGCGGCTGCTGAACAGCGTCACCAAAGCGCTGCGCGTCGCTGGCTTGCTGCTGCTGGCGCTGGCTGCTGCCAGTCCAAACCTGACCACCACCCGCCCCGGTACGGTGCTGCTCGAGGATGTCAGCGATTCCGCCTCGAGCGCGAGTGATCTGGGCAAGTTATCGCTCAAATTGCGCCTGCCCTTCGCGGGCTTGACCGGCGCGAGCGGCACGGATCGCTCAGCCCTCGAGCCGTCGGACACCAACATCGCCGCCGCGCTGCAAATCGCCCGCGCTTACGACCCAGCCCGCGTGCTGCTGGTCAGTGACGGCAACGCCACCATCGGCGACGCGCTCGAGGCGCTGCCCGGCGTGCCCGTGGATGTCTACCGCGTGGGTACGCGCCAGAACTCGAGGGTCGCCGACCTGATCGCGCCGTCAAACCTCGCGGCGGGAGCGCGGGTGCGAGCGGTCGCGGTGCTCGAGTCCACACGATCCACGAAAGCCAGAGTTACGGCGACGCTGAACGGCAACGCCTTGTTCACCCAGCCGCTCGAGTTACCCGTTGGTCGCACCAGTTTACCGATTGAATTCACCGTGCCAGACAGCGCATTGCGACTCGAGGTCACGATGCGCGTCGATTTTGACCAGCCGACGCTGGACGATTCCAAGCTGCTGAGCTTGCAAATCACGAAAGACCGCGAGGCGCTGGTGATCGGCGATCCGGCCCTGTCAAAACTCCTCCGCACGCAGGGTTTCACCGTGCGCGACGGCACGCCAGCCGACATCCGCGAACCGCTGAACTACAGCGCGGTCTTCCTGCGTCAGAGCGCGATCTCGTTCTCACGCGGGCAGCTCGAGTTACTGCGGCGTTTCGTCGAGGACGGCGGCGGCGTGATGATGACCGGCGGCCCTGATTCGTATGGGCTGGGCGGTTGGGCGCGTTCGCCTTTAGAGGCGGTCATGCCGGTGCAATCGGATTTGCGTACCCGCGTCGACGTGCCGCTGGTGGCGATGGTGGCGGTCGTCGACCGAAGCCTCAGCATGGCCGGCAGCGGCGGCGGGCCCGATCAAAAGCTCGGATTGGCGCTCGAGGGGGTCAGCAACGTGATCGAACTCGCGGGCGAGCGCGATTTTCTCGGCGTGGTGACGTTCAGCGACTCGGTTAAATGGGTCTTCAAACCCACTCGCGCTTCTGAGAGCAACAAATTGCAGATGCTCCGCGCCCTAGACGCGGTGCAAGCCGAGGGCGGCACGATCCTCGAGCCGGCGTTTAGACAAGCGATTCAGGCGCTGCGCGACTCGAGGGCATCCGTCAAGCACATTATTTTGCTGACCGACGGGCAGATCGCCGATGCGGACGGCAACGCCGCGCCGCCGGATTTCGCGGCTCTGGCTAGGGACGCCAAAAAAAGCGGCATCACGATCTCGAGCATCGGTGTCGGTGGCGACGCGGATTTCACGCGTTTGAAAGCGATTGCCCAAGCGGGCGGCGGGCGCTACTACGAAGCATTGCAAGTGGACACACTGCCGCGCATCTTCACGACCGAGGCGCTGACCGCGACGAGGGCCTTGGTGCGAAATGAGGGTGTCACGCCGCAACTCGTCAAGCACCCGCTGGCGGGCAATCTCTCGAGCAGCCCACCGCGCCTGAGCGCCTACATCGCCACGACGCTGCGCTCGGACGCCGAGCCGATCCTGATCGGTGCTGACCGCGAGCCAATCCTCGCAGTCTCGAGGCGCGGCGTGGGGCGCACGGCCGCGCTGACCGCCGACCTCGGGCGCTCCGACGCCTTCACGCGCTGGCCGGAGTTGCCAAAGCTGATTGGCACGGTCGCTCGTTGGCTCGAGGCGCAGCAGACGCCGTACAGCCTGACGCTCAGCCCGGATGGGCGCAAAGCCGTGGTGGACGCCGTGACCAGCAACGCGTACCAGAACAACCTGCCGCTCGAGGTGACGGTCGCGGGGCAGCGCTTGAAGATGCTGCAAACCGCGCCGGGACGCTACGAAGCCGAACTGCCTGAGAATGCCACGGGTAGCGTCGCATTGCTGAACAGCGGATCGCTGATCGCCAGTGTTCGCCTCGCCCGCGACGCCCGAGAACTCGAGACGGTCGGCGGGCCAGAGTTGCTGCGCCGCATCGCAGCGCAAAGCGGCGGGCGCGTGCTGAGCACGCTCACAGGCTACGAACCCTCGAGCAGCGTCTCGAGCATCGGCATGGCGGGCTGGGTCGCGCTCATCGGGTTGCTGGTGCTGATCGCGGAATTGGTCTGGCGACGGTTCAGGGCGTGAGGCTCGAGGCAAGAAACCGCCGCGTTGCGTAGGGGTTTGCCACTGCAAACCCGTGCAAGTCAGCCCATTGCTTGAGTGCGATCAGCTTTGCAGCGCGATTGCTCGAGCTGTCCTCTCGAGACTTGTCACGATTCTGGCGTGGGGCTGCGCGGTGGTAGAGGCGAGCGGCTGCTCGCCCCTACGGTTGGGCGCTCACGCATCGAATGAACTTTCAGGCTCGAGCTGTGCTGGCAACCCTGTGCTTCAAGGCTCGAGGGTCAGCTTTTCACTATCCCCAGCGCTTTGCCCGGCGCGAAATCTGGGAAGACCTCTTTGACGCGAGTGTGCGCGAATCTGGTGGTCAGGATCTCGCTGTACACGCTGCGGTAATCGGTCGTCCAATTCAGGTCGGCGCGGTCGTAAAGCTGATCGGCTTGCAATCCGGGGAATTTGCCGTAGACCTTGCCGCCGTTCACTTGTCCGCCCAGCACCATCATCGCGCTGCCGTGCCCGTGATCCGTGCCGTAACTGGCGTTCTCGTTGAGGCGTCTGCCGAACTCGGACATCACGCAGACTGTCACGCGCTTGGCATTTGCGCCCAGATCGATGTAAAACGCTTGCAGTCCTTTGGCCAGTTCCGCGAGCATATCGGCGATGTAGCCGCGCCCGCCCTCGCCCTGATACTGGTGTGTGTCCCAACCGCCCAGATCGACCGTTGCGGCTCGCACGCCCAAGCCTTCCTTGACGACTCGAGCCAGCGTGCGGAGGCTCTGTGCGAAATCGCCATCGGGGTACTTGGCATCGCTGCCACCCTGCTGCAATTTCGCCACGGTCTCCAGCGCCCGCAATGTCGTCAAGCCCGCGTCGTGCAGCCACGTGTCGCCGCTCCAGAAGCGCCCCAGCCCGGCGTTCAGGAACTTCGTGAACTCGGCGTCGTCGCCTAACCTGAAATCCTCTAATTTGGGGATCGCCAGCGCCTCCAAATTGCCGCGCAAGCTGCTCGGTAGGTCGTCGGTCACGCTAAACGCGCCGCTCAAGCGAATGGTCTGCGCGGGCTTCGGGGCGGTCTCGAGCATTCGCGCCAGCCAGCCCGTCGGACTGGTGCGCTTGTCGGGCGTGCCGAGTTCCATGTACTCCATCGCGTCAAAGTGACTGCGTGTGTCTGATGGCATGCCTGTCGCGGGGATCACGGCTAAATTGCCGTTTTTATATAAATCAAACAGCGGCTCGAGGGCGGCGTTCATGCCGATCTGGTTGTTGAGCTGCTTGAGATCCTTGATGGGGACTTTCAGTGTCGGGCGGGCGGCTTCGTAAGCCTCGCGGTCAGCGCCACCCAGCGGTGGGAAGGCGGTCAGCACGTCCATGCCGCCGCGCAGAAACACGACGACCAGCACCTCGCCGCCCGGATCGTCGCCAGCAGCGCCGAGCGCGACTGAAGTCAGTTGCGACCCGCTCATCGCGGCAATGGCGGCTGAGCAACCCATCAGAAATTCGCGTCGGTTGATTTGCGGCATGGTGTCCCTTTCGCGTGCCCCTCGAGTTTCTAAAATCAGCTCGAGGATTATCGGTACATGAAGTCTGGCGAGTTGACGATGAAGCCAATCGCCATGCTCAGTCGCCATTTGTACGTGTCGTCATCACTGATCGCATCGTCTTTACCGTCGCCCAAGTACGTCACGAGGTCATCGCGCAGCGTCGCCGGGTGCGGGTTGCGTCCCAACAGCCGCGCAATCCAGAAATCCGCGATCTCACTGGGTTTGCGCCGCGTACCGTTGACGCGCAGCAGCGGTGAAACCATTTTGTCGTCCCAGTTGGCCGCCAGCCCCAGACCCATCTGCCACGCCCGCAGCAGCGTTGTCGAGGAAGTCCATGCCTCGCGCTTGTCCGGGTAGCCGTCCGGCGGGCGGTGGTTGAAGACCCCTTGCCCCATCCAGAACGCTTTCCAGAGGCGGTCGTCATCGACAGTGAATTCAGTTTCCAAGGCGCGGCAAAGGCTGGCGTAAACCTCGAGTGGACGTTTGACCTTTTCGGCCCATGTACTGGCAAACTCTGGCGAGAGCGCAATCGCTCGGATTACTTGCTTGAGTTGATCGGGTGCGTCTCGCTGCGCGGTGAAGACTTGCGCGACTCGAGCCACGAGGCTTTCAGGCGGATTGTCGCCCACCAAACGGCGGCAGAGTTTGCGGCTTAAGTATTTGGCGGTTCCCGGATGCGAAGACAGCATCTCGAGCAAGTCCTGACCGTCTTGGATGCCCTGATCCGGCGCGAAGTACCGCCCGAGCACGGTTTTTTGGAAGCGGTCGTGCCACGGCAGGTAAAACGCGAAGCGCCCCGTGTCACCCAGCCCAGCGGTGTCGTTGTCATCCGCGACCCGCCAACCCGTCAGGCAGCGCGTGGCCTCGTACACGTCATCGTCCACGTAACCGATTGGTTTACCGTCCGCGTAACCGGGCACGTCGCGCTGGCGTTTGACGCCGAAGTAATTTTCCGCGCCCAATGTGTGGAGTTCAAACAACTCTCGGGCGTAGTTCTCGTTGGGCCCACCGCGATTGCTCGAGGCGTTGTCCAAATAAAACAGCATCGCTGGGTGCGTCGCCGTGGCGGTCAGCAAGGCTTTAAAGTTTCCCAGAGCGTGCTTGCGGATCACCTGCGTGTCCCAGTGTGCGAAGGTCGGACGGATGTTGTCGTCGCGGTCTGGGTGAACGTTGAAGTGGTTATGCCAGAAATCGACGACCACCTCAAACAATTGGCGCTTAGACCAAATCATTCGCGTCAGCGTCGCGGCCCTCGCCTGCTGGGTCGGCGTGCCAGCAATCTCGTAACGTTTCGGGTCTTTTTCGTCCACGTCACGCCAGTACTCGCGCCACGCGGTCTCGAGCGGCTTACCCAGACTGTCGAACGATTTCAAACGACGGTCGCAATCGGCATCGTCGATTTTCTCTGGACTGAGCTGAACCTCGAGCCACGCCCGCAGCTTCTCCTGCGAGTTGCCTTTCAGCGCTCTGAACGCCTCTAAATCGCCCGGGCGATGCCCGAACGCCAGCCGCGTGTAGGTCAGCACCTCGAGCGGCGGCACGGGCGCTTTGCCGATGGCCCGTTTTTGCAGCGGCACTGGGCTATTGGCGCTGAACCCGCGCTGCTCCGCTTGAACCTCGCTGACCGAACCGGCCAGCAGCGCGGTCGCGCCTGTCACACCAGCGACTTTCAAGGCGGTGCGACGATCAATTGCCGTCATCAGCCGCCACCCTCTTCCGAGCCTGCGAATGCGTGCTTCAAGATAACCTCCCGTGAATCGTGACTTAAAGCCTAGCGGCTGAGATTCTGAGGCTGATGTGCACATCCTCATCTAAGGGGAAGACGATGCGCCTTAGATGAGATCGTAATCTACGGTCACAGGCGCGTGATCGCTGTAAAAAATTTCGCGGTATACGCCCGCGTGTTTCACACATTGAGCCAAAGAGCGCGTCGCCAGTTGGTAATCGATCCGCCAGCCGACATCGTTTTGACGCGCCCGCCCGCGATTGCTCCACCACGAGTACACGGCCGCGTCCGCGCCGACGTGCTCGCGCAGCACGTCAGACCAACCGGCGGCGAGTTGCGCCGTCATCCACTCGCGCTCCTCTGGTAAAAAACCGCTGGCTGTTTGATTGCTGCGCCAGTTTTTAAGGTCAATCTTGTGATGCGCGATGTTGAAATCCCCGCCGATCAGCACCTCGCCAGAAGCCCGCAGTGTCTCGAGGTGCGGCGCGAACGCCTCCAGAAAACGGTATTTGGCCGCTTGGCGATCAATGCTGCTCGAGCCGCTTGGAAAGTACGCGCTGATCGCCGTGAAATCCCCGAAATCGGCCGCGATGACGCGCCCTTCGGCGTCGAATTCAGCGTTGCCAAAGCCCCGTGTGACCGACCTCGGCTCGAGCTTGGACAGTATACCAACGCCGCTGTAACCGGCTTTTTCAGCCGCAAACCAATGCGCGTGATACGCCCCCAAACCCAGCGGCTCGAGATCCGGGACCTGCGCGTGGGTTGCCCGCACTTCCTGTAACAAAATAAGGTCGGCGTTCTGCGCGGCCAGCCACGTCGCCACGCCTTTGGAGATCGCGCTGCGGATGCCGTTGAGGTTGAGAGTGATGACGCGCACGCATGGAGTTTATCTCGAGATTAGGGCGCGTTGATGCGATTCGCTTTGCGCGGGTCAGGCGTGCCTCACCCCCACGAAATCACGGTGAACGCTCGAGCAGGACGAGCTTGTTTTCTCATCCGAAGGCGACGCTCATCCATGAGATTCACGCTGTTGTCGCCCGCCTATCCTCGAGTGCGGGGTGACCCCTGAACTGCCCTTGCACCCTTCGCCTGCCTGCTCAGTTTCTCACCACCTCTTGCATCTCGAGGGAATCTGTTCTATGATCTTCCCTCGGATTGCGTTAGACGCGCAGTCATGGGTCATCCGTTGTCACTTAGATTTTTGCGCGGCACACGAAAATGCAGTTCGGTCATAAGCTTGGGAGCGTTGAGATTCAGCGCGGGCGACCGACACGTATTCTCTAGCGCCAAAAGCGCGGTTCTTTCTGGGTAAATTTGAGCAGCGGTTTAACCCACGAAAGGATTACAATATGTTGTTTTCAGATTTCGCCCTCAACGAGGGCATTGTCCTCGGTCTGGCCGCACGCGGCATCACGATTCCGTCCCCAATTCAAGAAGAGTCGCTACCGTTCAGCTTGGACGGCCGCGACATCTTGGGCCGCGCCCGCACGGGCACGGGCAAGACGCTGGCCTTCGCGCTGCCGATCATCACCCGCGTGCAACCGAGCCGCGAGCGCAACCGCTTGCCTCGAGTGATCGTGCTGTCCCCGACCCGCGAACTCGCCAAGCAAACCGCCAAGGAGTTCACGCTTTTGGGCGGTCTCGAGGTCGTGGAAGTCTACGGCGGCGCGAGTTACACGCCCCAGCAACGCGCTTTGCAGCGCGGTGTCGATATCGTCGTCGGCACGCCCGGACGCGTCAATGACCTGCTCGAGCGCCGCGATCTGGATTTGACGGCGGTCGAAGTCGTCGTGCTTGATGAAGCCGACGAGATGCTGAGCATGGGCTTCCAAGAGCAAGTCGAGACGATCCTGTCCACCACGCCGCAGCAAAAGCAGACGATGCTTTTTAGCGCCACGATGCCGCGCTGGGTCGAGCGCATCGCCAACAAATACCAGACCAACCCAAAGAAAGTCGATTTGGTCGGTAACGACGACGCCGTGCAAAACACGACCGTCCAGCACGTCGCCGTGCGAATCGCACCGAACAACCGCACCAAGGTCTTGGCTGACTTGCTGACCGTCGTCGGGCCAGAACGGGCGATCATCTTCACGCGCACCAAGCGCGATTGCGACGAATTAGCACTGGCGCTCGTCAGTCGCGGCCTCGCCGCCGAAGCGATTCACGGCGATCTGGCGCAAGCGCAACGCGAACGCGCTCTGGAATCCTTCCGCAGCGGCAACGCTCGGGTGCTGGTCGCTACCGATGTGGCGTCGCGTGGTCTGGACATTCCAGACATTGAGTTGGTCGTGCAGCACCACTTCCCGCAGGATTCTGAAAGCTACGTTCACCGCTCTGGACGCACGGGACGCGCCGGCCGCGCTGGCATGGCGGTCGTGTTGTACACCAACCGCGAGGAACGCGATTTGAAGCGCTTGGAGCACGACACGGGCGCACACTTCACGCGCCAAGACCCGCCCAAGCCCAATGAAGTGGCAGAGGCAGCCGCCAAAAACGCCGGTCACGATGTTCGCCACGTGCCCGAAGGCGTGATTGCGGGATTCCGCAACGAAGCCGCTGCGCTGATGGAGGAATTCGGCGAGGACGCATTGGCCCGCGCATTGGCGTACATCGCTGGCGTGACGCAAGTGCAAAAGCCGCAGAGCTTGATTACCGGCGAGGAAGGCTTCACGACCGTGATGCTGACCGCGCAGCGCATCGGCATCCCGAAGGCGGTCGCGGTGCTGGCGGGTGCGTTGAACATTGCGGCAAGATCCTTGGGTAAAATCAAAGAGGTACGCGGTGGCGGCGTGGTCGCCGATGTACCCACCGAATTGGTGGCTGCACTGCTGACCAAGGATCTCGAGGATGTCAAAGTCACCAGAATCGAAGTGCTGCCCGAGATCATCGAAGAGCGTGCGGAGAACCGTCGCCCGAGCAGTGGCGGCTACGGCGCATCCTCTGGCGGTAGCGGCGGCAAGCGCTACGGTGGCAATGACCGTCCGAGCGGCGGCGGCAACTACGGTTCACGCGAGGGCGGCAGCAACCGCTCGAGCGGCAGCTCGTCACGCGACGGGTATCGCCCGAAGCGCTAAGGTTTAAGTTCTCGAGAGAATCCCCTGCGATCAGCAGGGGATTTTTTGTTTCACTTGGATCAGGCGAAATGCGGAATTCCTCGAGCCTCGAGCCTCGAGTGCGGTGTCGGCGGGCTGCTGCACGGGCGAACACAAGGTTCGCCCCTACGAGTTGAACGCAAACGCACGCACACGGCACGTTTTTCGTAGGGGCGAGCGGCCGCTCGCCCGTGCAACGCGGGATCGCCCTTTACAACCCTCGAGTCTCGAGAAGCTGTGAATCTCGAGCGTCAATAGGAATTCACAGACTCGAGTCTGATGTTTGTTTGAACGAATACCCTTGCCAGTGATTGACGACCACAAACCCGCACGATTCGTAAAACGCCCTGTTGCGTGCGTTTGAGAACACGCCTGCCGTCTGTGCACCTAAAACTTGCAATCGCCGCAACCCCTCGAGAATCACCGTGCGTCCCAAGCCTCGCCTGCGGTACGCCGCTCGAGTGCCGACGGGTTCAAAATATCCCACGCCGTTGGAAATCCAGCCGAGGCAAAACGCGGCGAATTGGTTCTCAGGTGTCGCAATCACCAGATCGAGATCGGGGCGATAGCCCGCCATAGAACGGACTCGAGCGTAGCGCTGCAATGTGAATTTGGGCGAGTTGAACGCATCGCGGTGAACGCTGGCCCGCTCCTCAAATTCTGACTCGAGAACCTGACGGGCTTGGAATCCGGTGGGCAGCGCTCCGTCGGGCAGCGGTGCATTCAGGTCTATCACGTAATCCAAGCCGTCAGCAGCGCCCTTCACGAACCCGCTCGACTCGAGTACCCGCATCAACCTCGAGTTGCTGGCTGTGCAATCGGTTTTGATTTCCGACGGACACACGCTTTTCGCCCAGTCCACAATGGCTCGAGCGAGGGAATCGAATTCGGCGTCCGTCAGGCTTGGGTGCAGTTGAATCTCGCCTAAGCTCTGACCTGAGATCACCCAGCCGAAACCGATCAACGCGTCTTCTTGAAACCACAGCCTGAACTGATGCGTTTCGGGTTCGGTTCGCCCGTAGCGCCACCAAACATCGCCCGCATGGAGAAAACCTTGATCGTGACCGACCAACTCTCGAGCTTCATCAAAAAACTTGGCGATGATTGGCAGGTCTTCGACGCCAACGAAATCCCGACTTGAAACGGTCATGCTCGAGTGTAATCGCTCAGTGCTGGCTCGAGCATCGGTTGAAGGGCTTAGCTGAGCACTGAAAAAATGAGGAATCGAATTCTCGAGATGACGACCACTGAAACTTGACACTCGAGAGCGCACCTACTGTTTCCTTCGCACCTCATTCACACGTTCCTGATACGTTGTCTCATGTCCACGCAGATCAATGAACTTAAAGCAGAGTTGTCCCGTCTCACTCAACACGCCAAAGCCCTGATAGCACCTCTCGACGAAGTGCAGTTGGCTGCTGCGCCACCCGAAGGGGGCTGGTCTATCGGTCAGTGTTTTGCACATCTCGATACCGTTGGCAGGTCGTACACGAACCAGCTTAAGCGTGCGGTAGACGACGCCCACCAACGTAGGTTGTCGGGAGGAGAACCCTACCGCATGGGATTCCTTGGACGCTTTGTTGTGCAGTCTCAAGAGCCACCAGTGCATAAAAAGATTGGTGCGCCAAAAGCTTTTTTGCCCAGTGATCTGACACCGCTCGAAGCATTTGCGCGTTACCTCGAAATGCACGCTGACCTCGCAGATGTCATGACGCGATCTGAAGGACTGCCGCTGACTCGAATGAAAATCACCTCAGCACGGATGCGCTTAAACGTGTTTGAAGCGTTTCACGGCACGTTAGCGCACGAGCGGCGTCACCTTTGGCAAGTCGAGTCTATAGTGACCGCATTCCAGAATACAGCTCAATCACGTTGAAGTGTCTTTCAGGACTGTCTCGCCCGCTAGACCGGAAATACTCCGGCATTCAATCCCAACTGATCAGCCCACCTCGAGAACTACCCTTGTTTCCTCGAGCCAAAACGCCTATCTTATTGAGAATGATTCCTAATAATGTCCTCTCGCAACCCGAAATACTCGAGCACTGGCAGGACGAAAGCAACGGCGCATACCTGTACGGCAAACTCGCGCCGATGATGCAAAACCCGGATCACCAAGCCGCCCTCGAGCGCTTGGTCAAGGACGAAACCGCACACGCCGAGGTTTTCGCCGCGATGCTTGGAGCTACACCAACGCTCGAGGTTTCCACGCGCACGAAGCTGATGTTGCTGACTGCCAAGCTATTGGGCCCGAAAATCGCACTGTCATTGGCGCGGCTCGAGGAGGGGCGCGAGGTTGAGCGCTTCCTGCGCGAAGCCCAGACGGGCAAGACCAGCCCGGAGTTGCAGCGGCTGGCGCGGGAATCAGCGGGACATGCCCAATTATTAGGGCGCTTGACGGGCGTCACGGGCGACCCGTGGCATCACAACGATTCCGGCGGCACGATTCGTAACGTCGTCTACGGCTTTAACGACGGGCTGACCGCGAATTTCGGTTTGATCGCGGGCGTGATCGGCGCGAGCGTCAGCCGCGAATTCGTGCTGCTGACCGGCTTGTCGGGTTTGGTCGCCAGCGCCTTCAGCATGGGCGCGAGCGGTTATTTAGCCGCGCAAAGCCAACGCGAGGTCGACGCCAACGAGATCAACACGCAACGCGCTGAGTTACTGCTGTGGCCCGAACGCGAACAGGCGTATCTGGAAACCGCCTACCAAGAAAAGGGCTTGACGGCGGACGAAGCCCGTAACGCCGCCTCGAGATTGATGAGTGACCCAGAAGTGGCACTGCGCGAACTCAGTAAAGAAAAGCTCGGCATCAGCGGCGACACCTCGAGTCCCGTGCAGGAGGGCGTGGTGACGGGCTTGGCAACGGTTGTCGGCGCGGGCATTCCGCTCATACCGTTCCTGTTCGGCGGCGGCGTGGCTGCAATCGTCACCTCGTTCGCCATTGCGATGCTGGCGCACTTCGCGGTCGGTGCGGCGAGAAGCACGTTCACTGGACGAGGATGGTTCCGCTCCGGCTTTGACATGTTCATCGTCGGGCTGGGCACGGCTGCGATTGGCTATATCGTCGGTTTGATGCTAACGGGCATCCTGCCCAAAGCCTGAACCGTCACTCGAATGGTCGCAACAGACAATCGCGCGGTCAGCGGTCACACAGTTCGTTTGAAGGCTCGAGTGCTAGGGTAAGGGGCGTGAAAGCCACCACTTTACGGGAACTCAAAGCCAGCGGTTATCGCGCCCGCAGCGTCAAAGACGAGGTGCGCGAGAACCTCATCCAGAAGCTCAAGAACAAAGAAGTGATCTTTCCCGGCGTCGTCGGGTACGAGGATACGGTGACGCCGCAAGTCGTCAACGCGCTCTTGGCGCAGCAGAACTTCATCTTGCTGGGTTTACGCGGTCAAGCCAAGTCGCGGATTCTGCGGGCGATCACGGATCTGCTGGACGAGGAAGTGCCGTACATCGTCGGCACGGAACTCCACGACGACCCAATGATGCCCGTGTCCCGCGAAGCCGTGAAGATGCTCGAGGAGCACGGTGATGACACGCCGATTGCGTGGCTGCCGCGCAACTTGCGTTACGTGGAGAAGCTCGCCACGCCGGATGTCACGGTCGCGGACATGATCGGCGATGTCGACCCGATCAAGGCTGCGCGGCTGGGCAAGTCGCTCGGTGACGAGATGACGATTCACTACGGCTTGCTGCCTCGAGCCAATCGAGGAATCTTCGCCGTCAACGAGCTGGCGGATTTGTCCCCGAAGGTGCAAGTCGGTTTGTTCAACATCATGCAAGAAGGCGACGTACAAATTAAAGGCTACCCCGTGCGTTTGGAGCTGGACGTGATGCTGACCTTCAGCGCCAACCCAGAAGATTACACGGCTCGAGGGAAAATCGTCACGCCTTTGAAAGACCGCATCGGTTCTGAGATTCGCACGCACTACCCGACCGACATCAAGATGGGTATGGAGATTACGCAGCAGGAAGCGTGGTTATCAGACATGGGTAAGCTTCGCGCCGAAATCCCGAGCTTCATCGCGGAGCTGGCCGAGGAAATTGCCTTTCAAGCCCGCGACGACAACCGTGTGGACAAGCAAAGCGGCGTATCTCAACGCCTGCCGATCAGCTTGATCGAACTGATCGCCAGCAACGCCGAGCGACGCGCTCTGATGCTTGGCGACGAAGCCGTCGCCCGCCCGAGCGACCTCTACGCCGGACTGCCCGCGATCACCGGCAAGATGGAACTCGAGTACGAGGGCGAGATGAAGGGCGCGGACAACATCGCCAAGGACATCATCCGCAAAGCCTCGTCGGCCGTGTACGGTCGCCGCGCTGGGCGCAACGACACCAGCGATTTGGAGAAATGGTTCGAGAACGGCAACGCGATGAACGTCGCGCAAGCGGGCAGCGCTGCCAGCGTCGTCAAGGCGCTCGAGAAAGTGCCGGGACTGGTCAAAATGGCAAGGGAACTCGCGGAGGGTGGCAGCGACGCGCACACGCTCAGCGCCGCCGAGTTCATCTTGGAGGGCTTGTACGGCAAGAAGAAGATCAGTCGCTCCGAGGAGCTGGGCTACGCGGCTGCTGAGCCAGAGCAGGTGCGCGGACGCAGCGCCCGCTCGAACCAGAACTGAGGCTCGAGGGGCATTTTTGGGGGCGCACCAAACGGTGCGCCCTTCTTCCGTTTAAGGGCAGGGTTTGCAGTGGCAAACCCCTACGACACCGTTACGTAGCGGCTTGCCACTGCAAGCCGACCCCGCAACAGCAAGCCGGCCCCTCGAGACCCACGCGGTAGACTCCACCTATGCAAGTTCCCCTGCCAGATGTCTCGAGCATCGCGGGTGTGTTGGGTGAGATCTGCCGCGACCGCGCTGCGGATTACGCTGACCAGCCGCTCGAGGTCATGACCGAAGCTCGAGTTCAATCGAGACGCTTTGAGCACGCACTGAAATCCGGTGGTTTGCAATTGATCGCGGAAGTCAAGCGCTCGAGACCGTCGGAAGTGATTAACCTTTCCTTGAACGCGGTCAGCGCAGCGCAGCAGTACGTGATGGGCGGCGCGAGCGCGATCAGTGTGCTGACCGAACCGAGGCGCTTTCATGGGTCTTTGACTGATGCTCGAGATGTGGTGAATGCGGTCAGCGTGCCCGTACTGCGAAAAGACTTCACGGTGCACCCGCGTATGGTCATGGAAGCCCTCGAGATCGGCGCGTCGGCGGTGCTGCTGCTGGTCAACGTGCTGGGCAAGCTGACCCGCCAGTACATCGAGTTGACGCACCACTGCGGTTTGGACGCGCTCGTGGAGGTGCACACCGAAGAAGAATTAGATGTAGCGCTTGAGGCTGGAGCGCGAATCATCGGCGTCAACAACCGCGATTTGCACACGCTCGAGATCAATCTAGGGACAGCCCCAAGGGTCGGGCTGCTGGCAAGGGAATACGATTTCGACGGCGTGTTGATCGCGCTGAGTGGTTACTCCAATCGCGCTGAACTGATCTCGCTCGAGGGTGTCTTCGACGCGGTGCTGATCGGCTCGAGTTTGGCGGGAGCAGCCGACA
The DNA here is from genome assembly GCA_025359505.1 of Deinococcales bacterium. Taxonomy (GTDB): domain Bacteria; phylum Deinococcota; class Deinococci; order Deinococcales; family JAAFIG01; genus JANYHH01. The sequence goes on from JANYHH010000036.1 coordinate 20,012, forward strand.
TTCAGGCTTCGACGCGGGCGCTGCTCGGGCGATAACCCAGCAAGCGCAATGCGTTGGCAGTCACCAGCACCGTCGCACCGGTGTCCGCCAGAATCGCCATCCACAGGTTGGTGATGCCCAGCAATGTCGTCACCAAGAACACGGCTTTCAGCCCGAGCGCAATGGCGATATTGACTTTGATGTTGCCCATCACCGCTTTGGACAACAACACCAGATCAACCACGCCCATGACGTTTGATCTGAGGATCGCGGCGTTCGCGGTTTCCAAAGCCACATCCGTGCCGCCACCCATCGCAATGCCGACATCGGACATCGCCAGCGCGGGCGCGTCGTTGATGCCGTCGCCGATCATGGCGACCTTGCCGGATTGTTTCAGCTCGCGGATGATTTTGAGCTTGTCCTCGGGCAGCAGTTCAGCCCGTACCTCGAGTCCTAAATCATTCGCAATGGCCTTGCCTGTGCGGGCATTGTCGCCCGTCAGCATCACGGTCATGATGCCGAGGTTTTTCAGTTCAGCCAGCGCTGCACGCGCATCGGGGCGCGGCTCGTCGCGGATGGCGAACAGGGCTAGCGGCGTCGCGCCTTCCAGCAGCAGCACGACGGTTTTGCCGCTCGCCTCGAGCGTGCTGATCTGCGCGGCGATGCCAGCCTCGAGCGGCCTGAGTTCGGCCGCGTACTTCGGGCTGCCGACGGCCAGCGTGCGACCCTCGACCGTAGCAATCGCGGCTTTGCCCTGAATGGCTTTGGCATCGCTGTTCACGGGTGCGGTGATCCCAGCAGCTCGAGCACGCTCTATAATCGCCTTTGCCAACGGGTGCGATGATCCGTTCTCAACGCCCGAGGCGAGGCGCAATGCGTCCATCTCGAGACCCTGCACGGTCACAACATCAGTGACGAGCGGCTTGCCAGCGGTCAATGTGCCGGTCTTGTCAAACGCAATTGTCTGAACACTGCCGATGTTCTCCAAAGCCGCGCCGCCTTTAATCAGCAACCCGCGCCGCGCTCCGCTCGAGAGTCCGCTGGTGATCGCGGCTGGGACAGACAGCACCAACGCGCACGGGCAGCCGATCAGCAGCAGACTGACGCCCTTGTAGAGCCAGTCGTGCCAGACACCGCCAAACAACAGCGGCGGGATGACCGCTACGAGGCTCGAGGCGAGTACGACGCCCGGCGTCCAGTAGCGGCTGAAGCGGTCAATGAATCTGGCAGTGTTGCCCTTGCCGTCCTCGGCTTCCTCGACCAGTTTGATGATGCGAGCAATCGTGTTGTCGCCTGCGGCTTTGGTGACTTTTACGTCAATCACCGCGTCGCCGTTGATGCTGCCCGCGTACACGGCGTCACCGACGGTCTTGTTGACTGGTAGGCTCTCACCCGTCACGGGCGAATCATCTAAGCTCGAGGCTCCCTTGAGAATCATCCCGTCGCATGGCACGCGCCCGCCGGGTTGCACGCGCACGAGTTGCCCGACTTTGAGGCTGTCGGCTGGGATTTCGTCGGTGTGTTCTGCGGCGTGCTGACCTTCACCCCCGCTGTGAACCACGAAGGCGGTTTTCGGCGCGAGCGCCGCCAGCGATTTGATCCCTGCTCTGGCGCGGCCAGCGGCGATGCCTTCCAGCAGTTCGCCGATCATGAAGAAAAATACGACGACGACCGCCTCGGCTGATTCGCCAATGCCAATCGCGCCAATCGCGGCGAGGGTCACGAGCATTTCTATCGTCCACGGATTGCCGAAGCGGGCAGCGGCCAACGCCCGCCGCGCCAGCGGGTACGTGCCGATCAGTGTCGCAACGATAAAGCCCCACATGGCGACTTGCGGCTCGAGGAGTCCGAACAGCCACGCAGCCGCCGCCAGTCCGCCCGTCAGCAGCACCAGTCGCGCTTGGCGCGTCGCGTACCACGCCCTGCCCTCCTCGAGCGCGTGCGTGTGGCCTGTTTCGCCGTGACCGTGGTCATGTCCGATTTTGCCGTGGTCTTCCTCGTTGTCGTGAACGTGTCCAGCTTCGCCATGCGCGGCTGGTCTCGAGGTTTCCACTTTGAGCGTCGGCGCGTAACCGAGCGTGCGGATGTTGGCCTCTAATTTGGTGCGCGGCGTGCGCGACTCGTCCAGCTCGAGCGTCAAGGTTTGCGAGGTGAAGTTGACTTTAGGGGTGGCCGCACCGGGGAGGCGCGTGACCATATCTTCAATTTTGCGGGCGCAGGACGCGCAATCCATGCCGTCTACGAAGTAGCGCAGGGTCGCGGGGTCGCGGGAATGGTTGGGCTGACTCATGGTGTGCCTCCTCGAGCGCAGCGTTTGAATTGCGGCTCGGTTGGCTCGAGCATAGCACAACACCTGAGTGACTGCTCAGATATGAGATTGCGTTCTCAATGCGGTTCATTCGCGTGCGACAGTAAGTTTTCCAACAACAACCGCACGTGATCGTCGGCCAAACGGTAGTAGACCACCCGCCCGCGTTTGTCGCTCGAGACGAGACTCGAGTCTTTCAGGGAGCGCAACTGGTGACTGACGGCGCTCTCGGAAACCTCGGTCAGCACCGCCAGATCGCAGACGCACAACTCGGTCGCCGCGAGGCTGACGAGAATCCGCAAACGCGTCTCGTCAGCCAGCGCTTTGAGCATCAACAGCGCCCGCTCGAGCCGCAACGCACCACCAAGCGCGGCTCGAGCGACTTGCACCGCCTCGGGGTGAATCTGCCTGACCTCACAGGCCTCGAGTTCTGCGCTGATCGCGGACATGAGATCAATCTACGCGATGGCTCAACACCGCCGCTGTGCCTCGAGCGACACGGGTCTGCTGTGCCTCGAGCGACACGGGTCTGCTGTTTCTAGTCACAAAATCAATGCTGGCCCAACCCACTCAGATCCTGCACGAAACGCTTGCCGCCCGCCTCGAGCGTGAAGGATTGGGCGTTACGCGGCAACGTGAACTCGATCACGGCCGGAACCATGTCTTGCAACGTCAGCACCGCCTGACCTTGATTATCTTTGACCACCGCCCCGCCCCAGAACGCGGGGATGTTCGCGTCCAGCAGGTGCGCTACCAATTCTGGCAGGTCAGCCACGCTGTCGGCTTCGGCGTGACACCAGATGTCGCGCCCGGAGTAGAACGCGGGCGTGGCTTCTTCGAGCTGCTCGAGTTGCTCCTCGTCAATCTCTTTGCCGACGCCGACGATCACCAGATTCGTGCGCGGAAATTTCTTGTCCTCGATGGCGCGGGCCAGCGTCGCGGTGTAGGCCACGCAATCCTCGAGATCGTGAATCTCGCCGTCGGTGACGATTGCGGCGATGCAGGCTTTGATGTCCTCGCCCGCTTCGCGGCTTTTGTTGATGTACGCGACGAAATCGCGCACGGCCGGTAGCAGGTTCGTGCCGCCGCCGTAACTGCGCGGGCCCGGAAAAACCGCTTGGCTGGCTTGGGCTTGGCTCATCTCGCTGATGACCTCGATGTTCGTGCCGCCGTCACCGGTCGCCCAGTACGCGACGCGGCAACTGCCATTCGCGTCCTTCTTGGCCAAGTACGGAACCATGATCCGCATCGCTTCCTGCACGGGATTGCGCGGCGTGCCGAACAACCCGAAAAAACCGCCCTCCACGCGCCCATACGCGCCCATCTGCTGCATCGAGCCGCTGCCGTCCATGTAGAACGCGGCCGCCAGCTTCTCAATCGTCGGATCGAGCGCGAACGTCAGCTCGAGCTGCAAGCCCTCAGCGGTTTCTTTGGCGTGAATTTCGGCGAAGGGTTCCAGCAGACCGTTTTCCTTGTGCAGTTTCATGAGTTCCTCCAGAGTACACGCATCTCAACCTTCACCCGAAATCGCTGGCGTGATCCGCGCTCAGGCCGCGCCGCTTGAAAAGCTGATCCACACCGACCGCGTTCGGCGCGAAATCGCGCCACCAAGCGCTTTGCGTGGCGCGTTTGCTCGCGGCGTACACCGCGAAGTCCGACGACCAGTCCGCGCCCCGCGACTGGCTTGGAGGCTGGTACGCCCCCAGAGGCTCGAGCGTTCCCGCCGGGTCAGGTACAGCCCTTAACTCAGCGCTGGTGGGACTGACCGACGGCTCGAGCGGCGCGGCGTTTGAATCGGCACTCGAGCCAACAGCGCCGCTCAGGAACGCCTCGAGCGCCATCGCCCGCGCATCTGCGTTTGTGGGGAGCGCCCCGAGGTCAGCCGCGATGCGGCGCTGCACGGCTCGGTTGTCAGCCCCCTCGAACATCGCCGGATCGGGCAGCGTGTACACCAGCAGCAACCCGCGCCCCTTGCGAAGCTGGTCTGGCTCGAGGGTCGGCAGCCACCAGTGATGCGTGACCTCACCCGCCGCCCTCGGGTTATCAAAGGCGTCCAGAGCGCTTTGCCGCAACGCGACCCGAGCCACGGCCGCCGAGACCGTGACCGCGCCGTGCGATTGCAGCGGCTCGAGGTGAACGGCTTCGTCGGCGACGCGCACGTGAACCATCGCCCGCAGCCACGTCTGCCAGTCGGTGGCGCTGGCGTTAAAGGCGTCCATCGCGCACAGCACGAAATCCGTGGCGCGAACCGAGCGCAGCGGTCGGCGGGCGACTTTGTGCCAAGCTTCAATCAGTCGTTTCGGCAGACGATAGATATGCGATTCTGGAATCAGGCGCAATTCGCCGCCGACGCAACCGATCACCGCGCAGCGAATCGCCGTTTCCGTGACGCGCTGTAGTGAAAAAGCATCCAGCAGCAAAATCGGCACGTGCGGGGCTGGCTCTTCGGTGGAAACCGTGAAACCCTCGAGCCAAGTGGGGTGAGCTGCCATGCATTTGAACGTATCACGGGACGATCTCTGACTAGCGGCTGACTCGAGCGATCTCGAGTTCCCTTGACAGAAAAGTTTAGGCATGCCTAATATATTAATTAGAGGTTTCCCAATGCGAGAATTGCTCTCCCCACAAATCGAAGATTACCTCAAACGAATTCACAACTTAGAGCAACACGGCAAAGTCAGCACCCAAGCCCTCGCCGACGCCTTGGAGATCAGCGCCCCCTCGGTCAGCGGGATGCTCAAAAAACTGGCGGAACTCGGGTTGGTCACGCACCACAAATACCAAGGCGCGACCCTGACCGAGGGCGGCAAACAGATTGCGCTCGAGCTGATCCGCCACCACCGCCTCCTAGAAACCTACCTGCACCAAGCTCTGGGGTACAAGCTCCACGAGGTTCACGCCGAAGCCGAGCGCTTGGAGCACCACATCAGTGAAGACTTCGAAGCCCGGATCTCGGAAATACTGGGTCATCCGACCCACGACCCGCACGGCGACCCCATTCCCACCAAAGACGGGCAACTGCCGCCCAGCGCCTCGAGACCGCTGACGGCATTGTTCGTTGGCGAAGACGCGGTGATCGGCCGGATTTTAGAGCACCGCAACAGTGATTTCATCCAGCACCTCGAGCAGCTTGGATTGACGCCCGGCGCGACCGTGCGCGTCACGGGCATCAGCCAGCCCGCTGGCACGCTGACCCTACAAAGCGGTGGCAAGCTTCACACCTTGTCGCTCGAGGCGGCGCAGAAGCTCTTCGTCAGCGCGGCACTCGAGGTGAATTCGTGAGCCTCGCCAAGCCGAAGTCCGAAACGATCCAGCACGGCGCACTTGACCAGCAGCTCAACACGGCCGCGCTCGAGGTGCTGAATAGAAGCAGCCCACGCAAGGGCTGGCGGCGACTCGCGCCGTTTCTCGGGCCCGCCTTCGTGGCCAGCGTCGCCTACGTCGACCCCGGCAACTTTGCGACCAACATCAGCGGCGGCGCGAAGTACGGCTATCTGCTGCTGTGGGTGATCCTGCTGGCCAGCCTGATGGCGATGCTGGTGCAGAACCTGTCCGCGAAGCTCGGCATCGTCACCGGCAAGAACCTGCCCGAAGTGATCCGTGAGCGCTTTTCAAAGCCTGTCGTCTGGTTTTACTGGGCGCAAGCCGAAGCGGTCGCCATGGCCACCGATCTGGCAGAATTTTTAGGCGCGAGCCTCGCGTTCACGCTGCTGTTCGGATTGCCGCTGTGGGCAGGCGCGGTGCTGACCGGCATCGTGACTTTTGCGCTGCTGGGTTTGCAAGCCAGAGGCTTCCGGCCGATTGAAATCGCCATCACCGGCTTCGTGATCGTGATTGCGGGCGCGTACATCGTGCAACTGGCGCTGTCACAGCCGGGCGTGGAGGTGCTGGGTGGTTTTGTACCCAGTTTTCGCGGGACGGACAGCCTCTATCTGGCGGTCGGCATCATCGGCGCGACCGTGATGCCGCACGTGATCTACCTGCACAGTGCGCTGACCCAGAACCGCATCCCGACCTCGAGCAACGCCCAAGTCAAACGCCTGCTGAAATTCAACGCCATCGATGTCGGGCTGGCCATGAGCATCGCCATGCTGATTAACATGAGCATGCTGATCGCCGCAGCCGCGACCTTTCACGCGTCGGGCAAATCGGTCACTGAAATCACCGAAGCCTACAAAACCCTGACGCCGCTGCTGGGGAGCGGCGCTGCGATTGCCTTCGGGATCGCGCTGCTCGCCAGCGGTTTATCCTCGAGCGCGGTCGGCACGATGAGCGGCGCGGTGATTATGCAGGGCTTCATCGGCTACCGCATCCCGCTGTTCGTGCGCCGCAGCTTGACGATGATCCCGGCGTTCATCGTCATCGCGCTGGGTTTGAACCCGACCGACACATTGATTCTGTCGCAGGTCGTGCTGAGCTTTGGGATTCCCTTTGCGCTGATTCCCTTACTGATGTTCACCGCCAATCGGCAAATCATGGGCAAATTCGTCAATCACCCGCTGACAACGCTGCTGGGCTGGGGGATCGCTGGGCTGATTATCGCGCTGAACGTGTACTTGCTGCTCAGCACCTTCGGTGTGATTCGCGCATGAAGCCCCATAAGGTAACGATGCGACTGACCATCAGCTCGATCCTCGACTGCTCGCTGCTCGAGGCGTGTGAGGCCATCGCGCAGCCGCGCACGATGCAATTCGTTTCAGCGCCGCTATTGACGTTCGATGCCTCAGCCCTGCCAACGCGTTGGCACGTAGGAAAATTTGCGGTGCGACTCAAACTCCTGAGCTTCGTACCAATCGGCTCGCAGACCATCGGCATCGAGTTGCCCGCTTCACCATCACCAGATCAGGTGAGCTTGCGTGACAATGGGCATGGCGCAATCGCTCGAGTCTGGGATCACCGAATTCAGCTCAACGCCATTGGTGCGCGTCAATGCCAGTACACCGATGAATTACGCGTAGAAGCGGGTTGGTGGACGCCAGCCGTTTGGGTGTTCGCGCAAATCTTCTACCGCCATCGTCAGCGACGCTGGAAAGTGCTATTGCGGCAACTGAGCAACAGCTCGAGTCCAGTGTGAGGATCTAGGCTCGAGCAAGCTATACCTCTGGCCCGCTCCACGACAGCAATTCCACCGCGTTGCCCTCGGGGTCGGCGGCGTAGCACAGGGTGACCTGCCAGCCGTCACTGCGCGTCAGCGTGACGATTTCCCCGATGCTCGAGCCGCCAGCCGCAATCACGGCTTGCTGGGCAGATTGCACGTCCGGCACTTCAAACGCGATGTGCCCGTAGCCGCGCCGCTGCACCGCGCGGCTGGTCTCGAAATCCGGGGTCAACTCGAAAATCTCTAAAGTCGGGCCTGAGTCTCCGTGACCGGGCAACCGCAGGTGCATCCCGCGCTGGTGCGCTCCGGGCAATTGGGTCAGCGCCTCGAGCTTTGCACCGCTGTAATCGCGCTCGGGTGGCACGGGGACGCAGCCGAAGACGGTTTGGTAAAACGCGGCGAGGCTGCGCCAATTGCCAGCGATCAAATTGGTGTGGACGTACTTGGCGTCTAAGCTCACGCACCCGAGTCTACGCTGGGTGGCTCGAGACGTTCGACTTTGTAACGCTGCCCGCTCGAGTCGCGGTATGTGCCGTCACCGAGCGGCTCGAGGGTCAGGGGCGCTAACTCGAGTGGCTGACCCATCCGTGCGTAGATCGGAACCAGCACGCTCAGCAGCACCACGGCAATCGCGCTGATCGTCAGCAGTTGCGGGTAGCCGAACGCCTCGGCGATCTGATCGGGGCGGATGATCCCCGCGCAGATCAGTGCGACGGACAGCGCGATGGCGTAAGCAGCGGCGCGTTGCACCCAGCGCTGCGCGGGCGATAAGCGCGGCAATTGCAGCAAAAAGCCGTGCGCCAAACCAATCATTAAGGTGATCGAGCAAAACGCGGTCTGCCACAGCGGCCCCCAGCTCACCTCGAGCCACAGGAAAGCGTTAAACAGCAGCAGCGCCACAGCCGCCACCGCGATCCCCAGCGCACCCAGCAAGCTCGAGCGGCGCTGCTCCATAAAAACCGCGCTCGACATCGCGCAGATGCTAGCCAGTGATACGGAGAACGACGCCGCCAGAATCTTGCCTTGCACGCTGCCGAATTCGCCGCTCAGCACGGTGACAATGGCAATTATTGCCGTCAGCACCAAAAACACCACGAAGCCGCGCAGGTAAAAGACCCTCACACCCTCGAGTCTACGCGCTGCACCGATCTGTTGCGGGAATGGTCTCGAGCCACGCGGACAATCTTGTGTTCAAAGAAACTTGAGATGGGCTGCAATGTGCTTTGGCGCTCAGCTCCGACTCAGAGAACAGCGGACAATACGAAGTATGAACTCGAGAACGCTCAAATGGACGAACCTGATCGTTTTTCTAGCCACCATCGCCATGAACGCGGCGGCCGTGATCCTGCCGCTGGCGGGGCGCAAAACTCAGGATGTCAGCGCGATGTTCGAGCATCTGTTCACGCCGGCCAACTACGCGTTTTCAATTTGGTCGGTGCTGTACACCTTGCTGCTGGTCAACGCGATTGACAGCTTGCGCCGCCCAGACCCCGAGGACAAAAATGTCAACCAAGCCCGCGTGTACCTGATCGCTGCCAACGTCCTCAACACGCTGTGGCTGGTGATGTGGCATAACCTGTTGATTGGCTTGACATTGCCGATCATGGTGGCAATCCTCACATGCCTCGCGCTCGCCTACAAGCACCTCGAGCGAGCGCCGCTGATCGGCTGGGCCCACTGGGCACAGCGCGTGCCCGTCGCGGCGTACATGGGTTGGATCGCCGTGGCCACGATTGCCAACGCAGGGAACCTGCTGGTCTGGCTGGGCTTCACTGGCGCACCGCTCGAGCCGTCGGTCTGGGCGTGCGGGCTGGCGCTGATCGCGGGCGGGATCGGGGCGGGCTTATCGCGCACATTCGGCGGCGCGGCCTTTTGCGCCAGCCTCGCGTGGGGCATGCTCGGCGTCGTTAATCGCCCCTCGAGCGACGCGGCCTTGATTGGGTTGTACATCGGACTGGCCCTGATCGCCGTGTTCGTCTCGAGCCGCTGGTGGAAGCCAGTCCCGAGGACGCTCGAGCCAAACAGGGCTTGAACAGTCGGCTGGTGAGGTGACGGCTGCACGAGTTCACCGAGAGCATCATCAAAACTGACGTGAATTTCAAAGATTCCAGCCTAGCATCCTGTGGAGTTTAGGATCAGCCTGATTGATAGAACCGCAGTTTATTTTTGTCAAGAAATTGAGGGACGAGGTTTTAAAAAACCTCGTCCCTCACTGGCTGGGGCACGTCCATTCGAACCACGATTAACGGATCCAAAGTGGGCTGGAAGCTGCCCTACTTGAAACGTCTCAAGCCGTAAACGCACTGCTGGACATGGTTTAGGATAGACGATCAACGGCTTGAGACTAATTCGAGACGGGTTGAAACGATGCTGATTGTGGCGCAATTGTGGCAATTTTGCACATCGTTCACTTATAAAAAATCCGAGTGCTATTCACATTACTGAGTTCGGTAACTTCAGGGTAAGAATTCGTCACAATTCAGTGCGTCTGTGATGTAAGCGTGAGTTAACCGAATCATGCCGTTATCAGAAGATTTGCCGCAACGTATCCAACCCAACCCTGAACACACTCCTCGGCGGTGAGCCATTCTTCTTCAACGGAATCCGCGTCAAAGATGACACGAACTCACCCACCCGCACCGCCCATACCAAAGCAATCACCAGCAACGCGAACAGGCGCTCAGACCACTCCTTATACCAGCGGATACATGGGTTCCTATGCACCATCCGCGTTTCCTCGAGATTAAAGCCTCGAGTTTTCAGCGCCGCGAACAACGTCTCAATGTTCCAACGTTGCGCGTAAATAATCAGCGCTCGAGAAGGTTGTTTGATTGTCACCAACAACAGATACTCACCATCTTCGGTCAGCGTGCCGATCACGAAGACCCTGATGCCCATGACCTTGGCTTTCCCAAGCTCTTTGACCTCGCCTCGCTTCAAAGCGTTAAACCACACCCAAGCAAGTGCTGCTCTCAAACGTTGTCGAATTATCGTGTCCTGCTTAATGCGAATCACGGGGTTCACACCGTTCTCGAGCAGCGTCTCGAACCACGCCGCGCCGATGAACTCCCTGTCGGCTGCGAAGCCTTTCTTGCTCACAAAACAGCACCTGACGGGCTGTTCGCGCTGAATACGATTGGCTGGGATGACTTTCAATACGCGCTCGAGAATCGTCTTGCGCTCGGCAGCGTTGCTGTTCCCGGCTTTCTCGAGATTCACCCACGCGACTGGTAAGGCAATGCCATTGTGGGCGATGCCGATCACGAGGAAGTTGATGTGGACAGCGCCGAACTGCCAGTTCGTTCGATCCATGGTCAGGACAATCTTGTCAGCGGTGATGAAGCTCAGTACGAATCGGGCGATCAAATCCTGAGCGAAATCAACGTTCAAAAAGCGTTTGACGCGTCGAGCGTTACTCTCGAGCTTGGCGAGTCCGTTCAAGGCAGTGGCAATCTGGGCGAGGTTCACCGAGCGGACTTTGAGCAGGGCGATGATGAAGCGGCTGATGAATTCTACGCGGCGGGCGTCAAGGTCGAAGTGGGCTTGCAGGGCGTCTCGCACGGGTTTATGATTCATGTGGCTACTTTCTCCTTGGTCGGATGGAGTAGCCGCTATTGTCTCAGATTGCGTGGGGGACGCGCAAACTCGAGAAGTGTCCAGTAGTTAGGGCCTAGCTAGAATCAATCCAGCGAATCGCGGTTCGTCAAATTCTCGAGCTGCTTGCATGTTGCAATACAGGTCAAGCAAGCTGTGCTCCACCCGGAACAACAGTGGGTACTCGAGTTCTTGATAATCGCGTCTCAAGTAGAACTTACCTGTCGGCCCACGTCTGATGCGCGTCTCATCAATGGGTTCGCCTTCTGGAATTGGCTCGTACAGCGAGAAGGATGGTGCGGTGAGTTGCAAAATCACGAACAAATCATCGCGGTAGGGTACGGTTCCTTCTACCTCCTCCAGCGGAGACTTGAATTGATCTCCTGTCTCAACCAAGTGTATGCGTACTGGGTACGTGACGAAATCAGTAAAACCGATCTCGTCCAGTTTTTCAATGAACAAGGAGGAAACCACGAGTCCCTGTGCGTCTCCGTAGCAGGAAGGCATGATAATCGGGTAGCGCTCGACAACTTCGGAAACGCCGTAGAAGTGGAAGCGTTCTGGGACATCTTCCGGAATCTCGGGTTGCCAGAACTGTCGGAGCTTAAACTTGCGAGCCTTTCCTAATGGACCCTTTAATTCGTGGTAGAGGTCATCCTCAGTCAATTCTAATTTAGCTACAATCTCGAGGAAGTTGTAAAGGTTTGAACCCAAACCTGATAAGAAATACCGGTAAGGAAAAATAGATGATTCCAGAATGCTCATGGTCGCACATCTGTAATGAAGTAATTTACGTTATCTTGAGATTTAACAATGGCATTTGTTCTTAATGCCTCTTTTAAGTAGCCTAAGTAAGCACTGTCGCGTGAACTTGAAATCGTTTGATTCTCCTGTCCGGCGTTCAGTAATACCCAGCGTAGTGTTGTGTAAATCTCCTCGAGTTTCAGTTTGAGTGTCGCACAGTCCTCATTACTCCAACTTGCGTTGTTTGATTTACCGTGCAAAGTAACGAGTGAGCGTAAGATAAAATTATCGTAATTTCGATGAGACATTCTAATTTTAGTAGAATGGATTACTCGAGAGAATGTTCGCTTAGGATTGCTATTATAAGCACGCTTTAGCCTATTTTGCACTTCATCGTCAGCATTTGCCAGATTATCGGCAGAGTTTGCTAACTCTGTCAAGTTGAATTTCATGTCCATGTGTCGATTACAATTTGGATCGTTAGAAAGCATTAGTTTACGAAGTAAGCCATCTTTTTTCCAAAGGTTGTCTGGAATGATATGGTGAAGATCAGATTTTCCTTCCATGAATCGACGGTAACGTAAGCCTGTATTAAAATCAGCATAGTATTCATCAAAACTATCAAAATTTTGATCATGCAGATCAGCCGAAACGCGCTCGCTAAAAAACTTCTTGTAAATCAGATCATGCGCGATTCTATTGTTGAAATCGACAGGCCTTGCTTTTGGATTACCCGCCTGACTCACCCGCACGAACCCCTGCCCTCGAGCAACCACTGGTGTCTTCAACTGATACTCAGTGTATGCCGATAATTTCCACCTTCCAGTTTCCTTATTCGTTTCCAGCAACGGAATTCTATTTCGGCAATCGGTTTCAGATTCCGCGTTAAATTCCGGATTATCGCAGTACGCATACCCATGCCACGCTTCGTAAGTACTGGTCACTTTAGGCTTCGGATACTTTCGTCGCGCTGGTAAATACCCACTCGCGAAGTTCCACGCTCCGTTCAAACCCGCGAACTCACCAGTAACTGTATCAATTCCCAACTGGCCGCCGCCACCACCAATACCGACGAAATTCGTCATGACCTCCTCGAAGTTTACCGACGCTTTTCTCGCCAATGCGTCACATATCACTAAACCACGATCAGGCACTTTCTTATTACCCATCAAGCGGTCGCAGTACGAGTATGACTCATCCTTATCGTCCTGCTTCACCAACTCGCCGCACCCTTTCTTCACCAATTTATTCACCAATGGTGGCAAACGCTGCGGCAGCTCAGGGAGCGGCGCGGGCGATGGTGCACCGACCGGTGGTGCTCGAGCATCGTCAATGGTGGACGGCAGCACTCGAGTATCCACGAATTTGTTCAGCACCATGCCCAACGTCATTGTCATCGGAGCGCGAGGGCGAACGACATTGGCAAGCGTCTCTAAATCGGTTTGCAGACCATACGTCACTTGCTTGTACAACATTTTATCGGCGATCCCCATCACGCAATCCTTACTCAACTGAATGATGTCTCTGCCGTTAATCTCCCAGAAGCGCCGCATCTGAAACAAGATGTCATCCACAGAAATATCACCGCGCCCAGTCATCTTCTTGAGTACCTTCTCAAAATTCATCTGGCACGACGCCCGGCACTGCGAAACGGCTTTCGCCACGCCCTCAGTCAGCGTCTTCATCCGCGCGATGATGACTTCAGCGCTCTGCTTAGAGCGCACCAGCGGATTGATCGCTCGCTCGAGCAGTTTGACGAACGAACCCGCCGCTCCTCGATTTCCAGGAACGCGCTCCATCGCCTGCACCGCCTGTTTCGCCACCGCTAACTCGGCATTGATAAGCTGTTGTCCGCCCAGGTACTGCAACCCAGCCGGGGTGATCCCACGCATTCGGAAACTGCCCCGAGCCGCGAGGTCTATGCCCAGTTGAGCAACGGAACCCAATATGCCAATAACGTCGCACGTGCCGTCTGGATCGCCAGACGCTTTGCCGATACACTCGGATAGCTGCTCGATGATAGTGATCATGCTTCCAATGACTGGGATGAGCTTGATGGAATTGTAGGTCGCCTTGAGGTATCCCAAGCTCAGGTCGCGCAGTAATCGAATGTTGCGTGCATCGTCAAACATAAAAATCTTGCCGTCTGGCGAGGCTTGCAACGCATCCTCAAGATCCGGGTAACTGCTTTCAGGCACGCTTTCAATACCTTTGGGGGCTTCGTGGCTCGTATCAATCGTTGAGCAACCGTACAGCGCGTAACCAGTCAGTGCGCCGATGCCATCGAAATCGCTGCTGTAACAATCCGGTTGACCATATGGCGTGGTCACGTTCGTACCCCACAGCAGCATTTTGTTCAACTCTAAGCGTTGTCCGTTATCATCCCCAGCTAGGAATGCGTTCGGGTTAATTTTAACTTTGATGTTTGCGCGTCCATTGATCATCACGCAATCACCGCAATCGCTCGCGCCAACGATGTCAGCGAACTTCGCGTTGAATAAGCCGTTAGCGTTCTCCATTAACGCACCTTGACCATCCACAGCAAACACGGGCACGTTGAGTTCCATCTGCCCTTGATTCAAATCACTTCGGCGCATTCGCACCTGCAACAGCAGTTCTTCCCTACCGCCGTTTTTGACGCGTTCCAGCTCCACCATTTTGAAATCTGGGTCAGCGGTGTAACCATCGCCTGCGATAAAATTATCGGGCAGCAGGGTCATCACTACCCTAGGCACACGCAGTTCTTTGAACGCGTCAAAGCGCACACGTTGCCAAAAGCGGCTGCTCGTAACCAGCAGTTCTTGATCGCTGCGGGCTGAAACTGGGAAGCTACGCATCGTCATCAGAACGCATAGCACGCTGTCTGATGGGATGAACGAAGGGTCTTGGAACAGCGTCCAAGGATCGTAGACCGTCCCGCTTCCAAAACCGAATAGCGGTGGTGGCTGTTGAGGTAAGGAATTTTCATCGAAAAACAATTGACTGGGGAGTTGCAGAGAGCTGCCGTCCGGTCTCGTCCAGTAAGCTCGAGTGCTTCGGCAAGGAACCTTGGCGAAGTTATTGCCTTGATCCCAAGAATTCCAACGCACTCCGAAAATTCGCACCGCTTTGCTGGGTTGATGCATGACATATGGGAAGTAAGTGTCTATGACCGGCACGCCTGGCGCGATCTCATCAGGCGGTATGGGCGTCGGTTCAATTGCAGGCGGGTCTGAGCGTTGAGCACCACTGCGGTTAGACCCGTAAGTCGGGTAATCAATCCCGATTCGCATGTGGTTGCCGCGACCGTTCGCTGCAGTGGCTTCTCTAACGCTGACGTAACGGTGAGCAACATCGATTTGCCCATACCCATCTGTGAGCTTCAGCGTAACAAAGTACTCGCCCCATGAATTAGGCGTGAATGTTCAAGCCGTTTCTAAACCCGTTTTCTCTACGACTGGAACGCAATCGCCTTGTTCCACATCGCCTTCGGTCTTGTGTTGAATGCGGCAGGCACTCCACTCGAATTTCGCGGTGCGTCCATTTGTAGCGGCAGGAAACCGACTGCTGCTGGCATCGAACGTAAACGGCTCGCCTATCGTACCGAAAAGGTTCTTGGTGTCTTGGTTTGGGCCGAACCAATTTGTACCTCTGTAGTTGAACACCGGTCGGTAACTTTTCAGGTCAATCACCGGGCGCTCTTCCCAATGCGAGAACCAAGAGCTGTCCAAACCTAAAGTATCAACGCCATCCTCCAACTCAAGATCGGAATCTTCGTCGCTTCGCAGCGTTCGACTCGAACGGGTTTCCTGCCTGCGATCAACGACCCGTAAGGTGATCTGATACGTTCCAACCTCTGGAAAACGCTCGCGCAGAACCGTTCCCTCGAGCCTTCGCGCTGTGCGACCGCGCTGATCGGTAATGGCCCACTCGTATTTCAATCCTGGAATGGCAGGCCCAAGATTGACCTCGAGCAGATCGTTGCCTCGCGTCAAACTGACCCCTTGAAGCAAGTCGGTTAACCTGGGATAGATCGTGACTTGCTCTTGAACACTGTCCTGCTGCATCGCGCCACTCTCGTCTGTCCGGTTGGTGGTGAGGCGAACGGTATACGTTCCTGGTTGCTCGTATTTGTGTTCGGCGTATTCGCCTTCGTCTTGGTTCCCATCGCCGAAGTCCCATCGGTACGAGTCCACATCCTCTTGCGGCGATGCCTCGAAAACAGCGTTCTGGGCGGCGAAAGCAATCGGTGAAAATGTTTGTGGGTCGAACTCTGCTTTCAACGGTTCTGGTTCAGGGGTGATGTAACCATCGCCAGTATCGACATCGTCGCCACTCCCATTCCCCTCACCCCCGCCACCCGAACCACCGCCCCCACCTCCGCTGCCGTTCGTATCATCCTGTACGACATGCACGACCGCTAAGCGATCCCTCGCAATCTTCGCTCCCGCATCGTTCACCGCGCTCCCCAGCACCGTGTACGATCCCAGCTTCCACCCGCTCGAGGCGCTGAGTTTCACACTTGCGCTCGAGGCGTCCCACACGCTCGAGAAAGACACGTTGCACGCACTGCTCTCCTCGAGACTCCGCGGGACATTGATGCCCTTATCCGTGAAGACTTTGATCGCTCGAGCATTGCTGCTCGGCGCGATCCTCAATTCAAAATTTGGTGGATGTTGGTTACCCGCTGCGAAATTCCCCCCGACTTTCGCTTTCACTCGAGTACCGTTCAGATTCGCCTGCCCACCAATCGCGTTCTTACCGTTGACATCATTCAGCGTACCCGCATCCGTCGCCATCTCGAGCAGATTACCCGCTAAGTCCATGTGCAACCCGCAGCGTTGC
>JANYHH010000063.1 GCA_025359505.1 Deinococcales bacterium
CAATTTTAGTTGGAAGGTCAAAGTCATTATGAAATTACGCTTTATCTCACTATACACAGTAATTTTAACAAGCTCGCTGCTGTCTTGTAACCAAGCCACATTACCAGTCAGCGACATGAATCAGTTTCAATCTCAAGGAACCATATATACTGAAGATGCAGCTAAACAAGCAATTTTATCAGGAGAAATCGGCACTACGGCAAATAATGCTATTGTACCAATAGTCTTCGATTCAAAGGGACAACTTTTAAAGGGTTTAGTATTAGAAAATTCTCAGAATAAGACATATTATACAAGTTTATCGACTTATAATAAGGTTTCAATAGCCCAGTCAGACGTAAAGTTTCAAACTGATACTGTAGTAAAAGAAGGAATGAAATTAGATGATGCAGAGTTATCGGTAAACAATGATCCTCTTCAGAATCCAAAAATTTTTTATTATGATCCCTATGAGCTTTCTTCTAACTCTGAAGTTATAACAAACAGCGATGATTTTGTTAATATAAATGCTAGTTTTTCCAAAAACTGCATCAAAGAATCTAATTGCTGGGTCGGAAGGCAAAACAACTTACGGAATATCGGAAGAATTACTGTAAATGCTTCTATGCAGTCTAATCCGTGGATAACTACGATAGAAGTGTGGACAAAGACTTGGCTTTGGTTCGCAAAAACTTGTAACAAACAGGACTCTTTCAGTAAAAATTTTACATTGGTCTGTGATGCACCGAGAAACACGTATGAAATTTCCATTTGGGTCAAATCCACTGGGGGACCAAATGTCTCGGTTTCTTATTAAAAACAGTAGTTTCACATTTTGTTTGATGGGGTAGTGCGGCAACTTTAAACTTGCTATCAGGAAAAGGCAAGCTCCTGAAACTGTGTTGACCAACAGCGTCACGAAGTATTCCGTGACGCTGTGAACGATTCCAAGTCAACACCAACGGGTACGACTCAAGTTTCACGACTGATACGGAAACCGGAAATATATGTCTCTTAAAATCAACTCACAAAGCGAAAATAGTTTTCAAGGATGCTGTTCTGCACACGAGTTCACTCTCATCGCTCGGAAAAGTAAATAATGGAATTAACCGGAATCCGTATGAATTGCTCGCGGACAGTGGCAGCGTCGTCGGCAGCAACACGTTCGGCGAATGAAAAGACGAGGTGGGTGTACAGTACGCTTGGTTTGTCTGGCCGGTACTCAAGAAGGTTGCGGGCGCATTGTTTCGCACGTACGGTAAAAACTTGAGCAGCAAGGGATGCGCGTTCATCATTGATTACGTGAAGAAAAACTGGTGGAGCGGTTTGTCGTCGTGGTTCTCGCAGCCCGCGTGCCAGTACATTACTGATAACGGCGTGATTCGGTTAACTTACGCTTCCGTCATAGACGCACCAAACTGGGTCGAATGCTTACTCTGAAGTTACCGAACTCAGTATTTACTTCGCCGCCAACAAAATCTTCAGTAGCGTCTCGAAAAACTCAACTACGGCCCAGATGCCGATGCTGTTCATAGTCAACCGTCAGCCACTCGTTTTTATTCGCTCTTGAACGGGTTTTACAGCTTCGGTGTCGGGCTGGTTTAATCGTTCAAAGCGCAACCCTCGAGTCTATGCTCGGGGGTTTCCTATTGCCGTCAAAGTCAATCTCGCTCGCCTCGAGATTGACGCGTTTCTAGTGTATGAGTGCGTTGCTCAGAGCATCAGTATCAACGATCCGGTTGCTTTGTCCGTTTGACGAACTTTTCATGAGCACAATTCTGGGGTCGTTCGTGTTTTTTGGATTCGAATCGTCTCGAGCTTTGGCTTTGCTCGAACGTGGCTGGACTCAAATCGTTCAAATTGGTTTCAATCCATCACAGGTCGGCAGACTGTTGACACCCTTCGCTCATCTAACATAGGGAGATGTCTAAGTCTCGACTTTTGCCACCAGCGATCAGCACCCTGCCCGCGCTGCTCAGCGATCTCGAGCGGGCCGATGCGGAACTGCACGCACTGGCCATCGAAATCGACGCGCAACCAGCCCCGCGCTCGCAACTTGAGGCGACCGCGCTCGACGGTTTATCGCATGAATTAGGGGCGCACCGTGAACGCGCCCCTGAATTCAGCGCTGCACAGGCGCATTGGGTAGGACTCGACGCGCCCCGTTACCTCCGCACCATCGCTGACTTTACCGCGCGGCTTGGAGCGTACTCGACGCTGCTGTCCACGACCGAGCGGCGCTTGACGCAAGCCCAGCTCGAGGCTGAGCGCCGCACGGGTTGGCAGGGCATGGACGACCTGGAGCGCCACGACCCGATCAGCAAACGCTACGATCACCCGGTCGCGCATTGGGCGTTGTTCGCCGAGCTGCTCGAGGGTCACGTCGAAGACGCAGATGCTCTACACGCGAGTCTCGAGTCCGCACGGGCCCGACCGCACGTGCTGGACGATGCCACGCTGGATCGGGTGGAGCAGCAGTACACGGTCATGGAACGCGAAACGATTCAAGGATACGAGTGGCAATTCGCCCGGTGGAAACACGCGGTTTTGACGCCAGCCGAACGAACGGGTCTCGAGCGAACCCGTCAGTTGCTGAGCGATTACGAGGGGCGCTCGGCGCGGGTGCTGGCGGTCGTCGCCGAACTCAGGTCAGGCACGATTGAGCGCGTGCTCGAGAGGAGCGATCTCGAGTTGGGTCTCGAGGTGATGGAGGAGGAACGACGCAAACGACCATGATATCGACTCGCGTGCAGTGAAGACCGACAGTTTATTGCGTGGGCAGACTGGTGTCCTTCGTCAGCCGCACGAGTTCCTGCCGCCAGATTGGTTTCCACCCGAGGCTAATCGGTTCCGCCTGTGTCCATTCCATGTAGCGCAGCCGCGTCGTCCACATGTTTCTCGGTTGCACCATCGCCACTCGAGCCTCCGCCAGCGTCTGCGGGCAGAGCCGGGCCAGCTCGAGCAGGATCTCGCGCACATCGGCGACGACGCTCAAACTCCCATCGCTCGCGATCTCTTCGAGCACAACGATTGCCGCGTCCGGGTACAGCCGCGCCCGCACCTCGAGCGTCTCCCCACTCGTCCCATGCAGCACGATGCGCTCGAGCCACACCGTGATCGTGGCGCGGCGGCGTGCTCGAGATGCGAGGACTGGGGCGATCACGTCAGTTCAATCGCTCGAGCAGGCTAACATCGTCGTTTTTGACGCTGCCGACAGTCGATTTGACCGGGTACATCTCGAGCCGCTCGTCAGCGTGGAGTAAAGCCGTCAGGTCTCGAGGACTGGCGTCCGGCGCGAGCCAGGTCTGCCACGTCTCTGGCTCGAGGATCACCGGTTGGCGGTCGTGAATCGCTCGCGTGCCTTCCCCGGCGGCGGTTGTCAGCACCGTGAAGCACTCGAGATCGCCGTCGGTCGTCCAGATCCCCGCGAATGCCAGCGGCTCCTGAGCGACATGCAGCAAATGTGGTTGCTTCTTGCCACCCTCGAGCGTTTGCCACTCGTAGTACCCAGTGTTTGGTACGAGTACCCTTCTCGAGCGAAACGCCGTGCGAAACGATGGCTTCTCGACTACCGTTTCAGAGCGGGCGTTGATCAATGGTCTGCCTTGCACGGCGGGGAATCCCCAGCGCAGCATGATCGCCTCGAGCACGCCGTCCGGGTCTGGGCGAAGCACGGGCGCAGGTTGGGTCGGTGCGATGTTGAAGCGCGGGGCGAAGCCCAGCGGCGCTTGCACGCCGTACACGTCAGCGAAGCTCTCCGAACGCAGGTTCAGCGTATAACGTCCACACACGATGGTCACCTCTCGAGCCTCATTGTACGCGATTCGCGTAAATTCAAGCGAGATTTGCGCTATATTGTAAACATGATCGCTATGTGACGCGCCTCGAAAAGTTAGGTGAAGGGCGCGATGACACGTTGCACGGCGGCGTCGCGCCCCTCGAATCCACGATTCTCTCGCAAAAGAGCGTCGCGGGATGCGTATTCTAGCGCTCCCGCGACATAAGGGTGAGCTGCTCATGCGCCAAGCCATCACCAATCAACCTCGAGCGGTTTCAAGGGTTGCACCCGCGCCGCTCGAGACTCCAGCGCCGCTCCCACCGGTGTTCGCCTGCCTGTGGATCGCGGACGCGCCAAGCTGGGCGCTCGAGCGGCTCGAGCCGGACTTGCGCGGGCGGGCGGTGATCGCCGTGGACGCCGGGCGGGTGCGCGGTGCGAACACCCTCGCGCGGCGAGCGGGCGTGCGGATCGGTGACGCGCTCAGTCGCGCTCGAGGCTTGTGCGAAGCCGGGGTGTGCCGCACGCTCGAGCCGGGCGCACTCGAGGGCGCGTCGGACGAGGCGTTGCGGCAACTCAACGCCCTCACCCCGTGGCTCGAGCGAACAGCCAGCAACACGATCTACGCCAGCGGGCTGAGTCTCGAGGACGCCGCTCGGGTCGCCACCGATCTCGGGGTGCGCGTCGGCATCAGCACCTCGCGCGGCGCGGCGCTGCTCGCAGCCCTCGCCGCTCGGGAAGACTCAGTGCGGTTCGAGCCTGACCAGGGGGTGTTCCTCGACACCGTGCCGCTGCGCGTGCTGCGTGGCGCTGGGATCAGCCCGGACACGCTCGAGCGACTGGGTTTGTTCGGGATTGCGACGCTGGGTGAGCTGCGCGTGCGGATCACCAGGGCGCAACTCGAGCGGCAGTTCACAGTCGACTCCGCGCGGTTGTGGTCGCTCGCCCACGGCGACGACCTCCACCCCGTGCCGGTCTACACCCCGCCGAAGTGCGTCACGGCCCGGCTCGAGCTGGAATCGTCAGCCCTCGAGCCGAGCGAGTTGCACCCGGCCCTCGAACAACTCGTCGGTGAGGCGATCGTCAATCTCGGGCGTCACCTCGCGGGCGCGTTGACGTTGCAGCTCGAGACAGAGGGTGGGCGGCGCTCGAGCCGCGTGCATCTGCGGGACTTCACCTGCGACGCGAAGACATTGCTGAGAAGCGCCAAGCGAGCCTTGCTCGAGGCGCAGGGTGGGCACGGCGTGTTGACCCTCGAGATCGTGCTCGGTGACCTCTCCAAACCCGTGCCGCGCCAGGACAGCCTCTTTGCGATCCTCGAGCGCCCCGGGGTGCGCGAGGCGGTGCAGCGCGTGCATCGCCGCTTCCCGGCTCGGCTCGGTCGGTTGCGGATCACGAATCCACGGGCGTACCTGCCCGAGCGCCGCTTTCGCTTTCAAGCCCTCACCGGCGATGAGCGCTCCAAGCGCGGTCAGGCAAACAAGGGGAACAAGGGGGACAAGCGGTGAAGCAACTTCACGCGCCCGCCCTGTGCAGCGTGTTGCTCGAGCGCGACGGGCGCGTCGGTGCGGTGCGCTATGGGGGACGCCCTTGGCGTGTCGAGAAGACGCTCGAGACGTGGACGTGGCGCGGCGAGTGGTGGCGCGATGTCAGTCTCGAAGGTGACGGGCGCTTGTACCACCGCCTGGCGACCAAGCGCGGCGAGATCATTGTGTATGAGCACTCGAGTGGCTGGTACGTCTCGAGCTGGTGGGACTGATGCCGTGCTGCTGTGAACAGTCACTCCTCGAGGTGCGCGAACGCCGCCTCGAGCGTCACGACCTCGCCGCGCTCCCCAGCTGCGCGGCTCGCCTCGAGCCGATGCTCCAAGCGTTTGGAGCGCGACAGCAGCAAGCGCTCGAGGTCGCCCTCACCCTCGGGCACGGTCTTGGCTTGGGTCACGTCGCCCTCGTTCATCGTTCCTCCTCGAGTCACACCCGCGTCACTGAGTGGCTGAGACCATTTTGCCCCATCGATGCCCTGAACGAACGGGGATGCGCGTGACCTTCGCCCACCTGCACACGCGGTCGCACTTCTCGTTCGGTCGCGGGATCTCGAGTCCGGCGCAACTCGTCGATCGCGCCCGAGCGCTCGAGCAACCCGCGATCGCGCTGACCGATTGGCTCTCGGTCAGCGGCGCGGTGCAATTCCAGCAAGCCGCTCGAGCCGCTGGGGTTCACGCGGTGATCGGGTGCGAGATTCCGCTCGAGACCGGTGCGGTTGTGCTGCTGGCAATGAACGGGCACGGCTACACGCAACTGGGTCGCCTGCTGACGCTCGCCTGGACGCGCCCCGCGCCGCAACTCGAGTGGCGCGACCTCGAAGGGGGAAGCGAGGATTTGATCCTGCTGACCGGCGGTTACCGCTCGCCATTGCGAACCTTGCTCGAGGGGGGCGCACCACACAGCGCTCTCGAGTGGCTCAAGCGAGCCTCGAGTCTATTCCCGAGCCGCATTCTCGTCGAACTGTGCGGGCACGAGCGCCCCGGTGACACTCGAGCCACCCAGCAACTGATTCACCTCGCCCGACTCGCTCGAGTGCCGCCCGTGGTCACGGGTGAGGCGTGGTACGCGCTGCCCGAGGAGATGCCCGTTTTCGACGCGCTCCAGTGCGCCCGACTGGGAATCACCGTCGCCGATGAGCACGTGGATCGCCCGGTCAACGCCGAAGGCTTTCTCAAATCCCGCGCGGATCTCGAGCATCTGATTCACGCGCCGCAAGCGTTCGCCAATGCACTCGAGGTTGCGCGGCGCTGCCAGCTCGACCTACTGCCCGGCGAGGTGCGCCCGCCCGGTGCGAACCTGCCCGACGGCGCTGATCCGAACGTGGAACTCGAGCGGCACTGCCGGGCCGGTCTGACGTGGCGCTACCCAGCCGCACGCTTCGATGTCGCTCAGCGCCGCGCGGCTCGAGATCAGATGCAGCGCGAACTCGAGGTGGTCGCATCGCTCGAGCTGAGCGAGTTCTTCCTGGTCGTCCATGAGGTCGTGCAGTTCGCCAAATCGCGCCGCATCCGTCATGCGGGTCGCGGGTCGGCTGCCAACTCGATCATCGCGTACCTCTTGGGCATCACCGGCGTCGATCCGCTCGAGCAACGCCTGCTGTTCGAGCGCTTCTTGCACGCGGGGCGGCAGGGCACGCCCGACATCGACATCGATTTCCAGTCTGACCGCCGTGCCGAAATCATCGCCTGGCTCGAGACGCGCTTCTACGGTCACACCGCGATGACCGCGAATTACGTGACCTACGGCGCTCGCAGCGCGTTGACCGACATCGGCAAGGTGCTGGGCTACGACCTCGAGCGCATCCGAATCGGCACGAAGCTCGTTTCCGGCTTCACCCGCCCGGCTCGAGTTCGGAGCCATCAAGGGGCGCTCGAGGGGGTTCATGGCGCGTCGCCGCTGCTCGAGGTGATGTTGACCCTGACCGAGCGTTTGGACGGCGTGCCGCGCCATTTGGGACAGCACAGCGGTGGGATGTTGCTGTCCAAAGAGCCGCTCGAGCGCTTCACGCCACTCAAAGCGAGCGCCAACGGCGTGCTGATCGCGGCGTTCAACAAGGACGACGCTGAAGCCTTGGGATTGGTCAAGCTCGACGTGCTCGGTTTGCGCTCCCTGGGCGTGGTGCAGGGCGCGGTCGACTTGCTCGAGGCAGCCACGGGCGAGATGCTCGAGATCGACGAGATTCCGCTCGATGATTCCAAGGTCTACGATTTGATCACCGCCGGGCAGACGCTAGCCCTCTTCCAGATCGAGAGTCCGGGGCAGATGGCGCTGCTCGCCAAGCATCAACCTCGAGACTTCCAAGCGTTGATCGCGCAAATCGCGCTTCTCAGACCGGGCCCGATCCAGGGCAACGCGGTGCATCCGTTCGTGCGCCGCGCTCGAGGTTTGGAAGCCATCACCTATCCCCACCCGTCGCTCGAGCCAATTTTGCGCGACACGCACGGCGTGCTGCTGTATCAAGAGAGCGTGATGGAGATCGTGCATCATTTTGCGGGGTTCAGTTGGTCGCGCACAGATCGCTTTCGCAAACTGATGGGCAAATTCCGTTCCTCGAGTGAAATGGAAGCCTTGCGCGATGAGTTCATGATCGGCGCTCGAGCCACGCATCCCGATTGCGATCTCGAGGTGATCCACGAGGTCTTCACGTCGTGCGCGAAGTTCGCGGGGTATGGCTTTCCGCGCAGCCACTCGGCGGCGTTTGCCAAAACCGTGTATCAAACGGCGTTTTTGAAGCGTTACCAGCCAGCGGCGTACATGGCGGCGGTCTTGCAACATCACCCCGGCATGTACTCGAGGCAGACCATCGTCCACGAGGCGCAGCGCCACGGCGTGACCTTCCTCCCACCGAGCCTCGAGCGCTCGGTATTCGGTTTCGCGCTCGAGCCGCTCACGACCCCCACGGGAGAAGCGTTTGCGGTGCGCTTCCCGCTCGAGAGCATCACTGGCGTCAGCGCGGATGCGGCTCGCCTGCTGCTGCTCGAGCGAGCGGCTGCACCCTTCAGTGATCTCGAGGATCTCTACGCCCGCGCACCGGTGCATCACGATGTGCTCGAGTTGCTGGGCAAAGCCGGGGCGCTCGATGGCTTTGCAGCGCGACGCGACGTGCTGTGGCACTTGGGGGAATTGCGCGGGCAGTACGCCGCGCCCGGTCGTGGAGCCCCACTGCTCGAGACGCCAGCCGACCTGCCCGATCTGGCGTGGCTCAGTCCGCTCGAGCTGTCCGCCTGGGACGCCGCGACCACCGGCGCGAGCACGGGAGCGCACGTGATGGCGTTTCACCGCGCTGATCTCGAGCGTGCTGGGGTGACGATGATCTCGAGACTGGCTGGGGAGCGCGGCACGGTCGCCGGGGTGCGGATCGCGTTTCAGCGCCCGCCTACGGCTCGCGGGTTCACCTTCGTGACGCTCGAGGATGAGTCGGGGCGCGTGCAGGTCATCGTGCCTCCGAGGGTCTACCCGATCTTCGAGACGGTGCTGCGTTCACCTGCGCTCGTGATCAGTGGGCGCGTGCAGCGCGTGGGGGCGTGGCGTGGGCTGGTGCTCGAGATGGTGCGGGTGTTCGAGCCGCATTCGCTTAAGAGTCAGAACCAGAGCGTTGGCGTGTGAACGCTGAGCGGACGAAAGACCGTTGGAAATATTTAACTCACATGACGAACCTGGAAGAGCGGTGGCTAATGTGGGTGCGCACCTTGGTTTCCAACCCCTCGGCTCAACCGCTGGCGTACACCGATTTCTGCGAGCAGTTGATGTGACCGCTCGCCCTCACCAGCGGGTGTTCGTGAACAGAAGCGAATTGAACACACCACAACTTCACAGATCCAGCACGTGAATTTCAATGTCCACACAATTTGACCGCGTCTCTCAGTGACGCGACGCGGTGACAGGCTCAGTTCAGAGGAGGAAATGACCTTTGAACTGTCGGCGCGTCGTTCGTGAGCGAAGACCACTGATTTGAGGCGCGGCCACGACATCCGCCAAGACACCCATGGCCGCGCCCAGCCCTTTGAGGAGGCGCTATGAAGTTTAAACGTTGGTTTGCAGCATTGCTGGCCGTACTCGTGATTGCCGTTTACAACCAATCAGCAGTGCAACACGCATCGCTCGAGTCGCACCCAGCCATGATGGCCGATGATCCGAAGAAACCGACGGGTGGCGGCTGAGCGTTTCTGAACGCAAACAGAGCGTCATTTGAGACCGCTCGCCCAGCGCAGTGCTTTACAATCAAGTGTGTCGCACAGCGCTTTACAAGATCACTTGGAGACCGTTCCAGACTTGGTGCATCTGGAACGCTGGGAGGGTTTGAGACACACGCTGAGCGCTGCGAACGCGTTGGCGAGCACACGCTTTCACTGCCACAGAGTTCAGTCAGCGATGATGCTGGTTCCGCTCGACGTGCGTTGCCTGCCGGACTGGAACGCTCTAGCAGCCCGCATCGGTTACCGCGCTGGGGCAGTCACGGCTTGCCTCGAGGTGCTGGGGACGAACGAAGCGTTGGCAGCCTTCAGGGCTTGGGTGATGCTCGAGCAGGGCAATAGCGCCGAGGCACTGCGATTAGCGACCTCGGCGCTGACCTCAGGTCACGCCGATGTCGCGTGGCGGGTCGTGGCAAGTGCCAACGCAACCCTGCATCACTCCAATTGGCGCGGGACGTTTGCAGAGACATTGACGCATTTAACTGGTCGTCAGCGCGGGCTGTGCCTGACCGAGTACGGCTACTACCTGACAATGGACAATGACAACGCCGCCGCCCGCTCTGCCTACGCCGAGGCATTGCCCATACTGAACAACGACCGCTATTTTCTGGCGCTGCTGCATTACAACATCGCCATCGCTTGCCACCGCTTGGGGCAAACCAGCCAAGCCGTGCATTCAGCCGAGACAGCCGTGCGCGTCGCACGTCACCCAGAGGCCGCGCCGTTCGCTGCAAGGGCGTGGAGTGGTTTGGGGATGATCCAACACAACCGTTTGGAGCTTCAACGGGCGCTGCACTCGTATTGTCAAGCCAAAATTTACTCCACAGAAACCGACGATCTGGTGCAAGCCTGGCGCGGTCACGCGGCGACGCTGCGCTCACAGGGTCAACTCGATGATGCCCTGGCGCAGCTTTTCGAGGCGCTACACTACGATGCGCGTCACGTCGGGATACTGACCGATATCGCGCTTTTAAAAACCCAGCTTGGCGATCACAGCGGGGCGCTCGAGCTGATGAACACATTTTCGTCCCTCGTCCCAGCCGAGGAAGCCCAGCGTCTGGCGCTCGTTAGACTCGAGCATCAGCGGGTCGCGGGCAAGCTCGAAACGGCTCGAGCGGCACTCGCCAACATGGACTTGCGCGGCAGTTGGGTCAACGAAGAGCAGCGCTCTTTCAGCGCGTTGTTTGCCTTAATCGGTCAACGCGCCCCGCCGCTTTTACCGATGCGCGTGTCGGTCGTCACCGATGGCGCGGTGCGGGTGTGCATTGGCGACCAGCCTTTAGCCTCGACACCGCCGCGACTGGCCGCGCTGTTGGTCTGCCTGATTCACCACGATCAGCGCCTCCCGATGCGCCAGCTCACCGATCTGCTGACCCTGCCTGGGAGCACACCGCGCCAGCGCGAGCAAGCCCTGAGCCGGGCCGTGACGCAACTGCGCGAGTATCTGGGGTGGGACAATGCGATCACCGCGCAGCACAACGTCTACGCACTCGACCGAAGCGTGCAGTGGAGCCTCGAATACCCGAGCAGCCCTGAGCGCTTCTGCGCTGAGCTGAGTAACCCGTGGATCGACGATTGGCGCGAGGCGCACCTCGAGCCGCTGGTGTTCTAAGTTGCGTTTGACGGACTCAGATGATCTGAGTCCGTCAAACCTCGTGCTGGCTTTGCGACAGTTGGGCGACACTGTTGCGTTAGTTTCAATTCAGATGCCACGCCTCAAGGACGAATGGAGTAAAGCCAAGCGACTGTTTCGCATCGCCGAACTGCTGCGCGGGCAACCCTGCACCGTCGCCCGATTGCAAGCCCAGCTTGGAGAGGAAGTCAGCAAACGCGACGTGCAGCGCGACCTCGTGACGCTAGAGGAATTATTGTTTGATACGTTTGAACGCTTACCCAAACGCCCACCGCAATACGTGATCCGCACGCAGCAAAACAGCTTGCACCCAATCGAAACGCTGCTGCTGCACGCCGCAACGCGGCTCGTGTACCACCGCAGCGACGGTCACAGCAACATCCACAAAGCGACCCTGGGGAAGCTTGAGGCTTGGCTGCCAGCCTCGGTGCGCGGCGTGGTGGGGCGCAGCACGGCTGACATTGGCAGCAAACGCCGCAATACGACTGAGAGCCGCAACTTGGAGCACGTCGCGGCCGCGTGGCTAGGTGGACATCGGCTGCAATTCCTTTATCAAAGCGCGACCGGCAGCGGCACGTGGCGCAGCAACGTCATCGAAACCTATTTCATCGAGGCGCACTCGAGCAACTTAGCGCTCTACGCCGTGGGTTTGGAAACCGGATTTCACAACGCGGTGCGCACCTTCAAATTATCGCGCATGAAGGAACTGACCGTGCAGCGCGACACGGGCTACGCAATCCCCGAAACGTTTGACCCAACCGCGTTCTTCCAGAACGCTTGGGGCGTGGTCGGGCAGAGCGACGGCGATTCGGTCGAAATAGAGCTTTGCTTCGCCCCCGAAGCCACGCGGCGCTTAGAGGAAGGCGGCTACCCGAACATGATCGTCACCGCGCTGCCCGATGGCTCGAGACGCGTGAGCTTCAAAGCGGGCACGGACAAAACCGGACTGCCGCTCGAGGTGCTGGCCTGGGTGCATACGTGGGGCGCGAGGGTTGAAGTGCTTGCGCCGCAAGCGCTGCGCGTCAGATGGCTCGAGGATTGCCGGGCGGTTGTCGAAAGGTACGGTCAGAGATGAAACCACAGTACGCCGCGCATACGCCCAGAGACGCCAAAGACCCTGCCAGCCCTTGGCACGACCTGACCGAGCATTTGGAAGCGGTCGCTGAAACTGCCAGTCGCTATGCCAGCAAATTTGGCGCGGGCGATCTGGCGCGTTGGGCTGGACTGCTGCACGACGCGGGAAAGTTCAGCAGCGCTTTTCAGGATTACTTGTGGCGGGCCCACGTCGCCGACCGCGATGGCAGCGCCAAGCCGGAAAAAGGCACGGTGGATCACTCGAGCACCGGCGCAGTGATCGCGAGCGCGTTGGTCGCAATCACTGAAAATGCCCACGGCCTCGAGTTGCCCTGGGTGATTGCCGGGCATCACGCGGGGCTGAGTTCAAAACTCGCTCTCGAGACGCGCCTTCACGACAAGTCCGCCGACGCCGTGCTGATGGACGGCGCGAGCAAAGCCCTACAGTGGAATCGGCTCGAGTTTCTAAACACCGACCCTATACCCCTGCCAATTTTCGTTACGCCGCTCGAGCGCGAGTTCTTCGTGCGCATGCTGCTGAGTTGCATTGTCGACGCCGATCACTCGGACACCGAGGCGTTTGGCAGTCCCCACAAGTCGGCATTGCGCAACCAAGCCCAAACCAGCTTAGCAACGCTGCTCGAGCGGCTGAAAATCGCCCAAACGCAGATCATGGGCGGCGCAGCGCCAACACCCGTCAACAAAGCCAGGGCTGATGTCTACGCGGCTGCCCTGACCAAAGCCCTCGAGCCAACGGGTTTCTTCCGACTGAGCGTCCCCACGGGCGGCGGCAAAACCCGCAGCTCACTGGCCTTTGCGCTTCAGCACGCAATCACGCACGGTTTGGAGCGCGTGATTTACGTCGTGCCCTACCTGAGCATCACCACGCAAATCGCCGCAGAGTTTAAATCAATCCTCGGGGCAGACAATGTCTTAGAGCATCACAGCGGCGTGACGGTGGACTCAGGCGAGGAACTGAACCGCGCACAGCTAGCGACTGAAAACTGGGATGCGCCCGTCATCATTACAACCGGCGTCCAGTTTTTAGAGAGTCTCTTTGCCAATAAGACCAGCAAGCTCAAAAAGCTCCACCGCGTCAGCAACGCCGTCATCATCTTCGACGAAGCCCAAACCCTGCCCGCGCCGCTGCTGACCCCGATTCTCGAGGTGCTGCACCAACTCACCGGGCGGTATCACTCGAGCGTCGTGCTTTGCACCGCGACGCAACCCGCGCTGGACGCCAGCAGCGGCTTCCCGGATTTAGGCGCACGCGAGATCGCCCCGAACGTCCCAGAGTTGTACGCGACTTTAAAGCGCGTGACTTACGAGTTCCCGACCGACCTCTGGGATTGGGAACGGGTCGCCATTGAGCTAAAAAAGCACCCTCGAGCGCTGTGCATCGTCAACACCCGCGCCGCCGCCCGCGAAATCTGGCAAGCGTTGGAAGACGAAAACGCCATTCACCTCAGCACGCACCTTTGCGGCGCTCACCGCCTGAACCGCATCGCGGAAATCAAGCGCAGATTGCTTCAAAAAGAAGACTGCTGCGTGGTCAGCACGCAACTGATCGAAGCGGGTGTAGATGTGGACTTCCCGGTGGTGCTGCGCTCGTTCGCGCCGCTCGACAGCATCGTCCAAGCCGCCGGGCGCTGCAACCGCAACATGGACGCGCAGCGCGGCCGGGTGATTGTCTTCAAACCGATCAATCCCGCGATGCCCAAAGGCGATTACACCGTGGCGACGCTGAAAACCCAGAATTACATCCGCGCTGGCGTTGACTTAGACGACCCTAAAACCTTCCTCGAGTATTTCGCCGCGTTGCACCGTGAGCAGATCAACACCGACGCGCACAACATCCAAGCCCTGCGCGAGCGCTTTGACTACCCCGAGGTGTACAAAGCCTTCAGCGTGATCGAGAGCAACACCACACCGATCCTGATTCGCGCTTACGCCCCTGACACCATCAAAGACATCCTCAGAGCGGGCTTCAACCGCCAAACCATGCGGCGACTCCAACCGTACTTCGTCAACGTCTACACCCATCAGCTCGAGCGCCTGAACCGCGCCGCCCTGACCCGCCCAGTTGCGGAACTGAGTGGGTACGAAAAATTTGAACTGCTCGAGTGGGTCGGGGTGTACCACCCGCAGCTCGGGATTTTGGAGGAGGTTGAACTGGGAAACTTCGTGTTGTGAAGTTTGAGGCGCACAACCAATGGTTGTGCGCCCGCGTGACAGACAGCTAACGCATCATTATTTCAATCCTCGCTTTGCAGCGAATTCCAGTCTACACCGACCTCGAGTCTAAGATTTACATCAAACGCATCATTGACTTACAGGCATTTTTCATTTAGATTTTACTCATGTCTCTAAGCGCTCATCAAAAGTTTTTGACCCTCGACGCCATTCAGCAAATTTTTGAGAACTCTACCGACAGCGTTGGCTGTCGCAATTGTCCCCGCTTCACGAGCCTCGAACAGCAGTTGCATTTGGAAATTTTAGAACATCGATTTGGAGGTGAGGTTGAGAGATACGAGTTAGAAGAACAAGAAGAGAACTATGAAAGGGGGTTGTAAATCGTGGTCAGCGTAAAAATTTGGAGCGACTTCGCGTGCTTCACGCGCCCAGAGAACAAAGTCGAACGGGTCAGTTACGACGTGATGACCCCGAGCGCGGCTAGGGGCGTCTTGGAGGGCATCTTCTGGAAACCAGAGATGCGCTACCTCGTCCGCGAAATCTGGGTACTCAACCCGATCAAGCGCTTTAGCTTGGTGCGCAACGAAGTCAAGAGCATCAGCTCGAGCCGAACAGCACAAAATTGGAGCGAGCACGGTGGTGGCTACCTGGCCGATGAAGACCGCACGCAACGTCACGCGCTGATCCTGCGCGATGTTTGCTACGTCATCAAAGCCGAAATCGAACTGACGCCCAGAGCCACCGATCCATTACAGAAATACGTCGAAATCCTCGAGCGGCGCGTGCAAAAAGGGCAAGCGCACCGGATGCCGTATCTAGGAAACCGCGAGTACAGCGCGGCGTTTAGCCCGTTAGACGGCAGTGAAACGCCGATTGACGAAACCAACGAACTCGGGCGAATGTTGTTTGACTTGGAATTCAGCGCCCAGAAGAAGGGCGGCATCAAATTCAAGCAGCACACCGCGACGGGCAGCAGTGTTATCGAAGGCGTAGCCACCCCAAAATTCTTCAGGGCGCGGCTCGAGCGTGGCGTGCTGCACGTTCCACCAGCACTGTACGGGGGTGTGTGATGCTGCTCGAGCAACTGGTGAGCTACGCCAACAAACTCGAGCGGCTGGGAAAAGAACTGCCGTTCATGTACCAAGAGCTGCCCGTCAAATGGTTGATTTACCTCGACTCTGACGGCGCATTCCAGCGCTTCGAGATGACCTCGAACGGCTTGGAGGGCAAGAAAAACACCGGTAAACGCTACGCCATGCCGCACCTGTCCCGGCAAGGCGCGAAAGCCAAACTGCTGTGCGACGACGGGCCCTATGTGCTGGGCATCGCCCGCGAAAAAGACGATGTCAGCAAAGTCCCGTACAAGCACGAGCTGTTCAAACAAGAACTGCACGACTGCTACGCGGTCACGCAGCTCCCAGCCGTCAAAGCAATCCTCGAATTCCTCGAGACGCTCGCTACCGATCCCGTCACCCCACCCGAGGGCTTCATCGCCTCTGAGAGCCTGACCTTCGTCGTCGGGGGTCAGATGCCGATCAATGACCCGGCTGTCAAAGCGTACTGGGCTAGCAAATTCTCCAGCAATGAAGACGATGACGACTCGAGCAGCACAGACTCCGGCAGCAAGGACAAACCCGCGCTGGCCGAATGCCTGATCTCCGGTGAGTGGGGGCCGGTGATGCGGATCGAACCCATCAAAATCAAGGGGGGCGGCATTCCCAACGGGCAAGCCAGCGGCATGAACATCGTCTCGACCGACAAAGACGCCTTTGGCAGTTACGGCTTGAAAAGCGTCTCGAGCGCCCCGATTCAACTGCCGCTGGCCGTCAAATACGCCAACGCGCTCAATACGCTGCTGCGCGATTCACTGACGCACCTGCGCGTCGGCCCAGCCGTCTACGCGTTCTGGACGAAAGACGGTGAAGTCCCACCCGTCTCTGCATTACTGAGAAACCCTAATGAATTGCTCAACCAGCATCGCCTCGAGACATTCGCCAAACTCCGTGCTGGCAGCAGCATTCAAGCCAATCTTTCCATCACGAGCGACCCAGAGCAAATCAAAAACCTAATCTCGAGCGCCTTCACGGGCCGCGAGGCGGGCAGCCTCAAATCGGACGAGTTTTACGCCGCGTGCTTCTCGGCGTCGGGCAGCCGCGTGGTGCTGCGCGACCACTTGACCAGCACCATCGAGCGCACGGGCGAATATTTATCGCGCTACTTCGCCACGCAAACCCTGATCGACACTGAACCGATGGGCGTGTTTGAACTCAGCGCCAGCCTGTACCGCGACGCCAACAAAGAGCTGACCGCCAGCGCTGTCGCGGCGTTACTCGAGAACGCGCTCAAAGGCACGCCACTGCCTCACAGTTACCTGATTCGCTTAGCAAGTCGCAACCGCGCCGAGCAACGCATCACCAAACCCCGCGCTGTGCTGACCCGCATGACCCTGATCTCAATTCGGAGGATACAAATGGATGAATTACGCGCACTACAAACCGACCACGCTAGCGTCGGGTATCAACTCGGGCGCTTGATGGCGGCTTTAGAGAGTCTGCAATACGCCGCGCTCGGGAAGCTCAACTCAACCGTTGTAGACCGCTTCTACGGCGCGTTGTCCAGCACCCCAATCGTCGCTTACAGCCGCTTGATGGCGGGCGCACGCAATCACGTCAGCAAACTCGGCAAGGAAAGCAGCGGCGCAGCCGTGCGCGAGGAGCAGCGATTGCAACAAATCCACAGCCGAATCACCCAGATTCCCGCCCGTTTAGACCTCGAGGAGCAAGCGCTGTTCAGCCTTGGGTACTACCACGAGAAAGCCGACCGCTTCGCGCAGATTCAAGCCGCCAAAGACCTCAAAGCCGCCAACATAGGAGCCAACCAATGAAGCACTTAGACGCCACGAAACGCCACGATTTCATGATCCTCTTTGATGTCACCGACGGCAACCCCAACGGCGACCCCGACGCCGGAAACCTGCCGAGGGTAGACCCGGAAACCGGTCAAGGTTTCGTGACCGATGTCGCGCTGAAACGCAAAGTCCGCAATTACGTCGACGCGCTGCGCGGCACAGAAGCCCGCTTCAAAATCTACATTCAGCAAGGCGCGGTACTGAACGAACGCAACCAACGCGCGTACACCGCCTTGCAACGAGACGCGAAGAAAGCCAAAACCGAAGATGTCAGCGCGACCCGCACTTGGATGTGCGAAAACTTCTTCGACGTGCGCACTTTCGGCGCGGTTATGAGCACTGAAATCAACTGCGGGCAGGTGCGCGGCCCGGTGCAACTGACCTTCGCCCGCAGCGTAGACCGCATCCTGCCGATGGACGCCGCGATCACCCGCGTGGCCTTGACCAAAGCCGACGAGAAAGCCAGCCGCAACGAAGACACCGGCGAAAGCACCGCCTCGAGCGGCACGATTGGCCGCAAAGCTTTCATTCCCTACGGCCTGTACGTTGGCTACGGCTTCTTCGTCCCCAGCTACGCCAGTGACACCAAATTCGACAACGCCGATTTAGCGCTGGTCTGGCAGGCGCTGATGAATATGTGGGATTTAGACCGCAGCGCCAGCCGCGGCCGCACCGCGTGCCGAGGGCTGTACGTCTTCAGTCACGACAGCGCCCTGGGCAACGCCCCGAGC
Source organism: Deinococcales bacterium (assembly GCA_025359505.1). Lineage (GTDB taxonomy): Bacteria > Deinococcota > Deinococci > Deinococcales > JAAFIG01 > JANYHH01. The sequence continues at coordinate 18,031 of JANYHH010000063.1, forward strand.
CATCAGCTCTTTAAGCGCATCCAGATTCCCAGCGTCGGCGTGACGAGGGCATTTGAGCAGTACGACGTGCAGGTGAACGACGCCGACCTGCCCAGCGGTGTGACCCTGACGCGATTGCTCGAGGGCTAACCCATGCTTGATACCCCTCAGATTCCGCTCTCGAGCCTGATGCACTACGCGTACTGCCCGCGCCGCTGCGCTCTGATTCACGTTGAGAGCATCTGGGAGGACAACGAGTTCACCGCCAAAGGCATGCGCAGCCACGAACGTGCCGACGAAGCCACGACCGATCTGCTCGAGGGTGTGCGCGTCGAACGCGCCCTGCCGCTGTTCAGCGATGCTTTGGAGTTGACGGGCAGGGCGGACATCGTGGAGTTCCTAGCCGATGGCACGCCGTTCCCCGTGGAGTACAAAAGCGGCAAGCGCAAACGCAGCGTCGATCCGCAAACCGCGCTGCTGGAAAAGCTGTGCGACGATGTGCAACTCTGCGCCCAGGGCTTGTGTTTGGAAGAGATGTTCAATACTCGAGTCCCGCGCGGCGCGATTTTTCACATTGCCAGTAAGCGCCGCCGCGATGTCGAATTCACCTCGAGCCTCCGCGAACGCACCTTAGAGGTCATCCAAGCCGTGCGGGGGCAACTCGAGACTGCTGTGACGCCCGCACCGGTCAACGATGCGCGTTGCACGCACTGCTCGCTGAATTCCGCGTGTATGCCCAGCGTGCGGGCGCTCGAGGTCAGCGACCCGTTCAGACTCGAGGGGACGTTATGACGCAAGCGCTGAACACCTTGTTCGTGCAAACCCAAGGTGCGTACCTGCATTTGGAGCACGACGCGGTGAAAATCGAGGTCGAACGCGTGACGGTTTCTCGAGTCCCGCTGCATCACCTGTCCTCCATCGCGGTTTTCGGCAACGTGCTCATCAGCCCGTTCCTGATGGCGCGGTGCGCCGACGAGGGGCGCGACATCAGCATACTGACCCAGTACGGGCGCTTCAAAGCCCGCATTCACGGCAGCACAAGCGGGAATGTGCTATTGCGCCGCGCCCAGCACGCGGCGCTCGATGACGCAGGGCAGCGGCTCGAGATATCCAAACGCTTCATCGCTGGAAAAATCCAGAACGCACGCGGCACGCTGATGCGGGCGGCTCGAGAGAGCAACGACCCGGCGGATTGGAAGACCCTGCGCGACGCCACCGCGCTGCTCGAGATCAGCCTCAGATACGCCCGCGAAGCGCCGAGCGTCGACGAGTTGCGCGGTTGCGAAGGCAACGCCGCCCGCGTGTACTTCGCCGCGTTCACCAGCTTGGTACGCACCAACCGCGCTGATTTCGAGTTCATCGAGCGCAGTAAACGCCCCCCTCGAGACCCGATCAATGCGCTGCTGAGCTTCATCTACGCATTGCTGACCAGCGATTGCGTCGCGGCCCTCGAGGGCGTGGGCTTAGACCCGCAAGTCGGGTTTCTGCACGCGTTGCGCCCCGGACGCCCCGCGCTGGCGCTTGACTTGATCGAAGAATTCAGGAGTTACATCGCGGATCGCTTAGCGCTCACGCTCATCAACCGCGCTCAGATCACCCTGAAAGACTTCGACGAGCGCACGGGCGGCGCGTGGAGCCTCAACGAAGCGGGGCGCAAAACCGTGCTGGTCGAATACCAAAACCGTAAGAAGCAAGAATTAACGCACCCCGTGACGCAAAACCAGATTCCGCTCGGACTCGCGCCGCACATTCAAGCGCGGCTGCTCGCCCGTCACCTGCGCGGCGACCTGCTCACCTACCCGCCGTTCATTCCCAAGGTCTAAACATGGACATATTGGTCTGTTACGATGTCAACACCGAGGAGCGCGAGGGTCGCAGACGCTTGCGGCACGTCGCCAACGCCTGCAAAAGTTACGGGCAACGCGTGCAAAAAAGCATCTTCGAGTGCCGCGTCAACGAAATGCAATATCAAGCCTTCTGCGCGAAGCTCAGCAAAATCATCGACAAGAACACCGATTCGCTGCGCCTCTACCGCCTGCGCTCTCCGAGGGAAGATCACATCGACGTATATGGCATTGACAGTTACGTCGATTTCGACGAGCCGCTGATCGTCTAGCCTTTATCCCTCTCGTGCGCGAACCCTCAGTGCCACTCAAAACCCCGTGAGGTTCGCGGACGATCAGAATCACCGTGCGGCACGCGCTCCTTGACAAATCAGATACAGAAAAGAGAGACTACGATGGATGCAAACAGTGAGGTTCGCGGATGAAACGGCAGCAACGGCGTGCTGCACGCCATGCGCGCGCCCTACTGTCGGGCACGGCTTCGGTCGTGCTCGAGGATTGAAACAAAATCTGACTCGAGTGTCTGAACTTTGCCCTCCCAGTCGGGCACGGCTTCGGTCGTGCTCGAGGATTGAAACGAAAAGCTCTGCCAGATTGCTCGAGTGATTGAGTCGGGCACGGCTTCGGTCGTGCTCGAGGATTGAAACAACCAACTTGGAATCTGAATCGTCTTTGACGCCGGTCGGGCACGGCTTCGGTCGTGCTCGAGGATTGAAACTTTGGTGCTAAACCCGCCATGCCTCAAGTTGGCAGTCGGGCACGGCTTCGGTCGTGCTCGAGGATTGAAACAAGGGAGATTCAAACCTCGGGACAGATGATGGGCAGTCGGGCACGGCTTCGGTCGTGCTCGAGGATTGAAACGAGTGCGACCTGCGTGATCTGATCGAGTGTCCACTGGTCGGGCACGGCTTCGGTCGTGCTCGAGGATTGAAACCAATGGTCGGGTAATGCGCAGTCGGTTTGTTGTAGCCGTCGGGCACGGCTTCGGTCGTGCTCGAGGATTGAAACCTCACTTCGCTACCCAACCCGTGTTGCCCGTGCCGGTCGGGCACGG
>JANYHH010000076.1 GCA_025359505.1 Deinococcales bacterium
CCGATGACGATCAATAAATTCATGTAGTCCACCCTTTTGCACAGTCTAACCGTTGAATTCGCTCGCCCGCTGACACGCACCAAAAACAAAGCTGCTCAGGAGCTTCTTTTCACCAATATCCGCCGCCCCTCGACGCGGATCACCTCGAGATTCGTGCCTGCGTTGATAAATTCGCCATCGGAGACGACATCCATGCGTTGGCCCTCGATGTTGGCCACCCCCGCTGGCCGCAAATCCGAGATCGCCACGCCGAAACTGCCCAGCAGCGCGGACTGACCGCTCGAGGTGATTGGAATACTCGAGCCGCTGGCACTGCCACCCGCCAGACTGGTGGTCAGGAACAGGCGGTTCATCACGCGGCTCTGCGGCAGCAACCACAGCGCCAGTCCCAAGCCGACGCCGCTGGCAATCGCGGCCACACCTGCGACCAGCCCGAACTGATCACCGAATTGCAGGTACACGCTCGCCAGCACGCAACCCAAGCCCAGCAGTCCAACAATCGTGCTGCCGGGAATCACCACGACCTCGGCGACGATCAGCAGCAGTCCCGCGATCAGCAGCACGAAGGCGACGCTCGAGCCGTTGCCGGTCAGCAAACCGCCCAAGAAGTACATCGCCAGCGCAACCGCACCGATGATGCCGGGCAGCGCGATGCCGGGGTGGAACAGTTCAATCAAAATCCCGATGATGCCGACCGCCAGCAGCAAACCCGCGACAATCGGTTGCGTGAAAAACGCACCGATGCGCTCACTGGGTGTCAACTCGAGGCGCTTTAGCTCCAATGTGGCGAAACCCGCTTGCCGCACGGCGTCGGCAATGGTCTTACTTTCAAAGTCTGCGATTTTGTACTTCACGGCGTCCGGCGCGGTCAGGGTCAGGATTTCACCTTTTTCTTTCAAACCGGGAATGACTTTGTTGGGGTTAACCATGCCTTCCGCAGCGTCCGCGTTGCGGCCCCTCGTCTGCGCGACGCTGCGAAACTTGGTTCGCACTGCACTGTTGATTTTCTCGCCAACTGCTCCCTCGAGCGCCTGACCCGAACCCGTGATCGGCAGGGCCGCGCCGATTTCAGAGCCGGGAATCATCGCCAGTTGCTCCGCGCTCATTGCCAGCAGCGCCCCGGCGCTGAAGGCGTTCTTGACCACCGCCACCGTCGGCACGGTGCTGGCGAGGATGCTGTCCGAAATGGCGATGGCGCTGTCCACGCGTCCGCCCGGCGTGTCGATGTCCAGCACGATCAGGGCGCGGTTCTCCTTCTGTGCGGCCTCGAGTTGCTTTTGGAAAATTACGCGCAGGTTCTCGTCGATTTCGCCTTTGATTTCAATAATCACGCCGGATTTAGTGGGCGCAGCGGGCGCTTGAGCCAACGCCAGTCCGAGTAACACGGCGCACATCGCCAGCAACACGCGAAAAGTTTTCATATCAGGATCATTGTACGCGCTGCGGCTGGATTCGTTCCCGCTCGAGGACACGTTCGCCTCGGCTCGAGGCACTAAGCCGTTTCCAGTATTGCAACACTCGCCCTGTAGACTCGAGCATAGACCGATGACTCCCGTAACCCTCGAGACCCTGCGGGCGTATAGCCTGCGCCGCTCATTGCAACAACCGCGCCCGCTCGAGGTCGTGCTGGAAACGCTTGGCTTCGTGCAAGCCGATCCGATTCGCGCTCCGGCGAGGGCGCAGGATTTGATTCTGCGTCCTCGAGTCGCTGGTTACAAAGCCGGTGACTTGGAGCGGCTGTATCCAACGCTTGGCATTGAGGAAGATTACTTCGTCAATTATGGCTTCCTGACCCGCGAGGCGCAGAGCCACATGCACCCACGCAGCGTTGAGCGAACGTTGCAGATCGAGCGCGACGCACCGGAACTCTCAGCCCGCGTCCTCGAGTTCGTCTCAGAGTTCGGCGCGGCGCACCCAAAGGATTTAGAGCGGCATTTCGGCAAGCTGCAAAGCGGCAACGCGTGGGGCGGCACGTCGCAGGCGACGACGCGAATGATGGACGCGCTGCATTACCGTGGGCAGTTGCGGGTCGTGCGGCGAGATAAGGGCATCAAGGTTTTTGAACTCGCTACGCATCACGCGCTTCAACCAAAAAGTCAGCTCGAGATGGTGGCTGGCGTGCTGCACTTGATCGTGGGCCAATACGCACCGCTGCCGATGAAAGGTTTGAGGCAACTCGTGGCGTTGTCTGGCTTGGGCGCACCGCATCTGAAAACCGCGTTCAAGCAGCACCTCAAACAACTCCTGCTCGAGCAATTTCAGACCGTCACGCTGGACGGCGTGACTTACGTCTACCCGCAGGGCGAATCGCTCGAGGCAGAAGTGACAAATGAAGTCAAGCTGCTCGCGCCGTTCGATCCAGTCGTCTGGGATCGCGGGCGCTTCGCGCTGCTGCACGGCTGGGAGTACCGTTTTGAAGCTTATACGCCCGCTGCCAAACGCATCCGAGGCTATTACGCGTTGCCGCTGCTGTGGCGCGACCACGCCATCGGCTGGGCGAACTTAAAAGTCAGTCACGGCAAGCTCGAGGCTGAACTGGGGTTCACTGGCACGCGACCCAAAGACAAAGCGTTCAAGTCAGCGCTCGAGGCGGAACTGGCGGCGATGTCAACGTTTTTGGATTTAGAGTGAAACCAGCCGACTCGAGGACACTAGGGGCATTATCAGCCATCGGATCGGCGCTGGGATTTGCGACGCTCGCGTTGTGGGGGAAATTCGCGCCACTGGTCGGACTGAACGTGCAGACCTTCCTCGCGTGGCGCTTCGCGCTAACCGCGCTGGCACTGCTGCCGTTCGTGACGAAAGGCTTACCCGCGACTGAGCGTTGGCGGCAATTCGCGTTCGGCGGCGCGTACATTGTGCAAACGCTGATTTACTTCACGGCACTCGGGCAAACCTCAGCCAGTGTTGCATCCTTACTGCTCTACCTCGCGCCTGCCTTCGTGGTGCTCTACGAATGGCTGCTCGGCACGCGCCCGAGCGCGGCGCAACTGATGGGGTTAGCGCTCGCCAGCTTCGGGCTGGTCGTGATCGTCGGACTGCCCAGCCCGAGCGACGGCACACTGCTGGGATTTGGGCTAGCCGCGCTGTCCGGCGCGTGTTACGGCGGGTTTTTGGTCGCCAGCGGGCGATTGTTTCCCCATGCCAATAGCCTGTCCTTGACCGCCCACGCCAGTTTGGGGAGCGCCAGTGGGCTGATCGTGCTGGGACTGGCGACGCAATCGCTGACCATCCCCAGCAGTCTAGAGGCGTGGGGTGTGGTGCTGGGCGCGGTCGTGTTTTCCACCGTGCTGGCGATACCGCTGATGTTTCGTGCAACTCAGGTTCTGGGCGCGATCACTGCCAGTCTGCTGCTGACCCTCGAGCCGCTGTTCGTTGTCGGCTTGGCACTGGTGTTTCTGGGTGAGGAGTTGAGCGTCAGTAAAGTGGTCGGCGGCGCATTGATCTTGGCGGGTGCATTGCTGGCGCAGCATAAAGTCAAGCAGTAAGCAGATGCAATGCACCTTTGATGCTTGCGATAAAATGCATGCAATGCGTAGAGTATGCTTATGGAAAAAGCGACACCCAGTGCAGCCAAAATATCCAAAACTGGCAGCGACAAACCCATCAAAGCAGACCGCTCGAGCATTGCGCGGGCTGCGGCGCTCGCCCGTTGGCAGCGCGACCAGCACAAGCCAGCGCCAAGCAAAACAATCGTGCGCGGCAAAATACCCAATGAGTTGGTGTTGTTCCTAGACGGTTACGAAAAATCTCATCAGCTCAGCTCGAGAGACGCAGCGCTGGAGCACGCGGTGCTGGCACTGCGTGAGAAAGAGTGGGGAAAGGCGTATCAGTCCTACGCCGATGATCTCGAGGCACAGCCAGACGCTTGGGTGGACAGCGGCCTGAAAGAAACGTTGGAGTTAACCGATGCTGCTGCGCGGTGACATCGCGCTGGTCAGCTTCGATCCCGCAGAGCAGGGCGAAGCCGCCAGTACCAGACCAGCCATCGTCATCACCAACAACGTCGCCAATCTCAACTCGCCCGTGCTGGTGGTGATTCCGCTCACCGCCAACACAAGCCGCGTCTACCCGTTTGAATTGCTCGTCAGCGCCGCGATGTCCGGTTTAGACAGCGACAGCAAAGCGCAGACGCAACTGATCCGCCACGTCAGTCAGCGGCGCATCGGCCAAGTCATCGGCAGGCTCGAGGAACTTGCGATGCTGGAACTCGAGAGTCGGCTCAAGCAGCACTTGGGCATGAGTTGACCCGTTCAGAACACCGCGATCTCGGCTCGAGTTGGCGGATCGCAACCCGCTCGGGTGCAGTTGATCGCGGCCGCCGTCGCGGCAAAGCGCAGCACCTCGAGTAACGCACCGTCAGTCACGGTTTCCAAATCGACGTTCAGCTCGAGCAGCTTGGCGATGGTCGCGCCGCTGAAAGTATCGCCCGCGCCGACGGTATCCACGACCGTGACATTCGGCGCGGACACCTCGAGCCTTGACTGTCCAGCGCGGTACAACCTCGCGCCCTTGCCGCCGTCGGTGACAGTCACAACGCGCACGCCTCTTTTCAGCAGCGACGCAGCAAACTCTGATTCGCTCGAGTCTGGATAGAGAAACTCAAAATCCTCGGTTGACATCTTCACCCAGTCCGCACTGTCCCACCACGGCTCGAGCTTGGTGCGGTACGTGGGGACATCGCTCAGCACGGCCGGGCGGACGTTCGGGTCAAAGTGCTTCAAGCCCGCGAAGCCCCGCACGACGTTCAGCACGCGGCTACCGATCGGCTCGAACAGTGGGTTGAGGCTGCCGCCGTAATGAATTGAGCGCAAACTTGCAGGCAACTCGAGTTGCCCGGAGTACGCGAGCGTGCTGGTATCCAAAAATCGAAACGAGTAACTGGGCGTGCCGTCGCTGGCGACGTTGACGAACGCCAGCGTCGATGGTTCTTTGCCGCGCTCCAAGTAATCGGTGTTGACGCCGTTCGCTTTGAGCAGCGCCGCGATGTCAGCCCCGAAGAAATCCGTGCTGACCCGCGTGGCGAGTGCGCTGGGCAGCTCGAGCCGCGCACCCGCTAGCGACACGTTCAACGGTGAACCGCCGACGAAACCCTGAAACGCTAACCGTCCAGCGGCTTTCAGGTCAATTAGGGCTTCACCGAAGACGAGCAATTCGGGGGTCATTGCCGTGCATATTAACTCGAGGGTCGCTGGCTCGTCAGGCAGAGAAATCGCACGTCCGAGGCTCGAGGATTTGATCGGGCGGCTGCCTACTGTGGCGGGCGAGGCATACCTCGCCCCTACGAAATACTGTGTTCTGTACGAGCGTTTGCGTTTCAATCGTAGGGGCGATCCACGGGAAAGCCCGTGTAACGGCGCGACGACAGTAACGGGACTCGAGCGCTTAGTCTCGAGCAACACCCCTCACGCCAGCTCGAACAACCCCGTCTGCGGCACTGTTTTGGGTTCTTCGGGCAGCGCTGTGAAGACCTTGAACTCGAGTCCCAGCCGCTCGAGTTGCTTCCTCGCGGGTTTGGAAATGTCCGGCGCGGCGAGAATGCCGCGCACGCCGGCGCTGAACAATGGCGGGAGTTGCAAGCGCACCGCGCTGACGTACCGCTCGAGTTGATGCACGGCTTCTTGACTGGCTTTGCTGCGTTTTATTTCAATCACCACAACGCAGCCCTGCGCGTCCCTCGCGTAAATATCGATGTCCCCAACGCCAACGGGCAGTTCATGTTCCAGCAACGTCAAACCGATCTCGAGACTCGAGAGGTTGCGTTTCAGTGCCTCGTGCATCTGCGCCTCAGAACCGTGAAGCTGAAAGACTTTTTCATCGCGCAACTCAAGGGCGATCATCAAGCGCGGTTCAAAAAAGGTGATCTGCACCAATTCGCTCGGGCTGCGGCGCTCCGCCAGCAGCATCACGCGGTCGTCTTCGTCACGGGTCACGCGCAGGTCGTCGGTTTTGGGTTGCCAGTTGATCGGCTTGACGCCCCTTGCACCGTGAACTTGCAGGCTGCCATCGGGTTTGAGCATCACGACGTACTCGCCCGATTCGGTCAAGGACGCGGCGCGACCGACGTAAACGACCTCGCACGGGCCGATCACCTGCACGAACTCGCGGCTCTCAATAGCGAGGCGTAAGGCGTCCTCGAGCGTGGCTTTGTCGGGCGTCTCGAGGATCATACGCGAGTTTACCGTGTTCAACTGAAGCGCCTGTGACACGTGGATGCAACGCTCGCTGCCGATTGAACATCTAAAGATCCTCAATCAATGTGAAATTCGCTCTGCCTGAAGATAACCAAAAATGATTCGAATTGCCACCTTGCGTATCGGGCGTTGCGGGGCGTTCGCCTTGCGTTTAACGAGAGGTTGCTCCGCATTCAAGTGTCCAAATCACTGTTCACCGAGCGGCACGCATGGACGGACGATTTCGAGGAGGAACGCTTCTTGATTAAATCCATGACACAACGCTCACCTCTGATGCGTCACAATGTGAACTGATGGCACGCAAACCCGCCGCAAGCGCAAAAAACACATCGGTCACACTCTCGAGGGAGCGCAGTTGGTTGGCATTCAATCACCGCGTGCTCTTGCAAGCGACGCGCCCAGACTTCCCGCTTTTGGAGCGCGTGCGCTTTCTGACGATCTTCGCCAATAATCTGGACGAGTTTTTCACGGCGCGAATCTCCGGGGCGCAGGAATTGGCACGGGCAGACGCGTCGCAGACCAGCCCGTACTTTGAACTCTTAGAGGCAGCCCGCGAATCTCAAAACAAAGCGGCGGCGCTCTGGATCACCTTGCAACTCGAGTTAGTCTCAGTCGGCATTCATATCTTGCACTGGGACGATTTGGAGCCAGACGAACAGGCGTATTTCGGGGCGTTCATCGCCGAACAGGTCGCGCCGCTGACCGATCTGATCTCGCCAGACGGCGCGACGCTGCTGGACTCGAGGGCGCTGTATCTGGCGGCCGGTGACGAGCGTGGCATCAAGCACCTGCTGCGCGTGCCAGAAGCCCGCAACCGCTTACTGGAGGTTCCGGGCCGCGAGGGCAAAGCGTTCGTGCGCTTGGAGAACCTGATCGCCTCGCGCAGCGACTTGTTCCTACCCGAAGCCCTGCCGATGCACGCGCTGCGCGTGACACGCCGCGCTCAGATTGAGCTGCGCGGCAACGTCGATTGGGAGGAGCTGGCGCACGCATTGGAGAGCCGCTTGGACGGCGCGATCAGTCGGCTCGAGGTGGCTGAGGGCTTCGTGTGGACGGCGGAGTTACGCGAGCGCTTAGGCTTGATGCCCGAAGAGGTTTACACCTTGCCCGAGCCGCTGGATTTGCGTTTTTTAGAGCCGATCTGCAACCTCGCACGTCCAGAATTGCAATTCGCGCCGTTACCGCGCCGCAAACGGGCGAAGTTTCACCAAGACCCGAGCGCGTATTTGGAGAAACGCGATTTGGCGCTGTATCACCCGTCGGACGATTACGGCGTGGTCGTCAACTTCGCGCTGGCTGCCGCCAGAGACCCGCAAGTCACCGCGATGCGAGCCACGCTCTACCGATTGGGACGCAACAACCCAATCGCCGAAGCGCTCTTGGAGGCAGCCAAACGCGGCAAAGACGTAGCGGTCTTCTTGGAGGGTCGCGCCCGCTTTGATGAGCTGGCCAATCTCTACTGGCAGTTGCGCTTCCGGCACGGCGGCGTGCGCGTGTTGCCGTACCCAGTGGATTTGAAGGTACACGCCAAAGCGCTCTACATCACCCGCGCTGGCAAGGGCTACGTGCATTTGGGGACGGGCAATTACAACCCCGCGACCGGCAAGCTCTACACTGACCTGTCACTGCTCAGCGCCTCAAAACGGCTCTCGAGGGACGCGGCTGAGTTCTTCGCGGCGCTCGAGGAGTCGCGCTTCCCGCAGTTGCAGTGGATGAAAGTCGGCGTGCAGGCCCGCGACATGCTGATCGAACGCATCGGTGACGAGGCGCACCCGACGGGACACATCATCTTGAAGCTCAATCACTTGACCGATCCGGCGGTGCTAGGTGCGCTGGTTGCCGCTGCCGAGGCTGGCGCGAAGGTCGAGTTGATCGTCCGCAGCACGCTTACCTTGATCCATCCCAAATTCATCATCCGCTGTCTGGTCGGACGCTACTTGGAGCATGCGCGGATCGCGGCCTTCAAGCGCTTCGGGGATTGGGAGGTCTGGGCGGGCAGCGCCGACTGGATGCCGCGTAACTTTGAGAAGCGCTTGGAGCTGGTGTTCCCGATCCTTGACAAAAGCGTGCGCGAGCGCGTGCTGAAGCTTTTAAGGGCGCAGATGCAGGACGATCAGAACGCCTTCATCCTGACCCCGCAAGGCGAGACGCAGCGCTGGGGCGGCTCGAGGAATTCGCAAATCGTCAAGCTTTGACAAGCTCTCAGCCGCTTGGCTCGAGATTACCCTGACTCGTGACCATCAGAACAACGTCTACACAGCAGCTCGAGGTTCGTTGTTTGACTGCTCGCGTCAACCGATTCCGATTGGTGCGAGTCAAAACGATGACATCGCGGTTTGAACAGGGTTTACGCAGATGGCATTGAAGCCTCGAGAAGTCTGCAATGTTCACTCAGAGCGAATTTGACGACAGATGAAATCTACGTTTGCTAGACGATGTTTTTTTTGTAGAGGCGAACCTCGTGTTCACCCGCTTTGCTGTAGGGGAGATCAGTGTCATCAAATCCCGAGATTGTTCATCGGCGTGAGCCTTGGCGGTTTGAAGGTTTCGCACATTGAATGCGTCATCGTGGGACTAATATCCAGTGTGACGTGAACGAGCTAAAGGTAACGCTCAAGGAAAGTGCTTCGAACGGCGAAACACCGCTGCTCGAGGCGCGTGCCGAGCGATTCACCAGCAAAAACACGCAGCGCGATTTGAGTCTCAGGGACGCTTTTCGCAGTGCCGCCATCGGCTGCGCGATCATTGGATTGGACGGGCGTTGGCTCGAGGTCAATGACCGCATGAGCGACCTGTTGGGGTACTCGAGCGCGGAGTTGCTGGAGATGACCATTCGTCAGGCCGTGTACGACGAGGATCTACCCGAGATTCTGGAGTTGCAGCGGCGCTTGCTTGAGGGGCAATTTGACCATTTCAGTCTGGAACTGCGTTACCGCCGCAAGGATGCGATTGATATCTGGTGCGAGTTGCACGTCGCACTCTTGAGCGTGACTCACAACACGACGCTGCAAGCAACTGACGATCCTACAGCAACCTATTTCGTGCTGCACGTCACCGAGATCACGCAGCGCAAACGCATCGAAGCGCTGCTGCACTCGAGCGAGCAACGCCTGTCCTTGGCGCTCGAGGGGGCGGGCATGGCGTGGTGGGAACACGACCGCCGCCTTGACGTTCACCTGTCCTCACCGAATCTCGAGGCGCTGCTCGGCTTTGCGCCGGGCACGTACCCCGATTCGCTCGAGGTCTTCTTGGAGATGGTTCACCCGGATGACCGCGCAATGATTTTGGAAATGAACCGCTACCCAGAGACGTGGCGAGCGTTCTTCGAGTACCGCATTCGCCGGCCTGACGGCGAGGAGCGCTGGCTGAGCAGCCGCTCGAGACCGATTGCAGGGCCCCACGGCGCGATCGAACGCGTGATCGGCGTGACCACTGATGTGACCGAGCGCGTGCAGCGCGAGCGCGAGCTGATTCAAACCCGTGAGCGCTTGGAGCTGGCGCTGCAATCGGCGGCGATGGGCTGGTGGGAGTGGGATGTCGCGGGCGACCGTCACCGCTGGTCAGCCAGCTTCGAGCAACTGCTGGGCTTCGAGCCGGGCACGTACAGCGGCACACCCGAGGCGTTCAGGCGTTGCCTGCACCCAGAGGACGACGCGGCTTTCGAGCTAATGCTGGAGAATCCCACCGTCTGGCGCGAGGATTGGGATTACCGCGTGATCCTACCCGACGCAACCGTGCGTTGGATCAGCAGCCGCTCGAGAACGTTCTGGAGCGCAGACGGCTCGCTCGAGCGGATCATCGGCGTGGATGTGGACATCAGCGTCCGCAAGCGAGCTGAAACCGATCTGATGCGGCGGGCCACCCACGATCCGCTGACCAATCTGCCGAATCGCCGCAGCTTTACTGAGCGCTTGGAGCACTCGCTGCAAATGGCGCGGCGCAGTCACGTCTCGCTGGCCGTGGTTTTCCTAGATTTGGATCGCTTCAAAGTCATCAACGACACACTCGGTCACAGCAACGGCGATGCGCTACTGACGGCTGTGGCTGAACGTCTGCAACTGCACCTGCGCGATGACGACCTCGTGGCGCGGCTCGGCGGGGACGAGTTCACGATGGTGCTACCGAACGTGCGCGGTATGGAAAACGGCGTGGTCGTCGCCGAAAAAATCCTCAAGGCTTTCGCGCAACCGTTCATGGTGGGAAGCCGCGAAGTGATCGTCGGCGCGAGCATGGGCATCAGCCTGTACCCGAGCGACGGCGAGGACAGCGCGACGCTGCTGCGCCACGCCGACGACGCCAAACGCCGCGCTAAGCAAAGCGGCCGCAACCAATACCAGTTTTACCGCGCTGAGATGACCGAAGCCGCGCAGGTGCAACTCGAGCTGGAGCGCGACCTGCGCCGCGCGATTGAGTTGCAGCAGCTCGAGCTGCATTACCAACCGCAGTTTGATCTGTGTTCCAACGCGCTGATCGGGGTCGAAGCCTTGCTGCGTTGGAAGCATCCAACGCGCGGTTTCATCCCACCATCGGAGTTTATTCCTGTGGCTGAGGACAGCGGTTTAATCATCAGCATCGGCGATTGGGTGCTGCGCCGAGCCTGTCAGCAGATGTCCGCTTGGCAGCGCGATTCGCACCCGCCATTTCGGGTGGCCGTCAACGTCTCGGCGCGGCAATTCGAGCAGTATAACCTCGTAGAGATCGTCAGCAACGCACTGGACGAGTATCAGGTCGGGGCGGAATTTTTGGAGCTGGAACTGACAGAGAGTCTGGTAATGCGCGACGTGGCGGGCAGCACCAAGCAATTGCAAAAACTGCGCGACTTAGGCGTGCAAATCGCCATCGACGACTTCGGCACGGGTTACTCGAGCCTCGCGTACCTGCAACGCCTACCGATTGACCGCCTGAAAATTGACCGCGCTTTCATCAAGGACTTGGGCGGCGATCCAGACACCTCACCGCTGGCGCAAGCGATCATCGGTCTAGCCCACACGCTCGGGATGGAAGTCGTGGCTGAGGGCATCGAAACCACACAACAGCTCGAGATTCTACGCGGTATGAACTGCGAGATCGGGCAGGGCTACTTGCTGGGGCGACCAGCGCCGAGTGACTCACTGCTGCTCGAGCGATGATCGAGACCTTCGCTAAGTCGGAGCTGAGCAAGAATTACCGTTCCTCGAGTTCCACAAGTTGCGAGAGAAACGCGAGGTGAACATCCATTTGAAACCTTTTGACCATGCCGATGTCCTCGTCGTTTCCACCAAGCGCAATCGCAGGTTCAAACCCAAAAATTTGACCAGGCTCGAGGCGACCAAGTTTCGTGATGCATTTTCTGTGGAACGAACGATCTAAACCATCGTCTAAAAACTCATTGCTTTGGAGGGTACTTTCAAAGATCAGTTCGAGATTGGGCGAGATTCGTTTGTATGTCCCGTAAGTTGATCGCAGAATGAAAATGCTCTTCCAATTCGTGAAAAAGATGTCACCAAACGATGAGATTACAAGCGGATAAACATCTTGATTTGGGAAGAAAAAATCCAACGTCGGCTTTTTGCGAATCGGGTCACAAATGTAAAGTAATCCATCTGAGAAACGTCCTTCCCCATATTCACCCCAAAAATCAAGCAGCAAATCCACCAACAATGATATTTCAGCGTTCTTTTTGAACAATGTAATGCTCTCAGCACTGATTTCACCGAACTTCTCGAACAATGGGTGACGTTCAGAGAATGATGGGAACACATGATCTGCGATTACGGTCATATTTACTGACTCCTTAAACGCGTGTTGATTTTGAGGTCAGGACGCAGAACGGCTGGAATCTTAGCAACTTCACCATCAATTAGATATATACGCTCTTTCCATTGTGACCCAATAGATGAATTAATATCTCCGTCACCTAACTACTGGACAGAAGTGGGATCACGTCGTCCAGCACGAGCCTCCCAGCGCACCCAGATAACAAGATTTGCCGC
>JANYHH010000034.1 GCA_025359505.1 Deinococcales bacterium
ACTCGTGACGTTCGGCGCTCGAGATCGCTCGAGCCGCCACAGGAGGCACAACCATGATGCAACGCAATGTTAGCCCTTGGAAAGTTTTTGACCTTGTGCTCAACGATTTGGAACGCACGCAAGCCCCGCGCAGCAACTTGCAACTCGATGTCCTCGAAACCGCCGACAGCGTGCTGGTCATCGCTAACCTGCCCGGCGTCAAGGTCGAAAACGTCACTGTGACGCTCAAAGAGAACATCTTGACGCTCGAGGCGACCAGCGAAATCGCGCAGCCCGAAGGCGCGAAGGTGCTCCACACCGAGCGCAGCACATCTGCCTCGAAGCGCAGCATCCGCATCCCCGTGCGCTTGAGCGCCGACGAAGTGCAAGCGAAACTCGAGCACGGCGTGCTGACCGTGACGCTCAAAAAAGCCGTGGACGCCACGCCCAAGCGCATCACCGTCCAAGGCTAAAGTCCAACCCTGCTCAATCCCCCATTGAGAAACGCTCGAGCCAGTTGGCTCGAGCGTTTTCGTTCACTCGAGCCGCAGCGCTCGAGTAAGCGCGGGCGCAATGCCTGTCAAATCCGTGATGGAGGCAAACTCGAGCGCTCCAACGCCAACGGCTGCGAGTGGTACGGGGTTGAAGGTGTGGGTTTTGACGCTCAGATCCTCAAAATTGCCGTGATCGCTGGTCACGAGGAACAGCGTATCGGCAGCTCGAGCCTCGAGTAGCGCCGCGCAAAGCACCTCGAGCCGCTGGGCGAAGGCTCGCCCTTCAGTAAGGTTCATTTCGTGACCAACGCTGTCCGACCACCACTGATCGAAAATCGTCACGGTCGCGCTGCTCTCCACAAAATCTCGCGCCCACGCACTGACATCCGGGAGATTGGCTGATCCGCTTGGGTCGCGCAGCATCGGTGCGATGCCCAGACCGTCTAGCCCCTCGAGCCGCGCCCCGGCGCTGAGCGCAGCCGTCGCAATCGCGTTGAGGCGCGTCTTGCCGCTTTGCAGAGCCTCGAGATACTGCGGCGGGTAATAGTTGGCGAGGCGCACCGTGCCGCCCGCGTCTGCCACGCGCTTCAAGATGTTGTGCTCGAGAATCGGCTTCAGGCTGGGGCTGACCCACGGCCCGTAATGCCGTCCCATCTTGGCAGCGGCGTTGACGCCCGTCAAAATCGTCGTCTGACCCGTGCCGGACTGCGGTAAGCCCTCCACCCCAAGCCGTGCGTCAATCGAACGCGTGACCCAATCAGCTCGAGTCTGCGAGTTGGCAGCCGCGATGCCCAGCCGCTCGAGGGTTGGCAAATCGCCCTGAAAAGGTGACGCGGCGTGCATCGGCATCAACCCGATTCCGTCCAGCATCAACCAAGCTACGCGCACGCACGAAGCATACGCTCGAGATCACCCGTAGGGGAGAGGCTTGCCTCGCCCGCCCCCTACTGATTGCCCGTTTCTGTGTAAACTTTTCTAGAAGCGGCGGCGGTGTCTCAAAAGTCGTCAGCCACATAGGGGGAAACACTCATGCGTTCTGCAAAACACATTACCCTCGCACTTGTCGTTATCAGCGGTTTCGCGTTGGCAGCCAACAGCATTGTCGATCTCTCAAATGTCAAAAACGTGCCCGGAATCCAGCAGATTGGTGCAACCATCAGCGTCCCCGGTAAACCCGTGGTCAGCTTCGAGATCGGCAAGTACATCCTCGCGCTCGGACGCCTCGAGTGGATGCTCGAGCGCAGTTACGACGGTACGTTCGACGCGCAAAAAAAGATTGATTTGGAGTTTTTTGAATCCAAAAAAGTGCTGGAAAACAAACCGAATCTGGTGATTTACCAATCTGGGTTCATGGGGTCAAAAAGCGTGCGTTTTTTGATGTTCAAAAGCGTTTCGGGCGGCGTGTTCTGCCGCACGCGTGCAACGGACAACACGCTAGCTGAGGTACACACGATGGTCGCCGCTTGCGAAACGCTCGCCGCGAAAAAGTAAGCGAGTCGCAAGCCCGTGTTCAAAACCTCGAGCTGCAAAGATGCTCGGCTCAAGGGTGATGAAATTACTCGAGCAACCATGAGTTGACTCTCATGGTTGCTCCGTGAAGATGACCGTGTGACCTTACGAGAGACGTGCTCGAGCCTAAAAATTGCGCTGCTGGTGCTGATCGCGGGTTGCGCGGTCGCGCCGACCACGCAGAATCCCGTGTTGCGCTGGTCGGCGCGAAATACTTGGCAGGGCAAATTACCAATCGCCGGGGCGAAGGTCAGCATTGCGGCTGGTCAGACGGTGCTTTTGGATGTCAGCCCGCCAGCGCTGGACACGCTCGAGGTGCGCGGCAGGCTGGTTTTCGCAGAGCGCGATTTGGAATTGCGGGCCAAAACGATCCGGGTATCGGGCGAACTGAGCATCGGTAGTCCGGAATTGCCTTTTCAGCACAACGCACAGATCACGTTGAGCGGCTCAAAGCGGGACGTGAGCACAGACGTAAAATCGCTGCTCGTCACCGGACGCTTGGAGTTGCACGGTGCGAACAGGGGGCAGAGTTGGTTGCATTTGTCGCGCACCGCCACGGCTGGCGATACAACGCTGACCTTGGAACGCAATCCTGAGTGGCATGTGGGGGACGAACTCGTGATTGCGAGCACGGATTTTGATCCGCAGCAAGCCGAAACCCTGCGCGTCAAGAGCGTCAACGCTAACACCGTCAGCCTCGAACGGCCGCTCGAGTTCACGCACTGGGGCAGCGTTGTGAACGGTGTGGACGAACGCGCCGAAGTTGGCTTGCTCTCCAAAAACATCGTCGTTCAGGGCGATGCAACCTCGAGCAACGACGGTTTCGGCGGGCAGGTGATGATGATGGCTGGGGCGGAGGCGCGACTTGAAGGCGTGGAATTTCGTGACTTGGGCAGGCGCGGCGAAATTGGGCGTTACCCGGTGCATTTTCACCTGCTCGGCGATGGCAACGCCTCGTTCGTGCGCGACTCGAGCCTGCATCACAACTTCAACCGCTGCCTGACCTTGCACGGTACGAACAACGTCCGCGTGGAGGACAACGTTGCGTTTGATACCCTCGGGCATTGCCTGTTTTTAGAGGACGGTTTGGAAACGGGAAATGTCTTCAAGCGCAATCTGGTGCTGATGACGCGTCGCCCGGCTGTCGAGGACGCGATTTTAAAATCCGATCTGCGGCCCGCTTCGTACTGGATCGCCAATCCGAACAATATTTTTGAGGGCAACGTCGCGGCGGGTTCCGAGGAGCACGGGTTTTGGTTCGCGCTGCCGCTCCATCCGACGGGCGCGTCCGCATCGCCGGAGAACGACGAGCGCATTTGGCCGCGACGCACGCCGCTCGGCTGGTTTGCGGGAAACACCGCGCATTCCAACGGGCACAGCGGCTTGTACGTCGACGACGATCCAAACCCAGCGGGTGTCTACGACGCTCCGAGTTTTGAACCGCAAATCACGCCCGCAGGAGCGCAGCCTCGAGCCGTCCAAGCCGTGTTCGCGGATTTCACGGGCTATAAAAACCGTCGGCGCGGCGTGTGGATGCGCGGCAGTCACTTGGTTTTGAGTGATGCGAAACTGGCTGACAACGCCATCGGCGTGACGCTCGCCTCGAGCCAAAGCGTGGTGCGCGATTCGCTGATCGTTGGTGAAACCGATAACATTGGCACGCCGGGCATTGGAGCCTCGCGCAGCCTGCCCAAGCCACTCGAGCCGCACTTCCCGATTCGCGGCTTCGAGTTTTACGATGGCTTAATCAACATTGAGAACACGCGCTTTGTGAATTTTCAACCCTCTGCGCTTCGTCAGGCGAGTGCGCTCAGCGCGATGCGCTTCACACCATTCTTCATTGACCCCCGCAATTACACTAGAAATCTGCGATTTGAAAACGCGCAAGCGGTCTACTTTGAAAATCGCACCGAACCCAAAGACAGCGACCTCAGCAGCGACGGTTATCGCAGCGCGGTGTTCGTGGATCACGATGGCAGCCTGACGGGGAACGCGAATCGCGCGGTCGTCGTCAGCAATCCATTGCTCGTCAACGAAGCCTGCATCCCTCGAGAGGATTGGAACGCCTTCGTGTGCGACAATCTATACGCGCGGTTGTTCATCGATAACCGCGACCCGCCTGAGGCTCGAGCCGAGGTTGGGCCCGTGAGCTTGGAGCGTGTGGGCGCGACTGGCACGCATCGGATGTGGGGCAATCCGCAGGACGGCCCGAACACGAGTTTTCAGAGCAATTTGATTCTCGGTCAGGCCTACAAGCTGAGCTTCGCGCAATCCGCGCCCGCACACCTGCGCCTATCGTTGCGCCACAACGTGGCTGGCAGTTGGATTGAAGTGCAACTCAACACCAGCTCAGCAGAGGTCTTCGTGTACAGCAACTCGAGCCTCGATCACACGCTGCATCCCGTGGCGACCCTTCAGGTGTTGCGAAGCGGTGCGACCGGGTACGCACTTCAAAACCGATTGTTGACGGTCAGGCTGCGCGTCGAACCCGGCAAAGCAAGCGCGAACCTCGAGATCTGCGCCCGGCGTTTGTGCCGATGAAGGCTAACGGTTCGCGGTAGGCTCACCCGCGTGAATCCCCTGACCGCCCGTCCACTGACGCTCGAGCTGTACGGCGCTCCCGGAGCGCTCGGGGAGGTCGCGCTCGAGGCGAGATCGATCATCCAGAAACCGTGGAAACCGCATAAATTCGGCGCGACCATCGAGGTCGCACGCGGCTTCGTGCGGGTCAGACGCGCCTCGTGGGATCTGGCGTGCGAACTCGCCTCCCGTGGCACGACGATGCACGATGTCCGCCTCGCGTTTCCGGCGCTGGTCGTGAACGACTGGTCTGACCTGCCGTTCGTGCTGTCCAGCCTGCCGTGGGAAGCGGTGTTGGGTAGCGACGAACCGCTCGAGATTCGCACTGAAGCGTTCCCCGGCGCGATGCCGCACGGCGGGCGCTTGCGCTTAGAGATCGAAGATTTCTTCGATGCCAGAGGCTTCCGAGCGCCGGACGACGATGAGCCGTTCACGCGGCTCGAGTTCACGGCTGCCGATAATCACTTGCGCGTGCGGGTCAGCCTCGGCGCGGACGCGCTGCACAAGCGCGGCTGGCGGGCGCGGACGGGCACATTGGCGACGCTGCGCGAGGACTTGGCGGCGGCCGCACTGCTGCGCCTCGCAACCCTCGAGCCTCGAGTGCGAGCCGTTCAGCACATCGCCGTGCCATTCGCGGGCAGCGGCACATTGGGCATTGAAGCGTGGCAGGCGCTGTACGGTTTGCCGCCTGCGATCTGGGGGACTGAACGCTCAATGCAACGCCAAGTGCATCCGACACCGGAAAGCCTCGAGTGGTGGCGCAAGCGCACCGTGACGGCCGCGCAAGCCGCGAAACTGCCGCCGATCACCTTCATTGAGCGCGACGCCCGCCAAACCCGTGAACTCGAGGCGAACGTCAGTAAGGTGCGCTCCGTGCTCGGCGCGGCGGGTGTGACCGTGCCCGAAATCACGGTGCAGCAAGCCGATGCCTTCGACGTGCCAGATGAATTGATCGTGCCGCCGGGCGTCGTAACGCTGCTGCCCCTGCACCCGCCATACGGCTTGCGCCTAGCAAGAGACTCGGACGTTGAAGCGCTCTACGCTCGGCTCGGGCAAACCGTGCAGCGCTGGGCGGAAACGGCTGACGCCAGCGGCGGAGCGCTCGTGGGTTTTTGCCTGTGCCCATCCGAGGAACTGTGGCGGGCGTTCATGGGTGGACTCGAGGGGATGAACGTCGACACCAGCCACGTCTCACAAGGCGGTCTAGACGTACGCCTAATCGCGTTCTCGACGCCGTAACCAAACTCGCTCGAGCCTTGCCCTTTCACCTCTCTCCCGGAGAGAGGCCGACGCGCAGCGGCGGGAGAGAGTAGCGATGCGCCAGCGAGCTGCCCTTGACCTTGACCCTCGCCCCCTCGAGCCGCCGCCCACCGCGATGCGTTAGATTGCACTTCGTTATGGCTGACCTGCTTGTCCACCTCGAGCCACCGTACAAAGTCCACATATCAAGTTCGGCGCTCGAGCAAATGATCGTGCCGCACGCGGTGATTGTGGTGATTGCCGATGAGGCGGTGGCACTGCTGCACGCGGCGCGGGTCACGGCGTTGCTCGAGGCGGCGGGCAGTCGGGTCGTGCTGCTGCCCGTACCGAGCGGTGAGCGCTGCAAGACAATGGGTGTGATGGCAGAGGTGCTGTCAAAAATTGCGGCGGCTGGTCTGACCCGCGACAGCGCGATTGTGGCGCTCGGCGGCGGTGCGACCAGCGATCTGGCGGGGTACGTGGCGGCGTCTTACCTGCGCGGCGTGGCGTTTTACGTGCTGCCGACGACGTTGCTGGCGATGGTCGATGCGTCGGTCGGTGGGAAGACTGGCGTCAATCTGCCCGAGGGCAAGAACCTTGTCGGCGCGTTCCATCAACCCAGCGCGGTCTGGGCTGATCTTTCGACCCTCGAGACGCTTCCCAGCCGTACCTTCAAAGAGGGCGCAGCCGAAGCCTTCAAGCACGGCTTGTTGACCGATGGGGCGCTGTGCGACGCGATCCTCGAGCCGGGCTTCGGGGCGGGCAGCGCGAAGCTCGAGGCGGTTGTCGCGGCCGCCGTGCAGGTCAAGATTGATCTCGTGCAGCGCGATCCGTTTGAGGCGGGCGAGCGGGCGTACCTCAATTTTGGTCACACCTTGGCGCACGCATTGGAGGCGGTCACACTCCACGCGTTGCCGCACGGCGAGGCGGTCGGTTACGGCTTGCATTTCGCGGCGCTGATTGGCAAAACGCTCGGGTACAGCGACCTGACCACCCTGACCAGAGCTTTCTTGGAGTACCAGCGCCCCGCTGGGCTGCCTAACCTCGAGTGGCGAGATTTACTGGCATTCATGGGGCGCGATAAGAAAGCCGATGCGGGCGGCTTGCGTTTCGTCACGCTCCAAGCGCTGGGTGCGCCCAAGCTCGAGCGGGTCAGCGGCGCGGTGCTCGAGGAAGCGTGGAAGCTGTTTGAAGATGAGTTTCTGCGTTAGGCTGCGCTCTCATGTGTGACACTTTCAAGCCTCGAGTCATTTCGTGAAACTGACGATTCAGCAGGTCGCTGAAGCGGCGGGCGTCGGGGTCGGCACGGTCTCGAGGGTACTCAACAATCACAAAAGCGTCAGGACTGAAACCCGCGAGCGCGTCGAAACCGCGATGCGCGAGCTGGGGTTCATTCCCAATCCGCATGCCCGACGCGTCGCGGGCGGTAAGAGTTACACCGTCAGCATCATCTTGCAGGTCGTCGGCACGGATTTTTACATTCGTTTGCTGAACGGCCTAGAAACTACATTGGAAGCGCACCGTTACGACAGTGCGCTGTTTCCGCTGCTCGGGCGCGAGCGCTTGGAGCGTTACCTCAACTCGAGCACCTTGGCGTACCAATCCGATGGGATCGTCATGGCCAGCCACAACTTGGGGGATTTGTACTCTGACGGCCGCCTGCCAACGCATCAGCCAGTCGTGATCGTGGACGGCTTCAACCCGCATTACGACAGCGTTTACTTGGATAATCGACTCGGCGGTGAATTGGCGGCTCGAGCCTTATCAGCTTACAGCGGCGGTTTATACGCGATCAGCGTCCATCAAGAGTTGGATGAAGCCTTCAAGACCAGCGTCTTCTCGGATCGGATGCAAGGCTTCTACGGTGAACTCGAGCGCTTGGGGCGCAGCGTGCCACAAGACGCGACCCGCACGGTGGTTTTCAACTCTGAAAACGCCCGCACGGCCGCCCGCGATTTGCTGAGTCACGCCACGCTGCCCGCCAACATCTTCGCGGCCGCTGACCTGATCGCGCTCGGGGTGCTCGAGGAAGCCAAGGCGCTGGGACTCGAGGTGGGGCGCGACGTGCGTGTGATCGGTTTCGACGACCACCCGTGGAGCGCTGAGCAGGGGTTGTCCACGATTCACCAGCCCGTCGAAGCGATGGGCGTCGCGGCCGCCGAGTTGCTGATCGAGCGCTTGTCGGGTTTCACCGGTGAGCCGCGCCAAGTGCGCTTCGAGCCGCGCCTGATCGAGCGCCGCAGCACGCTCGGCGGGTGAGGAAGGTTTCTCTCGTCTCGAGACCATGTGATTCTCGCCTGCTCGTAGGGGCGTAGCGTGCTGCGCCTCTACGAGCATCAGTTCAAGGAAACATGTTCTGTCCGTTGCGACAACAACGTTGCTCAGCACGCCACTCTCATCCCCAACCCCGTCTTGCCCTGAAAGCAGCACCTTCTTGATTCCAAGCGTGCACCTGACGGGCGGAATCGCTTCTTGCCGCCTACTACAGCACCTTCCGGGCTTGCGGCGCTTCCGGGCTTGGGCGCTTCTCTCGCTTGTCAAATGAAGGGAGCCGCATTGCACAACATTTTGCCCTCTTTCGTGAAACGAGAGAGGGCCGCTGCGGAGCAGCGGGGTGAGAGTGGCCACCTGTGAAGTCGAAATTACCCGCCACATCGCTCGAGTGACGCGACGCATCCACCTCAATCGGTGACTCGAGAAGAGGCAAAGCTCTTCGCACCTCGAGCCACAGAAATTAGAGCGTGTACGCGCTCGAGTCGAAATCTTCCATGACTTCCCCGAGCGCTTCGCTCACCACCCGTTTGACCTCGAGCGGTTTCTCAGCAAATTTGCCATCAATGCGGATGTCGTTGGTTTCGCCCTGCGTCAAACGCAGCTCCACATCGTCACCAAGACGCTCCCAGATCAGCACCTCGAGCTGCGCTTGCAGGTCGGCTTGCATCGCGTCGTGATTCATGTTTTTTGCGGCGTTGCGGGGCAGGGCAAAGCGAATCGTAACGATTTTCATAGGAGGCTCCGATGTTCAAGACGGGAGGTTCAGTCCTTGGGTGCTGGGAATGGCTCGCGGAACGCGAATGCGGCGACGGTGCTGCCATTGACGCGCAGCGACTCGAGCTTCGCTTTGGCTTCTTCGATGCTTGGCATGTGACCAGATTCCACCCACCACAGCACAGTGTAAGCCTCGCGCATGATCGTGAACCACTCCTTGCGGCGGCGCAGGTAATCGGTGTGGACGCTGTTGTAGACATAGTTTTTCAGCGATTCTGGATCACTCCAGACGCTCATGTTGACGATGATGCGGTCGTCATTGAACGGTCGGAATTCAGTGGCGTTGTTGTCGTCGCCCGTCAAACGCCAGACGAAGCCGGGGCTGCTTTCCGCCAGCGCGTTAATGTGCTCGAGCGCATCCACGAACTCTTTCATCTCCGCGCTGTCCAGCGGGTAACGCGTGGTGGCAATGTTGATCTGAGCGAGTTGGTACGGCATGAAACAAATTCTACCTTTCGCAGCGCAGCGCGATTGAATGGCGCGAGTTTGACGGCTTGCCGATGAACTCAATCGGCGCGTTGCACAGCTCGAGACCCGCCATGCCAGCGCAACGCGCATGAGCGGCATCAATACCTAACTCTCGAGCGCAGTCTTTCTACCCCAAGCCGCGTCGTTGAAAGCGCGGCGCAGTTGAGCAATCCCTGATTCCCCGTGTCTCGAGGGGCAAACGCGGTTGGTCAGCAGCACGTTGATCTGCCCGGTCTCCAAGCTGATCCACGCGCCCGTGCCAGTGAAGCCCGTGTGACCGAGTGCTCCGGCTGGCGCGACTTGCCCGCCGAGCCAATCATCAAAGCGCAGCACCCACCCAAAGGCTCGAGCATCAGTTGTATCTCGAGCGAGTTCTGCGCCCATCACCCGCAGCGCAGCCGCGCTGAGGACGCGCCCGCCGATCAGCGCCTCGAGATATTTGGCTACGTCGGTGACGCTACCAAACAACCCAGCGTGACCGCTGATCCCGTCCATTGCACGGGTGTTCTCGTCGTGGACACTGCCCCGCAGCAACTCGCCAGTGGCAGCGTCCAGCTCGGTCGCAGCACATTGATTGGCGTTCGGGTGATAGGTCAGCCCCACGCCGCACGGCGCGAACAACTCGCGCTCAGCCACTTCGTCCAACCTCGAGCCGTAGAGTTTTTCCAGCAGGTACGTGAGCGCGATGAAGCCCTGATCGCTGTAGGTGATGCCGATTTGAGGGCGCGGCTCCTCGAGCGAGCGCCGTAACGCCGCGTCCCTCGGTAAATTCCAGTAACGCAGTTTAGACAGCGCAGCCAGCCCTGCGCTGTGCGATGCGAGTTGCTTGACGGTTGCCGTCCCCAGCGGCATCCCGCGCACTTCGGGCAGCGTATCTACCAGCGGTGCGTCCAGATCGAGCCGTCCGGCTTGCCACAGGCGCAGCAGCAGCGGCGCGGTGACGAGGACTTTGGTCAGGCTGGCTAAATCCCAGATGGTCTCGAGGGTCACGCGTGGCGCGTCCGACGTGTGCCATAAATGCCCAGCGCAGCCAAACTCGAGGCGACCCGCCAGCCCGACCGCCCACGCCGCGCCGGGGATCGGGTGCGTCTCGAGGTGTTGAGTGACGACTTGGCTGACACGGTTCATCGCCCTCAGCATAGCTTGAGGAGCTGGCAGTCTTCATCTTGTCAGGCTAGAATGTGTGACATGGGTATTCTCACAGTCTTGTGCGGTGTGGCAATGATCGTCATGGGTGTCGTCGGTATGGTGCGACGCAAGTCGACCTTGCCGGAACTGCAACCGCTCGAGAGCCTCGTGGTGCTCGTGCCGTTTGGGGTCATCATCAGTGTGATCGGCGTGATTATTCAGAGCAAAAGCTGAGCGAACACGAACCTTGCATCAGCCACTCGAGACCGTGCTCAGGCGGGCCAGAAGCGCACGTCGAAGACTTGACCCGAATCCTCGAGACGACCGCAGGCCCGGATGTTCAATTTCCTCACTGGAACTTCGAGCGACCATGCAGGTTGGTCATCGATCACATCGCGCACCCCGACCACCGAGCCGCGCACCTCGAGCGCCGCCTGAACGTCGACTTCCCAATCGCCAGCGGGTCTGAGCGGTGCGCTTGGGTGGTAACTCAACTCGAGCCGCACGGTGGTGTCCGCCAGCAGCGCGATGGAGACCTCGCGCCGCCTGACGGAGAGCGCCGCGCCGCGCTCAAAATCAGCGTTGAACAGCGGAATCTGATCGGGTTCATACGGGGTATTGACATCGTAAATCACGAACTGCGCGTACTGCGGCCAGAATTCAAGTGTGTGGGTCATGATGGCCAAAGTGTAACGGTCGGTCGTCGCCGCGTGACGCTGCGGTGCAGCTCAAAGCCAAGCGGCTTTTGTGGCTCGAGTCTAAAATCAAGGTGTAATTGAATGAGCTGACTTGCAGGACTCGAGGGCGGCAGCGCATCATGGACGGATCATGAAACGATTCTGGGGTTATGGGCTGCTGGGTTTGCTGGTGGTTGGTTTAGCGACTGGCTTGAGCATCGGGTTGCCCTACGTGGCGATTGCGACGGCTTACGCCGCGAAGACGACCTGCTCTGGCGTGTTCGTCTCTAAGCGCCCCCTCGAGTCCGTCAAAGCCGACCTTTACGCGGTGGATTTCGTTGGCGTCAGCGTGGATGAGGCTGCCCAACGCGTGACCTCGAGTTTGTATGGTCTGATGCCCGCCACCGCCAAGTACCGCCCGCGCATGGGTTGCACGTTGCTGAATCAGACCAGCGAAGCCGAGCTGAGCGCCCAACCCGTCGCGCCAGTGATGACGGCAATGCCAGACCTCGAGCCGCCCGCCAAGCCCGTTTCATCGGCGTTGACTGCTGCGCTCGAGGCGAGCTTCGCGGATGCGACGGGTAAGTTGAACACCCGCGCCGTCGTGATCCTCGAAGACGGTAAATTGATTGCCGAGCGTTACGCAGACGGGTTTAGTGTGAACACGCCGCTGCTGGGTTGGAGCATGACCAAGAGCGTCACGGGCGCGATGATCGGGCTGATGGTGCTGGACAAGAAGCTTAGGCTAACGCAACCCGCGCCGATTTCGGAGTGGCAAAACGATTTGCGACGCGAAATCACGCTGGACGCGCTGATGCGAATGAGCAGCGGACTGGCATTTGTCGAGGATTACGGCGCTCCGAGCGACGCGACGCGAATGCTGTTCGGCGCTAAAAACGCGGCCAGCGTCGCCATTGCCGCGCCCGCCACCGCCAAGCCGTTTGAAATCTGGTCGTACTCGAGCGGCACGACCAACATCTTGCAAGCCATCATCCGCCGCCAGTTTGTGAGTGCCAGCGAGTACATCGCGTACCCGTACCAGCGACTGTTCGGGAAGCTCGGCATGACCAGCGCGGTTTTGGAAAGCGACGCCAGCGGTGTCTTTGTCGGCTCGTCGTTCATGTACGCCACCGCCAGAGACTGGGCGAAGTTTGGGCAATTGTACCTGCAAGACGGCGTTTGGCAGGGCCAGCGTCTGCTGCCCGAGGGTTGGGTGAGGTACTCGTCGATGCTGACTCCGAAGTCAGACGGCGTGTACGCTGCTCAGTTTTGGCTCGAGCGAAACGATCGATCATTCCCGCAAGACGCGTTCATGGCTGAGGGTTTCGAGGGGCAAAATGTGACTGTCATCCCGAGCAAAAAGCTCGTGATCGTGCGGCTTGGCTTGTCGCGCAGCGGCGCGTTCGACGACATCGCGTTCGTCAAACGGATCGTCAAAGCCCTCGAGTAATCACGCCCGAAGTTCTGCGCGTTTCTCGAGCTGAGTCAGTAGAGCGTCGAGCGGTGAAGTACGAGTGACTGCTCATCGAGTGTGGAGCGCGATTGATTGGGTGCATTTCGTAGGGGCGAACGGCTGTTTATCGGTGAACAACTCGAGTCACCCGCAGAGACTCATACGAATTCCGGAAAATTCCTTAAGAATTTTCTGCCTTAGAGGGCATAGGAAAAACTACGGATTCCGTGCTGAATGCAATCTATTTGCAAAAATAGATGAAGTGATTTAACGGAATCCGTATCAGTTGCTGCGCGGCCGCTCGCCGGGCGTGACCAGATCGCTGTCTGGTTGACCGGGATGCGGATGCCCGAGCACCCGTGCCAATGCCAGCGCTTGCCCTTTGTGATGGAACTCGTGCGTGATCGGATGCAGAATCAACCAGCGCCGCGTTAACATTTCCGTGCGTCCACTCGAGGAGGTGTAACTCAGCGGTTCGTCCCAATCCTCGAAAGTGTTGATTGCTCGCAGCACGGTTTCGTCCACTTGCGCGAAATAATCGCGCAGCTCAGCGACGTTGCTGACCAAGCGCTCAGTCACAGACAAGCTCAACCCGACCGCGCCAGCCCAGTGCAGATAACAATCAGCGATGTGACTGTAAATCGCGTTCAGACTGCCATACGCGAAATCTTCGCGCTGCGCGTTGAACACTTCATTCGGTAGCGTCCCAAGCCACTCGAGCAATCCAGCGCGGGTGCGGGTGGTCAGACCGTAAAACGTTTCTAAATCGGCATTCATGGACTCAAGTCTAGCCGTATCTCGAGCCTAAATCTCTACCTTTGAGCTTGGAGCGCGGCCGTGACTTGGCGCTTCAAACGCACCAGCACCGCCTGCAACCCCCTGATTCGCAGCGGCGTGATGATCTCCTGCAAGCCCGCCCCAGCGTAAAAATCCAGCGGTACGGACAAGATGTTCGCGGGCGTCTCACCTTCCAAGCCAGCCGCGAGCATCCCCGCGAAAGCCCGCACGGTCGGCGCGTCGCTCGGCGCGTCGAAGTAGAGGTGAACCGCGTCACCGTCCAGTTCCGCGTGCGCGTAGAACGGTGTCGCGCACTCGTGCACCTGCTCCAATTTGTCTTTCATACCTTCGGGCAGCGCTGGCATCTGTCTGGAAAAATCCAGCAGCAACTCGGTTTTGATCGCTTTAGGGACGCTGCCCATCATCTGGATTATTTTTTGCAGTTTTGGTGGCAAGACGGACGCGTCGGACATAGACTCAATATACGCCTCGAGTATGGAGTCTCTTGTACCTCGAGTGACACGTATTGCCGTGTCGAAGTTCAAGTCGTAAAACGACCAGCTTCGCTTGTGAATCGTGCTAATATTTCGTCATGCACGCACTGGAGGTAAGGCCATTGAGACACGCCCTGAAAGCCGCGTTGACGCTCGCTCTGATGATCGGGGTGGCCCACGCGCAGGTGGTCGCCCCTGCAACTCGCTGTGCCACGCCGGCTGAACTCGCCACCCTTGAGGCAGCGGCGAAGCAAAGCGCGGCGACCGTCACCAATTTCACCGATCTCGGGCAGGCGTACCTGTGCTTGAAACGCGCTAAAGATGCCCGCAACACCTTAGAGGCGGCCGTGGCGCTCGATTACGCGTATTTTGACGCGCACTTTTTCCTCGGCAAAGCCTATTACGACTTGGGTGATTTTGAAGCCGCGCTGTCCGAGTACGACCAGTTGATTCGCACCAGTCCAGATCGCGTGGAGCCGTACTACCAGCAAGCGGTGATCTATGCCCGTTTGCGCCGCACCGACGACGCGATTCGCTCGCTGACCAGCGCCACCGCAGCGGCTCTGAAAGACGAAGTAGCCAACAAGAACACCGATCTGCTGGCTGACCTGAACATCGCACTCGCGCAGCAGTACCGCTTGAAGCTGGATTACAACAACGAAGCCCAAGCCTACACCACCGCCCAGCAGTACCGTCCCGGCGATTTGGGATTGGTCGTCAAGCAGGGGCAAGCGCTGTTCGACGCTGGGAATTTAGCGGCCGCCCTGCCGCTGACTTTCGGTGTGCTCAGTAAGCAATCTGGAAACGCCGATGCGGGCGTGCTGATCGCCGATATTTTGGAGAAGCAAAACCAAGCCGACCGTGCGGTACGAGAAGTGACCCGCGTGCTGGAAAACAACCGCCTGCCGCGTGAACGTGCGCGGTTGCTGGTGCGGCGCGGACTGTTGGAGCTGAAACTCGGGCGTGGCGCAGTTGCCGTAGAGTCGTTTCGCCAAGCTTCAATCAGCGATCCGGGATCGTGGGCGGCCCGTTACAACTACGGCGTGCTGCTGCTGCCCAAAAACCCGACAGCCGCACTCACCGAATTCCGTGCTGCCTTGAAAGTCATGCCTGACGACGGCAACACTTACTTGGGTATTGCCAGCGCCCAAAGCGCTCTGAGGAACGACGCTGGTGCGTACTCGGCTGCTCGCTCGGCAGTGAAACTCTTGAAAGACGATGCGACCCGCAACTCGGCGCGATTCTTGGCCGGTCAGAGCGCCTATAACCTAAAGCTCTACGCTGACGCGTTGACCGAGTTCCGCACGGTACTGGCGACCAACACCTCGAGCTTCCAGTATCAGTACTGGTACGGGCTAGCGCTGTACCAGACCAGAGATTATGGCAACGCGATCATCGCACTGGAGAGCGCGGTCAAGCTCAACCCCAATAATCTCGAGGTGCGCTCCAGTCTGGGCGCGTCTTACCTCGGCGCGAAGCGTTGGAAGGACGCCGAGACTGTGCTGCTTGATGTGGTGCGCTTCGATCCGCGTGACAGCGAAGCTTGGTACAACCTTGGGCTGGCCGTCATCAACCAAGGCAAATTGGAGCAGGGCAAAACCTACCTGAGGCGAGCGGCTGCTGAGGGCAGCGCGGCCGCGAAGCAACTCCTCGCCAAGCTTAAGTAAGGAGCGCTTGTGGATTGGTTCAAGCGTCATTGGGTGGATGCGTTGATGGTCGCGCTGATCGTCGCGGTCGTCGGTGGGGTGCTAACCTTATTGCTGCGCGGTTCTGGCTTCGGCGCAGCGCCGCCGAGCGTCACGGCTGTACAGCCACGGCAACCAGTGGCTCAGCAACCCAACCCAGCCCCACAACCCAACCCAACTCCACAACCAACACCCAGCTCGAGTCCCGCTGCGCCCAGCAAACCAGTCGCAAAACCCCCCTCGAGCCAACCCGCATCGCCAGCGGTCACTCCGCCACCAGCCGCGTCGCCCGCGACCAACGGTGTGAAACCCGTCAAAGTCGTGGCCATTCCACCGATGAGCGCAGCCTCGAGCAATTCAGCCTCGAGCAGCAGCGCGACCGTCAAACCCGCCGTGAAACCGAGCGCGGTCAACCCCGCCCCCGCCAATCGCCCGCAGCCCGTCAAAGCCCAGCGCGAACCGCTCAATTACGCCCGCGCCGATTTTTTACGCAATTACCGCGTCGCCATTGCCACCTACTCGAGCGCCACCCGCGCTCAGAGCAGCGCTGCCCGCCTGCGCTCACTGGGTTATCCCGCCCAAGCGTTCTCGAGCGGATCGGGTTTCATCGTCGTGACAGGGCCGTATGCCCGCGAGTCCAGCGCCCGCAGCGCCTTCAATAAACTCCGCGCTCAGGGCTACAGCGACGCGGTGCTGTACTCCCCGAACGGCAACCGCGAGCGCAGCCCCACCGCGATCAAACCCGCTGCAACCCCTCCGCCTGCGACAGTGCCCGCTCCGGGTGATGACTCGAGTCCCGCCCAGCTCGACCCCGGACTGTCGTACCTGCAAGTCGGCGCGTTCAAAACCGTGCAAAGCGCGTGGCCGCTGCTCGAGCGGCTGCGCGGCAGCGGTTTCAAAACCCTGCTCAGAAGCGCCAGTGACGGCTACACCCGCGTGCTCGTCGGGCCGTTCAGCGCCGCACGCTTGAGCGACGCCAAACAAAACTTGAGCGGGCAGGGCTTGACGCCCTTCGCGGTCAAGCAGTGAAATTCGGCTCGAGTACCTTGCTTTGCGTGTTAAAATCCCGTCCAGAACAACACCGATTGATCCCACTCTTCAAACAGCAAGCGACGGTGACTTCATGAGCGATAAACCCTTGAGCATCCCCACCGCCACGATCTCGAGGCTGGTGACGTACCTGCGGATCCTGACCAATTTGGAGCGCAGCGGCATCAACCGCACATCATCAGACCATCTGGCAGAAGAAGCGCAAGTCAGCGCCTTCCAAGTCAGAAAAGACCTCGCGTATTTCGGGCGTTTCGGCACAAGGGGCATGGGCTATACCGTGCTGACCCTGCGCCGCGAGTTGCAACGCATTTTAGGGCTGAACCGCCGCTGGAGCGTCGTGATCGTCGGCATGGGACGCTTGGGGCAGGCTTTAGCCAATTACCGAGGCTACAGTGAAAGCAACTTGTATGACTTCGACATCAAAGGTCTGATCGACGTAGACCCCGATAAGGTTGGCAGTAGCATTCACGGGTTGACCGTGCAGCACGTGGGTGATCTCGAGGGGCTGTCCCGCGCCGCGAGCGTAGACATGGGATTCATCACTGTCCCAGTGGAAAAAGCTCAAGAAGCGGCAGATGCACTCGTTAAGGCCGGAGTCAAAGGTATACTCAACTTCGCACCGACCGTTTTAGAGGTTCCAGATGATGTGGCCGTCGAGCAAGTCGATTTTCTCGCAGGCATGAAGCGCTTGGCGTTCTATATTTTAAATCCGCACCTGAAAGACTTGAAGGACGACGACGCGTGAGTTTGAAGCACCACTCGAGTACTGGGAATTAGGAGATCAAATGAACAAAGCATTCATTGGCGCGGGTATCGCCCTCGGGTTGGCATTGGCGGGTTGTAACAACGATCTCGGCGTTTACACAGTTGGAGCACCAACTGCAATTATTAACTTCAAGACAATTACAGCAAGCCTAGCGAGTGGACAAGGCAGCGTAGGGTACACGATCGAGGCGTACTCCGTTCCCGGCTCACCGGCTGGGATTGTACAAGCGTTCGTAACCCGATCTGGACTAGATTTGCCAATTGGTCTTTACGTCGAAAAGTGCATCGTTTCTGGCACTGGTGGGGCGATCAACCAAAAACCTTGTGGGCCTTTCGCTTCCGGCGCGATCAGCCAAAGCTTTCCCTCAACTTCACTGGAAGACTTCGATATCGTCGGTCTTCGCGTACAGGCGCTCAATGGGTACTCCAAAGTAGTTCAATGGACTGGTTCACAGCCGTTACTCGTGCAAGTCAGTCCAAAACCATAAGACTTCAAATCAGTTCATGACGGCGCTGATGCTTCAATACCTTTCGAGTCCCGCTGAAAATGCGGGACTTTTTTAAATATTCCTGACGCGATGCTCGAGACAAATTTCATCCACACTAGCTCGAGCATTGTCTACGAACACCGCAAGTTTTCTTTATACTCTTCCTATGAACATCCTCGCGATCTTCGCGCATCCCGACGACGAAATCGGCTGCATCGCCACGCTGAAAAAGCATGCGTCTCGAGGGGACGCGGTGATGCTGGTCTGGACGACCTTCGGGGAGCTGGCCTCGCAATTTGGGGATGCGGCGCACGCTGAGGTGCAGCACACCAGAGCGGAGCACGGGCGGACGGTGGCGGAGATGGTCGGGGCGTCGTACCGCTTTTTTGACTTCGGCGATTCGCGCATGACCGCCTCGAGAGACGAGGCGTTGGCAGTGGCGCGGCTGTACTGCGAATTTAAGCCGGACGCGATCATCACGTGGGACGATTTCAACCGTCACCCGGATCACCGCGCCACGGCTCGAGTTGCGTTCGATGCGGTGACGCTGGCCCGCATTCCGAAGATTGTGAACGAAGGACAATCGCAGCCGCTCGAGGCGCACCGTAAACCCGTGACGTTTTACCAGTATCCGGCCTCGGAATCGGGGCGTCCATTGGTTCACGTGGATGTCTCGGAGACGTTTGAAGTGGCAGAGGCCGTGCGTGAGTTCTACGCGGATTTTTACAAATGGGACTGGTCGGCTGATGATTTCAGGTCGTCCAGGGGTGCGTGGGGGCGGGCGGTTGGCGTGAAATACGCGGAGCGCTTCACCATTCAGCGCTCACAGCACCCGCCGATTGATTACTTGGTCTGAAGCTTGCGAGGGTCACATGCTCGAGTCCCGCTGCTTTCTTTGTCAGCAACCTGAGCAGCCGTTCAAGTCTCGAGCGTTTACTCACCGTTCAGAACACCCGCGCCTTCATTTCTTGTAACATGAACCATGAACGCGACTCAATCCAGCGCGAGGCTCGAGGGTCAACGGCTGACTGGGCGGGTGTACGCCAGTTGGCGCTCAGATTTTTTGACGATTGTGTTGGGCTTGTGGTTGATCGCAGGGTTGTTCGTGGACGGCTACGCGCACAATAACTTGCGCGGGTCACTGGAAACCTTCTTCACGCCGTGGCACGCGGTGCTGTACTCGGGGTTCACGGCCTGCGCGACTTGGATCGCGTGGCTGGTTTTTCAGCAGGCGCGGGCGGGCAGACGAGGGTTGGATGCCATTCCAATTGGATACGAGTGGGGATTGGCAGGCGTGTTCATTTTTGGATTGGGCGGCTTTGGTGACATGATCTGGCACACGGTCTTCGGCATTGAAGTCGGTACGAGTGCGCTGCTCAGCCCGACGCACCTGATGTTGCTGACGGGCGGTGTGCTGATCGTCAGTACCCCGCTACGCAGCGCTTGGCTCAACACCAGTGTGGCTCGAGCGCCAAGCTTCATCGCGTTCCTGCCTGCGCTGTTGAGCGTCTTTGGCGCGTACAGCTTCATCGTCTTCATGCAGATGTACTCGTGGGGCATGACGAGCGTTCCAGACGGTAAAGGTTACGTTGACTGGCTGGTGCTGAACGGTGGCAGTCAAATGCTCGAGCATCTGCACCGCGAAGCCGCAAGCGGAATTCTGTACAGCAACGTCATCATGATCGGTGCAGCTCTGCTGCTCCTTCGGCGTTTCAAAACTCCGTTTGGGATGTTTACGCTGCTTTACGGTGTCAACACGTTGATGATGAGCGCGATGCTGAACGGGCAACTGAGTTTAGAGCGCACGATTCCGGCACTGGCAGCGGGTCTGATCGCTGATCTGCTCGTGCAAATCCTTGAGCCTCGCCCGGAGCGCGTCGTGGCGTGGCGGGTTTTCGCTGGGGTCGTGCCGCTGCTGATCTGGGGTTTGCATTTCGCGGGCATCGCGTGGTTGGGTGGTGGAATCGGTCTGAACCGCGAGTTTTGGACGGGTATCACAGTGATGACTGGGCTGAGTGGTCTGCTGCTGAGCGTGCTGGTGACGCCTGTTGCGCCCGTATTGTCCAGCGCCGAGGGGTAAAGTAGAGAATCGCGCCCGCTTGCGGGGGTAGACTTGAATCGCATGGCTCAACGCGCTCTTTCACCAGCCCGAACTGGCTTCTGGGCTTCGCTGGCCACCTTCCCAAAAGAGGTGCGCCGAAATCTCACGGTGTTGTTTCTCTCGCAAGCTTTTGCGACAGGCGCGACGACGGTCTCGACCAGCTTATCCAGCATCGTGATCGTCAACATCACAGGATCTGAGAGCTTAAGTGGCGTGCCGTCGACGCTGAATTTCTTCTTCTCAGCCGTCTCCGCATACATGGCTGGGCAGATCATGCAGGTGCGCGGGCGACGTTTCGGGTTGAGTCTGGCGTATCTGATTGGCGCGATTGGTGCGGTGGTCGGTGCGAGCTTCGCATTGCAAAAAAACCTGCCCGGTTTCCTGATTGGTGGAGCGCTAATCGGCGTGGCCAACGGCGCGATTCAGCAAGCCAAATACGCAGCCAGTGAGATGGTTCCTGCTCAGGTGCGCGGCTCGGTGATCGGAGCGCTGCTGACTGGCAGCGCCCTCGGTAGCCTGCTGTCGTGGGCAGCATCACCACTGCTCGGCACGCTCGCTCGAGACGCTGGTGTGCCGATCATCGAAGCGGGCTGGTACTTGGGCGCGTTGTGGCTACTGATCGGTGCGCTGCTGCTGTTCATCGGTTTGCGCCCCGACCCGAGGGATATCGCGCTAAAACTCGCCACACCCGATGAGGCTCGAGACGCATTGATCGGAACAGTGCGCTCGTGGCGGGTGTTGTTGGTCACACCGGGGATCAGGTTAGCACTGGTCAGCATGGCCTTGGGGCAGATGGTGATGGTCGGGCTGATGGTGCTGATGCCGCTGCATGCCAAGCACCTCGGTCACGAGACGGCCGCGACTGGACTCATCAGCGTTCACATTCTCGGGATGTTCGCTTTCGGCTGGTTGACTGGGCGACTCGTGGACAGTTGGGGACGCGGAACCGTGATTCAGATGGGGGCGGCGCTGCTGATGATCTCTGGGTTTATTGCTGTGTTCGCCACGCGCCCGCTCGAGATGGGCTTTAGCCTGTTTGTACTCGGCTTGGGATGGAACTTTCTCGCCGTTGCAGGCAGCACCTTGCTGACCGATCACCTCGAGCCGCACGAACGGGCCCGCGTGCAGGGGAGCGCTGAGCTGGTGACGTGGTTATCTGCCGCTGTCGGAGCGCTCGGCGGTGGGCTGATCGTCGGCGCGTTTGGCTTTCCGGTTGTCGGCTGGGTCGGGCTGGGACTGGGCTGCGTGCCACTGATTGCGACGTGGCTGCTGACCGCGAAGGCTCGAGGCGCGTAATTACTGATAACGGCATGATTCGGTTAACTCACGCTTACATCACAGACGCACTGAATTGCGACGAATTCTTACCCTGAAGTTACCGAACTCAGTAATCCTCGAGCGGCGCGAGCGCGAGG
Organism: Deinococcales bacterium; assembly: GCA_025359505.1. Classification (GTDB taxonomy): domain Bacteria; phylum Deinococcota; class Deinococci; order Deinococcales; family JAAFIG01; genus JANYHH01. The sequence goes on from JANYHH010000034.1 coordinate 21,351, forward strand.
AGCAGCAGGTACTTGCGCGATCCAGCTCGTTGAGCATACTTTTGCATCAACCCAAACAGTTCGCGCTGCAATGCGTGAGCTTCCTCTGGCTCGAGGTGCAAGGTTGGCGAGGCGTCAAAAATGCTGGGAAGATTCGGGTCGTGCAGGTCTGGGAAAACACCGCTCGAGTCCGACCAGCTCACGTCAAAGTGCCCTGACGGGTCTAGACCGATGTGCAAACCCCAATGTCTGGCTGGGCGCAATGAGAGAAACACGTGGGTGGCTCTGGACTGCGCTTTCAGCATCTCCTTGCGAAAATGTGCGCCAGACGTTTCCAGAAACGCCTCAAGGGTCGCTTCTGGGACAATCCCAAACGGCACGAAGAAGCAGTCACTGATCGCCCGGTAGTGTTTGACCGGGCGTCCACTGCGCCGAACGACGCTGACCACAGCGATCAGCCCCAGCCGCTCGAGTTGCTGCACGCGGTAATACGCGGCGTCCACGCGCAGCTTCCAGATTCGCGCCGCTTCGCCCACCGAGTGCGACTGACCGATGAAGGTTTGCACGAAGCCGATCAGGTTGACATCGGTCAGTGCCTTGGCTTGAACAGGATCGGTGACGGTCAGCATGAGCCATTCAACACCAGTATCAACTTGAAAAGCGGTCTTTCTATTCAAGCTGACTTCACAGCACAGTACAGTCATGAATCTATGGCGCAACCCAAATTTCAGAAACATCTTGCTGGCAAATGCGATCTCGAGCGTCGGGGACGGCTTTCACACCATCGCGGCGATGTGGTGGGTCAAGGTTCACACCAGTTCGGATGGACTGGTGGCGGGCGTGGCGCTGGCGAAAGGTTTGACGACCGTACTGCTCGCGCCGTTCGCGGGGGCGCTGGTGGATCGCTACGACCGCCGCATGGTGATGCTGTGGAGCAACCTCGCTCGGGCGCTAATCGTTGCGCTGCTTGGCACACTGGCGGTCACAGACCGACTCGAGCCGTGGGTTTTGATCGTTGCCAGCGCTGCACTGTCCGCACTAGGCACGTTGTTTGGGCCCGCTTTCAGCTCGAGCATCCCGAACATCGTCGGACTGGACAAGCTCGCGCCAGCCAACTCGAGCCTGCAAATTGCAGGGACGCTGGCGAGCATCATTGGGCCTGCGCTGGGTGGCATCGCGGTGGCCACCATCGGCAGCGGTGGAGCGTTCCTCGTGGACGCAATGAGCTTTGCGTTGGCGGCGCTGCTGATTCTGGTGTCTAAAATTCCCAGTCCAGTCCGCGCCCCGGCGGGGCAGCCCTCGAGTTTACTCTTCGAGATCGGCGAGGGCTGGCGCTGGTTGCAAGGTCAGCGCTTGATATTCGGGATCATGCTGTTGGCGCTTGGCTTAAACTTTCTGACCGCGCCGCTGCAAGTGCTGTTCCCCGGTTACGCCAAGGACGTGCTGCTGACGGATGCTCGAGGCTTTGGGCTGATCGAATCTGGTTTTCCAGTGGGGTTTTTGATTGGTGCACTGCTGCTGAACGTGTTGAAACCCAAGTCGGTTGGCGCGATGATCGTGGGCTGCATGAGCGCGTTTGGGTTGCTGGTTGTCGGCTTGGGACTGAGCCGAGGTTTAGCCTTATCGCTCGGCTTTTTGATCTGTGTGGGCGCGATGCTGGCGCTGATTAACATCAGCTTATCGGTGGTGTTTCAGTCGCAGATTCCTAACGAGATGCAGGGACGCGTTTTCGGGGTGATACAAACGCTGGGTGGCGGGCTGCAACCGCTCGGGTTGGCCCTCGCACCACTGCTGATTGTCACACTTGGCGGCATCCCAAACGTGATGGTCGTGATCGGAGCGCTCACAGCGGTGGCTGGGCTGAGCTTCCTGACCCTACCGGGGTTTCTGAGCCTTCGTGCGCCCGAAGTAATCTCGAGCGTGGAAGCGAAAGCAGCTTGAATATCACTGCTCGAGGCGTACTTCTCAAAACCACCGTCCGTTGTCGCGCAGCAGCGAATCACCCCTCGAGTTTGCGCTCGAGGGGCGATTCTAAAGGCTGAATTTTAGTCTTCGCCGAGGTACTTCTTACGTACTGATTCATCGTTTTTGAGTTGCTCGCCGCTGCCTTTGAGCACGATTTCGCCGGTTTGCAGCACATACCCGCGATCTGCGATGCCCAGCGCCATCAACGCGTTTTGCTCGACCAGCAAAATCGTTTTGCCAGCTTTATTGAGCGACACAATGTTGTCAAAAATCGTTTCTACGAACAGCGGCGACAAGCCCATGCTTGGCTCGTCGAGCAGAATCAATTCCGGGTCGACCATCAGCGCTCTGGCAAACGCCAGCATCTGCTGCTCGCCGCCGGAGAGCGTGCCGCCAAGTTGGCTCTGGCGCTCTTTCAAACGGGGGAAAATTTCAAAGCCCTGCTGAATACGCTTTTCTATCGTATTGCGATCTTTGATCGTGAACGCGCCAATCTCGAGGTTCTCGCGCACCGATAAACGCGGGAAGATCCGCCGTCCCTCGGGCACGTGAGCCATGCCGAGCTTGACCATTTCGTGCGGCGGGACGTTGTTGATGCTGCGGCCTTTGAAGATGACCTCGCCCAGTTTGGGGGCTTTCAGCATCGATACGGTGCGGAGCGTCGTGGTTTTGCCCGCGCCATTGCCGCCGATCAGTGCGATGATCTCGCCGCGCCCGACGGTGAACGACAAGCCTTTGAGCGCGTGAATCTTGCCGTAGTAACTGTGGACATCTTTCAGCTCGAGCATGATCTCGGATTTGCTGCTCTGCACGGAGTCGGTCATACCGCATCTCCTGTGCTCGAGGGCGCGGCGGCGTTCTTGCCGAACTCGCCCGCGGCCGCGCCGCGCCCCAAGTAGGCTTCGATCACTTGCGGGTTGTTGCGGACATCAAACGGTAGGCCCTCGGCGATTTTCGTGCCGTAATCAAGCACCGTTACGGTGTCACTGATCGTCATTACCACGCGCATGTCGTGTTCGATCAGCACGACGGTGATGCCGGTATCGTCGCGTAAGCGGCGGATCAGGTGCTTGGTTTCCTCGGTTTCCTGCGGGTTCATGCCAGCGGTTGGCTCGTCCAGCAAAATCAGTTTGGGATTGGTTGCCAGTGCGCGGGCAATCTCTAAGCGCCGCTGCTCGCCGTAGGGCAGGTTGGCGGCCAGCTCGTCGCGCTTGTCCAGCAAACCCACGAACTCGAGCAGCTCCTTGGCGCGGAGCAGCCCAGCCCGTTCGTCGGATTTGTAACGGGCGGTGTGCAACAGCGCATCGAAAAACTGCGTTTTACTCTGTGTGTGACGCCCGACTAAGACATTCTCTAAGGTGGTCATCGCCCCGAACAACCTGATGTTCTGGAAGGTGCGGGCAATGCCGTTGGTGACGACCTCATCGGGGCGCAGACCAATCATGTTGCGCCCATCAAAAGAAATAGTGCCAGCGGTCGGCTTGTAAATGCCAGTAATCATGTTGAAGAACGTGGTTTTCCCCGCGCCGTTCGGGCCGATCACGCTGACAATCGCTTTCTCGGGCACGCTGAAAGTCACGTCGTTGACGGCCACCAGACCGCCAAAGACTTTTCTGACCGCTTGCACGTCCAGCAGGGCGGTCATTGCTTGCCAACTTTTTGCGCCAATTCGCCACGCTCGAGGTTCTCGAGTTTGGCCGCGTTGCGCTTGGCGGGGATCAGCCCCTTGGGGCGCACGATCATCATCACGATCAAGATGATGCCGTAGATCAGTTGTTGGTACTGCGCGGGTTCAAATTGGCTCGGCAGTGGCAAACCGCCGCGTCGCAGGTCAGCCAAAAAGTTAGAGAACGCCGTCAGAACCATTTGATTGAGAATAATCACAATCGCCGCACCGACGATCACGCCTTGAATGCTGCCCAGACCGCCCAGTACGACCATCGCCAGAATGGAGATGCTGGCTTGGAAGTTGAACGATTCCGGGCTGACAAAACTGAACTTCGCGGCGTAGAGCACGCCCATCGCGCCTGCGAAGCTCGCGCCGGTCGCAAAGGCGATTAGCTTGGTTCGCACCAGCGGCACGCCCATCGCTTGCGCGGCGATCTCGTCCTCGCGGATGGCCACCCACGCCCGTCCGATTTTTGAGTTGTCAAGGCGCGTGGTCAGGATCACGGCCAACCCAACCACCAGCAGCACGACCACGTAATACATCAGCAGCTCGAGCTTAAAGAGTTCAATGCCAGTGAGGCCGCTCAGCCACTCGAGAAAACCCTCGAGTGGGGCGCTGCCCGGGGCGATCCGCACGCCTTGCGAGCCGTTGGTGATGTTGATCGGGCGGTTGAGGTTGTTGGCCAGCACGCGGATCACTTCGCCTAAGCCCAGCGTGATGATCGCCAGATAATCGCCTTTGACTTTCAGCACGGGCAAGCCCAGCAATGCGCCGAAGCTCGCGGCCACCACGACGGCAATCGGGATCATCAGGAACATGAAGTTGCCGTTCAAGGGAAAGCCGCCGCCCGTGAAGTTGTTGGCTTGCTGACTGCCGAAGATCGCCCATAAATACGCGCCGACCGCGAAGAAGGCGGCGTAGCCCAAATCCAGCAAGCCCGCGAATCCGACCACGACGTTTAAGCCCAGCGCCAGCGCCGAGTAGATGCAGATGTTGACCAAAATATCTAAATACTGCGTGTTGGACACGCCGATCACCGGAATCGCCACCACCAGCACGAATAAGAACACGATCATTTTGGCTCGAGCGCTGGTTTTCAGTGAATTGGCCAGCAGCAGGCTGCTGACGAACGCGAGGAAGATCAACGTCTTGAGAATATCTGGAATGATCCCGTCGAGCGGTATAAAGCGCAACGGCCCGAGGTTAATGCCAATCGCAATCGCCGCGACGATGCTCGAGACCAGCGCGTAAATCACCACGAAGCCGCTCGAGTCGCTGCGCTTATCTTGAAGGGCGCTCATACTTTCTCGCTCACCGCCTTCCCTAACAGGCCTGCGGGTTTGAAGATCAAGATCAGAATCAGCACGCCGAACGCCACGATGTCTTTATACGACGCGTCGATCACGCCGCCGGTCAGCGGATCTAAGTACGTTCCGGCAAAAGTTTCAATCAGTCCCAGCAGCACCCCACCGAGCATCGCGCCGGGGATGCTGCCAATGCCGCCGAGCACGGCGGCTGTGAATGACTTCAAGCCCGGTATAAACCCAATATACGGGTTGACATTGCCGTATTTCAGCGCGTACAGCACGCCCGCCACGCCACCCAATGCGCCACCGATCAAAAAAACCAGTGTGATGATTCTGGACACGTCAATGCCCATCAAAGCGCTGGTGCTCTGATCCTGCGCGACAGCGCGAATCGCACGGCCGGTGCGGGTGTAATTGATTAAATAGATCAGTCCACCAAGCATCAGCAGTACGACCGCCAACACCACGAAGTCCTTGATCGGCACGCTGACATTCAAAAATGGCACGGGGACGCTAAAAAAGGGTTGGGCTGAAAACTCTGGGAATGGGCGGTTGAACTGCCCAAACAGACTCTCAATAAAACGCGTCGCATCAATCAAAAATAAGCTCATGCCAATCGCCGAGATCAGCGGAACCAGTTTGGGCGCACCGCGTAAGCGCAGTGGGCGATACGCGACGCGCTCCACTGCGACGGCCAATGCGCCAGCGCCAGCGGCCGCGAAAATCAGCGCGATGATCAGCGCCCCGAGCGGATGGATGCTGTAGCCGATGACCTTTTCACCGGCGTCTTTGATTGCCGTGACTTTTTGCAGCCAGATCAGCAGCTCCACGCCCAGCACGCCGCCGACCATGAAAATCTCAGAGTGCGCGAAGTTGATGAACTCCAGCACGCCGTAGACCATCGTGTACCCGAGCGCGATCACCGCGTAGACCAGCCCCAGCGAGATGCCGTCCACAATCGTGATCGGCAGCAATCCAAAGAACAACTCTGGCGTCACGCCTTGAACCTCTTTTTGGTCATCTGTTATCCCTCTATTCTTTGGCGGTGCTTCAAAGTCTCGAGCGCCACTGACAGCCTTGAGATGTTCTCGAGCAGTGGCGTGAAACCCATGACTTAAAAAAGCGCGGGGGTCGGGTTGCCCCGACCCCCCACGTTGCTCGAGCCAGAATTTATTTCAGTTCTGGGGTTGGAGCGGCGACCGACACGGCTTTGAAAACCTTGTTGTCGGCGTACTCGGGTTGCGCTTGAACGATGAAGTACTTGGCGACGGGCAGATCGCCGCGTGAGTTGAACGCGACTGCGCCAGTGATGCCCGCAAACTTGACGTTACGCACGGCCTTGGCAACCGCAGCGCGGGTTGGTTTCATGCCCTTGGCGTCTTTGGTGGCGGCGGCGATGGCGGTCAGCACGACTTTAGCTGCGTCGTAACCGTAGGCGGAGTAGCCTTCTGGATCCATGCCGAACTTGGCCTTGTAGCGCTCGGCGAAGCGCTTGGCGCTTGGCAGGGAGCTGATCGGGCCCGAGGTCGTGGTGAAGTAGACGTTCTTCATGTTGTCCGAACCGCCCAGTGCTTGCAGCTCGCTAGAGTCGATGCCGTCGCCGCTGACGAATGGCGCGGTAATGCCCTTGGCACGCATTTGCTTGAGCAGCGGGCCAGCCTGATCGTAGATGCCAGCGTAGTAGACGACATCTGGCTTATCGACGGCTGCGCGGTTGAGGATCGTGTTGAAATCGCGCTCGCCAGCTTCGATGCCGGTGTCCACAACGATGTTCGCACCCAAAGCCTTGGCTCGAGCGCTGAAGGCTTGGGCGAGACCTTCGCCGTAGGCAGTCTTGTCGTTGATGACGTAGAGCTTCTTGGCTTTGAGGGTGGTGATGACGAAATCAGCGCCCGCTGGCCCTTGCACGTCGTCACGACCGCAGACGCGGTTGGTGACAGCGCCCGTGGACTTGCGATCTGTGACCAATGGATTGGTGTTGGCTGGGCTGACCATCGTCAGGTTGACCTTAGCGTAGACCTCGGAGGAAGGAATCGCCACGCCCGAGTTGAGGTGTCCGACAACCGCCAGCACGTCGTTGTCGTTGATCAAACGGTTGGCGTTGGCGACGCCTGTGTCTTTGTTGGCCTGATCGTCATAGGGTTCGTAGACGAGGTTGAAGCCGTAGGACTTGACGAGCTGCCCGAAGTCTTGCACGGCCAGTTCCACGCCGTTCTTGATGGCTGTACCGAGCTTCGACTGACCGCCGGAGAGCGGTGTTTGCGACACGATCTTGATCGTGCCCTTGTTCTGTGCGTCAGCGCCCACGGCCAATGCTGCCAAAACTGCCAATCCCACGAATTGTTTTTTCATCCTGCCTCCTGTGTATTTGCTAATGAAGATTGGCTGCCCTTGTGAAAGGGCGGCTAACAATCATTTGTGAATCTTGGGGATTTTAATGAACTCACACGGGCATGTCAACGTGTACCGACACGAATGCAACGATTGAAGAACACGCAGTCACCGAACTACATTCGGCACTCGAGCCGTAAATACAGAGCTTGATCCGCGCTTCTTTGGGTAACGTCTGTTTGCATTCTGTGAGAACCGTGAATGACAGGATTGCACTCGAGGGGAATACCTAAAGGCAAAGCCAATACCTATGGCGTTTACGTGGTAGTTGTCTCGAGCATAGCCGTTTGAAATTCCTCTACCAACCGTTGTCGCGCTGAGCGATGTTGAAGGCGTACTCCTCAATGATCTCTGGTCTCAAACGCTCCAATGCCTCTAAGAGCGTCCAGCTTTCCTCGTCGCTGAGCTGCTCGAGCGCTTTAAGCAGCGTCTCGAGCGCTGAGTTATTTTTAACGGTTGCCTGCTCAAACTGTCTTGGAGCCTCGAGACCTGCGAGTGCCACGGCGTAAACGTGTTTGCAGACCGCGCCTTGATCGTAAGGGCAGGTGCAACTCCACACGCCCGCAGTCAAGTCAATCCTGATGCGGTACGGATGAACAGAACTCCCAGCGACTCTGGCTTGCAGTACATCCGCCGCTCGAGTCGCTTGAGAGACCGTACCTTGGCTGAACAGCTCGCGCCCGCGTTCGTGAATGCGCCGATCGGCGGTGAGCAGCACCTCTTCTAGAGTGATGGCAGGCATGAAGAAAGTCTAGTCGAAAACCTCGAGATGGTACGAATTGACGCTCGAGACGCGGGGCTGCACCGCACCTCGAGATTTCCGCATTTGATGCTCGATTGCGTCGCATCTTGTCGCCCCTCGAGCTGACCAGAACTTTGTTCCTGTGCAAACGAATGAGCCTCGAGATCACTGCCACTTTGGGGTGATGACATCATCGACTTGCAAGAACAGGAAGTGATCGAAGTAATAGTGAATCAGCAGCGCACTGAGCACCACGCTGTAGAACGCGAAGTAATGCTGTTGCGCTGGGTCATTGGGCCAGATATTGAAAATCAGCAGCCCCGCCCTGACGAGCAAGTAAGCAACCGCTGCGCCGAGCGTGAACAAAAAGCACAGCCAGTAGAGGTTTGCACCGCGACTCGAGACTTTGGCGACAAATTCAGACCCGATCAAGCCGCGCTCAGCCCGCACGCGGTTGAGGTACAGCACGACCGCTAAATACTGAAACGAGTGCCAGACGTTCAAGCCTTGAAAAGCGACATCCAGATTGGCCAGCATTGGCGTCAGCAAGAACAGGCTCGAGGCGAGCGTCATGTGCAATGTCTTCGGGCCGTGGAACAGGCCAGCTTTGATTTCCCAGATGGTTTTGACGATGAAGGCGAGCGCGAAAAACGCGAATCCAGCCGTGGCGAGGTACGCGAGGTACTCGGTTTTCAAGAAGTCTGGAAACAGCAGCGCCCGCCCACCCGTTTCAAACGGGCGCGAGACGTTTTCATTAAATAACCACAGCTCCGTCCCCGTGAACCTGAACGTCGCAATCGGGTACAAACTCGTCAGCAGCAAGCCGTAATCGATCACCCTCGAGACCAGCTTGGCTTGCTCAAAGCCAGCCTGACTGAAACGGCGGTCTTTGAAACGGTACGAGTCGGCGATGTAGGCCGCTTGGTGAATCACGTGCACCGACGCCCAGAAGAAAAAGATCGTCACCAGCAGCGTTAGATTGACAATCGCTAGCGTGACAACGATGAACGGCATCAGCAGTGCGCCCCACGTGTATTTGCTGTAGCGCTCTCTGAAGCGCGGCTCCATAAACGTCATCGTGTACGTCGCAAACAAGTGCGGCCCGCCAATGAACGCCGTCACCAGCAAATCGACGATCACGTTGGCATTGAACCAGCCGCTCGTGCCCAAACTGCTCGCCACGCCCGCCGCGAGGTGCGGCACGATCAGCAGCACGGCTGAAAAGATAATGAAGCATAAATCGTAAAACGGCGAGATCAGCCACAGCCCTTGGCTCGAGGCGATGGGTGGTGCAGCGGTGGGGCTGTCCTGCTGGATCGTCGTCATTGAATCCCCACGGATCAGCTTAGCAGAGTCTCGCTTGTCGACTGACAAGCATTGCGCTGACGAGCATCTGACACAACACTATTTCCTGCGCTGCTGCTCGCTCGAGCGCTTTGGTGGGCGCATCGTCACCGAATCTTTAAGACGGTATGATGCGAGACGCTTGGCAAATCACAACTGCTCGAGTTTCACCGCTCGAGCTTGGAGGAACGCTTATGAAACCCCCCGTTCGTGTCGCCGTGACCGGCGCTGCTGGTCAGATTGGGTACAGCCTGCTGTTTCGCATCGCCTCCGGCGAGATGCTGGGCAAGGATCAACCCGTCATTCTGCAACTCTTGGAAGTGCCAGTCGACGGCCCGCAAAAAGCGCTGCGCGGCGTGATGATGGAACTCGAGGATTGCGCGTTCCCGCTGCTCGTCGACATGCACGGCTATGGCGATCCGATGCAAGCTTTCAAAGACGCCGATTACGCACTGCTGGTCGGCGCGATGCCGCGCAAAGCGGGCATGGAGCGCGGGGATTTGCTTCAGGCCAACGGCGGCATTTTCAAACCGCAAGGTCAGGCGCTCGGTGCGGTCGCCTCGAGAAACGTCAAGGTGCTGGTCGTCGGCAACCCCGCTAATACCAACGCCTTGATCGCTCAAGCCCACGCACCCAGCTTGAATCCGCGCCAGTTCACGGCCATGACGCGTTTGGATCACAACCGCGCCCTGTCGCAACTGGCTTTGAAAACCGCCAAACCAGTGGTGAGCATTCAAAAACTGACGATTTGGGGCAATCACTCGTCAACGCAATACCCGGACATCTTCCACGCGACCGTGGGCGGCGTACCCGCGTCCACACTGGTCGATCAGACGTGGCTCGAGGGGATGTTCATTCCGACCGTCGCCAAGCGCGGCGCGGCGATCATCGAAGCGCGGGGTTTATCCAGCGCTGCATCGGCGGCAAACGCCGCGATCGACCACATGCGCGACTGGGCACTGGGGACGACTGACGGGAGCTGGACGAGCATGGCGATCCCCAGCGACGGCAGTTACGGCATCCCAGAAGGGCTGATTTACAGCTTCCCCGTGACCTGCGTGAACGGCGATTACCAAATCGTGCAGGGTCTCGAGGTAAACGACTTCAGCCGCGCTCGGATGGATGCAACCGCGCAGGAACTGACCGAGGAGCGCGACGCGGTGCGCGAGTTGGGCTTGCTGTAACCCCAGAGCCGTGACCCTCGAGCCGTGCAGAGCAGTGCTGGCTCGAGGGTCGTGAGCAATAATTCGCTCGAGAGGTCAGTCACCGCACTGACCTCTTTTGATTGCGCCCTCGGCTGGGAAGCTGCGTGACAGTTGCAACGCTGCCTTTCTGCCACACTAAGAAAAATTCAGTGAGAGGTGCGAGCGTGGTCGATTTCATCTGGGGCGCGTGGTTGCTGGGCATTGCGCTCGTGCCGCTGGCGCTGTGGTGGTACGCCAAAAGCATCGCCAGACCTGCCAAGGCGGTGGTTTACCATCCAGACGCCGAGTTCATCGCTAGCCTCAAACCGGCGCGGCTTTCGCGCCGCCGCGACCTGCCCGCGCTGCTGTTCGTGACCACACTCGCGCTGGGACTCGTAGCGCTCGCCCGTCCCGTCGCGCCGCTGCCGCAACTCGATAACCGCACAACCGTGATGATCGCCGTGGATGTCTCCGGCTCCATGCGGAACGACGACATCAAACCCTCGAGATTCATCGCCATGCAAGACGCGGTACGCAAGTTCATCAAGCAACTGCCGAGCGACCTGAACGTAGGTTTGGTTTCCTTCGCGGGGACAGCCGCATTGAACGTTCCACCGACCAATGAGCGCCAAGGATTGCTGGACGCGGTGGACGCGATGTTCATGGCGCGGGGCACGGCGATCGGTGCGGGACTGCGCGAATCGATCGCTGCACTGCCCGCCCGCACGGTGCTCGAAAAAGCGACCAAGCCGCTCGAGCCGAACGCACCGCCCGCCATCGTTGTCTTATTGACCGATGGGCGCAACAACCGCGAGCCAGACCCGCTGGCGATGGCGGCAATCGCCAAAACCCAGCAGGTCAAGGTCTACACGATTGGCTTGGGGACGCTGGAAAGCAACCAGAGCGGCGAGTATTACCGTGGTTTCGACCCGCAAGTCCTCAAAGACATGGCGCGAATCACTGGCGGCGAGTATTTCGCCGCCTCGAGCGCTGGTCAGCTCACTGCGGTGTACACGAAGCTCGGCAGCAATTTGGGTTGGACGTTCAAACCCAGCGAGGTCACGCACGTCGTCGCCACGGCCGCTGGACTCCTGCTGCTAATTGCGATGGTCTTTGCGGAGCGCAACCGCCGCGTGATCTAACTCGAGCGCTACTGCTGGAGATTAATTGCCCTAGACTAACGCCATGAAGATCACACGAATCGCTGCGTTGCTGCTGATCGCCGTCTCGAGCGTTGCTGCCGCGCCCGGCGCGGGCACAGTCTTGATCGGCTATCCGACCGACGCGACCGACGCTGGCACGCTGCGCCTGTTCGAGTTGCTTGGTGGTACGTCAGGCGCGAGTCAGTGGATTGCGGGCGGTCAGCTCAAAGTCAGTCCCGCCAGTTACACGCTCTACAATCTGGCGGGCAAAGCGGGAGCGCTGCGCGGGGGCGTCAAAACCTCTTACGGCGTCCCGTGCGAGCAGACTTACGGCGTGGATGTCAATCCCGTGCCGCAGCGTAAGGATTGGTGGATCGGGCTGTCTGGCGCGTGGAACGCCCGCCCTCGAGCGGTGACGGTGTTACCGAACTCGAGTGCGGTCTATCAGGCTGTGGTACGCGATTTGCTGGTCAAAAAGGGACTGAAAAACCCGGTCGTCAAGCTCGAGCGGGTCGTGCGGGCCGATTTGGACGGCGATCAGAGCGATGAGATCATCATCGCCGCGAATCATTTCGCCGCACCTCAGGGACTCTTTCCACCCGTGAACGGTCAAGCCGGAGATTACGGGCTGCTGTTGGTGCGTAAAGTCATCGCGGGCAAGGTGCAAACCATTGAGTTGGGAGCGGACGTGATCCTCAAAGCCACCACGCCAGCCGAACTCGAGCAGGGCACGATCAACAACCCGGACAGCTTTGCTTTGGTCAACGTGCTGGATTTGAACGGTGACGGCAAAATGGAGGTTGTGACCTTCAATGCGATTTACGAGGATTCGGCCGTGTCCGCTTGGGACTGGGACGGCAAGCAGTTTAAGACGCGGCTTATTAGCGGCTGCGGTGTTTAGCGCAGTCTCGAGCAATGGTTTATGGTCTCGAGGGTTGCACCAATTGCTATTCGCATCTCCAGCAACGCTGTTAAACCGAAACTCGATCTAGAGGACGCGTCCGTTCAGCACCTCGCGCTGCCGCGAAGAAACGCTGCTGGGTCTCGAGCCAGCCGAGATTCGACTTAAATGCCGACCCGATAGACATGACCTCGAGCAGATGAGCGCTGCCTCAGTCATGACGTGTCAAACTGCAATGTGTATGCCCAAACTGCGTTTACTGCTGCTGTGCGGCGGTCAATCCGAGGAGCACGAAGTTAGCCTCAACTCCGCCAAAAGCGTGCTCTCTGCGCTCTCCAAAGACCGCTTCGAGGTCACGCCGCTGGTCATCACCAAAGCCGGCCGCTGGCTGCCGCCCTCCGAAGCGAATGCCGCCTTGGAGCGTGGCGCGGCTGAAACGGGCGGCGAGCTGGTGTTGCAGCAAGCCTCGAGCGCCACGAATTTCGATGTGGTTTTCCCGCTGCTGCACGGCCCGATGGGCGAGGACGGCACGGTGCAGGGCTTGCTGACGCTGGCGGGCATCCCGTTCGTTGGCAGCGGCGTGCTGGGCAGCGCGAGCAGCATGGACAAATTGGTGATGAAAGCCGTGCTGGGCGCTCACGGCATCCCGCAAGTCGCGTATGCGGGTGTGACCAGAGCTGAGTACAACACTGACCCGCAGCGCGTACTCATCACCCTCGAGCCACTGGGCTTTCCGGTGTTCGTCAAACCCGCCAACCTCGGCTCGAGCGTCGGGATTTCAAAAGCGGGCGACAAGTCAGAATTGCGGGCAGCCCTCGAGTTAGCACTGCGCTTCGACCGTCGCGCCATCGTCGAAGCGGGTGCGTCGCACGGCAAACCGCGCGAACTCGAGGTCGGGATTCTGGGGAACGACGCGCCCAGTGCCAGCCCCGTCGGAGAGCTGACGTTTGACGGTGAGTTTTACGATTACGATACCAAGTATGTGGCTGGTCGCGCCCAGATGCACATTCCAGCTCAAGTGCCGCTCGAGATCGCTCAACGCGTGCAGGACTTGGCACTGACCGCGTTCAAAGCCTTGGATTGCGCGGGGCTGGCGAGGGTCGACTTCTTCTACGTGCCGCAAACTGGCGAAGTTTACCTCAACGAAGTCAACACCATGCCGGGTTTCACGCAGACCAGCATGTATCCGAAGCTCTGGGAAGCGGGCGGGATCGGTTACGGCGATCTGGTCGCGCAACTCGTTGGACTCGCGCTCGAGGCACGTTGAGGGGATCGAGTGCTCGAGCGTCGAACTTTTTTCAGTAGGGGAGAAGACCTGCGCCGCTCGAGCTGACCGCGTACAGTGCAGCCCATGAGCGATCCGAACGACCATACCGCCCGCGATCCGAGGGACACCATCTGGGGCGACGCGAAACGCGCCATTGAGCGCCGCTTGACCCGCTTAGACCCAGACTTGGAGCGTTACGTGCGCGAGTTCGCCTACGGCGATATCTACGCGAGGGGCGTGCTCGAGCCAAAATTGCAGGAGTACTTGGCGGTCGTCATGCTGATCGCGCTCGGCAACCCCGAGGAGCTGAAAACCCATTTGCGCGGCGCACTGCTGAACGGTGCGACTGAAGCTGAATTGCGCGAAGTGCTGCTGTTTGCATTGCCCTACCTTGGGTTCCCGAGGGTCATCGGCGCGTTCGCACAACTGAAATCCCTGCTCGAGCAACCGTCGCGCACCTGACCTCGAGCCTCAGGGCTGGCTGCTTTGACCGCGCCGCTCCAGACCGCGTTTTTCCTTGTACATCGCGGCGTCCGCGACGCGGTATAGACCATTGGCGCTGCCCGCGTCACTTGGGAACATCGCCGTGCCGATTGCCGCGCTGACCCCAGCGCCGTTCGGCAAGCGAAACCCGTTCACCGCGATCCGTAAACTCGCGGCGATCCGCAGGCACTCGTCGCGCTCGGTGATATCGAGCACGATCATCACGAACTCGTCCCCACCAAGCCGCGCCAAGGTGTTGCCAAGGCGCAGGTTTGCTCGCATAGCATCGGCAATGCCAACCAGCAGTTCATCACCGACGCTGTGACCATAGCGGTCATTGATTTCCTTGAAACCGTTCAAATCCACGCTCAGCAAACCGAACACGTTTCCCTGCTCGAGTGCGACTGACAAGCGCTGCTCGTAGAGTGATCTGTTCGGCAGGTGCGTCAACTGATCGTGCGTCGCCTGAAACTCCAAGGCGCTGAGCAGTTTGGAGCGCTCGATCGCAATCGCTAGTAAATCCATCACGGCCAGCAGCGCCTGCGTCATCTGGACTTCTGGGGTGTTGTGAAACACCAGCATCGTCGCCAGCAACTCTCCGGCGCTCGAGCGCACCGGCAGGGCTGTGATGCGGTCAATGTCAGAGGCGAAGGCGGCACGAAAAGCGTCGCTGATGCGCGGGTCGCTCATCAGCACCTGCGGGATCAGCCCCTCGCGCAGCAATTTCTTTTCACTGGCAAACTGCGTCAGGAACTGCTGGCCAGCCTCACCAAGCAATTTTTCAACCAGTTGCCTCGGTAAGCCCACAGCGTTACTGAACGAAAACCTAGATTCGTCAAAGACAATCAGTGCATTCGTCGTGCCCTGCGCCAATTGCTCCGCCATTTGCCGCAAGCGCTCCATCACCGTCTCTAGCGCCGCGCCGCGAGCGATCAACTCCAGCACTGCATTGCGTTCACCCTCGAGCCGTTCAGCTTGTTTGCGCTTCGTGATGTCCTGCATCAAGCCGCGCAAACGCACCGTGTCACCATGCCGCCACGCACTGATCTGATCCGAAATCCACAGTGGCTGCCCGTCAGCCGTAAACGCACGGTATTCAATACTGACGCTCTGCAACGACTGACTAACGTGCAGTAGCGCCGCGTTGGTGTACTCCAAATTATCGGGGTGGGGAATGGTGCGCCAGATCGTGTCACGATCCAAACCAATGAAGGCACTGTGCGGGTAGCCGAACATCAGCGAGGCTTGAGGACTGACGTAATCGCAGTAAAAATCTTGCTCTGCGGGCATCCATACGTTTTCCCAAACCACGCCGTCAATGCCATGCACCAAGCGCTCGAAACGCTCCAAACTGTCTTTGAGCTGCTCAACAACTCTGGTCTGTTCCAACACCGGCACGCTCGACCTGACGACGCTGGTTGCCAAGTCCATATCGCCCTGCGTGAAGCGGTGCGGCTCCAAGGCGTCCAACCCGAGCGTGCCGATCACTTCACCTCGAGCGATCACCGGCACGACCATCATGCTCTGCACGCCGCGCTCGAGCAAATCAGCTTGTGAACTACCGAGGCGCGTGTCGCTGGCGACATCGCTGACGATCACGCCGCGCTGCTCCGCGATCACCTGCTGCGTCAACGGGTTGTTGTCTATTCTTAAACCAATCGCGCTGCGTCCACGCGGACGCGCCTCTGCGATCACGGTCGAGCTTCGGTCAAGGCGGTTCAGTTGCGCGAAGCCAGCGGCAGTCACCCCAATCGCCAGTGCGACTTCCTCACAGACGGTACTGAGCACGACAATCGGTGAGAGGTCAGCGGCTGCGGCGTTGATGCGAATCAACAACTCCGCCTCGCGCAAACGTCGCTCGAGGTCAGTCGGTTCTGGGAGTTGGGAGGAATTCATCAGGGCGTAGTGGTTCCGCAAACGAGCGATATTCTCGCACGCTAAGAGTCAAAATGATTTTACGCAGTGCAAAACCGTCATTGAGTTGACCGCTTGCTGACAGTCCGCGTGTGTCAGGTCGTGTACTCAGCATTGATCTTGACGTAGTTTTCAGTCAGATCGCAACCCCACGCCGTGCCAGACGCGCTGCCAGCTCCAAGGTCAACATCGATCACCACGTCTTCGCAACGCATTGCGCTCGAGGCGGCGTCTTTGTCAAACTCCAGCGGCTGCCCGTCAAACACCGCAATGCCCTGCACGGACACACTCGCCTGCGTTGGCTCAAAAGTCACGTCGCTGCGTCCGAGCGCCGCCAGAATTCGCCCCCAATTCGGATCGTTGCCGTAAACAGCGCTTTTCAGTAAGCTCGAGCCAGCCACGGTGCGGGCGGCTTTCAGTGCGTCGGCTTCGCTCGGAGCGCCGCGCACGTTGACGGTCAGTAGTTTCGTCGCGCCCTCGCCGTCTCTGGCGATCTGCTTGGCGAGGTCGCGCATTACCGCCTCAATCGCCTCCAGCCCCTCGAGTGCATCGCAAGCCACGCGGCCGCTCGCCATCACCACCGCCATGTCGTTCGTGCTGGTATCGCCATCGACCGTGATCGCGTTGAAAGTACGCGCCACGATCCCCGCAAACGTTGACCTCAGCGCGGTTTGCTCGAGTACCGCATCGGTCACGACGAACGCCAGCATCGTCGCCATGTTCGGGTGAATCATCCCCGATCCCTTGCAGAAACCCACGACTCGAGCACCGCTGCTCAAGATGACCTCGGCAACCTTCATTGTCAAATCCGTCGTCATGATCGCTGTCGCCGCCGCTTTGACATCCTCCCCCAGCGCTGCTGCCGCCAACGGAATGCCCACCTCGAGCTTTTCAATCGGCAGTTGCACCCCGATCACGCCCGTGCTCGCCGTCAGCACACTCAGCGCCTCGAGATTCAACTCATGCGCCGCAAGCTCCGCCATCCGCCGATCCGTCCGCACGCCTTGCTCGCCCGTCACGCAATTGGCGTTGCCCGCGTTGACGACAATCGCCTGCAACATCGCGCCGCTCGAGTACAGGCTTCTGGCGCGATGTACGGACGCTGCCGCCGCGAGATTCTGCGTCGTTGACAGCGCCCACGCGCACGGCACGTCACTGTGGATCAGCGCCACATCGGGATTGCCGCTTTTCTTGATGCCCGCCTTGACGCCGCTCGAGCGAAAACCGCTTGGTAAGATCATGCGTTCGAGTGTAGCAAAGTCAAGGTCAAGGGCAGCTCGCTGCGCGTTTCGCCCTGCGAACATGGGTTCGACGCCACTCTCTCCCGCCGCTTCGCGTCGGCCTCTCTCCGGGAGAGAGGTGAATGGCAATCACGGCTCGAGGGTGAGGTGAATGGCGAATCGGGTCTCGAGCATGAGGCTGATATCTGGGTTTTACGCGTCGGAGCGCCACTCGTGGGCTTGCAACTGCTCTAAGCTGACGAACTCGAGGGCTTTCATGTTCGTCGCCTCGAGCCGCACGGGTGGGGCGACATTGGCTTGTAGCGCTTCGCGCCAACGGGTCGCGCACAGACACCAGCAATTGCCTGCCTGCAAACCAGCGAAGTTGTATTCAGGGCGAGGCGTGATGAGGTCGTTGCCGCGTGAGCGGCTGAACTCCAAAAAGGCTTGCGTGACGATGGCGCAGATCACGTGCGTTCCCGCGTCCGAGGCGTCGGTGCGGCACGAACCGTCGCGGTAGTAACCCGTCATCGGTGCGGTGCAGCAGACCTCCAATGTCCCGCCCAGCACGTTTTTGGTCATTGGTACAGTCTCGAGGGTCGGATCGATTTTCGCAAGTCTTCACAGCGCTTTTCGCAGGATCACACGGGCGGGTTCTGGCACAAAACCTAAACTCCGATTGATGGTGAGCATCGGTTGATTGACGACGTGGTTGTTGGCGCGAATCACGGCGAAGCCATGTAACTGCGCGTAGCGGATCGCCTCGAGTTTCAGCGCGAACGCGATGCCGCGCCGCCGATACGCGGCGATCACGCCCGTCAAGCCAACCTGCAACGTGCCCGCTCGAGCCGAGCCGTACAACTGCGAGACGCCTGCAATGTCGTCGTCCATAAGGGCGATAAAATGCGCGTCGGGCAGAAAATGCGGGGCATCCAGCAACTGTGAGCGCCAGAACGGGTACGTCCACGGGACGAACGGGACGGCGGCTGGCACGTCGCGCATCATGGCGAGGTTCGCCGCGTAGTAACGCTCCAAGAAGGCTTCGTCATCCAAATGCCCGCTCAGCGTCTCCACGCGCAACGCCGCTGATGCTCGAGCCGCGAATGGCTGAGGGTTAAACGTGGTCACATCCAGATTGCTGTCGAACATGCGGTCGATCTCATTGAAGCCACGCTGCTCATAGAACGCTATTGGCCACTCGCCCTGCTGAGCGTTGACCTGCACGTACCGAGCGCCAATGGCGATGGCTGCGCGTTCAGCCGTGCCGTACAGCGCAGCGGCGTGATCGACAAACTCAGCCAGCAACAGCAGTTGCAAGCGCACCTCACCGGGCATTGGACTCGAGTGCGGCGGCTCGAGGTTCAGCGCTCCAATCAGTTGCCCCGCTGCGTAAACCAGAAAACGAGCGTGAATCGCGTCTGGCTCGAGGCTTGCGTCACCGTGCGTGACCTGCACGGTGGTTGTCGGGCGGGCGGGGGCAGCGTGGTTGCAAACCCAAACGTAGCTTTCTAAATCAGCCGCTTCGTAAGCCTTGAGTTCCATACGTCACAACCCTGACCACGCCGAGATCGGCATCGAACGCGAATCTCGAGCCATAAAAAATGCGCCCCGTCTGAGCGCTGACAAATGAAAATATAGCACGGTATGCGCTATTCGTCAACTCAAATCACTCAATCAACAGGGCAAACGCACCAAGTCAAGCCGTCAGTCCAAGCAACGAGCGCAAATAATCATCGCTCATCAACGCTTTCAACCGCTGACGACGCTTAGAAATACGTAACTCCTTCTCGAGATTCAACAAATTCAATGC
>JANYHH010000066.1 GCA_025359505.1 Deinococcales bacterium
CGAAGCGCTGGTGCGCGTCCAAGCGCAGTATGAGCAGGCCAGGATCAGCAAAGCCCGCGCTCGAGTCGCGTTGACCGAGCAGGCCGCTACGCGTAGCGCGGCCGCGAGGGCTAACCTGCGCACTGCCCAGCGCTCCCAGACGACCCTCGTGCGCCGGGCCAGCACCAATTACGCTTTTCCGAGTTACGGTGGCGGTTACATCTGGCCGATGCGCGGCGTGATCACCAGCGGTTACGGGCGGCGCGGTTTTTGGATCGGCAGCAGCAACTTCCACACCGGCGTGGACATCGCCTCTGGGTACGGGTCGCCGATTTACGCCGCGCACAGCGGCTATGTCACGCAGGCGGGCTACGGTATGTACGGCCTGAACGTCTGGGTCAACGTTGGCGGCGGCGTAGAAAACATTTACGGTCACATGAGCCGCGCCGCTGTTTACGCCGGGTCATACGTGCAGCGCGGACAACTGATCGGCTATGAGGGTTGTAGCGGTATCTGCACCGGCCCGCACCTGCATTTCGAGGTTCGCGTCGGCGGTCAACACGTCAACCCGCTGCGTTACCTGCCCTAAACCCAGCGTCTCGAGTTGCCTTCTGGGGCGTTGCGGCAGGCACTGCATTTCAAGAGGCACTGCATTTCAAGAGGCACTGTGCGTTTTTGGCAGTGTTTTAGAAAATCTGTTCTAAGCTGGCAAGTAGGCTCATGCTTTTACTTCAACCTCACCTTCCCATGCAGACACGCGCCGAACATCTGGTCTTTCTTTTTGACGACGACGCGGGTGTCCGCGACAGTCTCGAGGCCTTGCTGTCCACGGCTGGCTATCGCGTGGCCACGGCCGCCAGTGGCGTCGGCGGTGTCAGTCTCGCGTGGAGCGCTGAGGAGCGGCCGCTGGCGATTGTTCTGGACGTGATGATGGCCGATATGGATGGTTTTGAAATTGCTCGCAAGCTCTACGCGAATCAAAACACCAGAGGTATCCCGCTGGTGATGATTACCACCCCAAGTGGTTTAAAAGACCGCCGTAAGCACCGCCGCCACCTGAATTTCCTGACCAAGCCTTACCGCCCGAGCCAATTGCTCGAGATGCTTGACCGCATTGCCAGCGAAGCAAAGCCAATCTGAGGATCAGCCTCTAATTGCTGACAGCCCAATCGCGGAAATTTCCCAGCATCTGTAAGCCCAAGCGCTGCGATTTTTCTGGGTGAAACTGCGTCGCGTGAACGTTGCCTTGCGATACGACGCTCTGAAACGGTCGGCCGTACTCGGTGATTGCGCCGTCTGGTGTCACGCCGACGGGCGCGTAGTACGAGTGGACGAAATACGCAAATGACGTTTCAGGCAAGCCGCGCATCAGTGGGCTGTCGCCAATCGGCGATAAAGTGTTCCACTGCATTTGCGGCACGGGCGAAACTTTCGCGAAGCGCTCGATGCGTCCCGCGATCACGCCCAAGCCAGCAAGATCAGCCTCGGCGCTCGAGTCGAATAGAATCTGCATTCCGACGCAGATCCCTAGAAATGCTTTGCCCAGCGCGATGTGTTCCCGCAAGGCGTCTTCAAAACCAGACGCGAGAAACGATTCCATCACCTGCCGGAAATGCCCTTGACCGGGCAGCACCAAGGCATTGGCTGCCGCCACGTCTCGCGGGTCGCTCGAGACGATCAGCGCGTTACCGCCAGCATTGAACCCGGCGGCCTCTAGGCTTTTGGCGCACGAGCGCAGGTTGCCAGAACCGTAATCGATCAGCAGCGTTTTCACTCAGGCGAGTATCCCGCAGGTTTGCAGGTAATTGCAAGCCAGATCAGTCCCAAGTTTCGCTCAATGCCCTACGGCAGCGGCTCGAGGGTCGATCGCGTGAAGTAGGTCAGCGCTCACTGTGAGTCGCCGCAGTGACCAAAAGTCAACCTGCAAGTGAATCAAAACTTGGCGTGAAGCGCGATCTTCGCCCCGTTGTCTGAAGTGTTTTTTGGCTCAATGACCGCAATCAGGGTTATTCCCGACGCATCGTTTCATCTGCCGCACTCGAAGCTCGTGCCGCACTCCTAAAGCTGCTCGAGCCGATCTGATGGGGCGTGCTAAGGTGTCTGCCAATGCAACACCTGCTTGGAGTTCTGCGCTGCGTTCTGCGCTGGTCACTCGTCGCTTCCACGTCACTGATCGGTTCAGTTGCCGCGCAAAGTCTCACGGTTGCGCCGTGGCTGCCCGTCGATGGTGACACCACCTTGACCGGGATTGGGTTCAAGCCTTCAGTCAGTGTATCGTTGACGTTTCAGACGCCTAAGCCAAGCCTCAAAGATGGTAAGCCCGTACCGACTTTCGTGCAGACCAACGCGCAGGGTGAGTTTCGTTTGGCCTTGCGCTTGAGCGCCCCGCGCCTCGGCGTGACCGCCCGCGCTGGTACGCAGTCGGTCAGCTTGCTGCGAGAACCCCCGGTGCTCGAGCCGATGATCGATGGCACGACCGTCGTCACCCGTGAAGGTCAGCGGATCGTCGCCCGTTACTACCTTCCCGGACTGGTTTCCAACCTCGAGCGGACGCTGGACGGGTTCAGAGCGACCGTCAAGACGCCTGCTGGTCTCGAGGAACATTTCACCATCGAGGGCGGCAGGATTCTAGAGCGCGTGATTTACCCGCCGAATCCCGCTTTGCTCGGGACGCTCGAGTCTGCAACTCGCGTCAAAACGGCAATTCCCAACCCAGTTGCCTTCTGGCGCGACCGTGCGACCCGCGATCCGACCAACCCGTTGCTGACCTTAGAGCTGGGCAATGCGCTGCAACGTGCCAGTGACCCGTCGGCACTGGAGGTCATGCGCTCAGCGCTGTCGGTCGACGCGCCGTTCTACGTCTTCGTGCGACTGGCGGCCCGCTTTGAAACGATGCGTCAGCCAGACCTCGCGGCGCTGGCGCTCGACAAAGCAGGACGCGAATTTGCCCGCGCTGGTTTTGACCCGGGTTTCGCCGTGTCCAAAGCTGGACTGGCCGCGTGGGGCGATCCGCTCGGCGTGGCGCGGCGCTTGCTGGCCGCGCAAAACCCGCTGCGGGCCGCTGCTTGGCTCGAGTACCTGCGCTTGACCACGCCGCGCTTTCCCGGTTACGGCGCGGTCTACGCCGAGTACGCCAGCTTTTTAGAAGGGCAAAATCAGGCTGGCGCGGCAGGCGATTGGCGGAAGCTCAGCGCAGAACTGGACGCGGAAACAATGTTCAGCCTCGGGGATCAGGGTTTGACAAGGCTCTCAGCACTGGCGGCGGGCGCAGTCGCCCTGTTGCTGGTCAGCTTCTTGGCGCTGCAATTCGTGCTGCTGCTCAAATATTACCCGCAGCAAACCCTTGATTTGAAACAGCACGGCGGGCGTTTCACCGCGACCTCGAGATCACCGCTGCTGCGCCTGCGACACAGCTTGAGTGCGTACCAAAGTTTCACCGAAAAACTGCTTGGCGTGCTGCTGCTGGGGCTGGCGGTGTTGGCTGTGGGCGTCTGGCAGTACGCGGGCAACGCCTCACACTTTTTATCCCTGCCGGCACTGAATCAAGGCACGGTCGGCGGTGTGGACTATTACCAAACGCTGCGCGACCTGCCCGTGCAAAGCGGCGCGTACTTGACGGGGCTGGGAGCGCAACTCGATGGGGACGCCGGTCGCGCCCTCGAGTCGTACCGCGCTGCGCCTACGAACGCCGGGGCAATCAACAATGCGGCGGCGATTCTCAAAGCTCGAGGCGACGCGCCGGGGGCGATGAGTGAGTGGAGCCGCGCGTTGAGCCTCGAGCCTACGGGCGTGGCTGCGAAAGTGAATCTGGGGCAAAGTGTCACGGGGTATCGCGCCGCGTTTCACGACACCTACCGTCGCGGCACGCCGATGCTTGAAGTGCCCAGTCCAAAGCAGTTGACCGAACTCAAATTTGGTGGTTTGGAGCAAGAATTTATACGAATGATCGTCAACCCGTGGACGTATTTGCTCGCCTTACCGCTTGGACTGCCCGAGTGGTTGATGACGGTCATCGCGGCGCTGACGCTGCTGCTGCTCGCCGTGACGGTCTTGTGGCTGGTGATTCCTCGAGTTCGCGGTGCAGCCACCGCCCCGCGCAGCTTTTTGTATCACCTCGGCGCGTTGCTGATCCCCGGCAGCGGCTTGGCGGACGAGGTTTGGGGCGTTATTTTGCTGTTACCGGCCGCGCTGATCGCGGCGTTGCTGGCTTCGCATTTTTTCGCGCCGACCCGCTTGGGAAGCCTGTTCCAACCCACGAAGATCCTCGGCGTGGGCAAAGCCAGCCCGTGGTACGACATCGGACTGAACCTGCAAACTCTGGTGATCGCGCTGGTGGCGATTTACGTGGTCAACTTCATCGGCTGGCTGCTCGAGACGATTGCCGTGGCGCGGCGTCAGGCTCGTGTTAGGGCCCTGTCTGCGGCGGCGGTGAAAGCCCCTTAACGTCCGTACCTCGAGCCTCAGCCAACGTCCGCGCACCCTCACCTCGAGCCAGTGGGATTTGTTATCGTGCGCCATGAACAGCTCAATCGTGATTTCAAACGTCAGCGTAATTTTTGGCGGCGGTGCAAATGCGGTCAAGGCGCTCGATCAGGTCTCCTTAGAGATCGCACAAAACGAGTTTTTCACGCTGCTCGGGCCCAGCGGTTGCGGTAAGACCACGCTGCTGCGCTGCATCGCTGGTTTTGAAATTCCTTCTACTGGCAGCATTCGCTTGGATGGCGTCGCGCTCGAGGGGCTGCCGCCGTTTAAACGCCCGGTCAACACGGTTTTTCAGTCTTACGCATTGTTCCCGCATTTGACGGTCGCGCAAAACATCGCCTTTGGGTTGCAGGAGCGCCGCGTAGCGAAGGCTGAGATCGAGCGCACCGTCGGGCGCATGCTCGAGTTGGTGAAGTTATCTGGTTACGGCGCTCGCAAGCCCGCGCAACTCTCCGGCGGTCAGCAGCAGCGCGTCGCGTTGGCTCGGGCGCTGGCCAACAGCCCCAAAGTGCTGCTGCTCGACGAATCGCTCTCGGCGCTCGACTTAAAACTCCGTCAGGACATGCGTCTGGAGCTGAAGCGTTTGCAGCGCGACACGGGCATTACCTTCGTCTTCGTGACCCACGATCAAGACGAGGCGCTGACGATGAGTGACCGCCTCGCCGTGATGCGCTCCGGGCAGGTCGCGCAAATCGGCACGCCGTCACAGATTTACGATCACCCGCGCTCAAAATACGTCGCTGACTTCATCGGCGACACTAATTTTCTCAGCGGCATCGTGCGCGACAATCGGCTCGAGACGCAGAGCGGTTTCGTGCCAATTCCCGCTGATTTACCTCAAGGCTCCAAGCAAACCGTTGCGGTGCGTCCAGAGCGTCTGCGGCTCGTCAGCGACGGCGGTGATCTGCGTAGCCGCATCACTCAAATTGTCTATATGGGCAATGAGACGATGTACCATTTGGAAGGCGACATGCGCGTGCGCGTACCGAACAACGCGGGCGCGACGCCGCAGTACGCGCTCGGCGCTGAAGTCGGTCTGGTCGTCCCATTAAGCGCCGTGCAGCCGCTCGAGGACGCGTCGTGACCCGCGCCGCACCGACCGTCAAGCAGCGGCTCGAGCGCATCGATCTGCTGGGGCGCTGGGGTTTGATCCTGCCAGCCGCGTTGATGATTTTCAGCTTCATGGCTTTGCCGATGCTGGTGATGGCGCTGATTTCGATCCTCGAGCCGGGCAATTTCGGCGGCGTCAAATGGGGTGCGTACAGTGGGGACGCCTATCAGAAATTCATCTTGGAGCGTGACCTATCCGATCACTTGGTGGTCAACACCGATTACCTGAGTATTTTCTCTAGGTCGTTCTCACTGTCGGCCGTCACGACGGTGCTGACCCTGCTGCTCGGGTTTCCGTCCGCGCTCTACATCGCGCTGCAACCGCCAAAACGCCGCCAAATCCTGATGTTTTTGGTGTCCATCCCGTTCTGGACGAATTTGCTGGTCAGGACGTACTCGTGGATTCTGCTTTTACGAAACGGTGGTCTGATCCAAAGTGGTCTCGAGGTGATTGGGTTCAGGGGTTCACTGAATTTGCTTTACACCGATTTCGCCGTGCAGGTCGGTTTGGTGTACAGCTTCCTGCCGTTCATGGTTTTACCGATCTACACCAGCTTGGAGAAGCTTGACTGGCGGCTGGTCGAAGCGGCCTTCGACCTCGGTGCGAACCGCTGGAGTGCGCTGCGCCGCGTGATCCTGCCATTGGCTGCGCCGGGCATCGCGTCGGGCTGCATCCTCGTGTTCATCCCCGCACTGGGGTCGTACTTCATCCCGGAACTGCTGGGCGGCTCGAGGGCGCTGATGATCGGCAATCTGATCCAGAACCAATTCGGCGCGTCGCGCAACTGGCCCTTCGGTGCGGCGCTGTCCTTCGCCCTGCTGGCGTTCGTGCTGGTGCTGATGCTGCTGTACGCGCTGCGCTTCCAACGCAATCTCGAGGCGCAATCGTGACTTCATCTCAGAATCCACTGTGGCGCTTTCCGGGTTTGCAGGCGATCATCTGGTTTTTCTTCGCCTTTTTGTACGTCCCGATTTTCGTGCTGGTCGCGCTGTCGTTCAACAAAAACGATGCGGCGACGCTGTGGACGGGTTTTACCTTCGATTGGTACAGGGTCGTGTTGGAAAACGACAACATCGTTCGCGCCGCGCAGAACTCGCTGATCGTCGCGCTCAGCGCAACCGCCGTCAGCACTGTGCTGGCGACAGCCGCCGCGCTCGGCATGGCGGGACGGCGCTTCAAAGGTCAGAACGTCTTTAACGCCCTCGTCGGCTTGCCGCTGCTCGTCCCAGAGATCGTCACGGCCGTCGCCTCGCTGCTGTTTTTTCTGAGCCTCGGCATTCCGCTGTCGCTCGTGACCGTTATCATCGCGCACATCGTCTTCTGCACGCCGTTCGCGTACCTGCCGATCCGCGCTCGGCTCGAGGGCTTAGATCCGCGCATTAATGAAGCGGCCGCTGATCTGTACTCGAGTCCGCTGCGGGCGTTCTGGCGCGTGACGCTGCCGCTGTTGCTGCCCGGCATCTTGAGCGGCGCGATGCTGGCCTTCATCATCAGCTTGGATGATTTCGTGATCACGTTCTTCGTCGCGGGCGCGGGTGCGACCACACTGCCGGTCTACATTTTCGGCATGATCCGCATTGGCATCACTCCGGAAGTCAACGCCGTCTCGAGCCTGTTGCTGTTGCTCAGTATTGCCGTGGTCACGCTCTCGTATTTCTTGGGTCAGCGTGGTGCGGCGCACAGCAGTTAGTCGCACAGCAGTTAGTCGCACAGCGCTTAGTTACACAGGCTAGAATGCTCGAGTCCAGCCAATACTCAGCGCAATCCCTCGAGACGCCAGTTTCACCGCTCGGAATTGAATTTCTTTTTGGAGGTCGGCATGAACTATTCAAAGCTGGTCGGTGCTGGAATCACGGTTTGCCTCGCTGCGGGCGCGGGTTTTTTCGCGTTGACCGCCCAAGCGCAGAGTAAAGAGCTGAACTTGTACAACTGGAGCAATTACATTCCGCCGGAACTGTTGAAAACCTTTGAAAAAGAAACCGGGATCAAGGTCACGCTGGATGTCTACGACTCCAACGAGTCGCTGCTGGCCAAGCTCAAAGCGGGTGCGACGGGCTACGACGTGATCGTGCCATCGGATTACATGGTGAAAATCATGCAGGACGAAAAGCTTTTGGAGCCGATCAACACCACGAAGTTCAGCCAGTGGAAGAACGTGCAAAATTTTAGCCAAAAACCGCCGTTCGACCCGAACCGCGTTTACAGCGCCCCGTACATGTGGGGCGTGACGGGGTTTACCTACGACAGCGCGAGGGTTCCGGGCGGGAAACTCGCGGATTCATGGAAATCCTTCTTCGAGCCGCCTGCCGCGCTGAAAGGTCAGATCGCTGTGCTGAACGAAGCCAATGACCTCTTATCGGCTGCCTCGTATTACTTGGGTTTGAAGCAGTGCATCACCGACCCGAAAGACGCCGAGAAGATATTGGCTTTGCTTGAAAAGCAAAAACCCTTCGTGGCGACTTATAACTCCGATGGCACGATCGAGCGGATGCAGGCCGGTGAGGTCATCATGCACCAGCAATGGAACGGCGCGGCTCACCGCACGAGGGAAAAGCTGAAAACGGCGGTGTTCGTTTACCCCAAAGAGGGCTTGCCATTCTGGAACGACAACTTCGCCGTGCCGATTGGCGCGAAGAATAAAGCGAACGCCGTCAAGTTCATTCAGTGGATGATGGAACCCAAGAACATCGCTGTCGCCAGCAACTTCACGGGTTACAACAACTCGATTGCGGGCAGCAGCGCGTTCTTTGACGCCGACATGAAAACCGATCCAGCCGTGACCACACCCGCTGCACTGACGGCGAGATTTCGCCCGAATCAAATCTGCTCGCAAGCCAGCACCGCGCTGCGCGACCGCGTGTGGACGAAACTGAAAAAGTAAGCCTCGAGCCAAGCGGGGTGTCGCGGGTGCAGACCCGTTGCACCCTTTTCCTTGCAGGATCGTTCGCTCAAAGCGGTCTCGAGCTGAAGAGGTGGATATGTTGACGATTTACTCCGAGAATCACAAACTCCATCACGGCAATGGCGAGTTGATGAACGGCTCAATCGTGCCGTGTTTTGAAATGCCGCGCCGCGCCGAACTCGTCCTCGAGCGCGTGCGGGACGTGAAATTGGGCGAGGTGATCGCCCCGAGGGATTTCGGACTGACTCCGCTGCGTAAAGTTCACTCGAGCGCGTACATCAATTTCCTCGAGACCGCGTGGACGGACTGGGCGGCGCTCGGGCGCGACTTTGATGCGTTGCCGATGACGTGGCCGGTGCGCGGCATGAATCAATTGCGCCCGCCGCAGCAGATTGAAGCGAAGCTTGGATTTTACAGCTTCGATGGCGGCGCTCCGATCCAAGCGGGCACGTGGCGGGCGGTGTACTCGAGTGCTCAGGTGGCTTTGGAGGGCGCAGCGCAACTGGCCCATATTTCTTCGGCGTTTGCGCTCTGCCGCCCACCGGGTCATCACGCCGCCAGCGATTACATGGGCGGCTATTGCTACATCAACAACGCCGCTGTCGCCGCGCAAGCACTGCTGGACGGGGGTGCGAAACGAGTAGCGATCCTCGATATCGACTACCACCACGGCAATGGCACTCAAGGCATTTTTTACTCGAGAGCTGACGTGCTGGTCGTCAATCTGCACGGCGATCCAGTGTTCGAGTACCCGTTTTTTCTCGGGCATGGTGACGAGATTGGCAGTGGAGCGGGGGAGGGCTACAACCTCAATTTGCCGCTGCCCGCTGGGACGACTTTCGTTGCGTGGCTGGCGGCACTCGAGGTCGCCTGCGCTCGAGTCTCAGGGTTCGCTCCTGATGCGGTCGTGGTTTCGTTGGGCGTGGACACGTTTAAAGACGACCCGATTTCGCAGTTTCAATTGGCGAGCGAGGATTACTTGCGCGTCGGGCAGCGGATCGCGGCGCTCGGGCTGAAGACGCTGTTCGTGATGGAGGGTGGTTATGCGGTTGAAGAGATCGGGGTCAACGCCGTCAATGTCCTGACGGGTTTTGAAGGACGGTCAGGAAAAAGTTGAAATAATAAATTCACGAACTAGAAATAATCGTGAATGATTTCACTTGTAATACTGGTTTCAATTCTGCTCGAGTGACATCGTTCTTAAAGGACAGTCATTCGTCACTGCGAATATACTGTCCGCCATGACCGACAATGACTTTCAACAAGCCCAAAACGAATTGCTCGAGTGGCTGGCCATCCCCAGCATCAGCACCTTGCCGGAACGTGCCCCGGACGTGCGCCGCGCCGCCGAGTGGCTACACGCCAAACTCGAGGGGGTCGGCTTTCACACCCAGATCCTCGAGACAACCGGGCATCCCGTGGTCTACGCCGAACTGCTCAACGCTGCCGGAGCGCCGACGGTACTGCTGTACGGGCATTACGACGTGCAACCCGTCGACCCGATCGGGGAGTGGACATCCGACCCGTTCACGCCCGTCGTGCGTGACGGTGAGATTATCGCCAGAGGCAGTACCGACGATAAAGGACAGGTCTACGCGCACGTCAAAGCGCTCGAGATCATGCTCAGGGATCGGGCAGCGCTCCCCGTCAATCTGAAGATCCTGATCGAAGGCGAAGAGGAGATCGGCAGCCCGAATCTCGAAGAGTTCGTGAAAGCGCAGGCTGAGCGACTGGCCTGTGATGTCGTCGTGATCTCGGACGGCAGCATGTTCGCGCCGGGCGTCCCGACGCTGACGACGGGTCTGCGCGGACTGTGCTATTTAGAGGTTCACGTGCAGGGCGCATCCAAAGATCTCCACAGTGGCGGGTACGGCGGCGCGGTTGCCAATCCGATTCAGGCATTGGCGCAAATCATCCAGAGCCTGCGCGACGGCAACGGTCAAATTCTCGTGTCGGGCATCTACGATCGCGTGCGAGCCGTGCCAAAAGTCGAGCTCGAGGGTTGGCGCAAACTGCCGTTTTCGGAAAACCAGTTTGCCTCGAGCGTCGGCGTGGACGCGCTGCCCGGCGAGCCGAACTACTCGGTGCTCGAGCGGTTGTGGGCGCGTCCAACCTTGGAGATTAACGGCATCTGGGGCGGCTTCGCTGGCGAGGGCAAGAAGACCGTGCTGCCCGCCAAAGCCGGCGCGAAGATCAGCTTGCGGCTCGTCCCCGATCAATCGCCCGAAGAGATTTTTGAACTCGTCAGCGCCCACATCATGGCACTCGAGCTGCCGGGCGTGCGGGTCGAGGTTGTAAAGTTAGGCACGGGGCCTTGGGCGCTGGTGGACGCCAACAGCCCAGCGGCGAAACTGGCCTTGCGGGCGCTCGAGCGGGCGTATCCGGGCAAGGACGTGGCGTTCGTGCGCTCTGGCGGCTCCATTCCAGTGGTCAGTGTGTTTTCGCAGATTTTGAGCGCTCCCGTTTTGCTGGTCGATTACGGTCTGCCAGATGACGGGGCGCACGGCCCAGACGAACGGTTTACCTTGGAATGCTTCAAAAAAGGGATTGAAGTCAGTGGGTATCTGTACGAAGAATTGGCCAGTTTGAAAGTCTGATTATTTTTTCACGAATCTAAAATAATCGTGATTCTTTTCACATGTTAAACCACTCGTCAAGTTCACCACGGAAAGCACCCTCAAAGGTACATCAACCATTCAATCTGTACCTCGAGCAAATGTAAATCGGCGTTCTTCCCTCACTCGAGGTCAAGCTTGATGTGCAGATCTTTAAGCTGCTTGGCGTCCACTGCGCTCGGTGCATCGGCCATCACGTCGATTCCCCGAGCATTTTTGGGGAAGGCGATCACGTCGCGGATGCTGTCCGCGCCCGCCATCACCGCGACCATGCGATCCAAGCCCCACGCGATACCGCCGTGCGGCGGCGTGCCGTACTCCAGCGCTTCCATGAAAAAGCCGAATCTGGCTCGAGCTTCCTCAGTCGTGAAGCCAATGGCGTTGAACATCTGCTCTTGCACCTCGGGCTGGTGAATGCGGATGCTGCCGCCACCAACCTCGAAGCCGTTCAGCACGAGGTCATACGCCCTAGCCCGCATCGTTCCCATCTCGGGCGTGCCGAACAAGCCGATGTCCTCGAGCGCGGGACTGGTGAACGGGTGGTGCATGAAGGTGTAGCTGCCACGCTCCAAATCCTGCTCGAGCAGCGGGAAGTCCACGACCCACGCGAAATGAAAACGCGGCGCATCAGCGGTGATGAGTTTTAATTCATCGCGCAGCGCTAAGCGCACCGCGCCGAGCGCCTTGACAGCCGTATCCCACGTGTCCGCCCCAAAAAGGAGCGTCTGACCCGCGACTGCACCCGTGACCTCAAGCAGCGCAGCGACCTCGGCAGGGGAGAGGAACTTGGCGATCCCACCCTCGAGACCGCTCGCCGTGACTTTCGTCCACGCCAAGCCCTTCGCGCCGTTTTGCTTGGCGCTCGCCTCGAGCATTTCGATCTGCTTGCGGGTCAGGTCAGCGGGCGCGACCAGCACCTTGACCACGCCGCCCGCCTCGAGCGCACCTTTGAAGACCGCGAAGCTCGAGTCTGCCAGCACCTGCGATACATCGCTGATCTCGAGCGCAAAGCGCTGATCGGGTTTGTCGCTACCGAAGCGGTTCATCGCCTCC
Source organism: Deinococcales bacterium (assembly GCA_025359505.1). Taxonomy (GTDB): domain Bacteria; phylum Deinococcota; class Deinococci; order Deinococcales; family JAAFIG01; genus JANYHH01. The sequence goes on from JANYHH010000066.1 coordinate 12,143, forward strand.
ATGTACGGGATTCGCGGCAGTGGCAGCGCCACATCAACATCCAGCGTGCGTTTGAAGACGTCCTGAATCAGGCGCTCGTTCAGTTCAAGCACGTCATCCACGTCCACGAAGCTCATTTCGATATCGAGCTGCGTGAAGTCCGGCTGGCGGTCAGCGCGTAGATCCTCGTCGCGGAAGCAGCGGGCGATCTGAAAATACTTATCGAAATTGGCCATCATCAGCAGTTGCTTGAAAAGCTGCGGACTTTGCGGCAATGCGTAAAAGTTTCCGGCGCTCACTCGGGCTGGCACGAGGTAATCGCGTGCGCCCTCGGGCGTGGATTTGGTCAGCATCGGTGTTTCAACACTGATGAAACCCTCGCTGTCTAAAAACTGATAGATGCTCGAGATCACGCTGTGGCGCAGCTTCAAAGCTTCACGCAGCGGTTCACGGCGCAGATCCAAGTAACGGTATTTGAGGCGCACCTCTTCGGAAGCCGTAACGGGCGTGCCATCCACGGGAAACGGCACAGGCTTAGATTTGGCAAGCACAACGAGACTCGAGGGGACGATTTCGATTTCGCCTGTATCGTATTGCAGCGAGCGGTTGTTCGGGTCGCGCAAGCGCACCGCGCCCGTGATCTCGAGCACGAACTCGCCGCGCACGGTATCAGTCGCTGCGAAGCACGGGTTGCTCGAGTCGATCGTGATCTGCAAAATGCCGGTTCGGTCGCGCAGGACAATAAAGCGCGTCTCGGGGAACTCGCGTACCCGTGAGACCCAACCGCAAACAGTCACGGTCTGAGATTCGTCGGTGGCGCGGAGGTCGTTGCAGTAATGGGTTCGTTTCATAAAAATCCTCGTCTCGAGCGTGCGATTCGTTCAGGTGTTGAAGTGTTGTTCCGCCTCGATCCAAGCGGATAATTCCTCGAGCCGCACACTACTTGACTCTCGAGTCTCGAGGGTACGCACGCTCAGTACACCTGACTCGCGCTCAACACTGCCGACGATCACGGCGTATCTCGAGCCTGCTTTCTCCGCGTCCGCGAGGGCTTTGCCCATGTTTTTAACTTTATATGCTGCGAGCGCAATCCCGACGCCGCGCACGGCTCGAGCCACGGATTGCGCGTAGATCAGGCTGTCAGCGTCGAGCGGTACGACGTAGACCAGTGGCTGCTCGAGGGCTGGCGGCGCGATGACCTCGGCTTCCATCGCCAGAATCACCCGTTCGATGCCGCAGCCCCAGCCGACGCCCGGCGTCGCTTGCCCACCCATCATCTCGACCAGCCCGTCGTAGCGCCCGCCCGCCAGAATCGTGCTGCACCCGCTCATGCTTGGCGCAGAGTGAATAAACTCAAATGCCGTGCGGCGGTAGTAATCCAGTCCACGAACGATGCTCGAGTCCACGACGAATGGCACGTCCCACGCGGTCAGAATCTGCTGCACCTGCTCAAAGTGCGCTCGCGCATCCGCACCCAGAAACTCGAGCATCGGTTTGACCGCGAGTTCGCGCAGCAAGTCCTGATCGCCGCGATCCTTGCTGTCCAGAATCCGCATCGGGTTCAACTCGAGCCGCTCGACCGAATCACTCGACAGCCACGTTACGACTGGCTCGAGGGTCGCACGCAGGTACGCGTTGTATGCGGCTCTGTCCTCAACGTCACCAACCGACCCGAGATGCACGACGTAATTCTGAATCCCAAGCGCTGCGAGCAGTTGCACGCCCGCGTCGATGCACTCCGCATCGGCCATGGCGTCGCCCAAACCGATGATCTCGAGACCGACTTGATGGAACTGGCGCTCGCGCCCGCGCTGCGGTTTCTCGCCCCGGAACATCGGCTCAAACGTCCAGAGTTTGACCGGCGTCGGGCGGCTGCCCATGCCGTGCTCCAAGTACGCCCGCACGATGCCGGCCGTCGCCTCGGGACGCAGGCACAGGTCGCGCCCACCGCGATCCGTGAAGTTGTACATTTCCTTGCGAACAATGTCCGAGGAATCACCGACGGCTTTTTGAAAGACGCTGGCTTCCTCAAAAATCGGCGTGTGAATCTCACCCGCACCGAAACGCTCCAAGACCGTGCGGGCAGTCTCGGTGATGAATCGCCATTTCGCGGCGTCTTCTGGTAAACGGTCGGACGTGCCTTTGATCGTCTGGAACTTCACGCCGCGCATCATAACGCGCCAACACTCGAGGCTCGAGATGTGAAACAAGGGAAGAGGTGATGAAGCCTCTTCCCTCGAGCCGCTTAGGTTTCGCGTTTACTGCGTGACGTTTTACTGCGTGACGTTGTACGGCAAACCGTTGGAGAGCACGCCGCCAACGCTGATAAAGACGAAGTTACCACCAGATTTCGTGCCTTCCGGAATTTTGACTTGGACTTCAGTGCCGCTCCACGCGACGATGTTGTCACCACCTGCCTTGACTCCGCCAGCCCCGAGGTCGTTCGCTCCGAACACGACGATGCTGTTGGACGCAGCCCCGAGATAACGGCCCTGAATCATCACGGTCTGACCTATTTTAGCGGGTTCAGAGATCTTAATCAGCAATGGCCGAACCGTTGGGCGGTCTGACGGGGCGCACGAAACGAAGGCGAACAGGGCGATCAAACCGGCCAGCAATGCGCGAATGTTCATGGGTGAAGCCTCCTGTGAACGCTAAAGATTGATGTTGCTACGTCTACTCTAACAAATCAATTGGCTCGAGACGCGTTTTTTCCGACACTCGAGACGCGCACGTCGCTAGCGAGTCAGGTTACAATTTGATTGTACGACAACCCGCGTTCGACAACCGTAGCCACCTCGAGCTGGGCGCAGGTCATTTGGGGGACAGATGAACTCACAAGATCAAAACCAGATTATCGCCGATGACGTGAAAACTCTTCACAGCATGGGTTACGCGCAGGAATTGGTCAGGCGGATGAAATCGTTCTCCAACTTCGCCATCGCGTTCTCGATCATCTGCATCCTCAGCGGCGGTATCAACTCGCTCGGGCAAGCGATTGGCGGCGCAGGTGGTGCGGCCATTGGCATTGGCTGGCCGATCGGCTGCGCGATCAGCTTCCTCTTCGCGCTCGGCATGGCGCAGATTGCCAGTGCGTACCCGACGGCGGGCGGTTTGTACCACTGGAGCAGCATCCTCGGAGGGCGCGGTTGGGGCTGGGGCACGGCGTGGCTCAACCTGCTGGGCTTGGTGACGGTGTTGGGCGCGATCAACGTCGGCACATACTATTTCTTCATTGGCGCATTTAATGTCCTTCTGAAAATCGACGTAACACCAGTCACGATTGTTGGCGATTTCGCAATCGCGCCCGCTCAAGTGATTTTCTTGGTCATTTTGACAGCGATTCAAGCAGCCATCAATCATTTTGGTATCAGACTAACGACGATGCTAACCGATTTCAGCGGCTACCTGATCTTTGCCGTCACGGGCGCGTTAACGCTGGCGCTGCTGATCTACGCGCCAACCCACGATGTCTCGAGGTTGTGGACGTTCACCAATTACAGCGGCGAGGCGGGCGGCAACGTCTGGCCCGCCACGACCATCGCAGGCGTGTTTTTACTCGGTTTGCTGCTGCCAATTTATACGATCACCGGCTACGACGGCTGCGCTCACGTTGCCGAGGAAACCGTCAACGCGCAGCGCAGCGTGCCGCGCAGCATTATCAGCAGCGTGCTGTACTCGAGCTTGTTTGGGTGGATTCTGCTCAGTGTGTTCGTGATCGCCATTCCAGACATGGCAGCGGCCGCCAAGCAAGGTTACAACGTCTTCTTCTACGTGCTCGACACGATCATCCCGCAGCCGCTGCGGGTCGCGCTGTACATTGGCGTGTTCGTCTCGCAGTTCCTGTGCGGCTTGGCGACCGTGACCAGCGCCTCGAGAATGATCTTCGCGTTTGCCCGTGACGGCGGCTTTCCAAATTTCCTGCGCGTGATTCACCCGACGTTTCGCACACCCGTCGCGGCGATCTGGGTGGCAGCACTGATCAGTATTCTCTTCACGCTCTATGCGCCTGTGTACAGCACGATTGTCACGATCACCGTGATTTTTTTATTCCTCAGCTACGCGATGCCGATTGCGGCGGGGCTATTCGCATATGGCAAAACGTGGACGAAAATGGGCCCGTGGAATTTGGGCGCGACCTTTCAAATCGTCAGCGTCGGTGTCATCATCGCCAGCGTCTTTATTTTTATCGTCGGCATCCAACCGCCAAACGACAAAGCCCTATGGGTCACGGTCGCGTTCTTCGCGTTGCTGGTCGTGGTTTGGTTTGCCTTGGAGCGCAACCGTTTCAAAGGGCCCCCAACTGGCGAGAGCATCGCGCAGCGCCAAGCCGAGATCGCCGCGACCGAGCGCGGCATTGGCGACTGAGCCAACGCTCGAGGAAACACAACGCTCGAGAAGCCGTACACTCTGGCTCGAGGTGACCGCATGATCTCTTTACAACAACTGCAAAGCCTCGTGTCATCCGGTGAAGTCGACACCGTGGTGATCGCACTGACCGACATGCAGGGGCGCTTGATGGGCAAGCACGTCACCGCTGACTTTTTTATCAGCGAAGTCGTGCCGCACGGCGCTGAGGGCTGCAATTACCTGCTGGCCGTGGACACCGATATGAAAACCGTCGCGGGTTACGCGCTCACGAGTTGGGCTTCTGGGTACGGAGACTTCGTGATGAAGCCGGACTTAGCCACGCTACGCCTCGCCCCGTGGCTCGAGAAAACAGCGCTGGTGCAATGCGATCTCGAGGATCACGCGGGCGTCGGCGTGCTGCCCAGTCCGCGTCAGATTCTCAAAGCGCAACTCGAGCGGCTACACGCACGCGGCTTGACCGCTTTAGCCGCCACTGAACTCGAGTTTATTCTGTTCAAAGACAGTTACGAAGCCGCGTGGAAGCAAGCCTACCGCGACCTCGAGCCGTTCAACTATTACAATGTGGATTACTCGATTTTGGGAACCTCGAGAGCTGAGCCAGTGATTGGGCGCATCCGCCGCGAGATGACCAAGGCGGGGCTGGTGGTCGAGAACTCCAAAGGCGAGTGCAATCTGGGTCAGCACGAGGTCAACTTCAAGTACAAAGACGCGCTCTCCACCGCCGACGACCACGTGGTCTACAAGACGGGCGCGAAGGAAATCGCATCACGGATGGGTCACAGCCTGACTTTCATGGCGAAATTCAACGAGCGCGAGGGCAGCAGTTGCCACATTCACTTCTCCCTGCGCGGTTTGGACGGCTCGCCCACGTTCGCGGCGCAGCCCGAAGTCTTCGATCATTTCATGGCGGGGCAGTTAGCTGCCATGCGCGAACTGACGTTGCTGTATGCGCCAAACATCAATAGCTATAAACGATACGCCAAGGGCAGCTTCGCGCCGACGGCGGCTGCGTGGGGACGCGACAATCGCACCTGCGGCTTGCGGGTCGTCGGTCACGGTCATAGCCTGAGGCTCGAGAATCGCGTGCCGGGCGCAGATGTCAACCCGTACCTCGCGCTGGCCGCGATGATCGCCGCTGGGCTGCACGGCATCGACAACAAGCTCGCGCTCGAGCCGGAATTCAAAGGCAACGCCTATGAGAGCGACAAACCTCGAGTACCGCGCAACATGCACGTCGCCAGAGAACTGTTTGCCAACTCGAACCTCGCCAAAGCAGCCTTCGGGGATGTGGTTCACGCGCATTACCTCAATTACGCCGATGTCGAACTCGAGCTGTTTGACGCGGCGATCACCGATTGGGAGCGTTTCAGGGGTTTCGAGCGGTTGTGACAGCGAAACGCGGTTTGCTCGCAGCGCTGCTCGTGCCTGTCACTGGCGGAATCTGGGCAGTCGTCTCATATGCGCTGATGCTCGAGCAGCAAGAGGGCAGTTTTTGGCTCTTCATGCGAGCGGCGGCTCAGACATTGTTGGACTCGAGCCGTGAATCGCCGATTGCTGACCAGTCTGGACGCTTCCTGATTCGCGGTTCGCAAGCTGATTTTTTGAGGATTGCACAGCGTAAAAACTGGACTTTTGTCGATCAAATGGGCGCTTTGACAACTTTTCAAGCCAACGATCAAAAATTTGCGGTAGATTGCCACCAGTACACGCGTTATTTTGTTGTTTGCAAAAAACTTTAAGGAGAACACCTATGCGTCTCGAGAGTAAAGTCGCGCTCATCACAGGCGCTGGTAGCGGCATCGGTAAGGAATCGGCAATCTTGTTCGCGGCTGAAGGGGCAAAGGTTGTCGTCGTGGACTTGAACGAGGACGCGGGCAACGCTGTTGTAATGAACATCAAAGCCAGTGGGGGAGAGGCGATCTTTCAACGCGCTGATGTCTCCAAATCCGCCGACGCTCGAGACATGGTGCAGGCAGCCGAGGATCACTTTGGGGCGCTGCACGTGATTTTCAACAACGCGGGCATCTCGCACGCCCGCGATGACGATGCCGTCACGACCGAGGAAGATGTTTGGGATTTGACGTTTGCGATCAACGTCAAAGGCGTGTTTTTCGGTTGCAAATACGCGATTCCCGCGATTTTGCGCTCTGGCGGCGGCAGCATCATCAACACCGCCTCGTTTGTGGCGCTTTTGGGCGCGGCGACACCGCAACTGGCGTATACCTCCTCGAAGGGAGCTGTGCTGAGCATGACGCGGGAACTCGCGGCGATTCACGCCCGTCAAGGGATTCGCGTCAACGCGCTGTGTCCGGGCCCACTGCGGACAGAACTGCTGATGAAATACTTGGACACCGAAGAAAAGCGTCAGCGTCGCCTCGTCCACGTGCCAATGGGTCGCTTCGGGGAAGCGCTCGAGATCGCCAAGGCTGCATTATGGCTGGCTTCGGACGACTCGAGTTTCACGACGGGCGCGACGTTTCTGGTGGACGGTGGGATCACTAGTGCGTACACGACGCCGCTGTAACTTTAGTTCGCTCGAGATATGCTCGGATACTCGAGCGACCCAAGTTTTCGGCTGAATTTCAGAGGCTGATGATCGGATCAGTTACAGCCAGTAACTAACCGATCACGTTCTGACGGCGCATTTTTTTGTCGGCGTACATCAGTGCGTCAGTCTCGAGCAAAAGCGCGTCGAGATCGTGGTCACTCATCATTACCCAGCCAACCGATACGGCCGCGAATTGCTCGCGCACACGATCAATCAAGTTTTGCAGCCCCTCGGAGTTCGGGTGGACGCTGATGAACTCGTCGCCGCCAACGCGGTACAAGCGGTCGGTCGGCTCGGACGCGAGCCGCAAGGCTGTTGTGAAACCCTCGAGATGGTGGTCGCCTGCGCTGTGACCGAGCGAATCGTTGATGTGCTTCAAACCGTCCACGTCCCACATCGCAAACGCAAATTTTAGCTGTTCAGCAACTGAATTTGCGATGCCCAAGCCCGAACCGAAATCGGTGAAATCTCGCTCGAGCGCCCGGCGGTTGAAAAAGCCTGTCGAGGCGTCGCGCAGCGTCATCTGCTCGAGCAACGCGTTGGCGGATTCTAGGCGATCGTGGTGCGTCTCGAGCGCAGCCAGCAATCGGTGGATCAGCATGCCAAAAATTCCGTACAGCACAAGCTGATGACCCGTGATGATGATTTGACCAAAATCGTTGCCCCAAAAGCAAGCGAGGGCAATCGCCAATCCAAGCAGCGCCGCGACGGGCCCGCCCAGCACGCCCATCATCAATTCAAGCGGCCCAAGCAGCGAAATGCGGCTCGAGACGCTCAAGTTGAGCGCTCGCTCGGTCAGACTGTCTGCCACGGTTAAATAAGTGACGAGCGGCATCAATCCCATCAAAAACACGAGGATACCGACGGTTGAATACCATCTCGAGACCAGCCAGCAGGTGAGCATCCAAGCGCTGACGATCAAGATGTTGGTCACGCCAGAAGCAACCCAGTTTCTTGGCTCGAACAGCGCCGTACCGTAAATCGGTGCGGTCAACACAACGCCGCACAGCACTAACCACCAAAAAGCGCCGAGTAAGCGATGACGAACCGCGCGGGGGTGCACGACTGATATTGTAAAACGAATTGCGGGTCAAGGCTGTGCGACAATAGCGTTGTGAATTTGACGATCCTCGAGCCAGCCACTGAGTCCGTTCTCAAAGAGATTCCAGCCGCCAGCGCCGCTGATGTGAGCGCAGCAGTCGCTCGAGCCAAAAGCGCTTTTCCCGCATGGCGCAAAGTCGTGCCCGCTGAACGCGCTCGGTTACTGCGGGCATTGGCGGACGGTGTTGAGCAGCACTTGGAGCGACTGGCTAGGCTCGAGGCTCGCAATGCGGGCAAGCCGATCAGCGGGGCGCGTTGGGAGATCGGTGCGGTCGCCGGGGTCTTTCGGTATTACGCGGGTGCGGTCGAGCGTCTGACGGGCGCGACGATTCCCGTGGCGGGCGGCGTGGCGATGACCTTCAAAGAACCGATGGGTGTCGTGGGTTTGATTACGCCGTGGAATTACCCGCTGTACATCGCCTCGTGGAAGCTGGGGCCCGCGCTGGCGGCAGGCAACACCTGCGTACTGAAACCAGCCGAGCTGACGCCGCTGACGGCGCTTGAACTCGAGTTGATCGCGCTCGAGGTTGGGTTTCCGAGTGGCGTGCTGAACGTCGTGGCTGGTACGGGACTCGAGGCGGGGCGGGCGTTGGTGGATCACCCCGATGTGGCGAAAATCGCCTTCACAGGCAGTACAGGCGTCGGCAAAGACATTGCCACTAGAGCCGCGCAAACCGTCAAGCGCGTGACGCTCGAGTTGGGCGGTAAGAGTGCCAGCGTGATTTTCGAGGATGCCGATATTGCGGCAGCAGCCGCCGCCGTACCGAGCAGTGTCTTTGATAACAGCGGTCAGGATTGCTGCGCCCGCTCAAGGTTGCTGGTGCATGAGAGTGTACTGGACGACTTCATGAACCATCTTTCTATCGCTGTGAAAGCGTGGCGCGTCGGCGATCCGATGACTGATGTCGACATGGGGCCGCTGATCTCAGCGGCTCACCGCGACCGTGTATCCCAGTATCTCGAGGGTGCAGAGATCGCGCTCGAGGGTGATGCGCCCAATGGTCGAGGCTTCTGGTTTAAGCCGACCGTGTTAGGGCCCGTTAGTCCCTCGAGCCGCGTGGCGCAGCAAGAAATTTTCGGGCCCGTGACCTGCGTGATCCCGTTCAAAACCGAAAGCGAAGCCACCGAAATCGCTAACGGCACGATCTACGGTTTGAGCGGCAGCGTCTGGACTCGAGACGGCGCACGAGCGTTGCGGATGGCGCGGGCGCTCGACAGCGGGGCGCTCAGCATCAACAGCAACTCGAGCGTGCGCTACAGCACGCCGTTTGGGGGGTTCAAGCAAAGCGGCTATGGGCGCGAGTTAGGCCCCAACGCCTGCGATGCGTACACAGAGGAGAAAACGGTGTTCATCAAAACGGAGTAGTGTTTTGACGCGCTTGCTGCCGATGGCGATTGAATCTCGAGATCAAATTGCTAAGGACGGGCTTGAGGATTACCGCACAAAATTGTTGGGTTGTTGCGAGCTTTAAGTTCAATTGCTGGTCTGCCATTTATGTCAGATGCGCTAATCATTGCTAATGATTTCAACTCACGGGGTTCATTTTGATTGGATTGTCCATCAATCGCAAGTTATGTTGCACACTCAGCTCAATGATACAGCGTAGAAAGGTCGGTATGAGCTAACTACTGGACAGAAGTGGGATCACGTCGTCCAGCACGAGCCTCCCAGCGCACCCAGATAACAAGATTTGCCGCAACGTATCCAACCCCACCCTGAACACGCTCCTCGGCGGTGA
>JANYHH010000097.1 GCA_025359505.1 Deinococcales bacterium
AAGGTCGAAGTGGGCTTGCAGGGCGTCTCGCACGGGTTTATGATTCATGTGGCTACTTTCTCCTTGGTCGGACGGAGTAGCCGCTATTGTCTCAGATTGCGTGGGGAACGTGCAAACTTGAGAAGTGTCCAGTAGTTAGACAAGCGCTATAAATGGATTTGCCTATCTCCCAAGAATCCCGACGAGTTTATTTATCTGCTTGGAGAAAAAATTGAAAAAGCAAGTGAAGAAAAATTCAGCTCAAACACTCGAGCGACGGCGTGATGCATTAACCGCGTAACGCTGACTTGCATCTCGAGAACGGCTGCGCGTTAAGCTGCGTACCGTGTCAGAGGCGATCATTGATTTGCAGGGCGTCAGCGTGGACTTCAACGGGCGGCGCGTGCTGGATAAAGTGAATTTGAGCGTGCAGCGCGGTGAGTTCATCGCGGTGATCGGCCCGAGCGGCGGCGGCAAAAGCACGCTGCTCAGGATCGTCGCGGGGCTGCTCGAGGGCAAGGGTCAGGTCAGGCTCGAGGGTAAAAGCGCCTTCGTGTTTCAGGATTACCGTTTGCTGCCGTGGCGCACCGCGCATGGCAACGCGGCATTGCCACTCGAGTTAACGGGGCGCGGGATGCCAGCGGATGAGGCTTTAAAGCAGGTCGGGATGCTGCCGTACCGCGATCTCTACCCGCATCAGCTCTCGGGCGGAATGCGGGCGCGGGTGGCGATTGCTCGAGCGCTCGCGCAGGATGCGGAGGTGCTGCTGTTCGACGAGCCGTTCGCGGCGCTGGACGCATTGGTGCGCGAGCGATTTAACTTGGAGATCAAGAAGATTCACGAGAAAACCCACAAGACCGTGCTGTTCGTCACGCACAGCATCCGCGAGGCGGTCTATCTGGCGGATCGGGTCGTCGTGCTGCGCGACGGGCGCATCGAGCGCATCTTGGAGACGCACGGCGAGGGGCGTTTGACAGCGTTTACCGATGGTCTCGAGGCGGAACTGCGCGATTTACTGGGCGTGGCAGACAGCACCTTTGTCACCGAGCCGCCGCGCCCGTTGCGCTTCCCGTGGGAGTTGCTGGGCGTGCTGGGGATGCTGCTGATCTTGTTGCTCGTCTGGAATCTAGCGCTGCCCGCGCCGACACCGTTCTTCCCGACGCCCGGACTGGTCTGGCGCACGACCCTCCAAAACACGGGGCTGCTCGCCTCGAGCGCGGGTGAAACCTTGCGAATCGCTGGGCTGGGCTTGTTGTGGTCGCTCGGGATTGGCGTGCCACTGGGCTATTTGATGGGCAAATTTCAAGTGTTTGAGCGGCTGATTTCACCGTTTATCGTGGGCTTGCAAGCCGTGCCAGTGATCGTTTTCGCGCCATTCTTAGTGTATCTGATCGGCTACGGCACGCCATCGCGGGTGCTGATCGCCGCGTTGATTTCACTCTTTCCAATGGTGATCGCCACGATGATCGGCGTCAGAGAGGTAGACCGCGTGTACCGTGAGGTTTTCCAAACCATCGGCTCGAGTGGCTGGGGCGTGCTGGGAAAACTCGAGGTTCCGGGCGCGTTGCCGGTGATTCTGGGCGGGTTACGCAACACGGTCTCCCTAGCGCTGATCGGCACGATTGTCGCCGAGTTTACGCTCGGCACGAATGGCTTCATCGGCGGGCTGGGCGTGCTGGTGCAGAACGCTCGAGGCAACCTCAACTGGGCGCTGGCATTCTCGAGCGTGTTCGTGCTGATCGTGATCGGTGTGACGCTGTACCTGCTGATTACGCTGCTCGAGCTGTGGGTGTTGCGGTATCGGCGGCGATAAGTCAGCGGATTGGCACAGTGGTGTCGCCTCGAGCGTTGCACGGGCGAGCGGCAGAAAAGCCCAAACGGGGATTTGCGGATTTGCGCGATTGCTCGAGCAGCACGGGTTTTGGTAAGGGCGAACGTCACGCCCATGCGTGCGTCACACCCATGTGTGCATCGCACAACGCACGACGTGTTCGCCCGCCACCAACGGGTTGCCGACTTTCTAAATCCTCGAGACTCAAACTTTGCCGTTTCCTTTACCCTTCGCCTTTCGCCTGCCCCTCCACGCTCGAGATGCTAAAATCCAAAGCTTGTGACTTGGGTTCAGTACAAGAAGCTTCACCCGCACGGCTCCGTCGTTGGCAACGTCCGCGTCAAGCGCAACGTCGGACGGCGTGGCATGGAGCGCGAAATCATCGTGTACCTGCCGCCCAGTTACTCTGCGGTTAAGACAGCGCATTACCCCGTCATGTACCTGCACGACGGGCAGAACGTCTTCGATGCGACGACCGCCTACGCTGGCGAGTGGGGCGCGGATGAAGCAGCGGAAAAACTCGCCACCAAGCGCGGTCTCGAGTGCGTGATCGTCGCCGTGCCGAACGCGGGCATCAAGCGCTTGGACGAGTACGGCCCGTGGCGCGAGGACACGGTGCGCTTGCCGGGTCTCGAGGGTGGCGCGGGCGGCAGGGCGCACGAGTATTTGGATTATTTATTGGAGGACGTGAAGCCGCTGATTGACCAGAGTTTTCGGGTGCTGACCGATGCGGGGCATACGGGCATCGCTGGCTCGAGCATGGGGGGCTTGATGAGTTTGTGGAGCGCTTTGGAAGCGCCGGATGTCTTTGGCTGGGCGGGGTGCTTCAGCCCGGCGCTGTGGGTGGGGAAAAGCAACATCTTCAACTACGCGCAGAGCCACATTGCGCCAGACACGCGGATTTACATCGATTGCGGCACGCTCGAGGGCGGCAGGGGGCGCGACAGCAAGTCGTACTTGGGCGACTCGCGGCGTATGAAAGACTTGCTGACAGCGCAGGGCTGTTACGACTTGGTGTACTTGGAGGACGAGGGCGCGGGTCACAACGAGGCGATGTGGCGCAAGCGTTTTCCAGCGGCATTGGAGTGGTTTTTGAATCCGCGCCGCCGCCCCAGTCCGGGGGCGTGGCTGTGAGCGTCGTTTCATTTTTACAAGAAATCTTAAAGCTCGAGTCGCGCAGCGGTTTTGAAGCTCGCCTTGCAGCGCGGGTCGTGCTCGAGATGCAGCGGCTCGGCTTTGACGCAGCGTGGATCGACGAAACGGGCAACGCGCTCGGGCTGGTCAGCGGACTCGAGCGCGGTGCGGGCGTGATGCTGCTGACGCATTTGGATCACATTGATGTCGGTGATCTAGCGCTGTGGCAGCACCCGCCGTTCGCGGGCGTACTCGAGGATGGCGTTCTGCACGGACGCGGCGCGGTCGACATCAAGGGCCCGCTGGCGGCGCAAGTTTACACGCTCGCCGCGATGCTCGAGGCTGGGCGGCGTCCGAAGCGCGACGTGCTGATCGCCATGCCCGTTCAGGAAGAGACGGGCGGCGCGGGCATGATGGCGCTGATGGAGAAGCTGCCAATCCCAACGCCACTCGGGGATTTCACACCGGGCGCGTGCGTGGTCGGTGAACCCTCGAGCAACCGCGTGATGCTCGGGCATCGCGGCGTGTGTCGCAGCACGATTTCGTTTCACGGCTCGGCGCACCACGCGAGTTTGGGTTTGAAAGCCGACAACCCGCATTTCGCGCTCGCCAAGTTCCTGACAAGGCTCGAGGCGTTCCAGCC
>JANYHH010000010.1 GCA_025359505.1 Deinococcales bacterium
GCCCTCTCTCGTGAAACGAGAGAGGGCAACTACGTATGCAACATGGCTCCCTTCTCTCGCTGGCGAGAGAAGGGTTGGGGATGAGAGTGGCGTGCTGGGCAGCGCTTCGGACTATAAAGCAACAACAGCTTTTGATTAGCACAAGTGAGGTGCATTACCGTGCGACCCGCTCTCCACAGGCTCGAGCCAATCAGCGAATGTGCGCGACGGTCACGCCGTGACCGCCTTCAAACGGCTGCGCGTCGTGGAAACTCTCCACGCGCTTGTCCGACTTCAAGTAATCACGCACAACGCGGCGCAAGACGCCCTCGCCTTTGCCGTGCAAGATGCGGATCGGGGTTTCGCGTAAGGCTTGGGCTTCGGCGATGAAATTGCGGATTTCCTCGATGGCTTCTTCAACGTGCGAGCCGCGCAGGTTGAGTTCTTTGGCAAAGGTGCGCGGCGCGACGTACCCGCCGCCGCTCGAGCCGCGTTTGATGCCGTTTTGTTTTTTCAATTTGACATCGCGGCGCTTCAACGTGACTTTCAAGAGTCCCATCTGCACCAGCACCTCGTCACCGCCGCGCACCTCGAGAATCGTGCCAGTCGTGCCGTAGGCGGGAACTTCGACCTGAGCGCCGGGTTTCAGCGCGTCCGGTTCGCGCTGCACCGCCGATAATTCCGGGCGGGCGGCTTGGGCGCTGACGCGCAGCTCGCGCAGTTCGTTCAGCACTTGCGGGCGGGCGGTGTCGGTTTCCAACACGCGTGCCTTGAGTTGCCGCACCTGCTCCATCGCCTCGCGGTACACGGCGTCGGCTTTGGCTTGCGCGGCCGTTAAAAGCGCGGCTTGTTCGGCTTTGATCTGCTCAAGCTTGCCGCGCCACTCTTTGGCTTCCAGCTCGGATTGCTCTCGAGCAGTGCGGGCCAGCTCGGCATCGCGTTCCAGTGTTTCGCGCTCGCGCTCCAAGTTCTCCAAGAGCTTTTCAACCGTCGCGCCTTGCGGCCCGAGGATCGTCTCGGCTCGAGACAGAATCGCGCTCGAGAGTCCGAGGCGCTGCGCGATTGCCAGCGCATACGAGCGTCCGGGCTGCCCGACATTCAGTTTGTACGTCGGTCGCAGGTCAGCCACGCTAAAGCCCATCGAGGCGTTCTGGATATCGGTGCGCTCAAAGGCGAAGACTTTTAACGGCGCGAGGTGACTGGTGACGATCCCGCGTGCGCCTTGCGTCAGCAGTTGCTCGAGGATCGCCTGCGCCAGCGACGCGCCTTCGCTGGGGTCAGTGCCGCTGCCCAACTCGTCGATCAGCATTAGCGTGCTCGGGTTGGCTTTTTCCAAGATGTCGGACAGGTTCCGTAGGTGCGCGGCGTAGGTGGAGAGGTTTTCGACGATGCTCTGCTCGTCGCCCATGTCGACCAGCACGTCGGTGACAATCGGTAGCTTTGCGCTCGAGGCGCTGACGAACAATCCACTTTGGTGCATCAGCACCGCTAAACCCAAGGATTTCATCGTCACGGTCTTGCCGCCCATGTTCGGGCCGGTAATCAGTAAAACGCGGCGCTCGGCATTGAGCGCCACGTCGTTTGGAACGCAATCTGCAATCAGTGGATGCTTCAAACCTCGCAGCTCGAAATCGCCGCTGGGGGCTGCGCTCGCCCTCGAGAGTCCCCACTCGCGGCTCAGCGCGGCTTTCGCGCCGATCAGGTCTAGCTCCGCGACGGCCGCCAACGTGGAGCGCAAGCCCGGTTCGTCGTGTACCAAATGCGCCAGCTCCAAGAGAATCCGCGTGACTTCCTGCTCCTCTTCGATCAGCACACGGGCGAGTTCGTTATTCAGCGGCACGACGCTGGCGGGTTCGATGAAGACCGTTTGATTGCTGGCGCTCGAGTCGACGACAATGCCGCTGACTTGATTTTCAAAACTACTCTTGACGGGAATCACGTAGCGGTCGCGCCGCAAGGTAATCAGCCGTTCCTGAAGCGCTTCTCCAGCGCGATCCATGATGCTGGTCAGGCGGTCGCGGATCGTGCTGCGGAGCGGCGCTAATCGGCGTCTGAGCTGACGCAACTTCGGGCTGGCTTCGTCCAACACAGCACCGTCGCGCCCGAGCGCCGACAAAATACTGCGCGTCAACACCACGTGCTGACCAATGCCGTTCGCCACCTCTAAAAGCGCCCCCAAGCTGTGCTGCGCGATGCCGCGCTTCAAGGTCATCGCGCTGTCGAGCGTGTAGGCAATCTCGAGCAGCTCTGACCCCGTGACCGTCAGGCTGGCCTCGAGCTTCGTCACCAGTCCGCGCACGTCGGTGATGCCACCTAAGTGCAGTGACGCGCCGAACAGCGCGTCTTCAACCTGCTCGAGCATCACCTGAACGCGCTTTGCGTCGGTGCTGGGTTGCAGGGATAACGCGAGTTCGCGGCCCATATTGGTGCTGGCGCGATCCGCCAACGCCGATTGCACCGCACTGAACTCCAGCGTTTGAATTGCCTTCTCCAACCAAAATCACATCCCGTTCGCTCGAGAGTCAACCCTGCACAGCTTTGACTGAGTTGAATTATAAGTCGTCAGCGGCAGGACAAGATGCGCGTAACGGCGTATGGGCGCGACTCATTTCGCTCAGACTCAAATGCGGATTACATTTTTTGGGCGGGGCTGAATACAATGCTCAAAGAACACGCGTCTCTGCCATTGACCTCGAGTTTCAAAGTCAGAATGCTACGCTACAATCATGTCCTCGAGCTTGCTGCCCTTCGTGATCGTGATTGCGGTGAGCGTCATTGCCCTGCTGGTCTTCGCAACCGCAAAGGGGCGCGGCTCGAGTCAGCCGGGCGATTCACCGCTGCCACTCGAGGTTCGCCAGAAACGCTATTTCTTCAGTCAAGCCGAGCGCGTGTTTTTTACGGCGCTGCTCAAAGCCACCAAAGACTTACCGATCACCGTGCTTTCAAAAGTCAAGCTCAACGATCTGCTCGAGGCAACGGGCGATAATAAACAAGCCAACAACAACCGCATCAACCGCATGCACGTTGATTTCGTGCTGCTGTCGCAACCCGATTTTCAACCGCTGGTCGTGATCGAACTCGATGGCGCGTCGCACGGCTCGCAAACGCAACAAACCAGAGATGCCAAGAAAGACGCGGCGCTCAAAGCGGCCGGCTTGCCGCTGCTGCGTTTCCCAAACGGCGTGCAACCCGCGCAGTTCGCACCCCTGCTCGAGCCGTACCTGAAGATCGGCACGCCGCAAGTATCAAAAGAAGCTGAGCAAATTCGGGCGATGGTCGGCAGACGCGCTAAAGTCGGTTGATACAGTCGGCTCTAGCGGGTGAACCACACCATTTACTTTTTGTGTACACTCAAGTACACTTTTATTGAGGTGAATCCATGAATCCCCAGACAGTCAGCACCCGCGAGTTTCGCGCCGATCTCGCCAAGTACCTCGAAAGCCAAGAGCCGCTGGCGATCAGCAAGCACGGCCGCACCATCGGCTATTACATCCCCGCTCAGCAACCGCTCGAGGCGCAGGAGTTAGATGCGCTAAAACGGGCGACGCAGCGGCTGCAAACGATGCTGGCTGAGCGCGGCATCAGCGAAGACGCAGTGATCGAGGAATTCAAACGCGCTAAGAAGCAACGGCTTTGAAACGATCCTCGAGATTCAGCGCGTGAAGCGCGTGATCGTTGACGCCAACATTCTGATTCGAGCCATGCTTGGCGTGAACGTGCTCTCGAAGCTCGAGCGTCACCGTGACAGCGTGCAATTCCTGACCAGCGAAACCGCCTACACAGAACTCGAGCGCCACTTGCCTCGAATAACTTGCCTCGAACACTGAGCAGCAAGCATCCCGATCCAGAGTGGCAACGACTGGTACTCGAAAGCGTCCCATTACTGCGCCATTTAGTCGTGCCGATCCCTGATGGTGTATTTCAGTCTTTTGAAACCATCGCCCGCGAACGGCTGCGGGGGCGCGACGAGGACGACTGGCACATTCTGGCATTGGCACTCGCGCTGAACAGTCCGATTTGGACGGAGGATACCGATTTCTTTGGGATTGGCGCGGTCACTTGGAAGACCTCGAGCATTGATGGGTTCTTTGAAAGCTGAACTCGAGTCGAGTTCGGCTCAATCGTTGGCAATTCGAGGCTCGAGCGGTTCGTACCAATCCGTGCGCTTCAGTGGCAAATGGCTCGAGCCATTGTTGTCAGGCTTAGACAACAAAATTTGGTTCAAGCCGTTGACTCGAGTCGCAAACGTGCGAATCACCGCCCGCAGGTACAGTCGGTACGTGCGGTACGTCGGCTCGCCGACCAAGTTGAGCGCTCGCGCCCGATTGTCCTCCAAGCGCTGCGCCCAGTGCTGCGCGGTCAATGCGTAATGCTCGCGCAGGCTCTCCAAGTCGCGCACTTCAAAGCCCGCCCGCTCCGAGGCGTTCAGCAGTTCGCTTGGCAGCGGCACTTCGCCGCCCGGAAAGATGTAATGGTGCAAAAACGACGTGTTGCGCCACGTCAGCGTGTGAAACATTCTGGTCAGCACCGCTTCCATCGCGCGAATCTCGACGATGCTGTGACACAGAAACACGCCGCCCGGCGCGAGCAGGCGGTACGCGGTGCGAAAATACGCGGGGATGTTGGCGCGTCCGACGTGTTCGACCATGCCGACCGAGACGATCTTGTCAAACGGCGCGGCGGACGGCAAATCGCGGTAATCCCTGACCTCAATGCTGATCCGATCTTCAAAACCGGCAGCTTTAATGCGCTCCCGTGCGAGTTCGGCTTGGCGCAGGCTGAGCGTGATGCCGACGCCGCGCACGCCGTGATGCTGCGCCGCGTGAATCAGCAGGCCGCCCCAGCCGCAACCGATGTCCAGCAAACGCTCATCAGGTTGCAGACGCAACTTGCGACAGATCAGCTCGAGCTTCGCGGTCTGCGCGGTCTCGAGCGAGACGTTTGGGGTTTCAAAATAGGCGCAACTGTAAACCATCTGCTCGTCCAAGAACAGTTGGTAGAACTCGTTGCCGAGGTCATAATGTGACCTGACATCGCTCGCGTCCTGCGCTTTGGAGTGCAGCCGTCCGCTGCTCAAGCCCGGCTTGGGGCGCTCCAAACGGGCGGCTGCGGGCAGGTCGTCGGTTGGCAATGAGCGCAGCAGCGGCACGAGCCGGGCGAGCTTGGCGGGACTCGAGGCGGACGCGAAGAGTTGCTGCATTCCCAGCGCTGCGCCGAGGTCGTCGGCATCCCAGTCTTTGCGAATGAAGGCTTCAGCCAGCGCCAGTTCCGTCGGCGGCAGCAACATCCGCCGCAGTGCGCCGGGATGCCCCAAGGTCAGTGTCCAGCGCGGTGTGATCGGCGCGTCAGTTGAACCGTCCCACCAGCGCACCGCGAAACCGCGCCCCGAAACCGCGCCCGCCAGCAGTTCGACAATGGCGCGGCTGGTCTCGAGCGGCGACGGCGTGGGCTGGGCGGTTTTGGTTTGCGCTGTCGTGTGCGGCGGTGGCTGCTTTGTAAACTCGTTGCTCTGCTGACTCATGGTCAAACCTCCGCCCGTTTGCAAGGCAGCGGTGATTGTCCACGGTGCGGCTGAGGTCAGACTGAAATCGACGCTTGAGGCTCGAGCCGCTTAGCCCTTGACGCCGGTCAGCACGACGCCCTCGATGATCTGACGCTGGAAGACCGTGAAGACCAGCAGCACCGGAATCACTGCCAGACTCGAGGCGGCCATGATCAGTTGCCACTGGGCCCCGGACTCGCCGCTGAACAGCGCGATGCCGACGGGCAGGGTTCGCATATTGGCGCTCTGAATGATGATGAGGGGCCACAGATAGGCGTTGTAGTTGCCCAGAAACGTGAAGATCCCGAGCGCCGCCAGCGCTGGTTTGACCAGCGGTAAGCCAATGCGCGTGAACAACCCAAATTCGCCCATGCCGTCCATGCGAGCGGCGTCAAATAACTCATCCGGGATGCCTTCAAAAAAGCCGCGCATCAGGAATACCCCGAACGCGCTAATCAATCCGGGCAAGGCGATGGCGAAGTAACTGTCGGCAATGCCGAGTTTCAATGCTGACACGTACCACGGGATCACCAGCATCTCGGTCGGGATCATCACGGTGCTGAGGATGATGACGAAAATGATTTCCTTGCCGGGAAATTTCATTTTCGCGAGCGTATACCCAACCAATGAGTCGAAAAACAGCACCGAGACCGTCGTCGCCGCCGCCACGCCGACGCTGTTGAGGAACCAGCGGACATACCCCGTTTTTTCGAGGACGTGCGCGTAATTTTCCAAGGTCGGATTGGCGGGCAGGATGCCCGGCTGGAAGACATCGCTGTATGTTTTCAGGCTGGTCAGCAGCATCCACACGAATGGAAACGCGGTGACGACGCTACCAACGGTCAGCGCCATGTAGACCCATGTTCTCGAGGTGAATCTGAAACTCGAGGGGCGCGGCGTGGATTGGGTCTGGCTCGAGGCTCGAGGGACGCTCATCAGTACTCCACACGGCGGCGTAAAACACGCAGTTGAAAGACGGTGAACAGCAAAATGATCGCAAACAGCAATACG
This sequence comes from Deinococcales bacterium, assembly GCA_025359505.1. Taxonomy (GTDB): domain Bacteria; phylum Deinococcota; class Deinococci; order Deinococcales; family JAAFIG01; genus JANYHH01. Next base: position 6,533 of record JANYHH010000010.1, read on the forward strand.
GTGATCGCGGCCGCGTAGCCCATTTTGCTGCTCTGGAACGCCATGCGGTAAATGTAAAGCGCAACCGTCAATGTGCTGTCCAGCGGCCCACCCTGATCAGTCGGATTGAGGTTAGCGACCTGCGCGAAAAGCTGCAAGAAACCATTGGTGGCGATCACGACGCTAAAGACGACAGTGGCGTTCAGCAGCGGCAAGGTGATGTAGCGAAACCGCGTCCAAGTGGTCACGCCGTCCAGCGAAGCCGCTTCGTAATACACACGCGGAATTCCCTCGAGACCCGCGAGGAACAGCACGATCTGAAAGCCGAGCTGCTGCCAAATCACCAACGCGGCCGCCGAGACCAGCGCCTGATCCGGCGACCCGAGAAACGGCTGCGCGGGAATGCCGAATTGCTCCAAAAGCGCGTTGACGGGCCCGAAGTTTTTATTTAAAAGCCACTGCCAAACCCACGCGCTGGCGACGATCGGCGTGATGTAAGGCGCGAAGTAAATGGCGCGGTAGATGCCTTTGTATTTGTTGATCCCTTGCAGCAGCATCGCCACGCCCAAGCCCAGCACGAGCTGCGCTGGCACGCCGATCACCGCGTACAGCAATGTGTTCAGCAATGCACGGTGCAAGGTGGCGTCTTGCGTCATCTCTTGAAAGTTCTCCAAGCCAATAAACGGGTTGACCGTCAACGGCGAGCGGTAATCCAAGAAACTCAAACGCAGACTCTCAAAAGCTGGGTAGATCCGCACGAGCAAAAAGAACAGCAGCGGTGTGATCAAGAACACATACGCCCAGACCGCCTGACGCCCCGCAAGGGTCAGACCGCTTCTTTTAGCTCGAGGGGATTGGGTCATAAGGGCAGGCGAAAGGCAAAGGGCGAAGGGAAAAGCAAAAGCGCTGTGGGCGGAAGGCTCGAGCGGCTTGGTTTGGCCGTTACTTTCGCCCTTCGCCTGCTCTCACCGCTTGAAGAAATCCGTCAACAGCTTCTGCTCACCGCTCGCGGCACTCTCTAAGGCCTTAGCGGGATCGGTCTTGGTCAACCAGACGCTGTTGAGCGCGTCGGACAGGGCTTTGCGCTGACCGGCTTCGTCCACGAAAAAGGTGGCCCTTGCAAACGGAATGCTGGCAATGAACGGCCCGTAAATCGGGTCTTTACGCAGTTCTGGTGCGGCTGCCAGTACGGTGTTGGCCGGCAATTCACCGATGGCTTTCAGCCAGCGGCGCTGCACATCGTCGCTGGTCAGAAATTTCAGCCATTTCGTGCTGGCCTCGAGCTTCGCGCCCTTGGCGTTCGGGGTCAGCCCATGCACCCAGTACGAACCGAAATTGGCCCGCAGGCCGCCCGCTTCGCGCACGGGCAACTCAAAGACGCCCCAGTTGAATTTCGCGCCGTTGCGGATGGCTGAAATAGCAAAGCTGCCATCCACGATCATGCCTGCGCGACCGGAGATGAACGAATCGCGGTAGGCGTTGCCAGAGCCGGGGAACAAATCGAGTCCCCTTGTGGCCGCGCCGCGCTCGATCAAACCCGTGTACCACTTGAACGCCTCGAGACCCGCCAGACTGTTGTAGGCGATTTTTTTGAAGTCGGTGGTGTACGGCTTGCCGCCCCATTGACGGCTCAAAACTTCGCGGAACAGGTGGTGATCCTGACCCTCGGGTTGCACGGCCCAGCCGGCGACGCTGACCTTGCCATTGTCGGACTTTTGGATTTTCTTGGCGTCCGCTTCCATCTCAGTCCATGTCTTCGGGACGCTGGTGATGCCCGCAGCCTTGAACAAATCCTTGTTGTAAAACACCGCCAGCACCCGCACGGCGGTCGGCACAGCGTAATACTGACCGTTAATTTTGCTGGCTTTCACCAGACTACCGACGCGCTCCTCGAGCTGCTTGGCGGGGAACGACGCGGGCAGCGGTTGCAGCAGGTTACTGCCAACCCAATCGGGCAGCCAGCCGTAGAACAGGTTGGCGACATCGGGCCCCTGACCCGCTCCGAGTGAACTCTTGACCTTGGCGATGTAGCTGTCATACGGGAAGGTTTCCTGTTTGACTTCGATGTCTGGATTGGCTTTGTTGAACTCTGCAATCAAATCGTTCACTAGATTAACCTTGGAATCGAATTGGTACTGCCAGTACACAACCTGCGTTTTTTGGCTCTGCGCGGCGGCGACAGCGAGTGCGGCGGTGAGACTGGCAATGGCGACGATGAAACGCTTTCGCATACGAACCTCCGATAAACTTTTGCTGCGGGAAGTATACGCCGCGTCACGGGTCTCGAGGTATCTGAGACTGCGCTACGTCAGGCTCGAGGCTGCGCCAAGTGTTCCCTACCTAGCATTTGAAATCGCTCGAGGTCTGGAAGCATCAGCGTATGCTGGTGCGACATGAAATTAGAGCAGATTGAACTGCGCGAGATTCGGATGCAGATGCGAACCCCTTTTGAAACGAGCTTTGGGGTGACGCAGGAGCGGCGCATTATCTTGGTCAGTATCAGCAGCGGCGGCGTGACGGGTTACGGTGAGGTTTCCTGCAACGAAACGCCCGGCTACAGCTACGAGACAACCGATACCGCGTGGTTGATGCTGAACGATCTGTTCGCGCCTGCGATCCTCGGACATGATCTCGAGCAGCCGAGCGATGTGCTGCCACTGCTCAAACCCTTTCGCGGGCATCCGTTCGCCAAGGCTGGTCTCGAGCTGGCGCTGTGGGATTTGTGGGCGCGAGCCGCCCAGCAACCACTGTGGAAGTTCATTGGCGGCACGAAGACGGACTTGCCTGTCGGCTTGAGCGTCGGCATCAAATCCAGCCCCGAGGCACTGGCGGAGTTCGTCGTGCAGCAAAAAGCCTTGGGCTACAAGCGCATTAAACTGAAAATCGGGCGCGGGCGCGATATCGCTTACGTCGCCGCTGCGAGGGACGCGCTCGGCTGGGACACGCACCTGACGGTCGATGCCAACAGCGATTACACGCTCGAGGACACGGATTTGCTGGGGCAGCTCGATCAGTACAAACTGCAATACATAGAGCAGCCACTATCGAATGACGACATCGTGGATCACGCGACGCTCGCCCAGTCCCTCGAGACGCCGCTGTGCTTGGACGAACCGATCCACAGTCTGGGCGACGTGCGTAAAGCCGTGCAGCTCGGCAGCGGCAGCGTCATCAACCTGAAAATCGGGCGCGTTGGCGGTCACACTGAAAGCCACAAAATTGCCAAATACTGCGGCGAGCAAGGCTTAGCGCTGTGGTGCGGCGGGATGCTCGAGAGCGGCGTGGGACGCGCCCATAACGTCGCGCTGCAAACATTACCGCAGTTCACGCTGGCGTCTGACACCGCGCCAAGTGCCCGCTACTGGCTCGAGGACATCACCGACCCCGAGATCACGATGCACGGCGGCTTGACGCATCCGCTGGGGGGGATTGGGATTGGCGTGAATCTGCGCCATGATCTGATTGCGAAGCTGACGACTCGAGTAGCGGTGCTGTGACAGCGATTTTTGGCGCGGAGTGAAAAACAATTTTCTCAAGTCGCAATTCCAAAGTTTGTTTCGCTAGGAGGAAACCTTCGATGCTCGAGCCTTTATTTGATTACCCCAGCTTGCTGTCCGACCTGAAAACCCAGATTCGCGCCGCCCGCACCAAAGCGGCACTGGCCGTCAACCGCGAACTCGTTTTGCTGTACTGGAACATCGGGCGGCAGATTCTCGAGCAGCAAACCCGTCAAGGCTGGGGCGCGAAGGTGATCGAGCAGCTCGCTAAGGATTTGCGGCTCGAGTTTCCTGATATGCAGGGGTTATCGAAACGCAACTTGCAGTACATGAGGGCGTTTGCCGAGGCGTACCCTGACGAGCCATTTGTGCAGCAAGCTGCTGCACAAATACCTTGGTTTCACAATTGCGTCGTGCTGGACAAGCTCAAAGACGCTCAAACTCGAGAATGGTACATCCGAGCCTGCATTCAAAACGGCTGGTCGAGGGCGATTCTCGAGGCTCAAATCGAAACCAAACTGTTTGAGCGTCAGGGCAAAGCGTTTCACAATTTTGATCGCACCCTGCCCGCACCGCAGTCTGAGCTTGCCAGTCAAATGCTCAAAGACCCGTACATCTTCGATTTTCTGTCGCTAGGCGACAACGCGCATGAGCGCGACCTCGAGCGCGGGTTGCTGGCGCACGTCAAAGCCTTCATGCTCGAGCTAGGCGCTGGCTTCGCATTGGTCGGCACGCAATATCATCTGGTGGTCAGCGATAAGGACTACTACTTGGATTTGCTGTTCTATCACTACCGCCTGCACTGCTTCGTGGTGATCTACTTGAAAATGACCGAGTTCAAACCCGAGTACGCGGGCAAGATGAACTTTTACTTATCAGCCGTGGATGACCTGCTGCGAACGGTTGGGGACGCACCGACCATCGGGATTGTGCTGTGCAAAGACCGCGACAGAACCGAGGTCGAGTACGCCTTGCGCGGCATGACGCAACCCGTGGGCATCTCGCATTTTGAATTATCCAAAATCCTGCCCGCAACGCTCGAGGGCACGCTGCCGACCGTGGCGCAACTCGAGGCGTTGCTGGCTGAAGAGATCGGTGAGGCTCGAGATATTTCGGCATGACTTGATGACAACGCTGCCGACTCGAGCGCAAACGCCTTAACCCTCGAGTTTGACGCGCAGCACGATGGCGCTGGCAACCGGCGATAACTTGTGCGCCTGTGCAACGGTGAACGTCTCCAGCGCCCGCAGATGCACGAACTCGAGCGCGTAGTCCAGCACGACCTCGCCGTCCAAGCACAGGTACAGCGTTTCCGTGTCGCTCATCACCTCGAGCGGTTCGGTTAATTGCAGCGTTTCGGCGTTCACGCCGCGCAGTGGAAGCGGCAAGCCGCCCTGCGATTTGGTGACGCGCACCAGATGCGTTCCCTTCATGGGCGTGAGTCTAACGCGCCCACGTTCAGGCGAATGACACCTCGAGTTGCGACGCGGCTGATAGCAACTTCTTGAACTCGCGCTCGGGCAACTCATACGCGCCGAAGCGCTGCAAATGCGGGTTCATGATCTGCGCGTCGAACAATGCGAATCCTCGAGTCTCGAGGTGCGTTTTCAAACGGGCAAACGCGACTTTGCTGGCGTCTGGCACGCGGTAGAACATGCTCTCACCGATGAACGCGCCGCCAATGGTCAAGCCGAGCATCGCACCGCCGAGTTCACCTTCGATCCAAGTTTCAAAGCTGTGCGCGATGCCAAAACCGTGCAACTCAAGGTAAACGGTTTTCAGTTCATCCGTGATCCACGTCTCATCTCGCGCCGCGCAACCGTCCACAACGCGCTCGAAGGCGGTGTTGATTCGAGTCTCAAAAGCTGGGTTGTTGAGGGCGCGACGCAGACTCTTCGGGATGTGAAAACGGTCATCCAGCGGGATCAGCGCGTGAACGCGGCTCGAGTACCAGCGCAGCCCGTCGCCGTTGTCCATCAGGAAGTACCCGCGTTTGTACTGCTGGACGATCTCTAAAGCTTCGGCGTGGGTCATGGTTCTCGAGCGCGAATGTAGCACGGTTAGCTCGAGCCACAGCTTTTTCGCCTCTCCCTGCGGGAGAGGCCGCCGCAGGCGGGTGAGGGGGGCGAGCGCAGCGAGTTGCCCTTGACGTTCAAAGTCAAAGGCATTCGCTTCGCTCACTACCCTCTCCCCAGCCCTCTCCCGCCGTCGTGCCTTGCACGCATAGGCGTGACGGGAGAGGGAGCAAAGCAATGCTCGAGCCGTAGCGCTCCACCGCACGCTCGAGCTATGATTGAACGAACGTTCACTAGGAGACCATCATGCCCGTATCCCGTTTTTACGATGTCAAACGCAACGCCGACGGCAGCCGCTATCTCGAGGTCGCCGTGACCGGCTTCACCCTGCTGCGCTTGCCGCTGATGAATAAGAGTACGGCGTTCACGCTCGAGGAGCGGCGCTTTCTAGGGCTGGAGGGGCTGTTACCGCCGCACGTCAATACCTTAGAGGAGCAGAAAACGCGGGCGTATCAGCGCGTGAAGGCGTATGACGCGCCGATTGAGAAGCACATTTACCTGCGAAATCTGCAAGACCGCAACGAAGTCCTGTTTTTCGCGTTGCTCGAGGATCATATCGAGGAGATGCTGCCGCTCTTGTACACGCCAACGGTTGGCGAGGCGGTGCGCTTGTTCAGCCACATTTACCGCTTCCCGCGTGGTTTCAGCGTGGACACGGGCAACGTGGAGCGCTGCAAGCAACTGCTGCTCAACGTACCCTTAGAGGACGTGCGGATGATCGTGGCGACCGACTCGAGCGCGATTTTGGGGATTGGCGATCAGGGTTTTGGCGGCATGGCGATCAGTATCGGTAAGTTGTCTCTATACACGGCGGCGGGCGGCGTCGCGCCGGACAAATCGCTGCCGGTCGGCTTGGATGTCGGCACGGACAGAGACAGCTTATTGGAAGACCCGCTGTACTTGGGCGTGCGCCATAAACGCTTGACGGGCGAGGCATACGACAAGTTTCTGGATACCTTCGTCTCGAGCGTGTCGGCGCGGTATCCCAAGGCGATCATTCAGTGGGAGGACTTGTCCAAGGACACCGCGTTCAAGGTTTTGGAGCGCTACCGCAAGGTCGTGCCGAGTTTCAACGACGACATTCAGGGCACGGGCGCGGTGACGCTGGCTGGCGTGCTGAACGCCTGCAAGCTGAAAAATGAGCGCTTGCGCGATCAGGTGATCGTGATTCACGGCGCGGGCGCGGGTGGCGCGGGCGTCGCGTGGGCGATGATCGAGGGCTTGAAGCGCGACGGCTTGAGCGACGCCGAGGCTCGAGCCAAAGTCTTGGTGCTGGACTCGAGGGGCTTATTAACCAGTGACCGCCCGATGGAGAGTTACAAGCTGCCCTACGCACAGCCAATCGCCAGTCTCGAGGGGTGGGGAATAGCGGGCAAATACCCGGATCTATTGGAGACGGTCAGAAACGCGAAGGCGACGGTGCTGCTGGGCTTGTCAGGTCAGAGCGCGTGCTTCACCGAGCCGGTCGTTAAAGCCGTGCTACAGAACACCCCGCGCCCGATCATTTTTCCCTTGAGCAACCCGACCGCCAACACCGAGGTCTTGCCCGAGGACGCCTTACGCTGGACGAACGGGGCGGCAATTGTCGCCACGGGCAGCCCATTCCCCGATGTGATGCTCGAGGGGAAAACGTACCCTGTCGGGCAGGGCAATAACGCGTTCATCTTCCCCGGACTGGGCTTCGGCAGCATCCTCGCTCGGGCCAAGGAGATCACCGATAACATGGTGATGGAAGCCGCGTATGCGCTGTCCGAGAACACGCCAGCGTCGTCGCTCGAGGCGGGGCGCGTCTACCCGCCGATCGACGGTCTGCGCGAGGTGTCCTTGAAAGTCGCGGCTCGAGTGATGGAGCGGGCCGTGCGGGACGGCGTGGCGGCGGAGTTTTCACTGCGTGAGAAAAGTTTGGCTGAACTCGAGGTGATCGCGGCCGAGAAGTTCTGGCATCCGCGTTACCTGCCATTCAAAACGGCGTGATGGCTCGAGACACTGCTGTGCTGATCGAGACGGTGTGGTTCACAATTTAGTAGTCTGTCACGTGAACAATGCACAGTCACCGCTCGAATGATGAGACTCGAGCTGCTTTCGAGCGCGATGTTTCGATAATCTGAATCAGAGTCAGCCTCGAGCAAAACCGTTGCAAACCAAAACTGAAAGACTACTAAGTTCGGCTCTCTTTCAAGTAACGCTTGTACAACGCGTCACGGAAAGCGCCGGGCGTGACCAAACCGTCGGGCCACGAAAAATCAGCACTCTCTTCGGAAACTTCCAAACCGATCTCCTCGAGCAACGCTTTCAGGTCATCACTCCAGCTCAGGTGCTCGGCGATCCCAGCAGCGAACGTGGGCGCGTCCAGCGATGCGTACTGCCCTTCGTTGTCCAGCCAAACCAGCGGACTATCGGCGATCGAGCGATTTTTTGGGCCGCGCCAGAAGCCGTAGAACTCGTCGTCCTCGCTGACCGCGAAAAACGCGATCAACGCATTCGTTTCCGCCATCGCACGGATATTGCTGGCGATATCGGGATTCTCGAGTTCTTGCGCGGACAGGTAACTCGTGTCGTTCCACGGTTCTTCGTTGGCATCTGACAGCAAGCGAATTCCGGTGGTTTCGAGAAACGCATCGCTGTGTTTGAGCAACTTAGCGAGATCGTCCGGTATGGGTTCGTTGTCGAGGCGGTTCTTTGAAAACATTTTGAGCGGATTGCTTGGCATGCATCATTCTAGCAAAAGCGTTCGGTGACGCAGAAAGCTCGAGGGTCACGCCTCGAGCTTGACTGCGTGTTCATGGATCAGGCTTGCAGGTGCGCTTCTAGAAACCACAGGTCTTTGTCCACCGCACGGCTGATCTCGGTGAACAGATCAGCGGTGTCTTTGTCGCCCAAATCATCGGCTTCGTCAATGCACTGGCGCACGTGCTTGCCGTACAGCGCCATACGCTCGACGACCGCCGTCAGGTGCTCTTGCCCGTTGGTGGCAGCGGTCGGGTATTCGGGCAGGCTCGAGGATGCGCCCGCCATGCGGGCCGTGCCAGTCGCGTAGCCGCCGAGTTCGATGGCGCGTTCGGCGATATCGTCGACGTAGACCAGTGTGCGCTCGGCGACTTCATCAAACAGTTCGTGAAGCTGGATGAAGTCCATGCCTTTGACGTTCCAGTGGGCTTGCTTGAGCTGCGAGTACAGGTCAAACGAATCCGCGAGGCGGGCGTTCAGCAGCGCGATGCAGCTCGAGCGCACGTTTGGCTTCAAATCGATGCTGGTGCGGAAGGTGCGTGGGGCAGCGCCTACGGTTTTGGCTGCGGGAGCGTGGTTGATGTCTGCATTGGATTTCGTCGCTTTTGCCATTGGTTCCTCCGAGACGAGCGTGTCAAACCCTCGACAATTGGGTCGCTCGAGAACCGACGGTACGCGCATCACCTGAAAGGCAACTGAAAGCTGGTTGTCATAGCGAATTTCACATTGAAGAGAAAATCCGTAGATTCTCAATCAATGGCGAGTGACACGAGTAGAAACAAAACAGCGGTGGAACCGAAGTTGAGAAAAATGCCCTCTTTTTCTCAACGAAGGTGAAAACCGCTGTCAGTCGTTTGGGAACCAGCGCAGCCGCTGCAAATCGCAGCGCCCACTGGCGTTGAAACGCACACCTTCAGCCTCGAGCAGCGCACGCTGCAATTCGCCCGTGCCGATTTTGTAAGTGCTGATGCGTCCCGAAGCGTTGATGACGCGCTGCCACGGATGGTCGGTCGTTATGCTTAGCCCGCGCAGCAACTCGCCGACCTGCCGCGCATTACCGGGCTTGCCAGCGGCCACCGCCAGTGTGCCGTAGGTCATCACGCGCCCAATGGGGATGATCTCGAGGATCGCAATGACGTTCGATTTGAACGCCATGGTCTCGAGCTTCAGGTGTTCTACACTCATCGCCACCTCGAGATACGTGAGTTGATCGCCGTTATGAGCCTCACAACCTCAAGCCTCACAACCTCGAGACCAGCGCCTCGAGCGCTTTCAAGCCCGTTTGCAAGCTGGCGGGTTCGACCCATTCGTCCAAACGGTGCGCGTTGCCGCCCCGGTAAACGCCGAAGCCCAGCGCGGGCAAGTTGTGTGGCACGCTGGCGTTGGCATCGGTTGAGCTGGCGACGGTGCGCGAGGGCAGATCCAGCATCTCCAAGGCTGAGACTGCCGCTCTGAGTAACTTTGAGTTGTCGGTGATGCCGCCCGGACGGTCGCCGACCGCCTCGAGCCGCAGGTCGCTGCGGGCGCGTTTCGCGGCCCTGTGCAGCGCCGCGAGCGCGGCCACCTCGAGCGTTTCCAGCGCGGCGGTATCGAGGCTGCGTAGATCCAGCAGCAGCTCGGCGTTGGCGGCAATCGAGTTGACGCTCAACCCGCCGGAAACCGTGCCGACGTTCAGCGTCGTGCGCGGGTCATTTGACAGCGGCAGTTTGTACAGTTCGACGATCGCCTCACCCAAAGCTTGGATACTCGAGGCGCTGCCCGCGTTGCCCCACGAGTGACCGCCTTCGCTGGTGAAATGGGCGCGGTAGCGGCGCACGCCGACGGCTTGGTTGACGATCAAACCCAGATAGCCGTCCACGGCGATGAACGCATCTAACCGAGCGGCGTGTTGCGCGAGAAAATGCTTCGCGCCGCGCAGGTCGCCCAGCCCTTCCTCGCCGACCGTGGCGACCAATGTGACGTTACACGGTGCGCCATGCAACGCAATTTTTTGAGCGTAAGCGGTCAGCACTGCCAGACTGGCCGCGTTGTCACCGATGCCCGCGCCGACCAAGCGCCCACCACTTGAACGCACCGTCAGATCCGTGCCATGTTCAAACACCGTGTCCAAATGCGCTGCCAATGCCACTCGAGCCTTGTTGCGACCCGCGACCTGCGCGATCACGTTGCCGACCGCATCGCGTTCGACGCGCAAACCGAAACTCGCCCAGTGTCGTGCGATCAGCTCCGCCCGCAAATCTTCATTAAAAGTCGGTGCGGGCGTCTCGGCGATCTCGAGCAGCAGCTTGGTCAGGTCAACAGTGGCAGCGGTTACAGCGGTCAGCACAGTTCGTCCAGTCTACCCGTCCTACGGGGCAGCACGCGGTCTGAAAACGCTTTTCGCAGGCAATCCTCAGCTACGTCTCAACCTCCCGCCATACGTTTTTGTGCATGAAACCGCTGCTGTTCGCCCTCGGCTTAGACCCAAACTGGGGACTGTACGCGCCCGCACTGCTGCAACTCGCCAAGCGCGAAGGGGTCGGCATTCACGTGCTCGAGACCGGCGCTCCGCTCGGCACGGGGACGTTCACCTCGAGCGCCGTGCAGAACGAACTGGATGTCAGCGCTAACCCCAACGCGGCGCTCGCGCAGCAACTTGAGGCTGTGCCCGAAGGCATGAAGGTGTTTGGTGATCCGTACCCGACGGCTGACCAAACACCCGAGAAAATCCCGACCACAGTGGGCGATGTGACGCTGGCGTGGCCGGATACGGCGATCGCCAATGCCAAAATGAACGATTTCGTGGGTGATTTGGTGAAGTATTTTAAGGAAGCTGGCTTCGTCGCCAGTGGCGAGTGGCGGCCAGATTTTGAAATGGGCGAGTTGCCTGAGTACGCCCGCAGGATCGGCGCTGAGATCGTCGCCCTGCCCAAAGCGGGCGGGTTGGCAACCGTGATCCAAGCGCCCATCGTCGCCAACTTGGAAGCGGCTGGCTTGCGAGTAGAACTGCTCGAGGAGATCAGTGGCACGGAGTTGAATGCGCTCGAGGCCGAAAACGCGGCTCAGGGCTTAGCCAGTAGCGCGACGGGCGAGCAAGCGGTGACTGATTTGGCATCCGCGATGAACGGCCGGCGTCCGCTCGAGGGGTTGCTGGGCAGAGTCAGCCGCGCCAATGTCACTGGGCTGGGCAACACCAACTTGATTTTGGAGGGCGAGACCGTGACCGAAGCGACCCTCGAGCAAGCGCGAGCGGACAACTTGACTGAGGCGCTGATCGCGGCTGTGGAATTGGTCGTCAATCCAGACAACGGTTCACCGCAGGCGAAGTTGCAAATCCCGAACCGCAATTGAGGTCTGGCTCGAGAATTGGATTTCAGGCGCAATGCTCGAGATTGGTCACATTGTTGAGATACGGCTGCGCGGTCAGGGTAGGGGCGAGCAGCTCGCCCCTACGAGTCGTCACTCACGTATTCGATGAATTTTTGACTCGAGCGTTGCCCGGAACCGATCTTCGAGATCACGTGTTCTCAACCCTCGAGACCGTGTGTTCTCAGCCCCCCTCGAGACCGTGTGTTCTCAACCCCCTCGAGACGGTATTCTGCGGCGCGATGCGCGAAGATTCGATCACCATTCAGCCGTTGACGCGCCCCGTCAACGCGACCGTCACACCGCCCGGTTCAAAGAGTTACACCAACCGCGCCCTGCCGATTGCGGCGCTGGTTGAGGGCGTCAGCGTCATCAGCGGTGCGCTGTTCAGCGATGACACGCGTTACATGGCCCAAGCTTTGCGGCAGCTCGGGATCGGGGTGCTCGAGGATGAAGCCACGCAAACCTTCACGGTCACGGGAACGGGCGGGAGCTTGCGCCCCTCGAGCGAAGTGTTGTTCATTGGCAATTCTGGCACAAGCGCGAGGTTTTTAACGCCGCTGGTCGCGCTCGGCAGCAGCGAGTACGTGATTGATGGCGTGCCAGCGATGCGAAAGCGCCCGATAGCGTCGCTGACCGATGCCTTGAACGCGCTCGGCGGAAATGTAACCGCCAGCGACACGGGTTGCCCACCGCTCCAGATTCACGCTCGAGGGATTCGCGGCGGGCGCTACGCGATTCGCGGCGATCTGTCCAGCCAGTACCTCAGCGGGTTGCTGATGAGCGCACCGTACTTCGCGCAGGGTTTGGAGCTGAGCGTGATTGGCGAACTGGTTTCAAAGCCGTACTTGCAGGTCACGGGTCAGACGATGCAGGCGTTTGGCGTGCCGCTCGAGATTGCCTCAGATTTCTCGAGCTTCGCGGTGGCGGCCGGGCGTTACTCACCCGCGTCGTACCATGTCGAACCCGACGCCAGTGCCGCCAGTTACCTGTTCGGGAGTGCCGCGATCACTGGCGGGCGCGTGACCGTGCCGGGACTGGGCACGCAGAGCTTGCAAGGCGACCTTGACTTCGTGCGCGTTTTGGAGCGGATGGGCTGCGAGGTGACGATGAGCGCGGCGCAGACGACGGTCGTCGGGCCCGCGACGTTGCGTGGCGTGACAGTGGACATGAGCCAAATCTCCGACACGGCGCAGACGCTGGCGGCCGTCGCGGTTTTCGCCGACGGCCCGACTCGAGTAACGGGGATTAGCTTTATTCGTGGCAAGGAAACCGACCGCGTGCGAGCTGTCGTCACCGAGTTGCAGCGCCTTGGGATTGACGCTATTGAGGAAGCCGACGGCTTCGTGATTCAGCCCGGCCTGACTCGAGCGGCTGCCGTGCAGACCTACGACGATCACCGCATGGCGATGAGCTTCGCACTGATCGGTCTGCGGTATGAAGGCGTGACGATTCTCGAGCCAGCTTGCGTGGGGAAGACCTTTCCGGCGTACTGGGATGTGCTCGAGTCGCTGCGGAGCTGAGGATTCTGCGCGTTACCAACCTCGAGTTTGCGTCTGCTCGAGGTTCTGTTTTGATCACGAGGCGACGGGGCAGCTATTTTGATTAGAAAGTAAAACTTGACAATATAGAAATCTCGCTTTATATTTTTATCAAAGCGAGGTGCGATCATCAATCACTCAACCGATCAGCTCGAGACTGCCCGCGACCACCTGTGCGCCCTCAGGCTCGAGGCCAGTTTGAGCCGAGAACTGCAACTGCTCAGACCAAAGCTCAATCTGCGCCGCCGCCTCGCCCGCGCCTTGCGAGACTTAGCCGCAAATCTCGAGCCAGAAGCTGTGCAAACCATTACAGTTCAAGTCGTGCAACATTGATTGAACGCAGCGACTATTCTCGTCAGCCTCGTCCGTTGGTAACGCAAAAAATATATGTACAAACCTCGAGTCGGTAGAATCGCGTTGTGACACTGCCCAAGGGTGTAAAGAAAAGCGTTCAAACCCGCACCAGAGTTTTGTTCGAGGCGGAGCGTTTGTACAGCGCTGGCGGTTATGAGGCAATGAATTTGCAAACCATTGCCGAAGCCATTGGGGTCTCTAAAGCCGCGTTATTTTACCATTTTGAAAGTAAGCAAACGCTATTCGTGGCTGTGCTTGAGACGATGCTGGAACGATACAAGCAATTGATTGACGTCAGTATCGGTGCAACCGCCGAATCGTTGCCACAAAACTCGAGTGAGGTGCAATTCTTGGCTTTGTCTCTGACGCTCTCAAAGCAACCGATGTTCGATGCGTTTCGCTTTTTGCGTTCAGAGCAGCAGCATCTCACTCCGGAACAGCGAGATCATTTGCAACAGTGCTGCACAACGCAGTTGTTTCATCCGATCAAAAAAGCCTTCGAAGCTGTTTTCGAGGATGGCGAGTTTCGTGAACACCATCTGCCTGAGGTCACCAACATGTTTTTGGGTTTTTGTGTGCTGGTCTCTTCAATGCGAGCAATGGAGCACGGGGCACTCACTGTTGCCGATCACAAAAAGATGTTCGCCATGTTCTGGCACGGCATCGCGCCAAATACACTTGATTTTTCCAAATCGTCAAAACTGCGGTTGCTGACCTAGTGTCATGTCGCACAAGCAAAAAATTTGTCAGATCAGTTACAAAAAATTCTACTGACCAATAAGTAAAATAAGCTGAGGAGGCACATCATGAATCAAACCACGCGAGTCACTTGGTGGGTGCTACGCATTACCCTTGGCGCTCTCATGTTACTTGGGGCACTGACACACATCACCAACAGCAAAGAGGGCGCAATGGCCGAGAGCACCTTCATTAACGAGATCATCAACACCGGCTACCTCTGGCCTATCATCGGCGGAATAGAACTTCTCGCAGGCATCGCACTCTTGACAGGCCGATTCATTCCGCTCAGCTTGATCGTACTCGCCCCAATCACGTTAAACATCTTGTTGTTTCACCTCAACCACCTCAACCACCCGGATGGCGTCGGTATCGCGCTTGCGATCATCGTTCCGCACCTCGGACTAGCGTGGTTGTACCGCGAGTATTACGCTAGCCTCTTCAAACTCAACGCCAGCATTACCGATGCAAAAAAGCAGGCTCAGCCCAGCGACTCGAGGGCTTGACGCTGGGGTTGCTGGTCAAATCACAACTCCAGTCTCAGTGCTTGGTTGAACACCAGCACGGTTCGCTCAATGGGCGAGCGCGTACTGACTGACCGAGATACTCGAGACGAAAGGAGCTGGTCGTAGCGGGGTCAAGCCCAGCGTCAGCCTTGCATTTCGAGGCCATGCGCTTCGAGCGTTACAGCGAATTTCGCTTTCCACTGCGTCACACAAGCGGCTGCTGCTGCGTCACGCAGTGGAAACTGCCACCGCCAGTGATCAACCAGCGCGATGAAGACCCGATCACCCGATGCGCTGGAAAGACACCGCGCAGAATCTCGAGGGCGTGAGCATCGTTCGGGTCGTCATACGTCGGCACGATCACGCAGCCATTGCCGATGTAAAAATTGGCATAGGTCGGCGGTAAGCGCCGACCGTGAATCTCCAAGCGGTTGGCGGGCAGCGGCAGGGTCACGATCTCGAACGGCTTGCCGCCCAGATCCGTAAAGCCGCGCAGTAACTCGAGATTGCGCTGCAAAATCGCATGGTTTGGATCGGTCACGTCCTCGCAGATGCAGGTCACGATTCGGTTTTCAGCCGTGAACCTCGAGATCGTGTCAATGTGCCCGTCGGTGTGATCGTTCTCCATGCCATCAATCAGCCAGAGGATTTTTTGCACGCCCAGATACTCGCGCAAGCTCTGCTCGAGATCGCTTTGAGTCATCTGGGGATTGCGGTGCTTTTCAAGCAGGCACTGCCGCGTGGTCAGCAGCACGCCAGCACCATTGACCTCGAGCGCCCCGCCTTCCATCACCACGTTGGGAACGAAGCGCTGCACGCCCGCGACGCCCGCGATGAACTCGGGCAGTTGGTTGTCCAAATCAGCTTTGAACTTCTCACCCCAACCGTTGAAAATCCAGTCCACCGCCGCAATCTCGCCCGCCTTCGTGACGAAGATCGGGGCGCAATCGCGCAGCCAAACATCGTCGTGCATTCGGCGGTGAAAGCCTACGTCGCAGCCCGTTAACCTCGCTCGAGCGTCAACTTCGGCTTCCTCGGAGCGCACGATCAACTCGACGCGCTCGAAGCCAGACAGTACGCGCAGGAAGCCCGCGAAGTCCTCGCGCACCCGCTCGAGATAGCCTTCCCAGTGAGCTTCGTCGGCCGGCCACGCTGACCAGACAGCCGCGTGCGGGGCCCATTCGGGCGGCATGGTGAAACCCAAGGTTTTGGGGGTGGTCATGTGACTCAGAATAACTGGTCAAAAGTATCTGTAGGGGGTTTGCCACTGCAAATCCTCCAGTGCACCAAACCCGACTGCCCGAGCCAATCAAAAACCGCGCCCCATATCCAGCAGGCGCGGTTTATCCTCGAAACGATTTAGAAGCTTTGCAGGCTCAGGTCTTGCACTGGCGCTCGAGCGTAAAGGTTCTGCACCACGCCACCGATCAGGTCAGCGCCTGCCATCGCGGGCGCAAGGCTTGGGGCGCGTAGTGTGACGCTCGAGACTGGAGCGCTGAGGGTTTTGATGCCCAGACTCTCCAGTGCTTTGGTGATGCCAGTGTCAACGCCGGTGTTGTACAGCTCAAACTCGTAGTTGGGCGTGACGATATCGGGTCTGACGGTCGCGGGCAGCGGCGTGCCATCCAGCCAAAAGGCCTGCACGGTCGGCATATTGGCTGAACCACCGTTCGCAAGCGGGAAACCTGCGCTGTTGGTGTTGCCAATGCCAACGGTGTCCTCACCAATGACCGGGCCGCGCTTAGCGCGTTGCACAGCGCTAGCGAAGTATTCACAGGCACTGGCGCAACCGCTATTGACCAGCACCGCAATTGGGCCTTTGTAAAGCTGCGGGTTGGTGATGGCGATACGTCCAACTTCCATACCCGCTGCATTGCGTTGCACGTAGGCTCCGGCGCTGGTTAAGTACCCTTCTGTGAAACTATCGCGTTCGGCGTTGTAACGCGGCGCACGCCTGAAAAACTCTGGGTTCTCCATGAACGCGCCTTGCGCGAGGGCGCGTTCGCTGCCATACCCACCACCATTGCCGCGCATATTGATGATGAACCCCTTGACGCCCTTGGCAATCGCATCAGCGACGAGATTATGGATTTTTTGACCGATGCCCTGAATCAAGTAATCCTTGATCGTCAGCACCGCCACACCGTCACTACGCAACTCGAGTGAGGGCTGTTCGGCTTGGTTGATGATCTCGCCTTTGAGGGTGATCTCGACGCGCTGCTTGGTTGGGCCGCGTTGCAGCAGCATCGTCACGTTCTCGCCAGCGCGAATCCGCGCACCGAAGTCATTGGCAAACTTCGTGTACTCGTCGCTGCCCGGCACAAAGCTCGAGTACAGCACACCGTTGTAACCAAGCCAGCGGTCGCCGTATTTGATGCCCGCCTTGTCAGCCGGAGCGCCGCTGACCACGCCAGCGATGAAACGATCTGGCAAGAGTTTGCTGGTCAGCTTGCCTTCTGCGTCTACGGCGCAAGCTCCCGTCGGGGTTTCGCAAAAATTCCTCGAGACGATTCCGGCCCTGAGGCTGGGCGAGTTGTTCGTGCCCGTCGTATTGGCGGTACGGGCTTTGACCTCGGCGGCAGTCAGATAATACGCGTGGTCATCACCGATTTCGTTGAACATCACTGCTAAAATCGGTTCAACCTTGTCAAAGCCGCATTGCAGCGCCAGTGTCGCGCAAGCCTTGTCGACCTCGAGCTGGTATTTGGCGGTCAGTTCCGCAATGCTGACCTTGCTGGGCCCGAAGTACTGCGTATCCAAGTAAAACGAGGCTTGGTCGAACAAGTCCTGCGCTGGGCTGCCGATGAACTTCTGCGCCCCAGCGACGCTCGAGAGCGCGATGGTCGCAAGCATCATCGAAATAGCGCGGCGCATTTAGTTGACCCCCAGCGTCTCGAGGGCTTTTTGGAGTTGCACATCAGTCCCGTTGGCGAGGCTGGTGTAATCGTCTGGCACGAGCACGTCTGGCGTGATCCGCACTGGGAACGGCGTCTTGTCCAAGTTCAGCATCCGCAGACTGGAGATTGCGAGGTAATCGCCGTTGATCAGGTCGCTGTTGGAGCCGCTGACGGTCAGTGCACCGGCCGTCAGGTCACCAACGACTTTGGCACGACCGGGTTTTTGCAAGAACCACGCCAGCATTTCCGCCGAATTGACCGTGTGCTTGTTGACCAGCACGACGACTTTGCCCGCATAGGACTGTGGGCTGTCGGCTCCACTCACTGGGGCTGAGTTGCCCGCTTCGTCCGTACCGACGACCTGCCCGCCGTTCGCGCTGAGCTTATAGGTGACATCGTTTCCTTGAAAACGTTGGTCGTAAATAAAGCCGCCCTCCTTAACGAACGCACCCGCCGCCAGCAGCGCCTCGGAGTCAAACCCACTGATGCTGTCGCGCAGGTCAATGATGATCCCAGCGGCTTTGTCGGTGATGGCGCGGCGCACTGTTTGATGCACGCGGTTGCCGACGCTGGTCGTGGCTGACCCGAACAGATTGGGAATGCGAATCAGCAAAACCTTGCCGCCTTGCAGAGGCAAGCGGTACGGCACGCGCCCCTCTTCGATCAAGCTGCCCGTCATGGTCGCGGTTTTGGCGGTTCCTTTAGAGGTGTACGTGATCGCAAACGGCTTGCCGGTCACTTCAGCCGCTTTCATCGCCTCGAGCGTCGCGGGTTGCCCCGCAATCGTGGTGATGACATCGCCGCGCACCAGTCCAGCGTCGAAGGCCGGTTCACCTTGGAAGACCTCCAGAGCGATCACGCCGCGCCCCGTAAAATCCGCGCCGGTCACACCGATCGTCGGACGGGCGGGCCCTTTGCCTTCAGCGAAGCGATCCTCGTCGTCGACACTGGTGCTCGAGCGGTACTCGGTGAAGCCATCATTAATCTGTGCTATTGCTGCTTTGATAACGGTCGTGCCTTTGTCGTAACTGCATTTAGCGTCGCCAGCGCAGAGCTTTTGCACGTCAGCGAGCATCTGCTTTTGCAGGTCGCGCCAGTAAGGAACTTTGGCGGGGCCGTTGTAATTGAAGCCGATGTAAAACGCGGCTTGTTTGACCAAATCCTCGGCGGGGCTGGCCAGAACGCCAGTGAATCCAGTGGCGGCAATAACGAGTGCGGTCAAGAGCGATCTCTTCATGTGCACAGTTCTCCTTGTGATGGTTTAACATCTAAAGATACCGCTGATTGAGCCGCTCGAGACGAGATTCTGATGAGTCACTTTGAGCCTTTGGACACAAAACCGTCACAGCTCGAGGGTCGCAGCGCCCAGTCAGCTCGAGGGTCGCAGCGCCCAGTCAGCTCCACGGTGGTGCACGGCGCATTGCAGCGACTCGAGAAATCAAGTTCGTGACCCGTGTTACGCTTCTGGGCATGATTTCCATTACGCCGGTCACGACTCGGGCGGATCGCAAGCGCTGGATTGAATTTCCGTACCGCAAATTCGCCAGTCATCCAACGTGGGTTCCGCCGCTGCTGCTGCAAGAGTGGGAGGACACCGACCCAAAGAAAAACCCGTTTTTTGACCACAGTGACGTGCAGCTTTTTCTAGCGCTCGAGGGTGACAAAGTTGTCGGGCGGGTCGCGGCGCTCAGCGACCGCAATTACAACGAGTTCCATAAGGAAGCCACCTGCCTGTTTTCTAACTTTGAAGCGGACTCGCTCGAGATTGGCCGCTCGCTGATGGCGACTGTCGAAATGTGGGGCAAAGCTCGAGGGGCTGAAATCGTCAAGGGCCCCAGTAAGATCACGCAGAACGACATGATGGGTTTTTTGGTGGAGAACTTTGAAGACCCGCCAACAGTGATGATGAATTACAACCCGCCAGAGTATCCCGCGTGGATGGGTGAGCTTGGCTATGTGAAGAGCGAAGACACCTTCGCGTGGAAAATGACCGTCGAGCAGGGCTTACCGGAGCGCGTCGGGCGAATCGCCGAGCGCGTCAAAAAGAACCTGCGCGTGACACTGCGTTCAATCAGCAAAAAAGACATTGACCGCGATGCGCTCATCCTTCGCCAGATTTACAACGCCGCGTGGGACGACAACTGGGGCTTCGTCCCGTGGACTGAAAGTGAGATCGAACATCTCAGAGATCAGCTCAAACAAGTCGCGGATTTCAAGCTGAGCTTCATCGCTGAGATCGACGGCAAACCCGTGGCGTTCTCGGTGGTGCTGCCCGACATCAACGAGGCGCTGCCCGGCACGGGCGGTCGGCTGCTGCCATTTGGACTGCTGAAATTGCTGACCCTCAAACCCAAACGCATGCGCTTGCTGGCGCTGGGTATTCTGCCCGAGTATCACGGGCGCGGCCTAGACGCGCTGCTGTACGCCGAAACGTTCTGGCGCGGCAAGGGCACGTACAGAACAGGCGAGTTCGGTTGGACTTTAGAAAGCAACGAGGGCATCAACAACGGCATGCGGGCGCTGGGCGCAGTGCCATACAAGCGTTACCGCATCTTTGAGAAAAAGCTTTGAGCGAGGGGTCGCAGTGCCCACCAGCTCGAGGGTCGAGAGCATCTATGACCGCTCGGACTCGAGGGCAATTCGCGGCTACCCCTCGAGTGATACACTCTTTGGCATGGAAAAAAATTTAGACAGTTATCTCGAGAACCTCGGCATCTCGGACGATGCCGAGAGCAAAGCGCCGGTGATGCCGAGCAGCGTCGCCAGTCCATTGGAGGCCGCGCCGCCGCTCGAGAGGCAGACCACCAACACCAGCGGTGATGCCGGCGCGATCACCGAGGATTTCCTCAGTGGTTTACTGGAGCATCTGGGCAGCGGCTACACGGTCAGCGCCAAGCTGCGCGACGACAACGTTCACGCGGAAATCCTCGGCGGTGACAGTGGGCGGATCATTGGGCGCGAGGGGCGGACGCTCTCGAGCATCGAATTTTTAGCCAACACCGTACTGACCAAGGAACTCGGTGCGGGTGCGCCAAGGGTAAATGTGGACGCCGCTGGCTACAAGCGCCGTCACGAGGAGCGTTTATTGGAGGTGGCGCGTCGCGCTTCGGCGCGGGTGCGTAAGAGCGGCGAGGACTTCGAGATGGAGCCAATGAACGCCGCTGATCGCCGGATCATTCACATCGCCCTGCGCGAGGACGCGTTCGTAATGACCGAATCCGTGGGTGAGGGCACGGATCGGCGCTTAATCATCAAACCGCGTTAATCAGGTAGCTCGAGATCATTGGCGCGAACGAGCAATTGCGTTCGCGCTTTTTCGTGGCTCGAGCCAGCAGTCCATTGAAGCTCGAGTCAAGGCTCAGCGTGTGAAATTTTGGAATCGTCTCGAGCCGCTGCTGAAGGTACGCCGTATCAATCCGACCCTCGAGCCAGACGCGTATCTGCCCTGCCAAGTCACCTCGAGTCGCAAACCCGTGTAGGCTTTTTGCATGACTTGGATTGTGATTCTGGTGATTCTGGCTTTGATCGCGCTGGCGGTATCGGATCTGCGCCAGAAGAAACACGCGATTCTGCGTAACTTCCCCGTGCTCGGACACCTGCGCTATCTGCTCGAGGCGATTGGCCCAGAGCTACGCCAGTACATCGTCAGCGCCAACAACGCCGAGCGCCCGTTCAGCCGCGATCAGCGCTCGTGGGTTTACGCCAGCGCCAAGGGGCAAAACAATTACTTTGGCTTCGGTACAGAGAATGATCTCGAGTTGAGCGCCAATTACCTGATTATCAAGCAAAGCGCCTTCCCGCTGCCCGAATCGCACGATAAGAGCTACAGCGTCCCATGCGCCAAAATCATCGGCTCGAGCCACAACCGCGCCAAAGCGTTCAGACCAATGAGCGTGATTAACGTTTCCGGCATGAGCTTCGGTAGCCTGAGCGGGCCAGCGATCGAAGCGCTCAACAAAGGCTGCAAAATTGTCGGCGCACTGCAAAGCACCGGCGAGGGCGGCATCAGCGTCTATCACCAGCACGGCGGCGATCTGGTCTGGCAGATCGGCACGGGCTACTTCGGATGCCGTAACCCAGATGGCTCTTTCAGTTTGGAGCGTTTTCTCAAGACAGTCGCCGCGTCCCCTGTGAAGATGATCGAAATCAAACTCTCGCAAGGCGCGAAGCCCGGACTGGGTGGTGTATTACCCGCGCACAAAGTCACCGCTGAAATCGCCGCTGCAAGGGGCGTTCCCGCAGGCGAGGACTGCCTCAGCCCGAGCAACCACACCGCGTTTCACGACGTGAACAGTCTGCTCGAGTTCATCGAATTGCTGGCTGGGAAGACTGGCTTACCTGTCGGCATCAAGTCCGCTGTCGGCGATTTGAGCTTCTGGGAAACCCTCGCCACGCGAATGCAGGAGACTGGCACAGGGCCAGATTTCATCACGATTGACGGCGGCGAGGGTGGCACGGGCGCAGCGCCGCTGGCGTTCAGCGACCACGTGTCACTGCCCTTCAAACTTGGCTTCACGAGGGTTTACAGCATCTTTGCCAAGCGCGGGATGCAGGACAGCATCACTTTCATCGGCAGCGGCAAACTCGGCTTTCCCGAAGACGCGATTTTCGCCTTCGCGCTGGGCTGCGATATGGTCAATGTCGCCCGAGAAGCAATGCTGGCCATCGGCTGCATTCAAGCCCAGAAATGCCACACCAACCACTGCCCGACAGGTGTGGCCACGCAAGACAAATGGCTGATGCGCGGACTAGATCCCGAGGACAAAAGCGCGAGGGTCGCCAATTACATTTTGACATTGCGTAAAGAAATCCTACGGCTCTCACACGCCTGCGGACTGCCGCACCCAGCGCTGGTCAGCAGCACGCACCTCGAGATCCTGAACGATCACTACAACGCCCAGACGCTCGAGCAGGTTTTTGGCTATGAAGCGGATTGGTCGCTGCCCTCGAGCGCGGATCGTGCAGCGGTCACGGCGCTGATGGAGAAAGCGTGATGCAAGACGGTCAACAGCACCTCGAGCTGAACGGGGTCAAGCACTGGGTGCGTGTGGCTGGCGCAGCATTGCATACCACGCCGCTGGTGATCGTTCACGGCGGGCCCGGCGGGTCGGTCTACACCTTCGAGCAAACCACTGGCGCTCAACTCGAGCAGTCACAGACGATCATTTACTATGAGCAGCGCGGCTGCGGACGCTCGAGCGATGCGAGGGATCTCGGCAGCTACACCGTGCCTCAACTGGTTGATGATCTCGAGCAACTGCGTCTAGCCCTCGGGCTGACCGCAATTGACCTGCTCGGCTTCTCTTTCGGTGCTGAACTCGCCCTCGAGTACGCCGCTGCCTATCCCCAATCCGTCAGGCGCATCGTCGCCCACGCACCCGCCAGTATTTTCGGCTCGAGGATTGTTGAGGTGCAATTGCAGGGCTTCGCAACGGTGGCAAGTGCAGACTTGCGCGAAGAGATCGAGCGAATCGTGCAGGCGTCCCACAGCCCAGAGTCAGCCCTCGAGCAGGTCTGGTCGGTCGTGGATATCGCCACGGTAGACCGATTGCTCTTTCAAGATTTCAGCGCAGCTCAGCGCAACCGCGATACATGGCTCGAGTTTGACACGCAGTTTCAACCCACTAGCGCGATGGCGCGAAACTTCCAGTGGCTGCCCCGCGATCCGAACCACGCGCTCGAGGTGCTACCGAAAATTCAAGCGCAGACGCTGGTGCTGACGGGACGGTTTGACCGCAATGGCGGCGCTTCGCTCAACCGCGAAGTCGCTGACCTGCTGCCTAACTCGAACTTCATCGTTTTTAAGGGTTCCGCGCATTTTCCAGACATTGAGGAGACAGCTCTGTACTGCAAAATAGTTTCCGATTTTTTGAACGCGCCCAGCCCCTAAGCTCGAGCACTGTAACGCGATGACCTCAGGTATTTGGATTGCTTCACGCGTGCCCGAGACGGAAGAACTGCTCCAAGGTCGTGACGATGCGCTCCTGAACGCGAACCGAAGCAACCACGTCGCCGCTGATCTCCAAGCTGTGATCTGCATCCTCGAGCAGCAACACTTGACCATTCGTCGAAGCCCGAATCTGCTCGAGCAGCACCGCGTCGTAATGCTGGTCGTTAGAGCCGATGATAAACAGCGCTTTGTGTGTGTAATGAGCGATGGTTTCTTGCAGCCCAGCGCGTTTCAGCAGCGGCGTGAACCAGACGAAATCAGCGTCCCCAAGCGACGCGAGTTCAGGTAAAATCCGAGCGAGCGCGACCGTACCAATCGATTTTCCGACGAATGTCAAGCGTTTGTACGGCTTCACAGCCAACGCCGCGTTCAAAACCGCCAGCGCATCCGCCTCGAGCCAACGCGTTTTCTCCTCGTCGGGCAGGGCTTGAAAATCAGTGTGTCGGTAATGATGATCCAATCGCAACACGTCTGCGCCGAGCGTTAGCAGCACTTGAGTCGCGTAGTACAACGCGGGCATCTGCGACGAGTACGCGACGCCGGGAAAGATAATCCCGAGATGTTCGCTGGACTCGTCCGAACCGAGCAGCGCATTCGGAATCTGACCTTTGAAACCAATAATCTCGAGCTGCACACGGTCATATTAGCGCAACGGCGATTCGTCTATCTCTGCCCAACTCGAGCTACATTGCCCTCGAGCGACGGGTCTTCACTGCAAAATAATTCCTAATTTTTTCAACACATGATCTCGAGCCAAAACAAAAACGCGCCCGAGGTTATCACTCGAGCGGTGCTTTACACGTTGCATTTGCTGTTCTTTAGCAAGAGCTGTTTTTGTTGTTGATCTCTTGATGTCCGAGTGGAAGGTCTTCCAATCATTACTGACTGGCTGAAACTCCTTAGAAAGGAGGTGATCCAACCGCACCTTCCGGTACAGTTACCTTGTTACGACTTAACCCCAGTCATGAACCACAGTTTAATCACCTGC
>JANYHH010000024.1 GCA_025359505.1 Deinococcales bacterium
AAACAATTCTATTCCCAGCATCATCGAACACTTCCAAGACTTCCCTGACCCGCGCCGCGAACACCCCAGCAAGCTTCACAAACTCATTGACATCATCGTCATCGCCTTGTGCGGTTTACTCGCCAAATGCGAAACTTGGGATGATATTGCCGATCACGCCGAAGAGCGAGCCGAGTTTCTCAAATCGCTGCTCGAACTGCCCAACGGCATCCCCAGTCACGACACCATCACCCGCACCTTCTCAATCCTC
Organism: Deinococcales bacterium; assembly: GCA_025359505.1. Classification (GTDB taxonomy): domain Bacteria; phylum Deinococcota; class Deinococci; order Deinococcales; family JAAFIG01; genus JANYHH01. The sequence continues at coordinate 251 of JANYHH010000024.1, forward strand.
GACCCTGAACTCTGGCAGGATTACTTCGGTACTTGGATGAAAGCACAAACGGCTGGGAGCACCGAGAAAATCAAGCATTTACAAATTGATGGCAAAGTCTTGCGCGGCTCGAGAACAACTGGGAATGGGAAACGAAGGAACCAGAAACGCGAAGCGGTGCAGATCGTGAGTGCTTGGTCGAGTGAACAACAATTGGTGATCGCTCAAGTCACTGTGCAACCCGGTAGTAACGAGATTAAAGCTGTACCAGCGCTGCTCGAGCAGCTTGACTTGGAAGGCACTGTGGTGAGTTTGGATGCGATGGGAGCGCAGCAGGACACCACAACAGCGATTATTCAAGGCGGTGGGGATTACTTGGTGGCGCTCAAGGGGAATCAAGGGCGTTTACATCAAGCTGCACAGGATTTATTCGAGGATGTGCAACGAGATCAGGGGCGATTTCGGGAAGTACCCTTGCAGGAAAAATCTTTTGATGTGGCGCATGGTCGTGAGGAAACACGAGTTTGCTTTGTGTTATACGGATTCCGTTAAATCACTTCATCTATTTTTGCAAATAGATTGCGTTCAGCACGGAATCCGTAGTTTTTCCTATGCCCTCTAGGGCAGAAAATTCTTAAGGAATTTTCCGGAATTCGTATTACGCGATCTTGAGCAGTTACGAGTGGCAGATTGTGGCGTGGAGAACTGGGGTGGGTTACGAAGTTTGATTGTCGTGGAATCAACTCGAAAAGCGCAGGGGAAAACATCGGTTGAGACGCGGTATTTCCTATGCTCAGCCGTATGGGATGCGACAACGGCGTTGACCCGAGTGCGTGGGCATTGGAGTATAGAGAATCAACAGCATTACGTGTTGGATGTGGTGTTCGCGGAGGATGCCAGTCGGACACGGCGCGGGTTTGCAGCGCAGAATCTAGCGGTGTTGCGACGGATAGCATTGAATTTGTTGAATCTCGAGAAGGAGTTACGTATTTCTAAGCGTCGTCAGCGGTTGAAAGCGTTGATGAGCGATGATTATTTGCGCTCGTTGCTTGGACTGACGGCTTGACTTGGTGCGTTTGCCCTGCGAATGAAGCAGCTCGAGGTTGATTGCAAGGAGGCGAGGGTGCAAAGATAAGGTTTAGACGATCAGCCAATCGGCGCATCCCTTGCAAGTTCACAGCTCGTAAACTCACCGCAATGACCCCCGCTTCTCGAGGATTGCTGAGTACCGCTGGTGGGCGCACGTTCGTGACGATGTGGGCGGGTCAGAGCATCAGTCAGTTTGGCTCGAGGCTGACGATTTTCGCGTTCGGCGTGTGGTTGTACCAGCGCACGGGTGAGGCGACACCGCTGTTTCTGACGGTACTTTTTGGTTCCCTACCGGGGATTCTGCTCGCGCCGATTGCGGGCGTTCTAGTGGATAAAAGTGACCGCCGCACGGTGATGATTTGGATTAACACCGTGCATAGTATCGTCGCGGTGCTGCAACTGCTGCTACTCTCGAGCGACAGCTTGCAATTGTGGATGCTGTACAGTTTATTGGCGATCTCGAGCGCCGCCGAGACGTTCCAGTGGCCAGCCGAATCCTCGAGCATCAGTGCGCTCGTGCCACCGGATCAACTCGGGCGGGCGAACGGGCTGTACTCGATCTCGAGCGGCGTGTCGGACTTGGTTGCACCTATCGCAGGTGCGGCGCTCGTCGTAATCATTGGGATCACGGGCATCATCGTGCTTGATCTGGCCAGTTTCGCCCTCGAGTTTGTGACGCTGTTCATCATCCGCATCCCGCGCCCAGCCTCGAGTCAGATTGGGGGCGGCATGAACGGCGGAATGCTCGAGCAGGTCGGAGATGGCTTTCGGTTCATCCTCGAGCGACCGGGCTTGCTGAGCCTGCTGGTCACGTTTACGGGCGTGAATTTTACGGGCAGCATCATTCAGCAGTTGCAAGTGCCGCTGGTGCTATCGCGCACAGGCGATCCAAATGCTTACGGAATTGTCGCCGCCGCGTTTGGCGTGGGCGTGCTGCTCGGCGGCGTGTACATGACCGCGACGGGCGGCCCGAAATCTCGAGCGGCTGGCGTACTGCTGGGGATTGCTGCGGCGGGACTACTCGGTAACGTGCTGTTCGGGTTGGCTCGAGGTGTACCGATTTGGATGCTGGCGAATTTCTTTGCGGGATTTTTGTTACCCGTACTAAACGGGTCAAGCCAAAGCATCTGGCAATCGAAAACGCCCGCCGACATTCAGGGTAGGGTTTTCGCCACGCGGCGGATGATCGCGCAGTTCACGTCACCGATTGCGTTTCTGATCGCGGGTCCGTTAGCGGATCGCGTGTTCAAGCCCGTGTTCGCTGGTGAGTTCGGCAATCAATTCGCGTGGCTGCTCGGCTCGAGCGCGGGGCGTGGTTACGCGGCGATGTTCGTGATTTTTGGTCTTGCCACCAGCGCCTTTGGCTTGGCGGGTTGGTTGCGCCCAGCCGCTCGCAACGTCGAGCGCGACATCCCAAACGCGTCACCCTCGAGCTAGTGATCCTTGTCCACAGCTTTATCCACAGCGTTACAGCTTGTGGATAAAGACCCGCTCGAGCGGCGGCTCGAGGAATTCCGCGTTCAGCACCGCGCACAGCTCGAGGAAGTCTGAGTCGAACAGCGGGTTCGTCCACGCTGGACTTTGCACCAATAGCACCGCCTCGATTTCATCTCGCTGAAGCTCGAGATTGCCGCGTTCGAGTGTCACAGATAGACTCGAAAATTTGGCAGGCAGCTCAGCCCGCGTGCGCTCGAGGTCGAAGCCTTCCGTGACGCGCAAGTCAGCGTGCCACGTTGGGTAGCGGCAGGTGTACATATCAATCAAGCCCCGCTCGAGCGCCAAGCCAGTCCAGTTGCCGGGGCGCACGCGCTCGGGATCACCGCTGCTCGAGAAGAGATCGTGATGCGAGTCTAGATTCAGCACTCGTTTGACCTCGAGCCGTTGCAGCAACCCGTAAGCGTCGCTGTGCGTCACGCACGCGAAACACGGCACGCCAGCCAGCACCTCGAGCGGCTTTGGGCTGAGCAGCAGCGGAAAATCATCGCGCAGCACCTCGAAACTCGAGCCACCGCGTTTGACCGCCCGCGCACTCCACGCTGCATCGCGCTCGAGGCTCGTGTCGGGCGTGCCCCACAATGGCGAGTCAAAAATCAGGTCGGTGCTGCCGACGAAGTAATCCCAATCAACGCTCAGCAGCATTCACGCATCTCGAGTCACAAGTTTTTAAGACAATTCAGCGACGTGCTGCCTTTCACAGTTTTCAATCAGCACCCCGACCACATCCATAAACGACGCCAGCGGGTGCGATTCGCCCTCGCCCACTTCGTCAATTAAATCATCAGGCAATACCACGAGCTTGTCGTACTCGAGGTCGTTCTGTGGAACACGCAAGACATCAGCAATTGGTAGCCATGCACGTTCGACTCGTTTCAAAGTGGCGGTCATCATCGTCCTTTCCAGTGATCCTAGTCAATGCTGAGCAGCATTCAAGCGTCTCGAGTCATTCGGCTGAGTATGTCCACAACGTCTGAATCAAGCCATTGTGAACTTCAAAAACGACGACGATCTCAAAGGGATGGTCTTGCACACCATAAATGCGCTCGTGGTCAATGACCTTATTCCCAAGTACCATGCGGTTCAGCAACTCGGCTTTTAAGGTAATGCGATTGAAGCGCTGCGTCGCGTAAAACTCGGCAAACTGAGCTTTGCCCGTCAAGCTGGGTGTTGCGGCTGGTGGACGAAAAACCTCGACCGTCTCCGCGAACAGCTTGGTGAATTCTGCTAAATCTCTGGCGTTATACGCCTCGAGCTGCTGCTGCACCACATCAAGCGCTGATGGATTCACGACACCACCAAGCGCGGCGGCTCGAGGACTTTGAGCATCGCAATCTCTTGGCAGTTGGTTTGAAACTGGCAGCGCGTGCATTCTGCGTGGATTTCCTCGGGCAGCGTCGGCACTTCGCGCGGGATGCGGTTGAAGCCGCATTTTTCAAAAAACGGCTGTTCATACGTCCACGCGAACAAACGCTTCAAGCCCCAATCGCGCCCCAAGCGCTCCGCGCCCATCACCAGCCAGCGCCCCAAACCCTTGCCCTGAAAATCCGGGTGAATCGCCAGACCTCTGATCTCCGCCAGATCGTCCGCCATGCGGTGCAAACCCACGCACCCAGCCAGTTCACCCGCCGAGTTCTCGAGCAGTAGAAACTCGTCAATGCTGCGCGTCAGCAGTTCCGGCGAGCGCTCGAGCATCCGCCCTTTCTGCGCCCAGTATTTGATGATCGCCCCAATCTTGGGCACATCGCTGACCGTGGCGCGGCGCAACTCGAGGGCGAGGGCTGGGTTGAGGGGGGAGAGGTGAACCATCGGCTCGAGTTGCAACATGGGGGAGACCTCCTTTTGGGCTGGCAAAGGGCGAAAGGCAAAAGGCGAAGGGGACTTACCGCTCGAGCTGCTTCCTCGCAGCTTCAATGGCTTCTCTGACACGCTCAGGCGCGGTTCCGCCGTAGCTCGTGCGGGCGGCGACGCTGGCGGTGACGGTCACGACCTCGAGCGCTCGAGCATCGAGTTTTTCGTGCGCCGTCTCGAGTTCCGCGTTCGTGAGTTCCCAAAGTTGACGTTTGCTCGAGACGCACAATCCCACGAGTTTCCCGACGACTTCGTGCGCCTCGCGGAACGGCACGCCTTGACGGGCGAGGTAATCGGCTAAATCCGTGGCGGTGCTGTAGCCTCGAGCCGCCGCCGCTTTTGTCGTTTCGGCGTTCCAGTGGCACAGCGGCAACATATCGGCGTACAGTGTCAGGATCACCTCGAGCGTGTCGGCGGCGTCGAAGACGGGTTCTTTGTCTTCCTGAAAGTCCTTGTTGTACGCCAGCGGCGTGCCTTTGACAACGGTCAGCAGCGCCACGAGATCACCGAAGACCCGTCCCGCTTTGCCGCGTGCCAACTCGCTGACATCCGGGTTTTTCTTCTGCGGCATGATCGAACTGCCCGTCGTGTGCGAATCGGGCAGCGTCACGAAGCCGAACTCGAAGCTCGAGTACAGCACCAACTCCTCGGAGATCCGGCTGAGGTGCGCGATGCAGATGCTCGAGGCGCTGAGAAACTCGAGCGCAAAATCGCGGCTGCCAACACTGTCTAAGCTGTTGCGGGTTGGTGCGGCGAAGCCTAATGCTCGAGCGGTCTGAAAGCGATCAATCGGCCACGGCGTCCCTGCGAGCGCACCCGCCCCGAGCGGCGATTCGTCCATGCGCTCAAGCGCGTCTGCGAAACGGCTCTGATCCCTCGACAGCATTTCAAAGTACGCCATGAACCAGTGCGACAGCAGAATCGGCTGCGCGACCTGCAAATGCGTGTAGCCGGGCATCACGACGCCAGCGGTGTTGGTAGGCAGGTGGCGCTCGGCCTCACTGACCATCACGCCACGCAGCCGCTCGAGCTTGGCAATCATCCGCTGACATGCGCCCTTGACCCATAACCTGAAATCGAGCGCTACTTGATCGTTTCTCGAGCGAGCCGTGTGAAGCTTGCCCGCGACGGGCCCAATCAACTCGCGCAGTCGCGTCTCCACATTCATGTGGACATCCTCGAGTTCCACGCGCCACGGGAACACGCCTAATTCGACCTCTCCCAGAACTTGAGCCAATCCCTCGAGAATCGCCGCTGTTTCAGATGCCTCGAGAATGTTTGTGCTGCCCAGCATCGTCACGTGCGCCCGACTGCCCGCGATGTCCTCGAGTACGAGACGTTTATCGAAATCCACGCTGGCGTTGAAGGCTTCAACGAGTTTGTCGGTCGGCGCTTCAAAACGCCCGCCCCACGGTTTTTTATTGGTCACGCTTGCCCCTCTTCTAAGACCCGCTCGAGCAGATCGGACACACCGATTTCCATCGCCCAATGCTGCAAATACGCCATGTCCAACTTCCCCTGCTGTATGTTCAAAACGCCGATCACATCGCGCCACTGACGTTCCGAACCGCCCGAGAGCCGATACCACTCGAGTTTTTTGAGGATGATGTCCTCGGCGCTGACAAAATTAATCTGCTGTACCACGACCACCCTCGAGAAGCTTCGCTGCTCGTACTCTCTGGCTTGCAATGGGAAAACATCAACTTTGAAATACGTCTCCAAATGAATCAAGTTGAACGATTGCCCGTGCTCGAGCGCTTCCCGAATCAATTCCGCATCGGCGTAATACGCGTCCTGTAAACCCGCAACCAGCGAATCCACTTGCGATAGCTCGAGGTTCGCCGTCAAATCCACATCCATTGTCGAGCGCCCAATGCCGTGCCAACTGCTGGCCACCGATCCACCGACGCGGTAAGACACGCCCAATCGCTCGAACACCGCAATCAATGGACGAATCGCCTCTAAAGCTTCATTCACGGTACTGATCCCCAAGTGCGCCTCGCGCCAACGCCATACCGTAATGCGCCTCGAGCCAACGTTGCAGTCCCAACTCACCGTGTGCTTGCGCGAACTGCTCACGCGAAAGTTTGAGAATCCCGCTCGAGAAGCGCATCGCCCGCTCGAAGCGCTCTTCGGGCGCGAGCGAGCGCAGCAACTCGAGTTGCAGGGCGGCGATTTTGGGGTGCGTGTCGTTCACAGCTCAGTCCCAACCCTCGGGCCTCTATCGAACAAATACTTTCGCATCGTGATCGGTGGCGGACTGTCGGGATTCGCGTGGCTGTAAGCGATGCTCGAGTCCACAAAAAATCCTTGCCGCTCGTACATTCGCTGCAAGCCCGGCTCGTCATTTCGCACCGCCAGCCGCAGTTCCTCGATGCCGCGCCGCGTGGCGCTCATCATCGCCTCGTTCATCAGCCACGTATTCAACCCGCGACCGCGATACGCGGGCAGAATCCCCAACCGCGCAATCTCGAGCGCGACAGGGCCAATTTCTGTGCCGTCCTCGAGCGTCTGATAGACGGGGTAGAGCCGCACGCTGCCAATCGCTTCGCCGCCCAATTCCATGATGATCGCGTCACCCTCGAGCAGATTCGCCCGCACGCTTTTCGCACTTTCACGATGCCCGCTCGAGTTGGCGGGTTTGTGAATCCATGCGGCTCGAGTGAGTGCGGCAATCAGTTCGGCGTCGGCTGGGGTGGCGGGACGCAAGACGGGGATCATTTCCACTCCGCGTTTTGCAGCACGACGCGATACCCATCAGGGTCTTCGTAGGTGCGACCCTGCTTGTCCCAATACGGGTTGAAAGAGGTTGTCGGCGAATACCCAGCTTGCTCCATATGCGCCGTTGCCTCGAGCCACGCGACATGATCGGGCAGATAGAAAACCAAGAGGTGATCTTGCGTTGGCGCGTTGCCCACAGTGTGACCACGCCGATACGTGAATTCGAGGTGGTACGACGCGCCCGCCATGCCGAGCATGACACCATCAAAACCCACGTGATCGACGAAAGACCCAAGCACCGTTAGCCGCAAGCCATCGCGGTAAAAGCGTACGATTTCCTCGAGACGATCAGTGGGACGGGCAACGCGCATTGTGGTGGAGGCATTCAGCATGAGATCACGCATTTTCTGTGAGGTGGCTCAATCTCTGTGCAACCGAGCGCGGACTCGAGCGCGGACTCGAGCGCGGAGGGCGTCCCTGCATGATGCTTCTCGAGATCAGGTACATCATGTTTGGCCTAGGCGTGAGCACCAGTCCGAGAGCGGTGAGTGCGAACAGTGCAAGTTCATTGGCTGGAACCATGGGTTCACCTCGAGACAACAGAGATCGCATCCAACATTTTTGTGTCTTCACTAAAATAGATTTTCGCGCCTGACTCGAGTTTCAAAATGGTTGATTCGTATTTCGTTTCGGTTTGGAACGGCAATGACTCTGCGTGTAGTGCCTCTTTGATTTCTTCAAGGCTTGCATCTTCACGGATCACCCAAGGCTCGAGCGTGTGCGGTTCGTTCAGGCGCGGCTTGCCGTTTAATCCGTTGAACCAGTCAATGTGAATCAACCAGATATGGAGGTTACCAAAGAAAATTTGCACATCGTCGTAATGACAGAATTTGTCTTCGTGGGTTTTCGTGTTCGCCCAAGCTGTGGGTTGCCCCAAGTAGTTGATCATTTCGGTTTCATTACTTCCAATTTGTAATGCACCGAAATTCCCGGTTCGACAAAGCTCGAGCAGTGAAACTTGATGACCGTGGTGCATCTTCAATCTCTGTGCAACCGAGCGCGGACTCGAGCGCGAAGGGCGTTGAGCTTGATGAATCCGCCCGCATCGGCTTGGTCGTAGACGGTTTCTTTTTCAAAAGTCACGAGGGTCGCGTCGTACAGACTGACGGGCGATTTGCGCCCCGCGACGAGCGCGTTGCCTTTGAACAGCTTCATGCGGGCCGTCCCCGTCACGCCCTTGGCGATGTGATCGAAGTAGACCTGCAACGCCTCGCGCTCGGCGGTGAACCAAAAGCCGTTATACACCAATTCTGAATATTTGACCGCCATCGCGTCTCGGGTATGCAGCACCTCGCGGTCGAGGGTCAGCGATTCCACGGCGCGGCGGGCGTGATAGAGCAGCGTGCCGCCCGGTGTCTCGTAAACCCCACGCGATTTCATGCCGACGAAGCGGTTCTCGACCAGATCCACGCGCCCGACGCCGTGCCGCCCCGCGAGTTCATTGGCTTTCGCCAGCAGATCCGCTGGCTCGAGCCGTTCACCGTTGATGCTGACCGGGTCGCCGCCGACGAACTCGAGTTCGACGTACTCGGGCGCGTCCGGCGTATTTTCCACATTCTGCGTGAGTTTGAACATATCGGTCGGCGGCTCAACCCACGGGTCTTCTAAGATGCCGCCCTCGAAGGAGATGTGCAGCAAATTTGCGTCCATGCTGTACGGCTTGGCGGCGCTGACTGGTACAGGGATGTTGTGGCGCTCCGCGAACTCCATCAGCTCCTTGCGCCCGGCTGGCCCCCACTCGCGCCACGGGGCGATGACCTTGATTTCTGGGTTCAGGGCATACGCGCTGATTTCAAAGCGCACCTGATCGTTGCCTTTGCCGGTCGCGCCGTGACTGATCGCCTCGGCTTGTTCTTGAAAGGCGATCTCGACGAGTTTCTTAGCGATCAGCGGACGGGCGATGCTCGTGCCGAGCAGGTAATAGCCCTCGTACAAGCAGCTCGAGCGCATCATCGGATAGACGTACTCGCGCACGAACTCGTCTTTCAGGTCAATCGCATACGCTGCGACTGCGCCCGTGCCCAGCGCCTTGACCCTTGCCTCCTCGACCTCCTCGCCCTGCCCGATATCAGCGGTGAAGCACACCACATCGTAATCGCGCTCCAATTGCAGCCATTTGAGGATCATGCTGGTGTCTAAACCGCCGGAGTACGCGAGGACGACTTTTTTCTTGGGCATGGGGTTGATTCTCCTGTGGGTGAGCGGGTCGATCTCGAGAAACTAAATTTTGTGAGGCTTATCTTTATGGTCGAAATCTTGGTGAAGCCAAGTTTTGATCTCGAGCAGCTCTGTGAAATTTTCCGTCCACACAGCATAAGACACCCGCGTCACACCAACATCTCGAGGCAGAGCGATCTGCTCGAGGTCAGTTGGGTCGTCGGGTGCGGAGGGTCGTCATGAGGTGACTCGAGGGCGTATGCGTCTCGAGTGCATAATTATAAGCTTTTTTGCATGGGAATTGCAAGTTTTAGCGTTCCGCCTCGCCGATGTGGGCCCACTCGAGGCAAGGCGATTTCAGCGCTGTAAGGGAACCAGTTTGACTTTAACCTCCGTAACCTCCGTGATTCGGTTACTGACTTCAAGCATCAGGTACGGACTGGTTGAGACCTGCGTGGTGAACGCGCTAGGGGCGGGTTCGGACGCACGGATTTCCAGCGTCAGCGTCTCCCCCGTGACACTGGAGGCGAGCAGGCCAACACCGTAACCGCCGATGAACCTCTGACCTTGAAAAACGGTGACGATTTTGAAGCGTTTGAAGTCTATCAGCGGTGCGCTCTGTAGCGGAACTTGGTTGTCTCTGACCAGTTGCCAAGTGGCATAGAACTCCTCGGGCTTGGCATCCAAACGAACCTCGAGGTTGGCATCGGTGTAGAGACTCTGCAAGTCGCTGCGGATGACACGAGCCGCAACCGCAGCCTCTGATACAGCGGGTAGGCCGGTCTGCACGAACAGTGCGGTACTGCGGTACGACGCTGGAACGGGCGAGAAGCTGGCTCTGGCGGGTGTCGTGGGGATCACACCGACAACGATGTATTGACCCTTGGTTTGCAGGTACGTCCCGAGGGCTTGTGCCTCGCTGTTCGTCAGCGTTCCAGCCCCGTACAGGCCGCCAGATCGCTCGTCAGGATACACGTAGCTGCTCTGCCCGCCGGGGGTCGCGCCAGCGAGCGTGAACCACCGCGTCCCATTGAAGGAGTACAGAGCGCTCAAAGCGACTCGAGTGGTCAGTATCAAACGACCGTAACCTCCTTCCATACGCTGAACTAAGGTAAATGCCGTGAGCTTCGGCGCGGGCAGCGGTAACGCACCCTGACCGTTGACGCGCACGCTCCCCGTTACGTCCAGCCCAGCGACACCCCTCGAGGCTCGAGTCAGCGCCAATGACTTCCCGTCGTGACGGATCGTGCCGGGTTCGCCACTAAAAACCGCGAAGCGCTCACCCAGTCCGTACAGCGTGATGTCAGAGACGCGGTAACTCACGGGCGCAGTCTGTGTTTGCGCGACGGCCGAAGCGGTCAGTGCGAGCACCAGTAAGAATCGCTTCATGAAAACACTGTAGCCGAATTCGGTGAATTCGCACACCCCACAGATTTTCAAGGTCAGTCCCGACGCTCGAGTCCTCGAGCGTCACCCGAGCCGCATTTGCATCGGGTGATCTGGCGCGTACTGAATCAAATCCCAGAGATTGCCGTACAAATCCTTGAAGACCGCGACCGTGCCGTACCCCTCGGATTTCGGTTCGCGCACGAACTCGACACTGTTTTCAGTCAAAGCGCGGTAATCGCGCCAGAAATCGTCGGTTGCCAAAAACAAAAACACGCGTCCGCCCGCTTGATTCCCAATGAACGCCGCTTGCTGTGGCGTCGAAGCCTCCGCCAGCAACAGCGTCGCGCCAACTCCGCCGCGCGGCGCGACGACCACCCAGTGCTTGTCCTGCTCGGGTTGATCCGTGTCCTCGAGCAATTCAAACCCGAGTTTGCCCGTGTAAAACGCAATCGCTTCATCGTAATCGCGCACGACCAAGGCGATGTGCGCCAGAAATTGCCTCACGAGCCGCCTCGAGCGTCAGAAATCACGCTGACTATTTTAGCCTCACTGCTCGATCCGCACGATCTCGAGATGCCACAACCCCAGCGCCTTTGCCCGCCGCGTTGCTCGAGTTGCCGCGCCAGAACGCACCGCTGCCATAAACGCCGCGTCTTGCGTCAACGTCGTCAGCACCCAGAAATCGCCCCAGACCTCGAGATTCCACGTTGAACGCATCGCATCGCCCGCCGCTTCCCAGATCGGCTCGCCCAGCTCCTCGAGCGGCGCGACGTAATGCGACACGCCGTCCGTGACCGGGTTGGCTTTGACTTCGCGGTTGTAATCAGTCCGCTCAGCGCGGCTCAGACGCTGCATCGCGCCAGCCTCGCAGAACTTGCTGCTCAGCATACTGAACGTATCGCGGCAACGGGCGGGACGCGCCGTGTAAGCGCTGCACGTCCCGGATTCCAAATCCAGCAGCGGACAGTAGCCGACCTGCGAGCGGTGACGCTCGAAATACTCGTTCCAATTGGACGCACTCTTGGCGTTTTTCATCACTCGAGCCGCCCTGCGTCGCATGCCGTCCATCTGCACGGCTGACAGCGCCGCTGCCGTCACCAGCGCCTCGGCCAAGCTGACCTGCACCGGAAAATTGCAGCAATTCATGCAGCCACTCTTGCAATGCACCACGCCGCCCTGCCGTGTGAATTCCTCGAGCCACATACCTGAGCGCTGCGCGTAACGCATATACGCCCGTTCGACAACCTCGAGAATCGGTTGGTCTACGGCTTGGCTCGAGGGTCGCATCGTTAGCGCTAGGATAGCTTGTTGATGCGCGGGTAAATGGTGCGGTGCGCCTCTCGAGATGGAAAGCTTTTGCTAAAAACCCAATTTGAAACTCTTATAATTCGAGTGCGAAGCTCGCAACTCATCACGTTTTTGGCGTGAGGCTGCACGGTTGTAGGGGCGAGCGGCCGCTCGCCCCATGCGCGTCAAGTTAAGCCTTTGATCGTCATCATCAACTGAGCTGAACTCGGAGATAATCGGCGTTTATTCAACGAACACCCAGCACTGACCGAGCGCTGTAACGCATCCCTGAGCGCTCCAAAACTCAGCTTACCACGCATGAACAACATCATCAACCCTAAGCAACTCCGCACTGCTCGGCTCACCAGCACTAAACTCAATTCTAGATCCTGCCATGCAGTCAGCAGCACAAACCAATGCTGTACCAAAGCCCCAAGTAACTTTGCGAGTATTTCACTCAGACGACGCTGCGGGTTGTTTGAGCGCGACTCATCAACCAATAACTCTGATTTGAGTAACTTAA
>JANYHH010000041.1 GCA_025359505.1 Deinococcales bacterium
TCGAGCAGCACTTCAATCTCCTCGAGTTGCAAGATCAAAGCACAGCACGTACAATCAACTCTGCGCGGGAGTAACTCAGCTGGTAGAGTGCCACCTTGCCAAGGTGGATGTCGAGAGTTCGAATCTCTTCTCCCGCTCCAAAAGATAACCCCTGCTCGAGATGAGCAGGGGGCTTTTGTAGTAAGTAGTGCCGACTTTTAGGTGCAATTTTTCGTCGAGGCATTATGTCACGGATTACACGATTTCGACCACATGTTATTGGCGTAAAGACTGCACGTATGCTTGAAGTCGAAGCCCTACTTGGAAAAACGCTCGAAGAAGATTTCCGTGAGTATTATCTCGAGAAAAGCTGGGGTCAGAAGAAGCTAAGCAATCGTTGGGGTGTTACACGTACAGCTATCTTTGGTAGAGGTATGACCACTGATTTAAAATCTTGGGTTCAGGTTTTAGGTTTGCCAATAAGACGAGAGTCCGATCTCGTTGAGGAAAAACCTATAGTTTTACCTTCATGCGAAATATGTGATGCTTCTGGCACTCCGCTTGAAGCTGCCCATTGGATAGCCGCATCAAAAGGTGGAAGTAAAAGCCCATCGAATATTATCAAACTTTGTCCAAATTGCCATACGAAATTAGATCTAACTGACGATCCGCAAATTTTAGAGCAAGCAAGAGCTGTTCTTTTAACTCGAGTCGCACGCCGCTTTACAGAATCGCGAGACAGTTTCAGACGCGACTGTCAGCTAGAGTTCGTTCGGCTTTGTAAATCAATAATGGATCGACAAAACTGAAAAGTAAAAAGCCTTCAGTCAAAATCTCTGGATTTGGTTTTCAAAAATACTGAGCTGTCAACTCGAGAAAATTTAAGCTAACGCCTCCTCGAGCGAAATGGTTTCACCGCGCTTGATCTCCTCGCGGCGTTCTCGCAGCACGGCTTGCAGCATCCGACTCCTTGAGAGTAACAACCGCTCGAGCCATGAAATTCTCGGAAGTTGATGCAATTCGTTTTTGCCTGCTACAATTTGTCATGCCCAGCATTACTCTAAATGCTCATTTTGATGGTCAGCAGATCACGCTGGACGAACCATTCGAGATTCCATCGAATGCGCGGTTGCTGGTGACAGTGCTGGAAACTCCAGACCTCGAGCGCGGTGATTGGACGGCGCTGGCGGCTGAACAATTGGCTCGAGCTTACGCAGGCGATGAGCCAGAGTATCCGTTGTCAGCGTTAAAGGAACGAAACCCAACGTATGCGCGAGGGTGACATTGTTCTCGCGTTGCTGCCGCAAGCCGATGGGCAATTGAAGAATCGTCCAGCTCTGTTTTTGCGAGACTTGCCGCCGTTCGGTGATGCCTTGCTGTGCGGAATCAGCACGCAACTGGCTCGAGCGGTACATGGTTTTGACGAGGTGATTGAGCCGCCCGATGATGATTTCAGCTCGAGCGGCTTGGTGTCGGCTTCGGTCATTCGACTTGGGTTTTTGGCGGTGCTACCGCGCAATCAGTTGTTGGGCAGCATTGGTCAAATTTCCGAGGATAGACGTAGGCGGCTGCTGAACAATTTAAGCGAACATCTGCTCAGTTCTTAATCAACCAAGCGTTTGCCATTTCTGCAAACTCGAGACGCGCAGCGCCACCTCGAGCATGGTGACTTCGTTATTTTTCAACGCTCGAGCAGGCGCTGGTTTGCCGCTGGTTTCGACGTTGTGCAGCGCTGGAGTTTGCAGGCTTCACGCAGGGGTTGACTCAAAAACGCTTCTTTTTCCGCGTTGCCACGCGCTACGCCGAACACACCTCCAACGCCAATACACGCTACAAACAACCAGACTTGACCGCTTTTCATGCTGAAATTGAAACACGGCTGAGAATGGTTGGCGGTGCGTTTCCTACACGATTGTACTCTGCCATTCCTGCAAGCTCGAGACGCCAACGACTGCCCCGCCCAGCTTCTCGAGCGCACTGACCAGCCACTGCGCCGCCTCGAGCGTGGTGTAAAAGGGCTGTCCAGCTTCGAGGGCGCGGCGCAGTATCCTCGAGCCGGTCAGATCGATTAGTAGGTCTGGCAGTACGGCGTTGTCGTCGCTAACGCTCGAGTGCGTGATGAAGCCCAGCGTCTCGAGGCGGCGGGCGATCTCCTCGAGTCCTGAACCGACGAGCAAGACGTTTCCACTGCGCGGCAGTTTGACGTTCGCGCCGAGTTGAGCGCGGTAATACGCCAAGTGCGGGTCGGCGTCGATGCCCATGCTCTCACCAGTGCTTTTCATTTCGGGCCCCAGCACGGGGATGACACCGGGGAATTTGAGGAACGGCAGGTGGACTTCTTTGGCGCTGTAGTAGCTGGGGACGGGCGCGGCGGTGAAGCCAATCTGCTCGAGGGTCTGCCCAACGCCGATCAATGCGGCGTACTTGGCGAGCGGATGCCCGATGGCTTTACTGACAAATGGCACAGTGCGGCTCGCCCTCGGGTTCGCTTCCAATATGTAGAGCTGTTCTTTGTAAATCGCGTACTGCACGTTCATCAAGCCTCTGACGCCGATCTCGAGCGCGAGATGTTTGGTGGTCGCGTGGACTTCCTCGAGTAGCGTACTTGACAGGTGAACGGGTGGCAGGATGCAGGCGCTGTCGCCGCTGTGGATGCCCGCCGCTTCGACGTGTTCCATCACGCCAGCGACAACCGCAATCACACCGTCGCACAGGCAGTCCACGTCCAGCTCGAGGGCGTTCTCGAGGAATTGATCCAAGAGAATACTCGGGTTGCCTTCGACGCTCGAGTAGACCTCGGTCAAATATTTCTCGAGGTCGGATTGCGAGTGAACGGTTCGCATGGCGCGACCGCCCAGCACGTAACTCGGGCGAGCCATTAGTGGAAAGCCGAGTTCTCTGGCGAGTTTCAAGGCTTCGGCGGGCGTGTTAGCGACCGCACCACGCGGCTGCAAAATCCCTAAGCGCGTGCAGAGTCGGTTGAACTCGAGCCGATCCTCTGCCAAGTGAATCGCGCTGGGTGATGTGCCGATGATCGGTGCACCCGCCGCCTCGAGCGCTGCCGCGAGTTTCAGCGGCGTCTGCCCGCCGAGTTGCACGATCACGCCGATCGGCTGCTCGTGCTCGACGATGTTCATCACGTCTTCAAAGGTCAGCGGCTCAAAATACAGCCGGTCGGCGGTGTCGTAATCGGTGCTGACCGTTTCGGGATTGCTGTTGACCATGATCGTTTCATAGCCAGCCTCGCGCAGCGCCCAGACCGCGTGAACGGTCGCGTAGTCAAACTCCACACCCTGCCCGATGCGGTTGGGGCCGCTGCCGAGGATCATCACCTTTGGCTTGGTGGTCGGGCGCACCTCGTCTTCCCACTCGTAGGAACTGTAATGGTACGGCGTGAAGGCTTCGAATTCTGCGGCACAGGTATCGACTGTCTTATACACGGGGAAACACTTGGCGGCTTTGCGTAAATTCCTGACCTCGAGTTCGGATTTGCCGCTCAGCTCGCCCAAGCGGGCGTCAGACAGTCCGAGGCGCTTGACCTCGCGCCAGAGTTCGTATTTCCACGTCTCGAGCGTTCCCAACGTCTTTAACTCGCGCTCAGCCGCGACGACTTCCTCGAGCTGCGCTAGAAACCAACGGTCAATCTTCGTGCGGTCATGCAGTGCGTCCACGCTCGAGCCGCGCCGCAACAGCTCGAGAATTGATAAAAAGCGCTTTGGGGTTGGCTCGAGCAGTGCGTCGAGTTGGCTCGCACTCATCGCCTCGAAATCGCCGCGCTGGTCGCTCTCGAGACTCCGCAGCGCTTTCATGAAGCTCTCTTTGAACGTCCGCCCAATCGCCATGACCTCGCCCACGGAGCGCATTTGCGTCCCCAAGCGCTGCGGCGCATCGGGAAACTTTTCAAAAGCGAAGCGCGGGATTTTCGTGACGACGTAATCGATGCTCGGCTCGAAACTCGCGGGCGTGACGCGGGTGATGTCGTTGGGCAGCTCGTCGAGTTGATAACCGACCGCCAGCAGAGCGGCAATCTTGGCGATCGGAAACCCCGTGGCTTTACTGGCTAGCGCAGAAGACCGTGAGACTCGAGGGTTCATCTCGATCACGATCACGCGCCCATCCGTGGGACTGATTGCAAACTGGATGTTGCTGCCGCCGGTGTCCACGCCGATCTCGCGGATGATTTTTTGGCTGATGACGCGCAGTTCCTGATACTCCTTGTCCGAGAGCGTCTGCGCGGGTGCGACGGTGATGCTGTCGCCGGTATGCACGCCCATCGGGTCGAAGTTTTCAATGCCGGTGATGATGACCACGGTGTCGTTGTGGTCGCGCATAACCTCGAGTTCAAACTCTTTCCAGCCGATGATGCTCTCTTCGATCAGCGCCGAGTGCGTTGGGGACATCGGCAAGCCTTGCGTCAGCAGCGCAATGAACTCAGCCTCGTCCCTCGCAATCCCGCCGCCCGTGCCGCCGAGCGTGAAGCTCGGGCGGATGATCGCGGGGTAGCCGATCTCGACCACCCATGCCAGCGCCTCCTCGAGCGTGTGAATCATCTTGCCCTTGGCGCATTCCACGCCGATTTTTTGCATCGCCTGCTGAAAGAGCTGACGATCCTCGCCCTTGTTGATCGCCTCGGCGTTCGCGCCGATCAGTTCTACACCGTACTTCTCGAGGATGCCCGCGTCCGCCAGTGCCAGCGACAGGTTCAGCGCCGTCTGCCCACCGAGCGTTGGCAGCAGCGCGTCTGGACGCTCCTTCGCAATCACTTTCTCCAAAAATTCTATGGTCAGCGGCTCGAGGTACGTGGCGTCTGCTAGCTCCGGGTCGGTCATGATCGTCGCGGGATTTGAATTGACCAGCACCACGCGGTAGCCAGCGGTTTTCAAGGCTTTCAGGGCTTGCGTGCCGCTGTAATCAAACTCGGCCGCTTGCCCGATCTGGATCGGGCCAGAGCCGATAATCAGCACGGTGTGGATGTCGGTGCGTTTGGGCATGATGTAACCTCGAGTGAATGAACTGATGAATGACTTGCATAAAAATACGAGACTGTCGCATGGAGTCTCGAACGGTAACGCTGAACTGACTCGAGAGCAAAGTTTAGCACAGGGGCGTATCCATGCAAACTCGAGCCGCGAAGAATCACGGCTTTAAACCGCGACTCGAGCATCGTCCGAAGTGCATAAACAAGTTGTGACTCGAGGCTGACGGCAATCGGGTAGAGTAAAGGCATGGCCAATAAAAAGATCAAGCCGGACAACGCCCTCGAGCTGATGCCGCTGGACATGCTGCAAGCGATGAGTGACTTGGATTTTGACCCGAGCGAGATGATGGAGAACGTCATGGAGATGGAAGCGCAACTGATCGAGATCGCGCACAGCATCTCACAGGACGCGGTTCACATCCACGAATTTGAGAGCGAAAAAGAGCGCGTGGCAGCCGCGCATCGCCAAGTTAAACTCTTGGGGCAGCTCTACGCGGAGCTGCGTGAAGTCACCAACCCGGACATGCAATAAAAGCCTAAGCTCGAGGTTTGCGCGGCTGAGCCTCGAGCCGCTGTTGTATCCACGCGATGAAACCCTCAAACGTCTGCGGCGCTGGGTGCGCCGCCTGAATCCGTAGCGTTCGCTCCAGCAAACCGCTCAGGTATTCGCGTTTGGAAACCCGTGCCATAATTGACAGTATAGCGGCATGAAAAAACCTCCCCATCTGGGGAGGTTTTCGCGTCCTCGAGCATTTACGGCAGGTAGTTGCCAGCGATGCCCAGTGTGTTGGGCTTCTCCAAGAACTTCGCGGTCAAACCAATCGTGAAGCTGCCGTTGAACGCGCCGTACACGCCGATCTGGGCTTGCGGTGCGATCGAGTAGAACAGCCCGCCGCGCACGTCGTAAACGAAGCCGACGTTGCCGACCGGCAGTGCGGTCAGGCTCGAGCCGCTGGCGCTCGAGGCTTTGATCGAGTTGTAGCCCGCGCCGAACTGCGTGTATAGGCTCAGGTTGGTGATGGCTTCAAAGCGTGCGCCGACGTACCCGGAAACCGCTGGTACGAAGCTGCTGGCGGAGACGTTGTAGCCGACCTCACCGTCGACGCCGCCGTAAATCCGCACGCCGCGCGAGATGCCGTAACGGGCGAACAAACCGGCGCTGGCATCCACGCCGAAAGAAACTGGGCTTGGCAAGATCAGCACGTTCGCGCCAGCGCCGATGTAGGCGTTGACGAAGGTGTTTGGAGCGTCTAGTAACTGCGCGACATAGACCGCACCGACTCGAGCGCCGAGCGCACCCGCGCCGACACTGAAGTTGTACGCGCCACCGACAGACGCGCCGACGAACAGATTTTTCATCAGCTCGAGCGAGTAGTTCAGCGAACCGCCAGCCGTGAAATTCACAGGATTGGTTAGCGTGATCGGTGTCTCGAGGGTTGCGCTGAAGCCGTCCGCGAACGCGGCGCTGGGCAATAGGACGGCGCTTGAGAGAATGGCGGCTTTCAGGGCAGTTGAATACGTTTTCATCAGAAACTCCTTGTGCAGCTCTTGAAGGCTGCTCGAGCATTGGCGCGGCGTCAAAAACGCACATTGCTTAAAGCCGCCCGTGCTCACAGTTCATTAGACACACGCGGATTTGAGCGCAGACTGAAGAGAGTCTGAAGGGATACCCAGCCCTGCGCTCATGTCACGCCCATCTGGGTGTTCGGGCAGTCTGCATTCGCGCGTCAATCACGTGGACATGGGGCAAGACGCTCGAGAAAGCTTGACGGGAATCCAGATTTACCCTAACTTTGCGACGCACTCAAATTTTTGCGGGCGCGTTTCTGAAAATACATCGCGGTGTCTGCCACGCGCAGCAGCGTCTCGAGCTGCACACCATCGCGTGGGTACACCGCGAGGCCCCAACTCAGACCGACCGTGACCGTTTGCCCCAGTACATTCGCAGGTTGCGTGATCTGATCCTCGAGCCGTTTCATCAGGTCGCGCACGCTCGGCACGGGCAGCACGATCAGTGCCACGAACTCATCGCCGCCCACGCGGGCCAGCAGATGACCGCTCAGTGCCACCTCGAGCCGCCGCGCTACCGTTATCAGCAGCGCATCGCCGCCTTCGTGCCCGAGGGTGTCGTTGACCTGCTTGAAGCGATCCAAGTCCAGATAGACGAGGCAAGCGTTGGCGTGCTGCGCGATCAGACCATCCGCCCTGTCCAGAAACGCTCGGCGGTTGTAGAGCGCCGTCAGCGAGTCGCGCATGGCGCTTTCCAAAAGCTGCTGCTCATAACGCCGCAGCGCGGTCAGATCGCGGACGATCACCACAAAGCCGCCGCCCGCAATCGGATCGCCGCTGTACTCGAGGATGCGCTCACCAACGCCGACCTCGAACGGTGTCCCCAGTGCCGTGTCGCTCCACTCGGGCAGTACCCGAGCGATGGCTTCACCGACCGACTGACTCGCGCTCAGCAGCGTGAAGGCTTTGGCCGCATTGTTGATGCGTGCGACCCTGCCCTGCTTGTCAATCATCAACACGCCGTCGCGCATGCTTTCAAAGGCTTTCTCCAAAGCGACGGGTTCGACGCGAAAGATTTGTCGCCTCAGTAAGCCCCAACCAGCCAATACCGTACTCAGCGCGAGGGCGACAGGGGTCAGTTTGCCTTCGGTGAAGCTAAAAAACGGCGTGAAACTGACCAGATCGACCAACGTTGGCATCGCTACGCACAGCAACCACAAGCTCAGCTCAACGCGTCTCGAGCCGCTGGCCGCTTGCCGCGCTTGCCAGAGGCGTGTTGCACCGTAAAAAAGGACGCTGTATCCGTAGAGCGCGAAGATCCCAAACACTGCGCCGTATTCAAACGTTGGGTAACGATTCCCCGTATCCAGCCTGATATCAGCGAGAATCAAGTTGTGCCAGTGATTCGTCGCACACAGTAAGGCGATAGCTCCGGCGAAACCCTGCAACCACAACCAACGGTTGCGGCTCATCAGCACGCTGCCTGTCACCGCTTGCGTCACCAAAACCCAGACCAGCGGAAAAAAAGTCACCAAGGCGTTTTGAACGAACAAAGTTTCAAATTTGAAGGCTGGATTGGGGACGCCGAGAATCAGCGCTTCGGACAGCGACCAAGAGGCCGTCAGAAGCAGCAGCGCCGCCACGGGTCTCGAGGCGCTGATCTGGTGGTGACGAGTGGCGACACTGGCCACGATCAGGCACAGCACGACGCTTGCGAGGTTCAGCACCACCATGACATCGCTCGCGTTCACCCGTCAGACACTCTTTCACCCATGCTTTAAAAATGATACCGCTGTGAACTCCAGATGCTCGGTCAAAAATTCAGCATTAAAAAGCTCGAGTACGAAGAACCCTCGTACTCGAGCGAACGCATTGAACTGGTTTTTACTTCCGCATGTTCGGCTCGAGCACGCGCTTACGCAGGCGGATGCTTTTGGGCGTGACCTCGACCAGCTCGTCATCGGAGATGTACTCCAATGCTTCCTCCAAACTCATCGGCTTGACGGGCGTTAATGACACTGCATCGTCCGCACCGCTGGTACGCATGTTGGTCAGTTTCTTGGATTTGCAGACGTTGACGTTCAAGTCCTTGGCGCTGTTGTTCGCGCCGACGATCATGCCGATGTAAACTTCCGTGCCGGCTTCAATGAAGAACTCGCCGCGATCCTCGAGCTTCCAAATCGCATACGGGAACGTCGGGCCAGCTTCCATCGCCACCAGCGACCCGTTCTGGCGCGTCTTGATCTCGCCTGCGACGGGGGCGTAGCCGTCAAAGACGTGGTTCATGATGCCCTCGCCTTGGGTCATGCTCAGAAACTGCGTGCGAAACCCAAACAGGCTGCGGGCGGGAATCTTGTACTCCAAACGCACGCGGCCGCTTTGATTGTCCATGTTGATCATCTCGCCGCGCCGTGACCCCAGCGTCTCCATCACGCCACCCATCTTGGTCTCGGGGACATCAATCACCAGATGCTCGTAAGGCTCGTTGACCTGACCGTCGATCTCGCGGGTGATGACTTTGGGGGTGCTGACCTGCATCTCGTACCCCTCGCGGCGCATGGTTTCGATCAAAATGCTGAGGTGCAACTCGCCTCGTCCGGAAACCTTGTACTCGTCGGTGTTGTCCTCTTCAACGCGCAATGCGACGTTGGTCATCGCCTCGCGGAAGAGTCGGTCGCGGATGTGGCGGGTCGTGACGTACTTGCCCTCTTTGCCCGCGAACGGCGAAGTGTTCGGCCCAAACGTCATCGAGACCGTCGGCTCGTCAACCGTCAGTACGGGCAAAGCCTCGGGATCGGCGAAGTCCGCGACGGTCTCACCGACACCGACATCCTCCAAGCCCGCGATGGCCACGATATCGCCCGCGTAGACCTCTTCGACATCAATCCGCGCCAGCCCCATGTGCGTGAAGACCTGCGAGGTCTTGGCTTTGCTCCTCGAACCGTCCTTGTGCATCAGCATCACGTACTCGCCGCGCTTGACTTTGCCACGCGTAATGCGCCCGATGGCGATGCGTCCGAGGTAATCGCTGTAATCCAGATTCGTCACCAGCATCTGGAACGGCGCGGCGATATCGATGGCCGGAGCGGGCACGTGCTTGACGATCAACTCGAACAGCTCATCCAAGTCCTCCTTGGGCTGATCCAAGTGAGAAAACGCTTTGCCCTCGCGGGCGACGGCGTAAATGATCGGGAAGTCAAGCTGCTCGTCGGTTGCGCCCAAGTCCGCCATCAAATCAAACGTTAAGTTGACAACTTCAGTGATGCGCTGATCCTTGCGGTCGATCTTGTTGATGACGACGATCGGGTGCAATCCCAACTCCAAAGCCTTCTTCAGCACGAAGCGCGTCTGCGGCATCGGGCCTTCCGAAGCGTCCACCAGCAGCAGACAACCATCGACCATGCCCAGCACGCGCTCGACCTCGCCACCGAAATCAGCGTGACCCGGTGTATCCATGATGTTGATTTTGATGCCATGAAATTCCACGGCTGTGTTCTTGGCGAGAATCGTGATGCCGCGCTCTCGTTCCAAGGCGTTGGAGTCCATCACACGATCAATGGCGACCGCGCCCTCGCGGAAGGTGTGCGTTTGCTTGAGCATGCCGTCCACCAACGTGGTCTTGCCGTGGTCAACATGTGCGATGATGGCGATGTTTCTGAATTCCTGCATTCGTACCCCTTGAGGTAGCCTGACGCTACCCAAAAAACTCGCCCAGCACTCGAGGTCTCGAGGGGGCGGCGTGAAACGCTGCGTTACAGGTGCGTAATGAGCAGCACCGACGGAGATTGTACCACAAGCGCTGGAGAACGAGGGGGTTTGTGAGGCTTGGTTCAATGCGCTGGCGGCTCGAGTTGCGGTTGATAATCTAAGGCTTGCGTCACATCGGCGCATGGCAGAGCGCAAAGCCCCAATGATCAAAGTCAGCTCGAGCCAATTAAAATCTCTCGGGATGAAGAACTTGTTGGATACGTGAGCGACGCCCCTTACATCCGCGCCGCTCAATGCTAACAACGGGATTGGTCTCGAGCGTTGCGCCTGATTTTCACGAGTTTGAACTTTGGTCGGAATCAATACCGTCTCGAGCCACAAAAAACCCTCGAGCTGGGTGGCTCGAGGGACTTGGAGTTGCTGACTGCTTAGCGGTTGCCCCTAAAGCCTCCACCGCCGCGCCCGCCTCGGTCGCCGCCCTCACGCGGTGGCTTCGGCGCTCGAGGGGCGATTTTGCCCTCCAACTCCGGGCGGATCAGGTCGATTTTGCCTTGTGGGTTGATGCTGGCGACTTTAACGCGAAGTTTGTCGCCAACGTTCAGTGCGTCTTCCACACGGTCGATGCGCTGCTCAGAGATTTGGGAGATGTGCAGCATCCCGTCCGTGCCGGGGATAATGTTGATGAACGCGCCGAATTCCATGATCTTGACGACCGTGCCGTCGTACTCTGCGCCGACCTTGGCGGATTCCGCGCTGCCTTCGATGCGCTTCAAAACCTCAGCCGCTGCCGCGCTATCGGCGCTGTAAATCCGCACCGTTCCGTCTTGTTCAATCGTGATTTCCGCGCCCAGCGCCTCGAGTTCGCGGATGTTCTTGCCGCCTGGCCCGATGATGCCACCGATCTTGTCGGGTGGAATCTTCGTCGTCAGGATGCGCGGCGCATACGTGCTCATCTCCGTGCGCGGCGTAGCAATCACCGCGTCCATCTTGTCCAAAATATGCAATCGAGCTTGACGCGCCTGCTCGAGCGCTTCGCGCATCAGCGCGGGCGTGATGCCCTTGATTTTAATGTCCATTTGCAGCGCCGTGATGCCCGTGCGCGTGCCGCAGACCTTGAAGTCCATGTCGCCCAAGGCGTCTTCCATGCCGAGGATATCGGTCAGCACCGCGTACTTGTCGGCTTCTTTGACCAGTCCCATCGCCACGCCCGCGACGGGCGCTTTTAAGGGCACGCCCGCATCCAGCAGCGCGAGGCTACCCGCGCAGGTCGTCGCCATGCTCGAGGAACCGTTGGATTCCAGTACGTCACCGACGACGCGAATCACATACGGGAAGGCATCGTAGGTTGGCAGCACCGCTGCGAGGGCGCGACGCGCCAGCACGCCGTGACCGATCTCGCGGCGGGACTGCCCGCCCAAACGCTTGACTTCGCCCGTGCTGTACGGCGGGAAGTTGTAATGCAGTAAGAACTTCGCGCCGTCCTCTAAGCCCAAGTCATCGATGATCTGCTCGTCGCGCCCGGTTCCCAAGGTCGCCGTGCCCAGCACCTGCGTCTCGCCACGCGTGAACAGCGCACTGCCGTGCGCCCGTGGGATCACGCCGGTCTCGATCTGAATTGGTCGCACCGTCTGCGGGTCGCGCCCATCGGCGCGGATATTGTCCTCGATCACCATGCGGCGCAGCTCGAGTTGCTGGGCTTTATCGAAGGAGTTTTTCAAAGCTGTGACTCGAGCAGCGTGCGTCTCGAGCAGGTCGGCGTCGTCCGTGACCGGCTTCGGCGCGAGTTCGGCAATGATTCCGTCGCGCAGGGCTTTGATCGCTGCGCCCTTGGCTTTCTTGCCAGCGGTCAGAATCGCGCTCTTCAAATCGCGCTCTTTGGAGAGCTTCTTCATCGTCTCGAGGTCAGCGGCTTTGACGGCTTCTTTAGCCTCATCAACGGCTGGCTGCCACTTGGTTTTCTCCTGCCCGCACTCGCGCTGGATGGTTTCGATCAACTCCAAGAGTGGTTGCATCTGGGCGTGCGCGAACTCAATCGCGCCGACCATCACGTCCTCGTTCAGCTCCTGAGCGCCCGCTTCGACCATCAGCACCGAGTCCTTCGTGCCAGCCACGACAAGTTCCATCGTGCTTGTCTCGAGCTGCTGGAGCGTTGGATTGAGGACGTATGCGCCGCCGATGTAACCGACGCGCACCGTCGCGCACGGGCCATCCCACGGGATGTCGCTCAAACTCAGCGCGACCGACGCGCCGATCGGCCCGAGGATGTCCGGCGTGTTGGCTTGATCGGCGCTCATCACCGTCAAAATGACTTGGGTTTCAAACTTGTAGCCTTTCGGGAACAGCGGTCTGATCTGGCGATCGGTGATTCGTGCGCCCAGAATCGCTTTCTCACCGGGGCGGCTCTCGCGGCGCATGAAGCTGCCGGGAATCTTGCCGATGGCGTAGTGGCGCTCCTCGAATTCAACTGTTAATGGCAAAAAATCCAGTGTGCTGGGTTTGTCCGACCCCTGCGCGGTGGCCAGCAGCATCGTCTCGCCGTAGCGGATGACCGCGCTGCCAGAGACTAATTTAGCCATCTTGCCGACTTCGATGCTCAGTTCACGACCGCCGAGCATCGTGGTGTACGTCTTCGCTTCCATTTTTTCCTTTTTCCCGACACCAGTGTGCCGTCAACAGATTTTTAGCGGCTTCATTGTCGCACGAATTGCGATGAGTGAGCCGGGACTCGAGATGCAGCGCGTATCGGTTCGCAGGGTTTGCAGTGGCAAACCCCTACGTCTACGTTCGGAGCGGCTTGCCATCACAAGCCGCTCCCCTAATCCGCCTCGAGCGATGGCTAAAATTACAATTCGTGCTATGTTTTTAGCAGAATGACCTCGAGCGCCAAGCCGTCCCAACCCTCGAGCGACGCGCAAAAACTCGAGTGGCTCTACGGCTGGGATGCCACGCCCGGCATCGTCGGGCTTCACGCGGACTCGAGTGGTCAAACTTGCGTCTGGCGGCGCGTGGATGGCACACTCACCCTCGAGCGTGACCAGTTCAGGCCGTTTGTCTACGCTCAGCACACCGACCACATCCCAACCCGCTCGAGCATCCAAGCCGTGCGGCTCGAGGGGGACGGGTTTTACCAGTATCTGCTCAGCGCTGAAAACGCGCAAACCCTGAAGAACGCGTTGCTCGAGGGAGCGCGGCGCGGCGGACGCGTCGCACAGAGCCTGAACGATCTGCGCGAGTATTACACCGTCGGGCTGTGTGAGCAGTACCTGATGCAGACGGGTCGGTCGTACTTCCACGGTCTGGAATACGCAGCGTTGACGCGCTTGCAGTTTGATTTGGAGACGACGGGCTTGAGCGCTGAGGCAGGCGGCAAGATCTTCATGATCGCCGTGCGCGACTCAAAGGGCTTTGAAGCCGTACTCGAGGGTGACGAGGCGCAGATGCTGCGCGACCTTGTAAACACCGTGCAGGCTCGAGACCCGGACGTGATTGAGAACCACAACCTCTGCGGCTTCGACCTGCCATTTCTCGAGGTCAGGGGGCGGGCATTGGGCGTGCGTTTGACACTCGGGCGCATGGGTCACGCGCTGCGCCGCGACTCCCTAAAAGGGCGTTGGAGCGCTGCGGGGCGCGAGTTGATCGACACGCTGGACGCCGTGTGGCGGCACGATTTCGTCACCCGCGAACTGCCCAGCCACGGACTGAAAGCCGTTGCTAAGCACTTCAATCTGGCCGCCCCAGACCGCGTGTATATTCCCGGCGCTGAGATTGCTGCTACTTACGCCCGCGACCCTGAGCAAGTGCGAGCCTACGCGCTCGAGGACGTGCGCGAGGTGGATCGGCTCTCCCAGCGCCTGCTGCCCGCGACCTTCGCACTCACCAAGCTCGCGCCGCGCAAATACGAGCGCGTTTCGAGCGCTGGAACCGCGACGGGGATTCTCGAGCCGATGCTGGTCAGAGCCTATCACCGCGCTGGTCACGCGTTGCCGCGCAGCACGCACGCGCATCTGCCGCACCCGCACGAGGGCGGCGCGGTGCAGCTTTTCCAGCGCGGCGTGGCGAGAAACGCCGTCAAAGCCGACATCGCCTCGCTCTACCCGAGCATCATGCGCGTCCACCGCATCGGGCCGCGCTGCGACACGCTACAAGTGCTGCTGGAATTGGTCGAGCAGATGACGAAGACGCGCCTCGAGCATAAAAAAATCGCCAAGTCTGTCCCGAAAGACCACGCGGATTTCGCGCACGCCGATGCGATGCAGGCGGCGCTGAAACTGATTATCAACAGCGCGTATGGCTATCTGGCAGCCGGCGACATGGCGCTGTTCGCGGATCGCGCTGCGGCTGACGAGATCACGCTGACCGGACGGCGCATCCTCGAGACGGTCATTACAGGTTTGCGGCTGCGCGGTGTGACGCTGCTGGAAGCGGACACCGACGGCGTGTTTTTCGCGCTGCCAGACGGTATCAATGAACTCGAGGCTCGAGATTTGGTACAGCAGGTCAGCGATTCCTTGACCGACGGCATCAATTTGGAGTTCGACGCGCTCTACCCGACCATGCTCTCGCACGACATTAAAAACTACGCGCTGCTGCATTCCGACGGGCAGATCACGATGCGCGGCTCAGCCTTCAAATCCACGCGCTTCGAGCCGTTCGGAGCGCGTTTTTTGGAAGCAGCCATGCGCTGCGTGCTGACCAACGACTTGTCTGGACTGCGGCAAACGTACCTCGAGACCCATCATTTGATTCTGACGCGGCAACTCAGCGCTGGCGATGTCTGCGTGCTGTCCAAATTGCGTAAACCGCAGGTCAAATACATGGAAACTCGAGCGAGTTTGCGCGAAGCCGCTTACGAGGCTGCGTTGCAAAGCGGTTTGGATTGGCTGCCCGGTCAGCGCATCCGTTGGTATCGCGCCACTGGCGGGCGCTTGGTGGCGCTGCTGCCCGAGGTGGCAGACGATCAGCTCGAGGGGCAGCGCGATTACGATGCCGCGCATTACGCGGCGCTGTTCAAGCGCACCTTCGTGTGCCGTTTGGAACACGCGTTCACACCAGAGGTCTTCGCGCAAGTCTTTAGATCAACAGCGCAAGCGAATCTGTTTGACCTGAGCCTCGAGACATTGAGCGTGCGCTGGGTGTGACGATTGAGAAGCCGTTACGAGTTCGTGCCAGCCCCGTTCCAGTTCTGAGTTGAACTTGCAGGAAAACCCCCAGTTGCGGGGGCTTTTTTACGTCGCCGCGCTTTCACCATCAGTCGCGTGACTCATCCGTTCGATGTGCTGCGTCCCCCAGTCGCACATCAGCACCAAGATCGGCTCGAGGCTGCGCCCGAAACTGGTCAGCGAGTACTCGACTTTCGGCGGTACGACCGCGTAAACCTCGCGGTGGATCACGCCGTCCACCTCGAGTTCGCGCAGTTGCAGCGTCAACATCCGCTGCGTGATGCCGGGGCAGAGGCGTTTGAGTTCGTTGAAGCGCCGCGTGCCCGGCAGTAAGTGGTACAGCAGCACGCCCTTCCATTTGCCGCCGATGATCTCTAAAGTCGCCTCAACCGAGCAACCGTATTGGCGAATAGTGGCTTTCACGGTATCTATTTTGACACTACGTGTATTTTTTGTGCGTACTTGTCACGACGAAACCAAAGTCGCAAACTAGCAACTCGAGGTGAACGAACGTGAATGACATGAACGTCGTGCGAATTTACGAATATGGTGGCCCGAATGTGCTGCAAATCGGGACGATGCCGCCCCCAACAGCGTGTGAAGGCGAAGTGCTGGTGCGGGTGGCGGCGGCGGGCGTCAATCCTGTGGACGCGAAAACTCGAGCTGGGCTGGGCGTGGCCAAACAGATGAACGGTTTCCCGTTCACGGTCGGTTGGGATGTTTCTGGCGTGGTCGAAGCCCTCGGCGTCGGTGTGACGCGCTTCAAAATCGGCGATGAGGTTTACGGCATGCCGCGCTTCCCCGCGCAAGCGGCTGCGTATGCCGAATACATCACTGCGCCCGCGACTGAACTGGCACTCAAGCCACGCAGCGCGACGCACGTTCAAGCGGCTGCGTTGCCGCTCGCAGCACTGACGGCTGAGCAAGCGCTCGAGACCGCAGACTTGCAACGGGGTCAGCGCATCTTGATTCACGCTGCGGCGGGCGGCGTCGGTCATTTGGCTGTGCAACTCGCTAAAGCCAGAGGCGCGTATGTGATCGGCACGGCCAGCGCGGGTAATCTTGAGTACCTGCGTCGGATCGGCGTGGATCAGGCGATTGATTACCACGCGCAACCGTTCGAGCAAGTGGTCAGCGACGTGGACGTGGCGCTCAACACCGTCAACCCCGATATTCTCGAGCGTTCGTGGAGCGTGGTCAAGGTGGGTGGTTGGGTCGTTTCTATTGTTGGTATGCAATCGGCCGCACTCGGCGAGGCTCGAGGCGTTCGCTCAGCCGCGATTCTGGTGCATCCAGACACCGCACAACTCGAGCGTATCGCCAGTCTAGTCGACGCGGGTTGCGTGCAAGTGGAAGTCGCTCACGCCTTACCGCTGCGCGAGGCCGCCCGCGCTCACGAACTGATCGAGACTGGGCGCACGCGGGGCAAGATCGTCCTTGAGATGGGTCTCTAGCGCTTTGTCGGTTCGCCCCAACGCTTGGTGTAAGTGAGTGCCCCGCGCAGGAACAAACCCTGAATCAGCCCCAGACTGGCTTCTACGACCTCCGGGGCGCTGCCGAGCGTTTGCAGCACTTGGCGCAGGATCACCGCCAAGCCAACCAGCGGAATGAACAGGCGCAGCACCTCTAAGCCGCGCACGTGCAGCGCCTTGCTGCCCAAAAACTGCCGCTCGAGCCGCCGTCCGACCTCCGCGCCGATCAGCGCCAGCGCGAAGCACAGCGCGAGCGTCACGGGCAGGCTGCCAGACCACGAGCCGCGCACGAGTTGCACCAGAGTAGAGAACCCCGCGATGGCGAAGCTGCCCGCGAAACTGCCCATGAAGGTTAAGAATCGCTCGAGGCGGTCATCTGTTTGCGGCTCGAGTTGATCTGGCACTCAGAACCAGTTCTCTTGCATCGTCAGCGTCGTCGTGTCTAAGCTGCCGAGCAGCTTGCCCCACAGCGCGACTTTCGGCAGCTCGAAGCGCGTGAAGTACGTTGCAGCGTGCAACTTGCCTTTGTAAAACGCCGCGTCGTCGCTCGAGGCAGTCGGCAGCTTCAGCGTGGCCACGCGAGCGGCGTTCAGCCACTGCCACGCGATTACGGTGTGACCCAGCAGCTCGAGGTAATGCCAAGAGTTGGCCAGCATCACATCCGGCGATGCGCCCATGAGCGTTCTCGTGGTGCTGTGCGCGACGCTGACCGCCGCCTCGAGCGCGTCGCTCAAGTCATTCAACCCCGCCGCTCGAGCCGCTTTGATGTCGCCATCAATTTCGCGGGTTAGCAGCGTCATGCCAATCCCGCCATTCTGCGCGACTTTGCGCCCCAGCAAATCCAAGCTCTGAATGCCGTTCGTGCCCTCGTGGATCGGGTTGATGCGGTTGTCGCGGTAGTACAGTTCCGGCGCGTACTCGCGGGTGTAGCCGTACCCGCCCAAAACTTGAATCGCTAACACGTTCGCCTCGAGCGAGTAATGCGTACTCCACGCTTTGACGACTGGCGTCAACAAGTCCAGCAACGCGCCCGCCTCACCCCTGACGGTCGCGTCAGGGTGCGTGCCGTGGTCGTCCACGAGTCTCGAAGCGTACAGGCACAAGGCAAAAGCGCCCTCAGACAGCGCTTTTTGCGCCAGCAGCATCCGTTTGACATCGCTGTGCTGAATGATATTGACCTGCGGCGAACTCGGGTCTTTGTTGGTCGGCAAGCGACCTTGCTCACGCTCGCGGGCGTACTCGAGGCTAGACACATAGCCAGCGCACCCGAGCGCCGCGCCGCCCAGCCCAACGCCAATGCGGGCTTCGTTCATCATCTGGAACATCTGCGCCAAACCCTGATGCGGCGCTCCGACCAATTCCGCGACGCAATCGCCACGCTCACCAAAGCTCAGCAACGCATTGGTCGTCCCTCGAGCGCCGAGCTTGTGGTTCAGACCCGCCAGTGCGACATCGTTCGGCTCGAGACCAGATGCAGTCACGCGGTGCTTCGGGACGATGAACAAGCTGATGCCCTTGACGCCCGCTGGCGCGTCGGGCAGCTTGGCCAGCACCAAATGCACGATGTTTTCACTGATGTCCTGATCGCCGCCCGAGATCCACATTTTGCGTCCCGACAGCGCATACGTACCGTCCGCGTTCGGCGTGGCTCTAGCGTGAATGTCCGTCAAGCTGCTGCCCGCGTGCGGCTCGGACAGGCACATCGTGCCAAACCAGCGCCCCTCGAGCATCGGACGCAAGTAAGTCTCTTTCTGCGCGTCTGTACCGAAGCTGCGAATCAGGTTCGCCGCGCCGACCGTCAAAAACGCGTAGCTCGAGGTTCCGGGGTTTGACGCCATGAACGCCGCTTGGCAGGCGTTCCAGACCAAATTAGGGAGCTGCAAGCCGCCGTACTCTTCATCGGCGGCCGCCGCGAAAAAGCCCGCGTCGCGCATCGCGTACAGCGCGGCTTTGACCTCGGGCAATACGCGGGCCGTGCCATCAATCATCTGCGGCTCGAGGGTGTCACTGAGGCGATGGTGCGGCTCGAGTTGCCGTTTGGCGAACTCAAACGACATTTCGAGAATATCTTCAAATGTCACGCTCGAGTGATCCTTGAAGCGCTCTCGATTCAGTAGGGACGCCGCATCTAAAACCTCGAAGACCTGAAATTGCATGTCGCGTTGATTGAGGGACATAGCCGCGATTCTAAACGCTGGGCAAGCCCTCGTGAGTGCTCGAGTCTCAGATTGGATAGGAAACCGCAACGTCAATCTGGTTAATCGTCACCGCGTTGTTGCTCGAGCGCTGCACGGGCGAACACGAGGTTCGCCCCTACGAGTAAAACGCAAATGCTCGTGAATGCTCGAGTCTCCAGTTGCCCCACTTGAGTGATGTTGCTACGCTGAGGACACCGCTGGCTCGAGGCTGAACGCCAAACCTTGCCACGCTGGATTGCCCGTCTCCAATCGCCGCCGATTCTCGAGCGCAACCGTGCGAAAGGTTCGCAGTGCGCTCAAGTCATCCAGCTTCGACGTGTCCATCGCCAAATGTTCGCCAAGCAGCGCGATCCGAAACTCGCGCACCGCCGCTGGCGACCAGATCGCTGCGTTTAACTCGCCATTGCCAAACAGCGACCAGCGGTGCAAATTTGCAGAGCCGACCGTCGCCCAAGCGTCGTCCACCAGCATCAACTTGGAATGGACATGCACGGGTTGGCGCTGACCGTCACTGCCGATGCCCGCGATGCCCGCGAGGGTGAAACCCTCGAAACCACCGAGCACTGCCTGAGCAGCGTCGAAGGCTTGCGGTTCCACGGTTGGCGCACTCATCAGCAAGTCTCGAGGGGCGGGCATCACCAGCACCACCTCGACGCCACGCTCGAGCGCTCGGCGTAACGCGGTGAGAATCTCGAGGACTTCGACGGCTTGGTTTTCAAGGTAAATCGTGTGTTTCGCCGTCTCAATCATCAGCAGGTATTGCTCGAGATTCGTGCGTTCACCGCGTGCAATCTTGTAAGGGACACCGCCCACCGGCGCTGGCCCGTGGAGGTAACGATTCGCGTGGGTCGTGCGCTGAATCTGCACGATCACCGCGCCGCGCTCAGCGGGCAACTGCGTCGGAAACTTCAGCTTGAGCTTGCCCTGCTCGCCGTGATAGCCGTCGGTCGCGTGACGTTCGCTGGCTTCGTTCCAGCGCTGCACGAAGTTGTGGTGAACATCCGCCACCGCTGTCCCGCTCAACTCGAGGTACAGGTCGTGGTTTTGACCCTCGCCGCTGTGACCGATACCCACCACCGAATGTGGGTTGAGATTGATGCTGCCGACGAACGCGCATTCCGAGTCCTCGCCAGCGTCGATCAGCCACGACTTCTGATGCTGACAAAAGCCCGGCTCGGCGCGATCCCAGCGCACGGACAGTTTGGGGTAACTGCTTCGCAGCAACTCAAGCTGCGCTGGCGAACCCCAAAAAGCGTTGCGCTCGAGCGATTTGGTTTCCGCATCGGGCCGCCAGAAGATCACGCGCACATCAACGCCGCGCTGCGCCGCACGGTTTAGCACGTCTAGCGGTGCGCCCCGACCGTCAGGCATTTGCACATCGGCCCACATGAACGTGACCGTGACCCAGACGCTGTGACGGGCGGTTTGAATAGCTTCGCAGATGCGCCGAAAGGCTGGCTCACCATCAATCAGCAGCCGCACAGCGTTGCCAGCTCGAGTCGGGTAGCTGCCGGTGGTGACGAACAAAGGTAGCGTTTCACCTGTCACCACAATAGCTTTAACCCCGCGATCTGCTCGAACATCTCATCGGCGCTGACTAATGTCAATCCCTCGCTGCGAGCCTGCGCGACCAGCGCACGGTCAAACGGATCGTCGTGCGGCATCGCAAAAGCACTGGCCTCGAGTGCATGTGCATTGGTGAAGGGTAATTGCTGCGCTTGTAGCTTCTCTAAATACTGATTGAACGAGGGCAGTATTTGAGCAGCCTCGGGTAGCTTACCCTTCAAAAACTTCATGCCAAGCTCCCAAGGCGTGATGCTCGAGACGAAAACGCGGGTATTTGTATCTTCGAGTAATCGCTGAGTTTTTGAAGACAACTTGCGTGGGTTCTGGATGATCCAAAGAAATACGTGAGTGTCGAGCAAGACTTGGGTTACTCGCGCCACTCGAATTCCATGCGTGCCATGATCCGCTCGTCGAAGTCCGCTTCGACGCTAAACTTGGCGAAGCCCATCGCCCGCTTTTTCGCTGGGTGCTGATCGCGTTTTGCAATCACGATTTCCTCGCCATCCAGCGTCTGCTCGAGCGGTTCCGACAACTGCGCTTTGACTTTGTTGACAATTTTTTTGGACATCGCCACTCCCGAATGAGCGTAGCCTACTCGATTACCTTTGGATCAGCACCTCTGCGATGCTCGAGTCGCCCGTCACCGCAAGCTGCACCGCTGCGCGGCCGCACAGCGCCCCGATCACGTTGCCCGTGCCACTGTACGCGCCGACCGCCCATGCGCCGCTTGCCATCTGCTCGAGAATCGGCATTCCGTCTGTTGTGTACGACACGCTGGCTGCCCAACGGTGCGTGATCGGCGCGGTCACGCCAATCGTACCGCGCAGGAAAGTCTCGAGCCGCAGTTGCATCGAGTTGGTTGGCGCGGCATCGGTCGTCCACTCCGTTTGAATTTCTGCGTCCCTGAAGCCGCCAAGCGTCACGCGACCATCGGGGAGCTGCTGCCAGTATTCGTAACCCCAGCGAGCGTAGATGGGGCGCGGCAGATGCACGCTGCCCTCCGGCGCAGTGCCGAGCATCTGCAACCGCGCCGTGCGAACCCGAGGCGTGAGTTTCGGGAAGATCGTCTCGAGTTTACCGTCCACGCAAACGATCACGTGCCGCGCATGGATTGTTCCTCGAGCTGTCTGCACACGATCGCCCGTGATCTCGAGCGCGGCTGATTGCTCGAATAATTTTGCGCCACTTTTGAGCGCGATCTGCGCCAATGTGCGGCAGCGCTCGAGCGGATTGAACGCCGCGTCGGTCGGGATGAGCATGCCCGTCCCCTCGAGACCCGCGTACTGCTCGGCTGCAAAGCCGTCTTGCTGTAAAGCGTCTAGGTGCAACGCGCAATCCTCGAGTTCATCACTCGAGCTGGCGATCCGCAGGCTGCCGACGCGCCGAATCGCTCGCGGCGTCTGCGCGGTCATGTGGGTAATCTCGTCAATGGTCAGCCTGTAAATCGCGCTGGCTCGGTCGCGTCCGAGGTCAGCCACCAACTCGTGGTAGAACTTCGCCGCTCCCGCCAGTAAAAAGCCGCCGTTGCGTCCCGCCGCGCCGCCCGCAACCATGCCCGCGTCGATGCCAACCACGCGCAGCCCCAGCCGCAGCCCCTCGAGCACCGCGCTCAGACCGCTGCCACCCAGCCCGATCACGCACAGGTCAGCGGCTACTGCGCCCTCGAGTTGGGGCAGAGCAGACCAGCGGGCATCGTCCCACAGCGGCGTGTTCGGTAGCGTCATCGCTCGCATTCAACCATGAGCGGCAACTCACGAATTGGCGCGTAAACTCCTCAACATGAACCGCCGGCGCTTCTTAAAAACTCTATCTTTTGCTGGACTGGGCACGCTGGCGGCGACCTCGCTGGTGGTCGCCAAAGACACGCTGGCTTTTACGACCACGCGCTCGAGTGTTAAATTGCCGCACCTGACGAGTACGTTGAAACTCGTGCAACTGACCGACCTGCACTACGGGCATTTCGTCACCGCCGATTGGGTCGAGCGCTGGGTCAAAGCGGCCAACCTCGAGCGTGCAGATTTAATCGTCGTCACGGGCGACATCATCGACCGCGCCGTTCCAGCCGCTGAACTCGAGAAGATTGCTGATCTGCTGGGGCAACTCGAGGCGCGGCTGGGTGTCTACGCGGTGCTGGGCAACCACGATTACTTTTACCGTTCACCCGATGTCAGCGTGCGCGGTTTGCAACGCCGCTTGGAGGCACGCGGGATTCGCGTGCTGGTGAATGAAAACGAGCGCGTGCGCGATGATCTGTGGCTGGCGGGAATCGACGACTTGTGGCTTGGGTCGCCCAATCTGGGCTACACCTTGCGCGGGCTACCCCCCAGCGCCGCATCGGTGCTGCTGTCGCACAACCCCGATATTCTGGCGACCGTACCAGCCAGCGTTGGTTTGACGCTCAGCGGTCATACCCACGGCGGGCAGGTGCGCGTGCCGGGCTTGCGGACGCTGTTCAACGTCTCCAATTACGGCGAGCGCTTCCAACGCGGCTGGGTTAAGGGTTTCCAAGGCGCACAGGGTTACGTCTCGAGGGGCTTGGGGGTTGGCGGCTTGCCGCTGCGAATATTCTGCCCAGCGGAACTCGTCGTGCTGGAGTTACATCCCGCGTGAGGGAACCGCTACAACCGCGCTGAGAGCGCCACGTTACCCTCGAGCGTTAAATCTGGCAGCACGCCCGCCAGCTCGAGCAGATCCGCGACGATAATGTCGGGGCGCGGCGTGTACTCATAGACCGCGCTGAAACGCCCGTCGCGCTCGAGTTCGTGCTCGAAGGTGGTCTGCACGGCTTGCTGCATCGCCGCGTTTTGAGGGCGGTCGATCGCGGGAATCGCCCGCAACTCTGCGGGCATGTCGCGCCAGATCCACACGGCGGTGACGCCAGCTCGGTTGGCGCTCATCACGTCCTGCGCCAGCAAATCCCCGACGTGAACGCCGATCACCCCGTCCGGCTCGAGGGTGTGAAACTGCGTTAAAAACTCGGCTTGCGGTTTGACGAAGCCCACGGTGTCCGGCGCGATCACATGCGGCACACTGATGCCGAGTTTCTCCAAAGCCACGCGCTGGTACTGCGCCAAGCCGTTCGTGCCGACCACGGACTTGTACCCCATTTTTTCCAATTGCTCGAGCGCTGGCTTGGTGTCGGGGTACACCAGCTCTGGGCGCGTCCAATCGCCAGCCTCCGCCAGCTCGAGGATGCGCGGCAGCGGCGCGTGCTCGAGATGCGCGGTGACGGAAGCGTGAATGTCGTCCCAGTCAAAGGCCGTCACTGGGGACTGACCAGCGAAGCGGTTACGAAACTCCATTCGGAACGCCTCGTGCAACTCGGGCGTGCCGTGGGAATCGCGCAATGGTTTGAAAACGACTTGCCCAAACGGCCAGTCCAGAATCGTGCCGTCCAAATCAAAGGAAATCCACATGGTGCAAGGATAACTCGAGGTCTGTCAGGCGCTCGTCCCCTCCCGAGGCTCGAGACTTGCTGCGGTGCTCTACGAGGCATCGCGGTTGGCTAATAGGGCAAACGCACCAACTCTCTCGAGTTAAAGAGTCCTTGCTGAACGCACGACGTTGAATCTGGGTTCGTTAAACCCTCGAGATTGGCACGCTAAATTCGTGTCGAAACGACGGCTGAGGAAACAAGGATTCTCGAGAG
>JANYHH010000042.1 GCA_025359505.1 Deinococcales bacterium
GCTGCGCGGGTCGAGGGTGAACTGGGATTTGAGGGCGGAGGCGAGTTCGAGTATTCTGTTCATGGCAGGCTCCTGGAAGAACCTGCCACTTTACTTTTTCGTGTGTGGGACTGCTACCTCGACTTTTGTCAGGTACTCAGGGCGTTTTGTTAAAGATGTTGGTTCCGACGTTGAAGAGCATGGTGATGCCCGCAAAGGGTTTCTTTAGCATGCTGGTGATGTTTTGCCGCACGAAATCAGTGCGGGGGTTATCCCAACCGAACTCGATCAGTTTTTTGGTGGGAGCGCTCAGAGTCGGTGGGGGCGGTGCAGGGGGCCAAATTACAGTGCTTGAAGCACTCAAATTCGCATTGCAGCTCAACGGACTGACAGCAAGGACAAAGCTTAATAGGATGGACTTCGAGGTCATGACTCAGTTATAAATCACTCGTTCCACAAAGATTGTACGATTCCTCGAACGCTTCGCAGATTGCTTTGACGATCCGAACGCACGATTTCCCGTCAATCTTAAGCCGTCGGGCCATGTGTACACCTCGTCTTGGCGGCGCAGCACGCCAGCCCAAAAAGCGGCTGGTACAGGTCAAACGCGAGCAGCGCATCGACACTAGCTCGAACCAGCATCTCCCCCGACGGCTCGAGACCCGTGACCGCGAAGCCGCGCCAATAGAATAGCTGACCAGTCCCATGCCCAACCATGAGACTCGAGATGCCGCTTAGAACGGTACTCGAGTCGCTAAGATGAGGGCAAATTCTCGGCAAACCAAAGCTGACCGCCTACTATCGCAATTCAGGGTTTCTTCAACAGCCTGCGCTGCATCCACATCGTTTCCAGCAGCGACTTCTGACGCGATCGCTCGAACTCCATGAAATCTGGTGCAAGCGGCGTCTGGAGTTGGCGGGCGCTGCGGTAGATATTGCCGGCCGTTTGGGTGAAGACGGCTCGAGCACCGCTGTGCGCGACCGAGAAGCCGGCGTCCTGCGCTTTGGCATTGACCTGAACAGGCGAGCGGTACGGGTAATGCTTCAGAACGGGCATTTTTGAAAACGGTTTCCAACGCGTGCCGTGCGGGTAAACGCGCCCGTGTTCGCCGTCGCGGTACGCAACCGTCTGCCACGCGAATTGCGGCTCGTCCAGAAACTGCCTGACCTCGACCCAGAACGGCGAGTACCACGTCACGCGGCGTTGCACACTCGGCTCGAGCGGCTGCCCGTGCGCGTCGTACAACGCAGCGTCGTCTGGCTGAAGAAAAAACTGCATCGCCAGCCAGTTGACGAAGCCCGCACCCTCGAGTTCAGCCGCCGAAATCACCGCTCGAGGGTCGTCGTGCGTGAACTCGTCGGCGTGCAGCAATGAGTACCAGTGACCCGCACCGTATTTTGCTCGAGCCGCTTTGAGTAACTCTGCGCGGTGATGGTCGCGCACGCGACCACCCTGCGCCACGTCGCGGTCGAAGAGCAGCCCCTCGAGCTTCGGGCAGGTTTGTAGAATCTCTGGCGTCGCGTCGCTCGAGCCGTCCAGTGCAAAAATTGCGTCCACGTGCGGCAGCGTCGCTTTGAGCATTTCAGGCAGCACATCGGCTTCGTTGTAGGTCATCAGCAAGCCGATGTGCAAGCGCTTCATGCTGGACTCGAGACGCCGCTTACCGAGAGAGCGAGCAGTTCGGCGTAGCGCCCAGCTTGCGCCTTCAAGTCAATCGGCGAGCCGAACTCGAGCAGCGCTCCGTTCTCAAAAACCGCGATGAGGTCGGCGTGCTGGATCGTGCTGAGGCGGTGCGCGATCACGATCACGGTTTTCGCGCCGCGCAAGGCAAGCAATGTATCGCGCACTATTCCTTCGGAGGCTGAGTCGAGGCTGGCGGTCGGCTCGTCCAGAATCAGAATATCCGCGTCCAGCAGCAGCGCCCTTGCAATGGCGAGGCGTTGCCCCTGCCCGCCGCTCAGTCCAGCGCCGTTTTCAAGCAACTTGAACTCGAGCTGATCGGGCAGCGCGGCGATTTCTGTCTTCAAGCCGACCTGCTCGAGAACGCCCCACAGCGCGTCGTCGCTGCGCTGACCAAACAAGGTCAGGTTGTCGCGCACACTGCCCGGCAGGAGCTGCGCGGCTTGCGGTACGAACGCGAACGCGGAGCGCCAAACGGCTCGGGTGAATGCGCGTGAATCCACACCGCCGAGCGCGACCCGTCCAGCGTCTGGCTCAAGCAAGCGCAACAACAGGCGCGTCAATGTCGTCTTGCCGCTGCCACTGCTGCCGATCACCGCCAGCGTCTGCCCTCGAGTCACGCGCAAAGTGACACTGTTTAGCGCAGGTGCGAGCGCATCTGGGTACGTCAGGCTGACCCCCTCGAGACTCAGATCACCCGTCGGGCGCGTGGTCAGCGTCCCCGTCTCGAGCGGCGCTGGAACGGTCAGCAGTGCCTTGATGGATTTGGCAGGGGCGCGAATCGCGCTTCCTCGGGCGTAGCCCCGGGCGAAAATCTGTGCGGGCCCCAATGCCAACGCCAGCAGGGACACGTAACTCGTCAGCCCCGCGATCGTCAGCCGTCCAGCTTGCACCTCGAGCGAGGCGAAGCCCAGCAGCGCGATTGCGCCCAGCCCAGCGGTCAGTTGCGCCAGTGGTGCGCTCAAGGCCACCAACGTTGACCGACGGCTCGAAGCCCGGCGCGAATCTGTGTTGATGTCGGCGAAAACCGCTTGGAAGCGTGATTCAGCGCGAAAGCTTTTGAGCAACTCTCGTTTCTCGAGCGTTTGCGAAAACCACGCGGCGGCGGCTTGTGCGAGGCGCTGTGCATGGCTGAGCGACTGCTCGAGCCGCGAGTTGATCGCGCTAGAGATCAGCATCAGCGGCGCGAAGACCGCGACCAGCAGCAGCGTCATCGTCGGGCTGGCAATTAACAGCGCCGCGCTGACCGTGACGATGCTCAAGCCCTGACCGACGATGCTGGTCAGGTCGCCCGTATAGAACAGCTCAAGTTCGCGCACGTCCAGCGCGGTGCGGGCGGCGACACCGCTGCTGGTCTCTAAAGAAGCGCTTTCAGCGTCGAGCGCATTGGAGTACAACCCAGCGCGGACTCGAGCGGCGAAGGCGGCCGCGCCCAAGCCGTAGAGTGCGTCCTGCGCGTACAGCGCGAGGCTCGAGACCAGCAGGATGGCGAGGCTGAGCGCGATCAGCCTTGGGAGCTGCGCGAAGTCGCCCTTGCCCAGCACCTCGTCGAACAAGGGGCGCACGACCAGCAGCGGCAGCAGCGGTGCGCTCAGTGCGAGAATCACCGACCCGAGCGTCCCCAGCGCGAAGAACCTCCACTCAGTGCGGATCAGCTCGAGCGTCACGGGCAGCTTCACAGCCTGTCCGTCGCCCGCAAAGCTTGAAAGTACCCGCGCATGTCGGCGTGATCCGTAAAGTTGTGCTGCGTCGCGCTCGAGAACCCGTGCTTGACGGGATGAATCACGCGCAATCCGGTCTGGCGCATCTGCGTGTACGGCAGGCGCAGC
Organism: Deinococcales bacterium; assembly: GCA_025359505.1. GTDB lineage: Bacteria > Deinococcota > Deinococci > Deinococcales > JAAFIG01 > JANYHH01. The sequence continues at coordinate 3,490 of JANYHH010000042.1, forward strand.
AGCGCGGGTGAACCGTGCGTGGACAGCACGAACGGCGCGTTCAGTGCTTGGTAGCCGCAAGCAGCCGCGAGAATCGGCAGCATCACGTCCTCGACCAAACCAGCCGTGCCGAAACGCACGAAATCGAAACGCTCGAGCCACTGCCGGTCTTTCAGTGCCTGCAAGACGGCTCGAGAGCAGCCCATCGCGCCCGCTTGGATGCTCCAATGCAAGCCGTGCAATGTTTCAAAATAGCCGTTGTGGACTGCCTCGCGTTTGACTCGAGGTTGCGTGCGCCAATCGAACATCCACCGATTGACCTCGGGTTGCAACGTGCCCGTGATGCCCACACCGTCCACTTTGAGCATGCTGCGAAACCCCGCGCCGACGTTTGGCGCGATCAGCAGACTGTCGTGATCGAGCTTTAAGAACACACTGAATTCCAGATGCTCGAGGGCGTGCAGGGCGGCTCGAGCGAAGTTTTTATAGATGCCGAACCCCCAGCCTTGATTGGTGTCGTTTCGCAGCAGCGTCATTTGAACCGCACCGCGCTCGAGATGCAGTCTTTGCAGCGCCTCCCGTGTGCCGTCAGTCGTGCAATCGTCCACGATGATGATGTGAAACGCGCAGCCCAAGTAAGCGTCCACGCTATCAAGTAAATCCGTCAACATTGGCATCACGCCGTGATAGACGGGCACGAACACCACAATCTGAGATTCAGCCACCCTGCACCCCGACGCGCTCGAGCATCAACCGCGCCAAATGCTCAGCCGTGCCCGCTTTGGGCATCGTCGCCGCCAGCCTCGAGATGATGCGTTGCCGTTCACTGGGTTGCTCGAGCAATTTCACGGCAGCCGCACTGATTTGCTCCACACTCAGATCCCCGCGCAGCTCGAGTTGAATCGCTTCGTCGGCGATCATGTTCGGCAGGCTGAAATACGAGAAGCGGCTCAGATACATCTCGACCAATTTGCGTTTGAGTGGCTTGCCGATGATCGGCAAATGCTCAACGTAACGCAGCGGGTTTTCAATCGGGATCAGTTCCATTTTTTGCAAGGGTAAGCAGACGATGCTGGGAACGCCCGCAATTCCCAACTCGAGCGTGTTCGTCCCCGGAATCGTCAGCGCGAGATCAGCGTTTTTCATCAGCCCGTAGCGCAGATGCTCATCGTGCAGCGCGATCCGCGTGCCATCAGGCGTGACCAGCCCAGTCCCCTCGAGCCGCAACGCCACACCGCCCATGTCAGCGACCTTCGCGCCGGACAACGCGACCGCGAAATCCGCGTCGCTGACCAAGGCTGAGCGCGGGTAGTGAAAGCGCACAGCGGGCAGACCAGCGCGAATCAGTTGCGCGACGCCCGCGAAAAACGGCAGCAGGTGCGTGACCTGAAAGCCTCTCGAGCCGGGGATCAGCAGCACGTCCAGCCCCGCCTGTTTGCCAGGTGCGTCCTCGAGCGTCAGGGCGTCCGCCGTCAAATTCCCGATTTCGAGCGCCGTCGCCCCATTTTTTAATGCTTTCTCGAGGGTTCGCGCATCGTGAACGAACAGTTTCTCCAAACCCTTATGCCAGTACGGTTCAAAACTGTAGCGCCACGCGCCGTACCCGAGCCGCTGAGCGACGCGCCCCGGAAAGCCGACATCGCCACCCAGCCCGATCACCAGTCCGCGCTTGAGCTTCGCAAAGCCACTTGGCTTGCGTCCGCCCGCGATGAATTCGAGCGTTTCCGGTACGGTGACAACCGCGTCTACCTCGAGCGTTTCGGCGATGCTGTTCTCATAGCCGCTGGCGAACGGGCAGGGCAGCAAACCCAGCACGACTCGAGCCTCGCATCGCTGTTGGCGCAGCGCAGCGATCAGCGGTCGCGCCCACGTGTATAACTCGCCGGGCCCGTTGACTAGCAGAATCAGTTCAGCGCTCGAGGCAGAATTGCTCGAGACCGTGTGTTCCCCTGCGCTCGAGAGCGTGTGTTCTCCTGCGCTCGAGACCGCGTGTTCCCCTGCGCTCGAGGCTGCACTGCTGGGCGTCATACGAATTTCGAGATGCCGCGCTGCGTCGCGCCACCCGCAGCCGCGAACAACCGCGCCGCGTGCGGACTGAGCGCTCCGAGGTCACGCATCAGATCGGCGTCTTTGTTACGCAGCGCTTTGAACGCCTTTACCAGCAGCGCGATTTCACTGGCACTGAACCCGTCGCGCTCCAAACCGACTTTGTTGATCGTGAAATGCCGCGCTGGATGCCCGTCGGCGATGGTGAATGGCAACACGTCCTGCGCCACCTTGCTCATCATGCCGACGATGCTGTGCGCCCCGATGCGGCAATACTGATGCACGCCAACCGTCGCGCTCAAACGGACAAAATCCTCGATGACCGCGTGACCCGCGATCTGAACAGCATTGGCAATGATCGTGTGATCGCCAACGCGGCAATCGTGCGTGATGTGGACATACGCCATCACCAGATTATGGTTCCCAACTTTCGTCAGTGCCCCGCCGAAGGCCGTGCCGCGATGGACGGTGCTGAACTCGCGGATGTCGTTGTCGTCACCGATCTGTAGGTGTGTGACCTCACCAGAAAATTTCAAGTCCATCGGCTCGCCGCCCAGAATCGCGTACTTGCCCACACGATTGCGTTGCCCGAGCGTCGTGTAGCGCAGCACCTGAGCGCCCGTCTCGAGGATCGTGCCCGCGCCGATCCGCACATTGTCCTCAATCACGCAAAACGCACCGACCTGCACGCCGGACTCGAGGATCGCGCCCTCATCAACGAGGGCTGTCGGGTGAATCGTGACGCTCGAGATCGTCTGGATCATGCTCAACCCACCGCGAAAAGAATGTCGGCTCGAGAAACCACAACGCCTTCAACGCTGATCTCGCAATTGGTCTTGCCCAGATTGCGCCGGAAATACTCGAGCCGCGCCGTGATCCGAAGCTGATCGCCGGGCGTGACGGGTTTCTTGAAACGGGCGTTCTCGACGCCAGTCAGAAACGCCAGTTTGCCCTCGGGGATTGCATCGGAGAGCAAAAACACGCCCGCTTGCGCCATTGCTTCCAACTGCAACACGCCCGGCATGATCGGTCGCCCCGGAAAATGCCCGGCGCACCACGGCTCGTTGGCGGTGACGTTTTTCAGGCACGTTACCCAAGCCACGCCGTCCAACTCACCGCGCTCGAGCACGCGGTCAATCATCAAAAACGGGTAGCGGTGCGGCAAGGACGACAAAACGGTTTGGATATCGTGCAGCATTGCCGCGAAGTCTACCCTGTCATCAGGGGCTTGTCACCGTTCAAACCTCGCAAAGGCATGGCTCGAGGGCTACACTGCACTGCAAGTTCACTGCTTTGATACCCAACCTCCACACCGCGTTCACATCGCTCAATACGTTCTCATCACTCAACCTCGAGCCTTCTCATCTCCATCTCGCAGAATGCCAATACAACTCGCGCTCGGGGTCAGATTCCCTCGAGCCACAAGGAGTCCCGACATCATGAGAAACCGACTACTCGCCTTTGCCTTCGTGTTTGCCGCGCTGACCGGCGCAGCCTTTTTGTACCAGAGCGTCAACCCGCCCGTCTCGAGCGCCCAGAACTCCGGGGCGATCACCGCGCAGACCCCGCCCGCCGCCTCGAGCGCTGCACCCTCGAGTAGCGTTCCGAGCAGTCCTGCGCCCGCGCTGACCGCACCAAGGCAAGGCTTTGATTACGGTCGCGCCAAGTTGGAAAACGAGCGCAACACGGTGGAAATCGTACAGGCTTATGACAGCGGCATCGGCTTCATCACCGCCAAAACCATGTCCGCGCAAAGCGATTGCGACCCGACTGACCTGCGCTGCCGTTTCCTACAACAACAACAGGGTGGCGCTCAGCAAGGCACGGGCAGCGGCTTCGTGATCGACGACACTGGACTGATGTTGACCAACAATCACGTCGTGACTTTAGAGACCGAGACCGTCGGCAAGCTGACCGTCAAGTTTCACAACGACCCCAAAACCTATCCCGCGACTGTTGTCGGGCGCTCGCCCGCCTATGACGTGGCGCTGATCAAAATCGACGCGCCCGGCAAGAAATTCACGCCGCTCTCGATGGGCGACAGCGACGCACTGAAAGTCGGTCAGAAAGCCATTGCGATGGGCAACCCATTCGGACTCGAGTTCTCGGTGACAGAAGGCATCATCTCCGCGACGGGACGCGATTTTCAGGGCAGCAACGGCAATCTGGCCACCAACGTCATCCAGACCGATGCGGCCGTCAACCCCGGCAACAGCGGCGGGCCGCTACTGAGCAGCGCGGGTGAAGTGATCGGCATCAACACCGCGATTCTCTCACCGGGCACGCAAGGCAGCGGGCAGGGTCAGTTTGCGGGCATCGCGTTCGCCGTGCCGATCAACTTGGTGAAAAGCATTCTGGACGACCTGAAGGCGGGCAAAACCCTCGATCAGGGCACGCTCGGCTCGAGCCGCCCGCGTTTAGGGATCGGTTTGCAGTCAATGGACGCGTATCCCGATAATCTCATCCAGCAGTACAACCTGCCCAGAACGGGCGCGATGATTACCAACGTCGAACCGAACAGCCCAGCCGCCAAAGCGGGCTTGCGGGCGTCGTCCAAAAACGCGGCGGGCACGGATTTCAACGGCAACCCGATTCAAGCGCCGATCAACGGCGATGTGATCCTCAAGGTCAATGGGCAGGACGTAACTTCTGTCACGGATCTGCAACGCATCGTCTTCAGCACCAAAGCGGGCGACAGCGTGACCCTGACGATCTCGAGGGGCGGCAAGGAACTCGAGGTCAAGGTGCAACCGCAGGTCATCACCACGAAATAACTCGAGGGTTGATCGCAAGAGGGCGCAGCGTGCTGCGCCCTCTTGCGTACTCGAATGGTTGCGGCTCGAGCCAGATCACTGCGAATCGAGACCCTCTCTCGAGCCTACTGGTAGAGAATGTACGCGCTGAGCGGCTCGAGCTTGAGTGACCCTTGAACCGTGCCAAGGCTACCGCTGGCACTGACCGCTTTGGCGTTGGCGGCGATCTGCCACGTGCCCGCTGGGAGCTGCATCGCCTCAGCATTTTTCGATCCGTGCAGCACGACCAGAATCCGCTTCCACGAATCACCGACTTTCGCGCCGTTCAAGGTGTAGGCGATCGTGCTGACCGGCAGGCGGTTGTCGGGAATAAACGCGATCACTTCGCGCACGTCCTTGGCGTCCCACAACCTGAAGGCGCGGTGGGCTTTGCGAATCGCAATCAAACCCTTGTAATACTCGCGCACACCGCTGAACTGCACCGCCCGCGCCCAGTCGAAGCGGTTGTCCTTATCGCCCGTGTTGTACGAGTTGTTGTTGCCGCCCTTGGTGCGCCCGATCTCCGCGCCACCCTCGAGAAACGGCACGCCCTGACTGGTCAGCACAATCGCGCCCGCCAGTTGCGCGGCAGCCGCTTTCAGCTCAAGTGGTGCGTCTGGCATGGCTTTGTCGAGTTTGTCCCACAGGGTCAGATTGTCATGCGCCGAGATGTAATTGACAGTCTCGAGCGGCGAATCGGCGAAATCGGTGATGCTGCCGATGATGCCCTTCATCAGTTGCGTGGTGCTGGTCAGCCCGCCCATCACGAAACCGAGTTTCGTGCCGTCCAGATCACCGCGCATCGCGTTGCGGATGTTGTCGTTGAAGACCGCGAAGCCCGTGCCGCGCTGCGTGCCCTTGCCGAAGCGGGTTGGCCCGCCGCCCGTCCACGGCTCGCCGTACAGCACGACATCGGGTCTGATTTTACGCAAGGTCTGGCTGATGTCCTGCACAGTGGCTTTGTTGAACATCCCGACCAGATCGAAGCGGTAGCCGTCAATGCCGTACTCGCGCAGCCAGAAACTGACCGAATCGCGCACGTACTTCCTGACCATCGCATGGTCGTCATTGACGGCGTTACCAACGCCGGATTCGTTCAGCAGTTGCCCCTGATCGTTTGTGCGAAAGTAAAAGTACGGTACGGTCTGAGCGAACGCGCTGTCGTCGCCACCCGCTGGCACGGTGTGGTTGTACACCACGTCCATCACGACCCGTAAGCCCGCTTTGTGCATCGCCTGCACCATCATTTTGGTTTCATTGATCGTGTTCAGCGGCTCATTCGGGCGCGTGCTGTACTGCTCCTCGGGGACATTGAACAGTGTCGTCTCGTAACCCCAGTTGTAGACGCCACTGTTGGCGGGGTTGAAATTCTGGATCGGCAGCAGATGCACGTCGGTCACGCCCAAATCGCGCAAGTAATCCAGTCCAGTCTTCTGCGTGGAGCCGGGCACGGTCGTGCCAGTTTGCGTCAAGCCCAAATACTTGCCGCGCCACTCGGGTTTGACGCCGCTCGAGGGATCAATCGTGAAGTCGCGCACGTGCATCTCAAAAATCACCGAGTCCACCTGCGGGCGATTGGAGCCTTTCGGGGTACTCCAGTTTGCGGGATTGGTGCGCTTCAAATCCACGACCACGCTGCGCTTACTATCGCTCGAGGCGGCGTAGCCGTTGATGTCGGCAGCGACCCTGATTTCGCCGTAGCTTTTCAGGCGGTACTGGTAATACTTGCCGTGCAAGTCACCCGCGACGCTGGCGTACCAGACGCCGGCTGAACCGCGTTTCATGTCCATGATCTCGCTCGGGCCGTCGGCTGCGTTATCGAACATGAACAACTCGACACTCGAGGAAACTGGACTCCAGACTTTGAAGGTCGTGCTCTTCGCGCTCCACCTCGAGCCGAGGTCATCGCCGGAATACCTGAATTGCTGGTCGTCCAGAAAGCCTCTGGCGTAAACCGTGCGGTCGAGGTCGCCGTCCACCTTCAACTCAATCACTCGCGTGATCTCTTTGGCGCTCAGCGGCGCAGCCAAGCGAATGTTGACGACCTGCACCGCGCCGCCCGTGGGCTTGACTGGCGCGGCAATCACGGGCGCAGTGGCGGGCGCGGTGATCTCGAGCGGCTGGTTGATGCTGTCCTTGACGGTCTTCTTGTTGAAGTCCACGACGAAGCGCACGATTGTTTTATCGTTCGGGACGCTCAGGGCGATGTTACCGCCGTCCTTTTCAAAACCCGCGCCGTAATTCTCAGCCCAAGACCCGCCCCTCGCCACCTTGTACTCAAAACTGCCCTTTGGAAAAGTCGCCACGAACTCAAAAACACCGCTCGAGACGGCATTCATCCGCGTGATATCGCCGTTCGGGTTCCAATCCGTCCCGCCGAGCGCCCCCTGCACCGTGCCCGCGATCACGACCTTCGTCGGGTCAACACTGTCGCTCGAGCCAGCACCAATCACCGGCCCACCGGCCTCGATTGTCCTGACCGCGACGCTCTTGCTGCCGATCAGCACCTTGACCTTCCCATTCAAACTGGTTGGCTCGAGTGGCTTGGCCATCCAAGCGCGGATCGTGTCGGCCGTCTCTAAAAACGCGGGTTCGCCACGCGGCGGCGCGGCTTGCGCGATGTAAGCGTCGACCTCGGCTTTGGAGGCGAAGAACTCCTTGCGTCCCTGCACGACCCAGATTTCCGCGCTGCTGCCCTTCACATCCACGAAGCGGTCACTGTCGCCGTCCTTAGCGTCCCAATTGCCTTGTCGCAGGATGAACCCAAGCTTGGTGTGGACGCCGGGAATGTCGATCACGGCCGTCTTGCCAAACGCGTCGGACTCCGTGAAGTTGTACGGCTTACCGTCTGTGCCGACGGGCGCTGCCCCCCACGCCCAGACGTTCCAACCCTCAAAGTCGGCTCTGGCGCGGCTGTAATGCAATGTCAAGCGCGTCACGCCAGTTGCGACCGCTGATTGCGCTGGAGCGGCTGGCTCGGCATTGACGGCGGGGACGGAATCCGGCGCTTTGACCTCTGCCGGGTTGTTGACGCTATCGAGCACGGTGATTGGAGTAATCGTGAACACAAACTTGACGATTGTACCGTCAACTGTGACGTTCAGAGGTATGTTTGCGCCACCCTTTGCGCCCTTCAAACCGTAATTCTCATCCCACGTGCCACCGACGGCGACTTTGTACTCGTAACTGCCCTTTGGAAACGCAGCGGCAAACTCGAACACACCACTGCTGACCTCTTTCATGCGCGTGATCTCGCCGTTCGGCTCCCATGCCTTCGCGCCGAGCGCCGCTTGAATAGACCCCGCCAGAATGACTTTCTTGCCCGTCAACGCGCCCTGAGCGCTCGAGACGGTCAGTGCCGCGACCAGCAGCAACAGCAGACCCGCAAAGTATCGTTTCATACGTGACCTCCTGCTCGAGCGGTCAGGCTCGAGGGTAAAAACTTGGTGATGCGCTGATTGTATGCGCCAATCACGTTTTGGTCGAGTGCGGCGGCGATTGATAGACTGCGAAGTGTGTCCAGCATCAGCGCCCGCAAGCTCAAGCATATTCAAGTCTGCCTCGAGTACCCCGTGCAGTACGCAACCAAAACCACTGGATTGGAAAATGTCGCTTGGACGTACAATGCCCTGCCAGAATTGCGGCTCGAGGATATCGATCTGACGACAACGTTTCTGGGCAAGCGCCTGAACGCGCCGCTGCTGATCGGTGCGATGACGGGCGGCGCTCAACTTGGCGCGACGATCAACCGCAATCTGGCGCTGGCGGCGGATGCGCTCGGTGTCGGCTTGATGCTCGGCTCGCAGCGCGTGATGCTGGAAAATACGGACGCTCGAGCCTCGTTCACGGTGCGCCAGTACGCGCCAGACGCACTGCTGATCGGCAACATCGGCGTGGCGCAATTCAAAAAAGGTTATGACGCCAGCCATGCGCGGCGGGCGGTTGAGTTGATCGGCGCGGACGCAATAGCCTTTCACACCAATCCGTTGCAGGAAGCGCTGCAAATCGGCGGCGACACGGATTTCGCTCAAGTGATCGGCACGCTCGAGCGGATTGTTCCAGCGGTGGGCTACCCAGTGATTCTCAAAGAAGTCGGACACGGCTTGTCAGGCGGCGTCGCTCGAGCTGTCAAGGATGTCGGCTTTGCCGCACTCGATGTTGCGGGTGCGGGCGGCACGTCGTGGGCGAAAGTCGAGGATTACTCGCACAATGGGACGCTGCTTCACCCAGACCTCTGCGAGATCGGCATTCCGACCGCGCAGGCGCTCGAGCAATGCTGGGCCGCCTCGAGCCTTCCTCTCATCGCCAGCGGCGGCATTCGCACGGGTCTCGAGGTCGCCAAAGCCTTGTCGCTCGGCGCATCGGTTTGCGCCATCGCCTTACCGCTGCTCGAGCCAGCCACGCGCAGCCCCGAAGCCGTGATCGCCGTCCTCGAGCGGGTAATCTGGGAGTTGCGCGTCGCGCTGTTCGTCGCGGGGCACGCGAATTTACAGAGCGTGCAATTGCAGCGCGAAGTCGCCTGACAGCTCCTCGAGCGGCTCGAGAATCCGCACACCCGTGTGCTGCACGCCTCGAGCCAAAAGGTTAAAGCCGTCCGTCGCGTGCGTGACCGGCTCCAACGCAATCGTGCCATCGGGCGCACCGTTGAACGCCACGAAATGCGTGAAGGCTTCAGAAGCCGTCAACTCCAAACGGTGCTGATCCCACGTCAGCGCAGCCCGACCGCCCCAGCCGCTAAAAACAGTGTCCAGCGGAACAGCATACGCGGGCTTCGCGCTCGAGAAATCCAAGGTTTGCGTCAAGCCGTGAGCGCCTTCGGTCGGCATCGTCAGCGCGTCGGTCACGTAATAACCCGTCGCATTGAACTCGAGCAGCGGGTCAGCCAGCGACCCCGCGAAACGCCGCACGAAGTACGGGTGAAAGCCGAAACCAGCGGGCATCGCTACGTCACCGACGTTCTCGAGCGCGATGGTCGTGCGACACAGCGCCCCCTCGAGCGTGTACGTGACAGTCACACCGTAAGCAAACGGAAAATTCGCATCTGCAAAATCGCGGCTGTCGAAGTAACACTTGAACTGCTGATCCGAATCTCGAGCCACCATGAACGGGCGGTTGCGGACATCGCCGTGAATCGTTTCACCGTGCGCGTTGTTCGGTTTGAGCGCGTATCGCCTGCCGTCAAACTCGAAGCTCGAGCCTCGAATGCGATTGCTGAACGGCGCGAGCGTGTACGAGCTGAACGGGCTGCTGCTGCTCCCCTCGAGCTGCGTGGCTGGGCGCATCACGGGCTGCCAGCCGCCATCCACTCGAGCCTCGAGCGCGGTGACGCTCGCACCGATGTTTGGAGCGATGCTGAGCCGCCAGAAATCGTTTTCAATCGTTTCGATCATGGAGCGCAGTTTAGCTCGAGATACACAAGGGGCGGGTTTAGCTCGAGCTTTGGCGAAATCAAGGCGTCGTATTTTGATGCTGTAGATCGTTCCACTGTCGCACGGGCGAGCGGCCGCTCGCCCCTACGGGGACTGTGGCGAATGCTCGAGTCAGACACGGTTTTCGGCGAAATCGGTTTTTCTATCGCTGCACGGGGCTTGCAGTGGCAAGCCCCTACGGATTGGACAAATTCCTCAAGTCAGACACGGTTTTCGTAGGGGCGAACTGCATGTTTGCCCCGCTCTGGCTCGAGCTATTGATCTGCGCGAGGATGATGACAAATGCTCGCATAAAACATGATTTTCGTAGGGGCGAACGTCACGCCCATGCGTGCAATGCACGACGTGTTCGCCCGCCACTAGGCGCAAACGCAAACCTAAAACCCTCGCAACTCGAGACTCACTCGCTCGAGCGCGGAATCCCGTGCAGAAAAATTCGAGCGACCAACTCCGCCGCGTGCGGGCGCGATCCGGCATCGCTTGGGACGAAGGCGCGTTTGATGCTCGGGCCAAACGCCAGCATTGCCAGCAGCGCCGCGCAGTCCATCGGCTCGAGATCGCGGTTGGTGATCGCTACCTGCTCGAAGACGGCAGTGACCGCATATAAGAAAGGTTTGAGCGACGTGTCGGCCGACAACTCGTGCGAGAAGCTTGAGGCGAACAGCACCCTGAAGAAGCCTTCGTTCTGGCTTTGGTACGAAAACGTTTCGCGGATCACGGCGGTGACTCGAGCCTCCAAACTCGTCTCGAGTTGCACGGCGGCTGTAACGCGCTCGCTCAACTCTGAGAGCTTGTACGCCCTCAGCGCAGTCACCAGACCAGCCTTGTCTTTGAAATGCCGGTACAGCCCGACGCGGGTCAGCAATGCCGCCGCCGCGATCCTATCCATCGAAGCGTTACTGTAACCATCCTCGGTCATGACTTGCAGCGCCGCCTCGAGAATTTCGCGCTTGCGCTTGTCGCTGCGCCGCTCGCGCAGGGTTGGGGCGGTCACGATTTCAACACCTTGTAGTAAATCGCATTCGCCTCGAGCTGATTCAGACTTGGGTGTCGCGCCCAGTCGGGGATACCGCCGATCAATGTATAGCCGACGGACTCGTACAGCGCTTGACTGTGATCGCCCGCTCGAGTGTCCAGATGCAGCAATGTGCGCCCCCGCTGCAAGGCTTCGCGCTCGAGGGTTTGCATCAATGCCCGCCCGATTCCGTGTCGCCTCGCCGCCGAATGCACCAGAACTTTACTGACCTCGGCGCGGTGGCTCGCGTTGGCTCGAGATTCCAGAATCAGTTGCCCCGTGCCGACGACCGTGCCGTCCAGTTCGGCGATCAGCAGCACCCTCGAGTCGCGTTTCACATCGGCGATCACGCCGTGCCAGTACGTTTGCGCTTCTAACTTCTCGAGCAGTTGAACGAATCCGACGCTCGCGCCGCTTTGCACGGCATCAGTCAGCAGTGCGATCAGTGCCTCGAGCCGCTGAACAGCGCCTTGGGCATTCAGGCTCGAGATTCGTGTCACTCGAGTAAATTATCACGCCTTGCTCGAGCGCTTGAGGTAGCCGTTGTCCGCGTACCACTGCACGGTATCGCGCAGCGTGTCACCAATCGGTCTGAAACTCGCGCCGAGTTCGCTGATCGCTTTGGCGCTGCTGACCGTGTGTTTTGGCAACAGCGTTCTGACCCCCTCGAGCGGCATCGTCGGCGCGGTGTTGGTGATGTGCGCCCGCCACGTATCGAGCGCGGCGACCGTCAGCACCAACCAGTTCGGCATCATGAAGCTTGGCATCCGCACGTTCGCCGCGTCAGTCACGCCTTTGAATAAGTCCTTGAACAACACCAAGCGCCCAGCGACGATGTAGCGCTCGCCGCTGCGTCCCTTTGTGACTGCACTGAGCATCGCCACCGCGACATCCCTTGCATCCACGGTACTCGTCCCCGCGTCCATGATGCCGGGAATCTTGCCGTGAATCAGATTGAGGATCAGCTCACCTGCCGAGGTCGGCGCGGCGTCTCGAGGGGCGATCATCCAACCGGGCAGGATCGTTACCAGTTTCATGCGACGCGGCGTAGACTCGAGCCAAGTTGAAATAGCGGCGTCACCCTCGACTTTAGATTTGAAATACAGGTTTTGGAGTTGCCTCGCGTCGGCGGGTGTGTCCTCCGTTCCGCTCGAGCCGTGTTGGTTTCCGCTCGAGCCGTGTTGGTTTCCAATCGTGCCGCTCGAGGAGGTGTGAACGAACGTCGTCACGCCTGCACGCTCTGCGGCTTCGATCAACTCGAGGGTCGCGTCAATGTTGATGCGTTTCATCGCCGCCCAGTGATCGCCGGGTTGGTAATACTCTCTGAAAAACGCGGCGGTGTGAAAGACCGCATCGACCCCCTCGAGCGCTACCGTGAAGCCCGCAACGTTTTCCATGTCACCCTGCACGGTTGTGAGCGATAAGCCTTGGAACAACGTCTTCGCTTTGGCGGCTGAGCGCACGAGCGCCCTGACTTCCCAGCCCATCTCGAGCAGGTGACGCACGAGGTTGTGACCCAACATTCCGGTGCTGCCCGTGACCAACGCCCTCATGATTACCTCCGATATTATTAGCTATTCGCTAACTTAGTATACATTATGTAAACAAACCGAAATTTGTCAAGCTTCGAGCCGCTGCGATCAAACTCGGGCAACATCGTAGCGGCGAGGCGAGCCTCGCCCTCACCACGGATCATCGCTCAAACAGCCAATAAATTATCAACGCTCGAGCACCGCTAAGCCCTCCCAAATCCCACGCTCGAGACCGCAACGCCCGCAAGTCAGCCTGTTAAAATCAGCGCAGACCCGCAAAGGAGCGCCATGTTTGAACTGAGTACCTTCGAGAAAATTCTTTTTATTGCGATGGCTGGGTTCTTCGGAAGCTGGGCGCTGATCTACTTCTCGAGAATCTATGTTGCTATTCAGCGCGGCGCACGCGACACCGAAGACCGCACCGACAACCTGCCAAACCGCATCGGCGCGGCACTGTGGCTGACGCTGACCCAGACTCGAGTCTTCCGAGATCGCGTGTGGATCAGTACCTTACATCTTGGAGTCTTTGCTGGCTTCACCTTTTACCTGCTCGTCAACGCCGTCGACGCACTCGAGGCGTTCTTTGGGTTTCACGTTGGATCGAACACGTGGTACGGCGCTCTGTACAACCTCAGCGCGGACTTGCTGACCGGGGCGATTCTGTTTGGCTTGCTCGGGCTATGGATCAGACGGTTCTTCTCGAGAGACGGCGCTCGAGCCTTCGCGTTCAACCCGCGCACGTTAGTGCACGAGGCGATTAAGAACGGCAAAATTCCAACCGACAGCGCCATCGTTACTGCGTTCATCACCTTCCACGTCGGCATGCGACTGTTCGGGCAGGGCTTCAAGGTGCTCGAGGACGGCGGCGACCTGTTCCAACCGTTCGCCAGCCTCGTCGCCGCGATCATCAACGGCGCGGGCCCCAGCGCCTCGAGCCTACAGATCGGACGGCACGTGTCATTCTGGGGCGCACTGGGCAGCATCCTCGTCTTTTTGCCGTACTTCGCCCGCTCCAAGCACATCCACATTTTCAGCATCACCGTCAATTACGCGCTCGAGCGGCGCAAGAACGGCGAAGCACTCGGCAGTGGCGTGATCCCATTCGTCAACCTCGAGACGCTGGAATCGGACAATCCGAAAATCGGCGCGTTCAAGCTCGAGGATTTGACCAGTAAGCGCCTGCTGGACGCTTACGCCTGCATCCAGTGCAACCGCTGCCAAGACGCCTGCCCAGCGACCGCGACCGGCAAAGCGCTCAGCCCAGCGGCGTATGAAATCAACAAACGCATGGAGCTGAACTCGCTGATCGGCGGCGTTTTGGAGCTGCGCCCCAGCTTCCTTGAAGGTTCGCCCAGTCCGCGACCGCTGCTCGAGTTCGCATTGAATGTCGAGTCCCTGTGGGCGTGCACGACCTGCGGCGCGTGCATGGAGGTCTGCCCGACGCAGGACGAGCAGATGCTCGACTTGATCGACATTCGCCGCGAGCGCGTGATGATGGCGGGCGAATTTCCGAAGCAACTGCAAGCTGTATTTAACGGCATGGAGCGCCACGGCAACCCGTGGGGCATCGGCGCGGACAAGCGCATGGACTGGGCGGAAGGTTTAAACGTCCCGACGATCAATGAAAACCCGAATCCCGACGTGCTGTACTGGGTCGGTTGCGCCGCCAGTTACGACCCGAGCGCCCAGAAAGTCTCACGGAGCTTCGTGCAACTCATGGAGGCGGCGGGGGTCAATTACGCGGTGCTGGGCAAGAGTGAGAGCTGCACCGGCGACACGGCGCGGCGCACGGGCAACGAGTACCTGTATCAAGAACTCGCCAACACTAACGTGGCGACGCTGAACGCCGTCAACCCCAAGCTGATCGTCGCCACCTGCCCGCACTGCATGAACACGATCGGCAACGAGTACCCGCAATTCGGCGGCAATTACGCAGTGATGCACCACACCACGTACCTCGAGACGCTGGTCAGCGATAAACGCCTGAGCGCCCTCGAGTTCGGTTCGGGCGGCATCACGTACCACGATCCCTGCTATTTGGGACGGCACAACGGCGTGTACGACGCTCCTCGAGACCTCATCACCACGATGGGCTACGACATCCTAGAACTCGAGCGCAGCCGCGAGAAAAGCTTTTGCTGCGGCGCGGGCGGCGGGCAGTTCTGGAAGGAAGAGGAAGCGGGTGACGCGAAAATCAGCGACAACCGAATGAATGAAATCAACGCCACCGTCTCGAGCGAAGCGGTGAAAACCGTTGCGGTCGGTTGCCCGTTCTGCAAGAGTATGCTGCAAAGCACCGGAGCCGCGCAGGACAGCGGCGTGCAAGTCAGGGACGTGGCAGAGTTGATGCTCGAGAACATGCAGCGCGGGCGGGTCGTGGTTGGCTCGAGCCGGGCTGGGGTGGCAGCGAGTGGGGACGACTAACCTTTAAACCCCAGAATTCGCAAAGGTTGCTGTCCGTTTTGCCGTTTCCTCTGCGACGAGTTCGATTTGGATTTGTTAAAGTCGCCATGAAATGAGTGAGTACAAACGAACGCTTGAAGAATTGCGCGTCAAAGCAGTCCGGTTTTGGCCAGACGAACTTAAAACACGCACCGCTGCCGAAAGCGTTTTACCAGTGCTGCTCGAGACGCAAGAAAAGTTTTTGAGCCTACTCAAAATGGCGGATGCTCACCCCGAAGCGTGGATTGAGGCGTTGCCGCTCTCAAGATTGCCCGGCAACTTGTTCCTCAAGCACGTCATGGTGCTCTCGGATTTGGGGGGTGAAGCCCTCAACAAAATTGCTCCAGTAGAGGACTACCTCAACGATGGTGTCCTCGAGTACGTCTGGCAGGGTGATCCGTACAGTTACGCGTTATCAGATGGTTTGCGTGCGAAAAGCCTGACGAACTCTGCTTTGAGAGTTGATGGCCCAAACATCATCTTGAAGCCCATCGCACTGGACAAGAAAATGCAAGACGTATTGATGCTGATTCTTTTCGGGGCGCAAAGCATCAACAACGCCCTGCCAAGCGACGTGCGTACAAAGTGCGTGCTGGGTGGGTTCATCGGTCAACCCGCTGAACTCGAGCAGTTCGTGCGTCAAAGCTATATCCGCATCAGTCGGCAACTCGGCGGGGCTGACTCCAATGCGTTAGGGCAGCACGCGCAGAAGTACGTTTTAGATGTTCTGAAAACTCATTTACCCGCCGATTGGGAACTTCGCTTGAATGGCACGATTGCGGGTGTCAGTCACAATGAAGGGAAGACGGATTCGACCTTCGATATTACAGTCCGTGCCCCGTCCGGGTTGCGATTTGGGGTTGAAGTCAGTTTTCAATTCACGACGAACAGCGTGATCGAGCGCAAGTCTGCACAGGCGCAGGCTCGTCAGCGAACGGTTCACGCAGCGGGGCATCACATCACTTACGTGCTCGACGGTGCGGGTAACATTGATGTCCGCGCCGCTGCGTCCAGCGCGATTTGCCAGTACAGCGATTGCACCGTGGCGTTCTCAGAATCTGAAATAGCCCACCTCGCGCAGTTCATGCTCGAGCAGGAATCAAAACGATGAGTCACCGCAGTGAAAACGCACGTCGCCTCGAGTTGCGTCTACAAGGCGTCCTCGGCGGGAATGATGTGCATTTGTTTTGGCTTGGGGCGCGTCCCAGTGCGGTCGCGCTCAAGCGTGTACACAAGACTGTAGAAACACTTGGCGAACAAGCAGTGGTCGCGGTGCTGACCACACCGCAGGCGGCTGCGATGCTGCTTCCTGATCTCGAGCGTGACCTTCAACTTCAACTTTGGATTGCGGTCAAAACCTCGCAAATCACAATTTCAATCGGGCGCTTACCAGAGCAGCACGCGGCGCTGCTGATTTTCTCCAAATATCGCGGCGCGTTGCGTCACACCAAAACCCGTGTTGGTTACTCGTATTGCCCAGCGTGTGGGAAGACCACGAAGGATTACGGCGGTAAGAAACACACGTATCACGAGTACGGCACGTTGATGTCTGATGTCTGGCGCGATATCACAGTGGACATAGCAAGTGACGTAAGCGCTGTGATCGACCGCCTTCAAGACCTCTTCGGGCTTGATCCCCACGAGGCGTTGGTCTTACACGACTGGCACGCTGACTTGACACAAGTCGTTCCCGCTGAACCCGTGGCGCATAGCCATGTTCACTCAGCCCCATTAGCGGCTAGTTTGAGAAACAGGGATTGCCTCGAAGAACTGGCGCTCATGCCAGACAACAGCGTGGACTTTTGCTTCGCTGATCCACCGTACAATCTCAAGAAACGCTATGACCGCTGGGATGACGCACTTGAAATCTGCGATTATTTCGCGTGGTGTGACCGCTGGTTGAGCGAACTGGCGCGGGTACTCAAACCGGGTCGGACGCTAGCCGTGCTGAACATCCCACTGTGGACAGTTCGCCACTTCACGCGACTCACCAACCTGCCGGGTTTGCGCTTCCAGAACTGGATTGCGTGGGAGGGGCTGAGTTTACCCGTGCGAATGATTATGCCCGCACATTACGGGATTTTGTGCTTCTCGAAAGGCGAACCTCGAGCCTTGCCTGTTAATTCCTCTCATTCGCTCGAGCCACTCGAGGAAGGTTACTGTCTGCGAGCGCCTTGCATTCAACGCCGCAACCGACATGAACTGACTGACCGCAGTTCGCTGACAGACCTCTGGGCAGACATCCACCGCGTCAAGCACAACTCGAGGCGTGTGGATCATCCGTGTCAGCTACCGCCCGCACTGATGGCTCGCTTGATCGAAGCATTCACCGTGGTAGACGAACTCGTGCTCGATCCGTTTAACGGCGCGGGTACGACAACCCTTGTCGCGGCACAACTCAAGCGGCGCTACATCGGCATCGAACTCTCCGAAACTTATCACGAGTTGGCAAGGCAACGGCACGCGGAACTCGAGATAGGAATAGATCCGTTCAGAAAAAACGATCACGTGCCCTCTACGAAGAACAACCTCGTTACGAGAGTGAAACCGCAGCGCTACGAGGTCAGTAAAAAAACGCTGCAACTCGAGGTCAAGCGCATTACGCAGGGTTTGGGGCGCATTCCGACCCGTGATGAGGTGGCAACGCATTCCACGTATTCGCTTCGGTATTTTGACGCGTACTTCAAAAGCTGGGCAGAGGTTACGGCTGCTGCTCGAACGACGGGGATGACCGAGGATCCACAGATTGAACTGGAGCAACCAGCGCTTTTTGGGAACGATGATTGAGCGAAAAGCTAGAAAATAGCGGCGGTGCTAGGTAGCTCGAGGCGCAATTTAATGTCACAGTTTGAATCGGTCGATTCGGCACTTTTCTTCGCTCGAGACGCCATAAACACGCTGTAACAGTTCCAGCGCAAAACCGAATCTGTGACACTTCACCCTCGAGCCAATCCATCCCGCACGGCTGATAACCGCCGCACCGCCTCGAGCAACTGCGCTTCATCGCTGGCCGCGAAGCTCAGCCGTGCGTAATCGCCGTTTTTCTCAGCGGGAAACCAAGCGCTGCCGCTCGAGATTTGCACGCCGCGTTGCAAGGCGAGCGCTGCGAACTCGAGGTCGTCGCTGGGCAGCGGTTGCCACAGCCCGAAGCCGCCGTTGGGGACAACTGGCGCGGTGAAGCCGTGCGTCTCGAGGGCGTGCAGCAGCGCATCGCGGCGGGTGAGCAAGGTTTGGCGTAGGAGTTTTAAGTGTCGCGCATGACTTGGACTACCGATCAGCTCGAGCGCGGTCAGTTGCAACATCTGCGGCGTGAACATCTCCCCTATCGCCAGTTGTGCCCGCAACCGCTCGAGCGCGGGGCCTCGAGCGATGATCGCGGCGACGCGCAGGCTTGGAGCGCTGGATTTGGTCAGGCTGCGAATGTAGATCACTCGCCCGTCGGTGTCGTCCAGCACAAGCGGGCGCGGCTTCGCGCCAGTGAGCGTGAAATCGTGGGCGTAATCGTCTTCGATTAAAAACGCGTTGTATTTCGCGGCGACCTCGAGCAATGCTTTGCGGCGGTCATGCGCCAGCGTGATGCCGGTCGGGTTGTGGTGGTTCGGTTGCAGATACGCAACCCTAGCGCCACTGCTCTTAAACGCTGCCTCGAGCCAGTCTGGGCGCACGCCGCTTGAGTCCATCGGCACGGGCGTCAGTGCGAAACCGGCTGAGCGGGCGACGGCCAGAGCGCCGAAGTACGTTGGCGTCTCGAGGATCAGGTGACCGTTTGGGGGCACGAGCGCCCGCAAGCAGATCGCCACGGCTGATTGACCACCGGGCGCGATCAGCACGTCGTTGGCGCTGAAGTCTGGGCTGAGTTCCTTGGCGAACCACGCCCGCAATGGCTCGAGACCAGCAGCGGGGCTGCGCGTCCACGCCTCAGGGCGGCGCAATGCGTGACTGGCGGCTTTGTTCAAGAGCGCGTGCGGTTGCAGGCGCTCGTCTGGGTAGCCGCTGCTGAGTCCGATCACCTCGGCGGCAGGCATCCGCAGCAACATCTGCGTCTCTTCGCCCTGTGCGGCTCGAGCGCCGAGCGCGAGGCTCTGCCACGAAGTGTTTGGTGCTCGAGGTGTGGTTATCGCAGCCGCCACGAACGTTCCGACGCCAGACTTGGTGACGATCCGACCCGCTTCCACCAAACGCTTCAAGCCTCGAGTCACGGTGACTGGTGAAATGCGATAACGCTGGCTGAGTTGTCGCACGCTGGGAAGTAAATCGTGTTGGCTCGAAGCCTTTATAAAATCACGCTCAAACTGCTGTGAAAAAGCTTGTTCAGCGGTTTGACTTGCGGTAGCTCGGGGCATGGTGTTACGATGATACATGAAGCTTGAGAGTAACGCCACTGCAAGTAAACGAGTAACACTGTCGCTCGAGACGCAGGCGGCGCTGTGGGCGTTTCTTGGTGTGCTGATCTTCTCGTTTACCTTGCCGTTGACGCGCATCGCGGCACCCGAGATTGGCGGGTTCACGATTGGCATTGGTCGCGCCATCATCGCCGCTGCCATCGCGGGAACTGTGCTGTACCTGCGGCGCGAAAAGTTTCCAGAGCGTAAGCATTGGCGCGGACTGGCGCTGGTCGCGTTTGGCGTGGTCTTCGGCTTTCCAGTGTTCTCGAGCATCGCGTTGCAATTCGTCGACGCCAGTCACGGCAGCGTGATTAACGGGTTGTTGCCCGCCGCCAGCGCGGTCGCGGCCGTGATTTTCACCCGCGAGCGCCCGCAGTGGACGTTCTGGATCGTCTGCGCGGCGGGCGTGATCGCCGCCGTACTGTACGGTATCTCGAGAGGCGCGGGTCACTTGCAGCCCGGTGATCTGCTGATGCTGGCAGCGGTCTTTCTGGCGGCAATTGGTTACGCCGAGGGCGGGCGTTTATCGCGCGAACTCGAGGGTTGGCGCGTGATCAGTTGGGCGCTGATTTTCGCTGCACCGATGATGGTTGCGACGCTGCCGATTGCGCTATCCACGCACCCTTTTGCGCCAACGCCGCTGGGGTGGCTGGCGTTTTTGTACGTCAGTGTTTTTAGCATGTACCTCGGGTTTTTCGCGTGGTACAAGGGGCTGAGCATGGGCAGCATCGCCAAGACCGGGCAGGTGCAACTCGCGCAGACGCCGCTGACGCTGCTGTGGTCTGGCTTGCTGCTCGGCGAACACCTTGATCCGGTGACGTTGGCGGCAGGCGGTTTCATGGTCTGCGTGGCGCTGCTGAGCCGCTTCACGCGGGTTCGGCACTAAATCATGTTCAGCGCCGCATTCATCTATCAAGCGGGCGAGTACGACGCCGATTTTCACGCACTGAACGATACGATCGATGAAATTGCTCGAGCCTCGAATGGCTTCCTCGGCAGTGAAAGCTGGATCAGCGCCGACGGCGCGACCCGCAACGCCACGTATTACTGGGCTGACCTCGAGACGTTGCGGGCATTTTCATCGCACCCCAAGCATCTCCAAGCCAAGCGTCAATATCAGCGCTGGTACAGTGGTTTTCAGGTCGTGATCTCTCAGGTGATTCGCTCCTACGGCGATGGCGGTGTCCAGCACGTCACGGCTCGAGATCGCGCCGATGATTGACTCAGGCACATTGCTGGCGTTCGCGGGCGCAGTGCTGCTGCTGTTCCTATCGCCGGGCCCGAACATGATGTTCGTGCTGTCGCACGGCATCGCGCACGGCTCGAGGGGCGGACTGGCAGCGGCGTTTGGGATCGTCGTGGCAGACATTGTGCTGACGGTGTTGACGGCGACAGGTGTCACGGCGCTGATCGCGGCGCTGCCCGCGGCGTTCGACGTTCTGCGCGTCGCTGGGGCGCTGTACTTGCTGTGGCTGGCGTTGCAGGCGATTCGCTCAAAGGGGCAACTCAAGCTCAGCAGCGGCGCGAACATCCCCACGCTCGAGATTTTCAGACGCGCTCTGCTCAACAGCTTACTGAACCCCAAAGCGCTGTTGTTTTTCATGCTGTTCCTACCGCAATTTGCCAGCGCAGCAAGGGGGTCAGTCGGTTTGCAACTGCTGACCCTCGGCTTCGTGCTGACCGCGATCTCGCTGGCGTTTCACTCGAGCCTCGGGGTGTTCAGTGGCGTGATCGGGCACTGGTTGACGCGCTATCCGCGAACAGCGCGGGTGCAAAGCTGGTTTCTGGCAAGCGTCATGGTGCTGCTGGCGCTGCGCTTGATGCTGCTCGAGCATCCGAACTGAACCGCCCCGCGATCAAAGGACGAAATCGCTTTGATGAGATGGTAGATTAGAGCCGCATGATCGTTTACGTCATCAACCCCGGTTCGACCTCGACGAAACTCGGGTTGGCCACCGTCGTCGAAACGCCTAAGGGCGTCAGCGCCTTCGTCGAAAAAGTCGAGTTGCAACACCCGACGATGACGCCTCGCAACAACTCTAAAGCGCTGCTGGCGACCTCGATGGATGGCAGCGCACCGCAAGTCCCGGTGGGCTTGGATGCGGCGGCGTTAACGCTAATCCGCGCACAGATCGGGGAACTCAGCCAGCGCTGGCCGCGCCCCGATGCGATTGCAGCGCGGGGCGGATTGATCGGGCCGGTCGCGGCCGGCACGTACCGCGTCACAACAGATTTGGTGGAGCGCAGCGAATCGGGCAAATTTGGGGTTCACAGCGCCAATTTCGGCGCGGGCTTGGCGCTCGAGTGGGCGGAGCGGTTTGGTGGCGTGCCCGCGTTCATCGTCGACCCGCCGACGGTCGACGAGTTGCTGCCCGAGGCGCGAATCTCCGGCGTGCCGGGCGTCAAGCGCCGCAGCCGTTTTCACGCGCTGAACGCCCGGGCTGTGGCAAGGCGGGCGGCGCTCGAGGTCGGCAAGCGCTTTGAAGACGCGGTGATCGTCGTCGCGCATCTCGGCGGTGGGGTCAGCGTCACGACCTTTGATCGCGGCATTGCGGCCGACACCTCGGGAGCGCTGCTGGACGAGGGCCCGTTCTCACCGCAACGGGCCGGAACCGTGCCGCTCGAGGGGCTGCTGGATTTGGCGTACAGCTTGCCGCGTGACTTGCTGGTGCAGCAGTTGACCCGCGAGAGCGGCTTTCAGGGTCTGGTCGGCACGAGCGACCTGCAACTGCTCGAGGCGCGTGAGGACGACGACGGCGTGGTTGAACTGACCGTCAAAGCCTTCATTCATCAGATTGCCAAGTCCATCGGCGCGTACAGCACAGTCGCTGGGCGTCCGCACGCGATTGCGATCACCGGCGGCACGGCCCGCTGGGCCAGCCTTGTGCAGCGTCTAGAAGCGAAGCTCGGCTGGATCGCGCCGATCATCGTCGTGCCGGGTGAACTGGAACTCGAGGCGCTGGCCGAGGGCGCAGGGCGCGTGCTGTTCGGACTGGAGCACGCGCTCGAGTTCAGGGGTTGAGGCTCGAGTTGCTGGTCTGAAGAAGTGTTGATGGTCGTGCGAGATCACTCGAGGTTTTCGCGTGCCGAGCGCATTTTTTCGAGTGTGACCGAGAACGTAAAGTCACGCGCTGAGCAGCGTTGCTCGAGATTCGCTCTAACAACTGACTGAACTCCTATTTCGAGCGGACTTGCTTTCAACCTTCGCCTGCTTTTCACGCTTCGAGCGGCACAACTCTGGCTGGCTCGAGCAATCAGCTCAGTTCGTCGTCGGATAACCGGCCCGTAGG
This sequence comes from Deinococcales bacterium, assembly GCA_025359505.1. Classification (GTDB taxonomy): domain Bacteria; phylum Deinococcota; class Deinococci; order Deinococcales; family JAAFIG01; genus JANYHH01. The sequence goes on from JANYHH010000042.1 coordinate 26,400, forward strand.
CGCGGGTAAAGCAGCGCGGCTGGCGTCGGACGGGCGAACAGGTAGCCTTGCGAGCGATCCACCGCGAGGTCACGCAGCGCCTCGAATTGGGCTGAGGTTTCCACGCCTTCGGCCACCACACCCAAGCGCAGGTGACGGGCCAGCATCACAATCAGGTTGACCATGTTCCAACCGGGCGCGTTGGGTTCTAGGTGCGACACGAAGCTGCGGTCGATCTTGACGGCGTTGACCGGCAGTTTTTGCAGGTACGACAAACTGGAATAGCCCGTGCCGAAATCGTCGATCGAAACCCTGACACCCAAGCGCCGCAGCGCCATCAAGCGCTCCACCGCCAGTGTCAGGTCGTGCATCAGCGCACTCTCGGTCAGTTCAAGCTCCAAAAACCGCGCCTCGAGACCTGATGCTTTGAGCGTCGCCGCGACGACATCCGCGAAGTCGGAACGCAAAAACTGCTGGACGTTCATGTTGACCGCTAGTGACACGTTTAGCCCCTCGCGCCGCCAACGGTAAATCTGGGCGCAGGATTTAGCCAGCACCCACGCGCCGAGCGGCACGATCAGCCCGCTCTCCTCGGCAATCGGAATAAACCTTGCTGGCCCGACCACGCCCTGCGTCGGGTGATTCCAGTAGGTCAGCGCCTCTACGCTGACGACCACGCCCGCGTTGTTGACCTGCGGCTGGTAATAAACCTCGAGTTCGTCGCGCTCCAAAGCGCGGCGCAGGGCCACCTCGAGTTCCAAGCGCTCAAAGGCAGCGGTGTTCATCTGCGATCTAAAGCGCTGCGCGTCGTTCTTGCCTTGGCGTTTGACAACGTTCATCGCGGTGTTCGCGTGGCGGATCAGCGTCGCGGCGTCCTCGCCGTCCTCGGGGTACATCGCAAAACCAATGCTCGCGCCTAAAAAAAGTTCTAAGCCGCGCAATTCAAACGGGCGTTGAATCGCCTCGAGCAGTTGCTTGGCGAGCGTGGCCGCTTCGGTGGCATTGTCCAGATGATGGACGATCAATCCGAATTCGTCGCCACCCATGCGGGCGAGGATGTCTTTGCTGGGCAACAGCGGCAGCCAGCGCTCAGCCACGGCGACCAGCAACTCATCCCCAACAGCGTGTCCAAGCGTGTCGTTGAATTGCCTGAAGCCGTCCAAGTCGATCTGCAACAGCGCCAGTTGCGTCCCGCGCCCCTGATATTCATGAAGGCTTTTTTCCAAGCTCAGCTCTAAGGCGAAGCGGTTGGCGAGGCCCGTCAACCCGTCGCGGGTACTTTGGCGCTCCAAGCGCTCCGCCAGTTGCGTGCGCTCGATCACGGCGGCCGCGAGCTTGGCGATGTTCGCAAAGCGCTCCAAGTCAGCGCCGGTCGCACGTTTGGAAGTTTTGAACTGCAACTCGAGCGCACCGAGCGCGGCTGAGTCGTCGTGCTGAATGATCGGCGTGGCCCACGCGCTTTTAATGCCTTGCGAAGCGGCGAAGCGCGAGAGCCGCGCCCAGACTGGATCGCTCTGCACGTCTTCGGTCACGACCGGCACGCCTTGCCAAACAGAAAAAGCAGCCGAGCCATTGCCGAACTCGAGTGGTAGTCCAGTCAGCACGCCCTTGGTTTCCAAATTCAGATCTGTGCCGTGCGCGATGGACAGCGAGTCATCCGAGCGCAGGAACAGCAGCGCGTGCGCTTCTGGGAACTGGTTGTGCAACAGTAAGGAGAGCGCATCAAAGGTCTGCGTCAGCGTCGCCCCGCCGACCAGCAGCTCGAGCACGCGGTTGCGATCGCTTTCCAGTAGCAGGCTGCGCTTGACTTGAGTAATGTCGCGCCGCGTCGAAATGCGGTGCGTGACCGTGCCACTGGCGCTCAGCAGCGGCACGACGCTGAGTTCCACCCAGATCGTCGAACCGTCACCGCGAGTCTCGAGCACCTCGACCTCTGGGCTTTCGCCGCGTTTGATCTTGCGCCGCAAGTTGCGTCGCGCCTCGAGATCGGTTTCGGCCCCACCCAAGATGCTCGGATGTTGCGCGGTGATCGCGGACGCGGCGAAGCCCATCAACCGTTCAAACGCGTGATTGACGTAGATGATGCGGGCGTCGTCATCCGTCCAGATATCGCCGTCGCGGCCGACCTCGGTGATGATGATGGCTTCGTTGGCGCTGCTGAGCGCCAGCTCAAAGAGCTTCAGCTTGGCGCTCGAGACTTCCAAATGCTGAACGGCCGCGACGTGCGCTTGCGCTTGGGTGTGGAGCGAATCGCGGTACGCAGCGTGCTCCAAGGTCATCAGCGCCAGAGCCGCGAAATGCTCCAGTAAGGACAGCGAGGCTGGATCGGCGTTGCTGGCTTGGTAAGACACGCCGATCACGCCAGCCACACTGCCCAGCGCTTGCAGCGGCGAGGCGAGCATACCGATGGCCTCGAGCCAGAGTTGATTGCTGCTCTGCGATACCGCGCTCTCCCAGACTTGTCCGGGCAGTTGCTCACCCAGTTGCAAATATGGCGGCAGGGAATGCGGCCCGCTCGACGCGACCAGTCGCAGTTGCTTACCTTCGACAACGTAAAGAAAGGCTGATTCCGCACGCAGCAATTGCTGCGTCAACAGCAACACTGGCTCGAGCTGCAACCCAAGCACCTCGGGTGCGGCCTGTAAGTCTTCGAGCGCGTGCGTTGCTGACATCCATTGCATTCTAATCAGATCATGAGCGCGTACTTGGTCTAAACACCGCAGCGCAAGCCGCGTATCCAACAACGCGGCTCGAGCCTCGTAGACTTGAGCGCCTGTTGCTTCAACGCGGCTGCGCGGTACACTCTGAGTCATGCCGAAGTACGTTTACCAAGGATTAACCACGGGTGTCACCTTTGAACTCGAGCAGCGCATCACGGAAGCCGCCCTGACCCATCACCCGGAGACCAACGAACCCGTCAAGCGGCTGATCGGTCGCCCAGCGATCTCGTTCAAGGGCAGCGGCTTTTACGCCAACGATTCCAAGGGCAGCGCGAGTAAGGAACCTAAGGTTGCGCCCGCAGGTGACGCGAAAGCCAGTGAATCCAAAGCCGAATCCTCGAGTCCAACCGCCAGTGCTGAGGCGAACACCACAGCCGCACCCACTAAGGAAGCCTCGAGTCCAGCCGCAACCCCCGCGCCAAGCGTCGCGCCCGCAAAAAGCGCCGATTAAATGCTGCTCACGCCTTCGGTGTTGGTCGGGACGACACTCCAAAGCGGCTTCAAGGCTTTACGCGAGCTACCGATGCTGGTGCTGGTCGGCGTGACCGGCGTGGGCAAAAGCACGACGCTGGGGGCGCTGGGGGCGCTGCACACGCTCGGGCTGGGGTTTCAAGCGCTGCCCGACCGCCGCGAAATCACCGACGCGGTGATCTTTGACGGCGAGCAGATCAGCGACCGCGCCAAGCGCTTCGAGCGCACGGCCGCGTTCAGAAAGGCGCATCCGGGCGGCATGGCGCAGGCGCTCGAGCAGATCAGCGTGGCGTTAAAGCCACCGATTCTGTTCGACGGACTGCGCGGCTTAGCTGAGGTCACACACGCTGTAGACACCTTCCCATTGGCTCGCTTCGTGGCATTGGACGCGCCAGACACCGTGCGCGTCTCGAGGCTACTGGGGCGCGGGGATATGTTTGATGCCGTTCATACAAAGACTGTGCAAACCAACTCGAGCAGCAGCGACGCCAGCGCCTTAGAGTTACTGCATGCGATTGACGGTGTTCACGCGGTGTTTTCACACGCTCAACTCGCCCAGCTCGCCGCATTGCCGCAAGCGCCCAGCGAGATCGCCGCGAAGGTCAGCATCGTCGTCACCGAGCGTCAGCATTACGATCCCGTGACCGTTAATGCTTTTCTAAAAAGCTTACCAAGCCACAGAGCGGTCGTTGCCGACACCGCACTCGAGTCAGCTCAGGTTATCGCGCAGCGCATCGCCACTTGGTGGCGTACATGAACACCGTAGCGTGGTGGAACGCGTGAAGATCAGTTCGCTCGAGGTCATCCCGTACCGCTTGGCGCTGCAAGGCGAGCTGGCATGGGGCAAATACTCGAGGCTCACGGCGGCCGAGCACTGCCTCGTGCGGGTCGCACTGATCAATGGCACGCTCGGTACGGCCGAAGCGCCTCCTCGACCAAGCATTTACGGCGAGACGATTCAAGGCATTCGCGGCATTGTTGAGTACCTCGAGCCGCGCTTACGCGAATTGGAGATTGAGGATGCGGCTGGCATTCACGATGTACTGAGCAGCGTGCCGAACAACAATTGCGCCAAGGGAGCGCTGGACATGGCGCTGTGGGACGCCCGCGTGAAGATGCGAGGCTCGAGCCTGATGGCTGAGCTGGGCGGCAATCAGCGCCAGATTCTCGCCTCGTACATCTTAGGCATCGGCACGCTCCCCAACATGATGCTCGAGGCGCGGCGGGTGATTGCCGCTGGCGTGCGCGTGCTGAAAGTCAAGGTCGGGCGCAACACCAAGCACGATCTCGAGGTGATCGCGGCAATGCGAACCGAGTTCGGCAGCGCGGTTCAGCTTTACGCAGACAGCAACGAAACGCTGAGCGCCGACAGCGCCCCACTCGCGCTCGAGTTGATGCGGGAGGCAGGCGTGCTGTACGTGGAAGAGCCGCTACCCGTGCGGAACATTCGCGCTCGAGCGGCTTTGAGAAAACAGCAGATTCTGCCGATCATCGCCGACGATTCGTGCTTCACACCGCTTGACCTCGAGCGCGAACTGGACTTTGAAACCTTTGACATCCTCAATGTGAAAACCGCCCGCAACGGCTTCACCAACAGTTTACGGATGATGCAAATGGCAGCCGCAGCGGGCAAAGGCGTGATGATCGGTTCGCAAGCCAGCACGACCCTCGGCACGATCCATGCGGCCATCATGGCCAGCCACGCTGAAGTCACGCACCAATCGGAACTCTCGTTTTTTTTGAAACTCGAGCAGGACATCACGACTCGAGTCCCACGTATTGAGAACGGGTACTTCGATCTCGAGGACGCGCTGGGGATTGTTGTGGACGACGCGAAGCTCGAGGCGGCGCGGATAGAGTAAAGGTTCGCCACTGTGAACCCACGTGCATCAGTTCACAGCGATGAGAGTGTATCTGTCCCGTGATTTCGACTTGACTGGTGGCCACTCTCACCCCGCCGCTAGCGCGGCGGCCCTCTCTCGTTTCACGAAAGAGGGCAAAACCTTGTGCATTGCAGCTTCCTCGAGCCTCAGCCCCAGACGTTCCCCATGTCGGCGATGAAGCGCTCGAAGGCTGAAAAATCCAGTTGCTGCTGGTTGTCGCTGAGCGCCGTCGCCGGGTCTGGGTGGACTTCAATATGCACGCCGTCCGCGCCGACCGCCAGCGCCGCCTTAGCCAGCGGCGTGAGGATATCGGTGCGCCCAGCGGCGTGCGTGACATCGACGATCACGGGCAGGTGCGTCTCTAATTTTGCAACGGCGACGGCGCTCAAGTCCAGCGTGTTGCGCGTCCATTTTTCAAACGTGCGAATGCCGCGCTCGCACAGCACTATTCTGTCGTTGCCTTCGGCAAGGATATACTCAGCCGTCAGCAACCACTCTTCGATCGTGCTGCTCATGCCGCGCTTTAAGAGCACGGGTTTCCCCGCTTGCCCGACGGCTTTTAAAAGCGCGAAGTTCTGCGCGTTGCGCGTGCCAACTTGCAACATATCCGCGTGCTGAGCGGCAATCTCGACGTCCCTCGTATCCATCACTTCAGCCACAAACAGCAGCCCGTGCTTGCGGGCGGCACTCGAGCCGATCTCCAAACCCGCCACACCCAAGCCCTGAAAACCGTAAGGGCTGGTGCGCGGCTTGTACGCGCCGCCGCGCATCAGGGTCACACCTTGGGATTTGACGAAGGCAGCGGTCGCGTCCATCTGCTCGGCGCTTTCGATGCTGCACGGCCCGGCGATCAGCACCTTGTGCGCCCCGCCGAACGTTACACTGATGTCACCCCTGACCACGGTGACGGTCGTGTTCTCCGGGTGGGCTTTGCGGCTGTACTTGAGCTTGGGTTTGTCCTGCTTTTCCTCCAAGTCGAGGCTGGCTTTGAAGATTTCCTTGAAAAGCTGCTTGACCGTGCCCTGCGAAAACGGCCCGGCGTTGGCAGATACAAGCAACTCGAGCATTTCCGATTCGCGTTTCGGGTCGAAGTGCGCCATGCTCAGCTCGGTCTGGCGAGCGCCGATCTGCGCGACCAGCGCAGCGCGTTCGTTGAGTTTGGTCAGCAGCTCTAAGTTGACGGCGTTGACGGCTTGGCGTAGCTCGAGGATCGTGGAATCGGTTTGCATGGGTTCTCCTGTGGATAAAAAATGGACTTCAGCGGGCTGAAGTCCAAGATACCTAAAATTTACGCTCGAGACTCGTCATCAATCGTCGAAATCGTCATCGGTCGGCGTGGCAGCAGCGCTGAGTTTCGCAGCCCTCGAGTTCTGACTTTCAGCGATTCTCGCCAGCACAATGCCAATTTCGTAGAGCAGAATCAGTGGTACAGCGGCAATAGCCAAGTTGACCGGATCGCCCGTTGGGGTGATGACAGCCGCCAGCACGACAATGCCAAAAACTGCGATGCGGCGCTGTGCGGCGTAAAACTTCGCGGTAATGATGCCTATTTTTGACAGCAGGAACATCAGCACCGGCAACTGGAACAATACGCCGAACATCACCAGCGGCGTGATGATGTCACCGATGTAATCGCCTAATTGCAATGAGACCTTGACACCGGGGAAGAACGACAGCAGGAACGGCAGCGCGAAGGGCAAAGCCACGAAGTACGCGAACGACAAACCCGCTGTGAAAGCCAGCAAGGAGCCAAAAATAAATGGGATCGCGTAGCCGCGCTCACGTCTGGTCAAGCCCGGCGCGATGAACGCCCAGAGCTGGTAGAGAATGATCGGCATACCCAACACGAGTCCGCCAGCCGCAGCAATCACGAACGAGGTTGTAAAGCCCTCGGCAATCCGTAACTGTACCAATTCAAAATTGCGTCCGTTGGCGTAAACCTCGAGCGGACGCCTTAATAGGTCGCTGACGAATGGCAGGAAGTTGAAGGTCACGGCCGAGCCAGCGATCCACGCGACGACCGCCCAGATGATCCGCCAGCGCAGCTCCTCGAGATGGTCGATCAGCGGCGCTTCTTTAAAGCTGCTGTCTTTGAGTTGTCGTGTACGCGCCATTCACGCCTCGAATCATACTTACAGATCTGGCTAAAATTTAGCTCGAGCGTTTGTAGAAACCGCTCGAGCGCTGCGTTGCCTTAGAGCTTTTGCTCGCTGGAAACTGGTGCGGACACGGGAACTGGCTTGGGAGCTGGTTCGTCCTTGAAGCTGTCTTCCAGTTCACTGCGGATGTCCTTACCGGCTTTTTTGAACTCTCTGATGCCCTGACCCAGACCCTTGCCAAGTTCAGGCAAACGTTTGGCTCCGAAGAACACGAGGGCGAGCAGCAGGATCACGATGATTTCTAATGGCCCGAGACTTGGCATACATACCTCCACTTTCGTTTACTGTTGCGTACAGTCTGCGCTTGTCAGCGTCAGACAATTGTCTTCTAAACTCTACTTGCCGATTCTAAAGATTGGCTGAACGCTCCTCGAGCAAGTTGTGACCTATGAGACGATCTAAGCAGTGGCTTTGTTCCCACGCTCACTTGGGTTTACGTGCCTCGAGCCAACTTTGGATGACGGGATTTTTGTTTGGCTTAGCGCCCGCTAATTTCTTCGTCCAGTAGCGCTCCGACCAGTCGTCGACGGTTCTCTGCGGCGCTCGAGTCACGCCGAGCGCCCCCTCGGGCAGATCGGTGGTGATCGTGCTGCCCGCTGCCACGAACGCGCCTTGCTGAATCGTCAGCGGTGCGACCAATGTGGCGTTCGTGCCGATGAACGCGCCGTCGCCGATCACGGTACGGTGCTTGTGGACGCCATCGTAATTAGCAGTGATCGCACCCGCACTGAAATTGACCTCGCACCCGAGGTCGGCGTCGCCGATGTACGCCAGATGCCCGGCTTTCGCACCCTCGAGCAAGGTGCTGTTCTTGACCTCGACGAAATTCCCAACGTGAACGTTGACGCCTAACCTCGAGCCAGCCCGAATCCGAGCGAACGGCCCGACCTGCGCCCCGCGATCCAGCAGCGCACCCTCGAGCACGCTGTGGGGCTTGATCGTGACGTTTTCAGCCAGTTGGCAATCGGTGATGAGGCTGTACGCCCCGATCACGCTGCCGCGCCCGATGACCGTTGCGCCGCGCAAAATTACGCCCGGCTCGAGGATCACGTCAGCTTCGATTCGCACGGTGTCGTCCACGAAGGTCGTGGCTGCGTCGCGCAGCGTCACGCCACCGCGCATCAGCGCTTCGCCGATACGCAAACGCAATGTGCGATCCGCTGCGGCGAGCTGCACGCGGTCGTTGCAACCCTCCAATTCCGAAGAGTCGGCTTTGAACGCGACAACGCGTTTATTTTGCTGGCGGTACAGCTCCAAAATATCGGTCAGGTAATACTCGTGCGCTGCGTTTTTGTTGCCGATGACTCGGGCCAACTCCACAGCGCTCGAGTCGAAGATGTACATACCGCTGTTCCACTCGGTCAGTTTTAGCTCAATCTCCGACGCGGCTTTTTGCTCGACGATCCGCACGACCTCGCCGCTCGCATCGCGCACGATTCGCCCGTATCCCGTCGCGTCCGGCAGTTCACCCGTGATGACCGTCATGCCCGCCTGCGCGTGCCGATGAGCCTCGAGCGCTGCTTTCAAAGTTGAATGGCGTATGGCGGGCGTATCCCCGTACAGCACCATCACGTCGCCCGTGTGACCCTCGAGCGCCGCTGCCGCGCACAAGAACGCGTGCGCCGTGCCAAGCTGCTCGAGTTGCCGTGCGAACAGCAGGCCAGCGTCTTTGAAGTGCGCTTCAATTGCGTCCGCACCGTGACCCGTGATGACGACAATGCGCTGCGGCTCGAGTTCTTGAGCGCGTTTGATGACGTGACCCAACAGCGGTCTGCCCGCCACTTCGTGCAGCATTTTCGGCAGCGCCGACTTCATGCGCGTGCCCTGACCCGCCGCGAGGATCACGACCGCCAAGCCAGCCACGTTACTTCGCCTCGGCGCTCGAGACCAGCGGACTGAGCGGCGGACTGACAGGCACGGCGGCTAGTCCGCCGTCACTCCACGGTTGCTCCGGCTGCTTTTTGATGCGCTGTAACTGCCAGATCGCAATCGCAATCAGCGGGATGCTGATGATCTGCGTGAAGGTCAACAGTCCAACCCCCAGATTGTTGTCCACCCACAGCCGCACGGTCAACGGGTTGAGCCTGAACGTTTCCTCAATGCCAGCCCTGAGAATGCTGTACCACAGCACGAATTGCCAGAACGCCCATCCGGGACGGCGGCTGCGTAACCAGTAGAAACAGGCGATCGTCAGCGCCACGCCGATAAACACGCCGTAAATCTGGGTCAGGTGAACCGGGCCGCGGCTGGGTACACCGTTGATGCACAGCAGCGCGACAATCGCTTCGCCGTCAGGTTGTTTGCACAAACCCGGCATGCCCGTCCAGTTGCGGGTCGCGTTAAAAATTCCCAAGATGCTGTCCGAAAATGACGGCCAGACGAAGCCGACGCCCGTATTGGTAAAGCGCCCAATCGTGTCCGCTCCGTTGAAGAAGTTGCCCAAGCGCCCACCGATGATGCCGAGTGCGACGCCCGGCACAAACAGGTCAGCGTATTGATAAAAATTAATTTTATAACGCCGCTGGTAATAAACCAGCGCTGCGATCCCAAACAGCAAGCCGCCGTGAATCGACAAACCGCCCTCGCGGATGTTGACGACCTTGAACAGCCAGTCAAAAATGCTCTCGCCAGTCAAAAACCTGAACTGGCTAAAGCTCGTGGCGACGTACAGCACCCTCGCGCCGACCACGCCCCACAGCACGCTGAAGAAAATCATGTCGGACAGTAAATCCGTGTTGAGGCCGCGCCGCGCCGCCATGCGGTTGGCCAGCCACGCGCCGATCAGCACGCCCATCGTAATCAGCACGCCGTACCACGCGATCGAGAAACCACTGAGGAACGGGATAAAGAAATTATCCGGCAATTTGAAGAGTTCGGGATGCACGATTGGGGATTATAAGCGGTTCTCGTGAAGCAATCATCAGTCCACAGAAATAGTCTTCACATTTTCGGGCAGCTCGAGCGGTCAAGTGCCGTGCGGCTCGGGGAATCGCACCGTCTGGCGAGACTCGAGCGAATCTGAGCCAGCCTGTCCCGCTTTTCCGCAGCGCACGGCAGGCGTAAACTGCGCGGGTGAGCGCATCTGTCGGCAAGCCCTGCATCGTCCTCGTCAGCCCGAAGGGCCCCGACAACATCGGCAGTGTGGCGCGAGCCATGAAAAACTTTGGCTTGAGCGATTTGCGGATCGTCGCGCCGCGCTGCAAGCTTGCAGACGCGCACAGAATGGCCGTTCACGCAGTGGATCTGCTCGAGTCCGCGCAGGTTTTTGAGACGATGCTGGACGCCGTGCATGATTTGGAGTTCATTGTCGGTGCGACCGCGCGGGATCGGCGCGACCATCAGCTTCCCAAAACGCCGCGTGAACTGATGCCCGCACTGCTCGAGCAGCGTAAAGCGGGTATTGCTTTCGGGCGCGAGGAACACGGGCTGTTCAACGACGAGCTTGATTTGTGTCACGCCTTCATTCGCATTCCAACCGACGCGAGCTACGTGAGTCTGAACCTCGCCCAAGCCGTGCAGGTCGTGGTCTACGAGTTGCTGCTGGTCCGTGAGCAACCGGTCTCCACGCTACCGCCCGGCAAGCGCCACGCACCGGCCAGTCGCGGCGATCTCGAGGGGATGTACGCGCACCTTTTGGAGTTCATGTTGGAGGTCGGCTACACCGACAGCGACCGTCAGGATCACGCGATTCGCCATTTCAGAATGTTTCTGGACAGGGCGGGCATGACGCATCACGATGTCTCGTTCACACGCGGCTTATTGTCGCAAGGCTTGTGGGCGTCGCGCAAAGCGCGGGGCTTGGATGTGCCGGGTACAGTGCCGTACCCGAGAACCGAGGAGAATCAGACGTGAACGCGCCGCGCTCGAGTCGCTTGAAGGGACTGCTGGACAAATTCCCATTCGCGGGCAGCGATGCCTCGGGCGCTTCGTACCGCCGCGTGCGGATGGTGCAAGCGCTGCTGCCGCTGCTGATCGTCGCGGTGGTCGTGTCGTATCAACTGCTGCTGGCGCAGCTCGAGCCGCGAGAACTGGCGTTCTGGGCGCAACTGCTTTTTTACGGCATCAACGGCCCATTGGTGACGTATTTCGTGCTGGGCTGGATCGGACAGGAGGTGCGCGAGCGCGAACGCGCCGAGAGCGGCCTGCGCGACTTGTTTCTGGAGCTGTCCGAATCCCATGCGCGACTGGCGGCCGTGCAGAAAGTCACGCGCAGCGTCTCCGAAGCCACCGATCTGAGCGGCGTGTTGGAAACCGCGATTGTCGGGCTGACCGCAGCGGTCGGCGCGAGCGCGGGTGCAATCGCTCTGGAAGGCGGCGTGATTCGCAGCGTGGGCTTGGACGTGCTGCCGCTCGAGGTGGCTGACTTGGAGCCACTGCGCGATGCGTATGGAACATTGGAGCGACCATCTGGCTTCGCGGGTGCGAAAAGCCGCCTGAGCCTGCCGCTGCGCTGGGGCGAGCGCTTCATCGGCGCTGTTCACTTGTATTTCATCGGCATGCCGCGCACCGAGAGCCGCGAGCTGCTGGAAATTCTGGTCGGTGAGCTAGCGGTGGCGATCGAAGCCGCCAGCATCCGCACCCGAGATCTGCTGACGCTGTTTGAAGTCGACAGAAGCATCCGCGCAGAAAGCAATCTGGAGCGCCTGCTCGAGGGCGTGGTCTCAAGGATTCAGGAGCGCGTCAAGGCTGATTCTAGCGCCGTTTACTTGGCAGACGAGGACGGGCGCTTGGCGCTGGCGTGGGGGCGCGATGTGACCGGCGAAACCATGCGCGGTGGTGCGGCGCTGCAAGGCCATCAACAAGCGGCGCGACTCGAGGAGAACACTGAACCAACGCACGCTGCACCGACCCTCGAGCACGGCGCTCCGTTCACGCTCGAGTACGGCTCGAGTGCGGGCAGCCTCGCGCAGTTGGCCGCGCAGCAGCGCGTGCCACTGATGATCGGCGGTCTGGAATCCCAGCCCGTATTGCAAACGGCCGACGGTGAAACCGTGCGCGTCCTTGAAGCGGGCGATCCCGTACTGAGCGGCGCGAGGGCAGTGTTGGCGCTGCCGATGGTCAGCGAAAACGAAGTGATCGGCGTGATCGTGCTGGCCGACTCGAGCCGTGACGCCTTTGATTTGCGCGAGTTGCCGCTGCTCGGCTTGCTGGCCAATCAGGTGACACTGGCAGTCAGGAACGCACGGGCATATTTGTACAGCGAGGAACTGGCGATTTTCGACGAGCGCAACCGCATCGCCCGCGAGATTCACGACGGCATCGCGCAGAGCTTAGCGTTCACGGCGATGAAGCTCGACCTCGCCGAGCGCATCCTCGAGCGCGACCCAGAGCGGGTCAGAACCGAGCTGGTCAGCGCCAAAACCACTTTGCGCGAGCAAATCAAAGAGGTGCGGCGCAGCATTTTCGCATTGCGACCCTTGAACCTCGAGCGGCTAGGGTTCTTGGAAACGATGCGCCAGTACGTCAAGGATTTCGGCGAGCAGAACAGCGTCAAAACCACCTTGGAGATTACGGGCGACCCGAAACTTTCCCCAACCAACGAAGCGGTGATGTTCAGAATCTTGCAAGAAGCATTGAACAACATCGCCAAGCACAGCCGCGCCAAGCAGGTCAGCGTCAACCTGTCCGCCAACTCGAGCGGCACGTCCTTGAGCGTCACCGACGACGGCGTGGGTTTCGACCCAGCCAAGCTGACCGGCGTGGTCTCGAGCGTCGGCGGGCTGGGCTTACAGCAGATGCGCGAGCGGATCGAAGCCCGTGGCGGGCAATTTGAGTACGTGTCAACGCTTGGAGCAGGCGCGAAAGTCAACGCGAGCCTGCCGTAATATAGGGCAAACGCACCAACTCTCTCGAGTTAAAGAGTCCTTGCTGAACGCACGACGTTGAATCTGGGTTCGTTAAACCCTCGAGATTGGCACGCTAAATTCGTGTCGAAACGACGGCTGAGGAAACAAGGATTCTCGAGAG
>JANYHH010000043.1 GCA_025359505.1 Deinococcales bacterium
CTCTCGAGAATCCTTGTTTCCTCAGCCGTCGTTTCGACACGAATTTAGCGTGCCAATCTCGAGGGTTTAACGAACCCAGATTCAACGTCGTGCGTTCAGCAAGGACTCTTTAACTCGAGAGAGTTGGTGCGTTTGCCCTACTATTCAATCCGTAGGGGCTTGCCACTGCAAGCCCCGTGCAACGGCAACAAAACCGATTCCACCGAAAACCTCGTTCGGCTCGAGCAATCGCCGTCATTCCCCGTAGGGGCGCAGCATGCTGCGCCCCTACAACGGCATAACAATCATTCCCACCAAAAAACGCTTGAACTCGAGATCTAACGCCTGACACCGCGCCATAGCTCGAGCAACTGCTTGACGGTGCTCGAGTTGCTGCGTTCGATTTCAAATTGGCGCGGGATGACGATCGGCGCGTCGCGCATCGTCGGCGGTAGCACTGCATCGCTCTGCGGCTGCCAAGCCGCCAGCCACGCGGCTGGCACGGCTTCTGGTAGCGTGATTTCATCAAGTGCGGCGTACAGTTCAGCCCAGACTCGAGGGACGGCCGTGTAGGTCGCGTAACCACCGCCGCCCGTGGCGATGATTCGCCCGCCCGCGTACTGATTCGCCATCTGCACCGCGAGGCGGTAGACAGCCGCGTAGCCTTGCGTGGTCAGGCTCAGATCCGCCAGCGGATCAAATTGGTGCGAGTCCGCGCCGCCTTGCAGCACCAGCACGTCTGGCTTGAACCAAGCGAGCGCTGGCTCGAGGATGCGGGTCAGAGAGTCCAGATAACTGCCGTCTTGGGTGTACGGCTCCAAAGGCAGGTTGAGGCTGTAGCCTAGCCCAGCGCCGCGCCCGAGTTCATGGGTAGAGCCAGTGCCGGGAAAAAGGTAGCGCCCCGATTCGTGCAGACTGATCGTCAGCACATTAGGGTCGTCGTAGTGCAGCCACTGCACGCCGTCGCCGTGATGGGCGTCGACATCCAAATACGCGACGCGTAAGCCGCTGCCGACCAGATCGGCAATCGCAATCGAGAGGTCGTTGTAAACGCAGAATCCGCTGCCCATGCCAGCTTGCGCGTGATGCAAGCCGCCCGCGATGTTCAGCGCCCGCGTCACAGTCCCGCTCGAGACCAATCGCGCTGCGGTCAAGGTCGCGCCCGCGACACCAGCGGTCGCCTCGTGCATCCGCGCAAAAATCGGCGTGTCCGATGTGCCAATCCCGTATTGCAGTGCGTCTGGCACAGGTTCACCGCTCGAGGCGCGAATCACGCGACTGACATACGCGCTCGAGTGAACGCGGCGGATTTCCTCTATGGTCGCGGGCTGGCTGCGGGTCAACTCGAGGGTCACGGCGTGACCCTCGAGCAGGGTCTTGACGAGTTCCGGACGCACGGCTTTGAACGGGTGATGCTGCCCGAGGTCGTATTGCACGGCATCTGCGTTAAAGATAAAAGCAGTACGGGTCACCGGGGGCGTCCCGTCTCGAGCCAGCGCAAACGGTCGAACTCTGTTTTCAGGGCGGAGCTGGCCCTCGCGCCGATTCTGGCCATCAGGCTGTTGCCGGGGTAATACATGATTTCAGGATCATCGGTTTTCATGATTTCAAAACCAACGCTGCCGTACAGCCGCTCGAGCAGTTTGCGGTAGGCGTGCGCGGTCAAATTTGTGCCGTCCAGATCGAAATGCCATTGGTACAGGGTGGCGATTAAGATTTTATCCTCGAAGCGTCCGGTCTGTACGGCTGCCCCCAGTAAATGCCGGGCGAGGTGACGCCCTCGGTGCAGGCGGCTGGTTTCAATCGCGCCGAGTTCGACGATGCCGGGCACAACCCCTTGGCTCCAGCGCTCGATGGCGTCCGGCGGGTGGAAGGTCGCGTACCCGATCAGGCGATGCCCGAGCCGAGCGAAGCAGACGCAACCGTCAGCATCGAGGGCGATGCTCAGCAGCGCCGCAAACTGCGCGTCGGGTGAGCGAAAAACGTCCAGCGTCGCGTCGATCTCGAGGATGGACAGCAGCGCAGGATCACCGCAGGGGATGACCTCAATCGCGCCGTAAGGACTCGAGAGGTGACGCATGGTTACTGCACGTCGAGGATCGTGAAACCAGCCGCTTTCAGACGGTCAGTGATCGCCTCAGCACTGTCCCCGCTCGCCCGCATCAAAATTTGGCGCTTGCCGTTCAAATGGCGGATCGTGGCGATTGAAACGATGTTGGCGGGTTGCACGGCTTTGGCGGCGATCTCCAAGCTGCCCGGCACATCGGGCAACTCCACGGTCAAGCGCGTGCCGCCCTCTTTTAAGCCGAGCACTTGCACGAACGCGCCGAGCACATCGGTGATCGTCAGAATGCCAATCAGAGCGCCGCCGACATCCAGCACGGGCAATCCCGCGACTTTGGCGTCTTGCATGATGAGTGCAGCCGCCTCCAAGGTGTCGGTGCTGCGGCAGGTGACGACGGGCTTGGCCATGACGTCATTGACGGTCAGCTTGGCCAGCAGGTAATTGAGTTCCCAAATCGAAAGCGTCGTGGCTTTCGACGGCATCGCGTCTTTGAGGTCTTTGTCGGTCACAATCCCGACCAGTGCCGCGCCGTCCACGACGGGCAAGCGCCGAAAACCACGCGATTTGAGAAGCCGCAACGCCTCGAGCACAGGCGTATCGCGGGGAACGGTCAGCGGTGCGGGCGTCATCCAATCAGAGACAAGCATCTACCCGCAATTGTAGTCCAAAACCGTGCGGCTCGAGCAGCTTGGGTGGTGGTGCTCGAGAATCTTGTGTAGAATTTCTGGCATCAGTGCCAATTGAAAACGAGGCTGACAGACCGCGCACGATGGCAGCGTATCAATGGCTCGCTCGAGCGCGTGTTGGCTCGAGCGGCGTTCGGGGTTCACAGGAGGCTAGGGACATGAAGAAATTCGTTTTGGCGCTCACTGCGCTGACACTCGCCACGGGAACATTGCTGGCTTCCCAAGCGCAACGCGCTCGCACGACAGTGACGTTCTGGCATTCGATGGCGGGCGCTGAGAAAACCCTCAACGCATTGGTTGACGGCTTCAACCGCTCGCAGGATCAGTACACGGTCATCCCAAAAATGGTCGGTTCGTACCCGGAAGCCAACACGCAAATCATCGCGGCGCTGCGGGCCAAAAACGCGCCGGTGCTGTTCCAAGCCGAGATCGGTTTCTTCCCGCGTCTAGCCGAAGACGGGGCGTTGGCTGACCTAGCAGCGTTTGAAAAAACCCTCGAGCCAGCCTTTGCTAAAGACTTCTTCCCGGCGCTGTGGAATTACGGCGTTTATGAAGGCAAGCGTTACGGTTTACCGTGGAACGCCAGCACACCCGTGCTGTTTTTCAATGCCTCGCAGTTTCGCGCCAAGGGCCTGAAAGCGCCGACGACTTGGGCGGAATTCGCCAGCGTCAGCAAAGCGCTGTCCAGCCGCACCGCCAAAGGGTTCCTCGCCATTGCCGACTCGTGGCAATTTGAGCAGATGGTGCTGTCGCGTGGCGGGCAGGTCGTGACGGCGGACGGCAAACCGAATTTCACCAGCAAAGAGGTCGTGGACGCCTTGGAGTTCCTGCGCGATGCGGTCAAATCGGGCAGCGCGATCCCGCGCAGCTTGGGCGAGGCGCAATTCGCCATTTTAAATTTCGTTCGCACCAAAGCCTTCATGGCCATCGCCAGCATCGCCAACTGGCCGGACATCCTGCCGTTCAGTGTGGCTTTTGAACTGGGCGCAGCGCCGTTACCACGCGGCACGCGCAACGTCGTGCCGTTCGGCGGGGCGCAACTGGTGGTGATGCGCGACTCGAGCGCAGACGAGCAGGCGGGCGCGTGGGCGTTTTGGCAGCACCTGATGCGCCCTGAAAACATTGTCAGTTGGACGAAAGCCAGCTACTACGTCCCCGTGCGGCGCAGCGTATTGCCGCTGCTCTCGGATTGGTACAAGGAAAACCCGTACCGCAAGACGGCCTTCGAGCAGTTCGACGAAGCCGTGCCGCGCCCTCGGGTGGCGGGTTACGCGACTTGGAAGATCTACTTGGAAGAGGCGATGGAGCGGGTCTTGAAAGGCGGGGCGGACGTGCGCTCGGCGCTCGAGGAAGCGCAGCAGCGCTCACTGGCAGCGCGGTAAGACAACGAGGGGCGCGGCCACGATGGCTGCGCCCCTCACTCGAGTATGGCTTCTTACAGCGGCGAAAACACGAATTTATCGCTCGAGCCGCCGCGCAGCACGCTATCGGTGTGCTCGCAGCGAAAGGTCTTCCCGAGCATCGCCTCGAGCGCCCCGCCGACCGCGCCGAGCGAGTACGTGCATTGGCGGCTCGAGTCTGGCGCTTCGCCAGCCATGCAGACGGGTTCCTGCGTTTCGACGATGATTTGATCGCCGTCCACATACACTTTTTCAACTCGGCACAAGCGCGTGCCCGCAGCACCGAACGCCGCATCGAGGGTCGCGGCGATCTGCTCGAACGGCGGGTTCGTGCCCGCCAAACCCAGCGCTTTGGCGACATCGTGGCCACGCATCTTGCCCGCACGCACCATCACAACGTTCGCGCCATCGTCACCCAGCGTATCTTCGACGCCGCGCAGCGCGGCTTTGAAGCAAACCAGACTCATGAATTCCCCGAGGTTGGGGCGCACCGCATCACCTATGCTCATCATCACTCCTATAAAAAGACAACCTGATCGCGGTCAACTCGAGGGTGGAACCGCGCTGTTGACGCGACACTTGGCTCGAGGGGCGAGGGTTTCAGCGCCGAACGATCAGTGCGCCGTCACGTTCCCATTGCAAAACGCAGTCTCGAGGCGCGGTTCACAATTTGGCGTGTCAATCACAGCTCGATACTCGAGGCGACTTGCACGAACCAAACGCAACAGCCGATTTAGAGCAGTTCTGAGATGCGCTTGGCGGCGTCTCTGGATTCCAAGTGAATCAACCCGACATTGGCGTTGGCGGGCGTGACGACGACCAGCACACCTTTGGCTCCAGCGGCGTAAAGGTACACCTGTCCGCTCGAGCCGGAAACGCTGGTCTCTTGCAACGCGCCCGCGTTGAGGGTATCGGCGATGCGCTTGCCCAACCCGAGGGCCGTGGCCGCCATGGCCGCGACGCGATTCGGGTCTTCGCTACCAGACAAGTTCTGCGCCATCGGCAGACCGTCGCTCGAGGCGATCAGCACACCGCGCACTTCGGGGATGGCGCTGCGAAGCGCAGCGAGGGTTTGCTGCAACTGCTCTTGTTTACCTAAGCTCATATGACCTCCCAGTGGGACGCATTGATTTTAGGGGTTTAGCTGGCGAACCGCTGTTCATTTCACGCACTGTCGCACGATGTTCTAGCCTCTGAGCGTTCAAAACAGGCGCTCTGTACTGCGGGTTGAATGACCCGACTTCACCACGCGCTCGCATCGAAACCGCACATCGTTTCACGGCTGCTCGAGCGGGCACGCGTCGCTGCTGCTGGGGTCACGGGTCGCCGAACGTGTACTGCCCCTGCAAGCGCTCCGCGTACACCGGGTCATACGCCTCCACCGACTCCAGCAATTGCACCATCGCCAGCACGCTCGAGGTTGCACTCCGCGCATTCAACCCAATCACCTGATTGATCTCCAAACCAAAGTACTCCGCCACATCCTCGGGTTCCCACACCCGCTCCAAATCCTGCCGCGTCACCCCGATCATGAACGGAACCGCCACGCGACTGGTGATGAACTCCATGATCTTTCTGGCATGCGGGAAATCCTGCGGCTTATCACCAGCCACCAAGACCAGCAGTCCCAGTGCGCCCTCGCAGAGGATCTCCCACATGAAATCGAAACGATCCTGACCGGGCGTGCCGAACAGGTGAACGGGAATGCCATCCAAGGTCAGCATGCCAAAATCAAGCGCGACCGTCGTGTGGGTTTTCCCAATATCTTCAGAAGCCAACTCGTCGGTGTTGACCACGGGGATTTCGGAGAGGGATTGCACGAACGTGGTTTTGCCCGCGCCGACGGG
>JANYHH010000048.1 GCA_025359505.1 Deinococcales bacterium
TAATTCAGTCAAAATATGATTAGTAAAAGCGCATTTAATCGATAAGAATGAGCTTAGGAGGATTTGTGAAAAGATTTTCATTATTGAGTTTAGCTTTTACCTCACTTGTGTTCGCATCCCCAGCGAGTGTAAAACATGCGATGTTGTTTGAACCGTATATAAAATATCAAAAATCTTGGATTAGTCGGTATCGACTTTACAAAGGCAACGCCTCTTCCCAAGTACGTATATTGCGCGAGATGCTGGCAAAGAAAGCCCAGTATCAAGGGCAACTAGGTAGTGATTTGGGTGAATATGCCGCGAAGCACAAAAGCCTCTGTGTAACTGCGTTTTTATACACTGCAATTTCTTTTGACAACCTGTACTCGTGGGCTTCTGATTATCGTCAAGGCCAGGACAATCCATCAATGTTTCAAACCGAAATACGCAAAGCTGAAACTGGTGTTCGCGAGTGTAAAGCACTGTGAAAAACTTTCTTGCACTACATATTTTGTTCGGTTCGAGGCGGCGGCGTGAGCAACGAATGGTAAGGCGTGTATGTCTAAATTAACAGTCGCAATCGTTGGTGGTTCCGGTTACGCGGGCGGGGAATTCTTGCGCCTCGCGCTCTCGCACCCAAATCTCGAGGTCACGCAAATCACCAGCCGCGCCAATGCGGGCGACCCCGTGACGTTCACGCACCCGAACCTGCGCGGGCGCACGAACCTCAAGTACAAACTGCCCAAAGACCTCGAGCCAGCCGATGTCGTGGTGTTGGCGATGCCGCATCACGAGGCGGCGAAGGGTTTTGATACGTACAACGCGCTGACGAGGGAGGTGATGATCGACCTCTCGCACGACTTTCGGATTCGTGACGAAAAGTTGTACCAAAAGTTTTACGAGGAAGCCCATCCGCGTCCAGAACTCCTGCCGACTTTCGTCTACGGCAATCCAGAACTCCACAAAGAAGAACTGGTCGGAGCCTCGAGAATCGCCTGCGCTGGGTGCGGCGCGACCGCCATGATCCTCGGGTTGTACCCGCTGTACAAAATGGGCGTGCCGATGCCCGGCAAGGACGTTTTCAGCACCGTGCTGATGGGCAGCAGCGCGGCCGGTGCAGCGGTGAACGATGCCTCGCACCACCCGGAGCGCTCCGGCAGTTTGCGGGTGTTCAAGCCCGTAGGCCATCGCCACACCGCCGAGGTGATTCAAGAAATCCCCGCGCAGATCGGCGTTCACGTGACCGCGATTGCCGTGGAGCGGATTCGCGGGATTCTGGCGACCTCGAGCGTGTTTATCCCCGATGGGTACAGTGAGCGCGATGTCTGGGGTGCGTACCGCGAGGTGTACGCCGATGCGCCGTTCACGCGGATCGTCAAGGTTAAGAAGGGCATTCACCGTTATCCCGACCCGAAGCTCTTGGACGGTAGCAATTACTGCGACATCGGCTTCGAGCTTGATCCCGAAACTGGGCGCGTCGTCATCATCACCGCGATTGACAATCTGGTCAAAGGCACAGCCGGTCACGCGATTCAATCGCTCAACATCTCGAGGGGCTGGGATGAACGCACGGGTCTCGAGTTCACGGGCTTGCACCCGTAGGAATAGAAGAAGGCCGAGGAGAATGTCCATCTCCCCGGCCCAGAGTTACCGCCCATTTCGCACATCAACATGTTTAAGTCACAAGTTCATTCTGAGATCGCGGTGCTCTACCGTTAAACTATCGCCCCGTGTGGAGGGGCAAACGGGATTTGAACCCGTACCCAGCGATTGCCGACCTGTGACGTTTGACTTGATGTTCGGCGGTGAATGCTGAGCGTGGAGTGAGAACTTGAATCTCTTCGCGTATCCCCCATGCCTCTACCGCTTGGGCTACCTCGCCGCGATTGACGAGGGCAGGACTCGAACCTGCACTGGTTGGGGTGATCCTCTAAAGCTCAGTTTCAGTCTCAGCTTGCACTCCGCTACGCAGTTTAGCCAAGCGGTCAGCAAAGTGCAATTCGCCAAATGGCTGAATGGCAAAACACCCCTCGAGTCTCGAGGGGTGCTGATTCCGCGACGGACGATTAGCCGAGCAGGTACTTGAAGAACGCGTCGCCGACCTTCTGTTCAATCGTTTCAACGTTATTGGCTTCCTCGCGGGCGAACTTCACGGCTTGCTGGAGTTGCTCGACGCGCTCGAGCAGCTCGTTGACGCGCTTGGCAGGCATTGCGCCCGAGAATTTCAGTGTGCGCCAAAAGCCGACGGTCACGTCCTCGTAGTAGACCTCGACTTGCGCGGGGTGCTTCTCGGTGGCTTCGGCTTTGACGTGGTTGCGCGGGATTTTCTTGGTACGCAGCGTCTGCACGGGTTCGGTCGCCCATGTGTCGGCGGACGCGTCGAACTCCCAGCTCTCCGAGGCGTCCAGCACGGGTAGCTTTTTGATGAACGTGTGCAGGTCGGTCAGTTGCTTTTCTAAAAACAACAGGTACGACACGGGAACATCCGCCATGATCGTTTGACCGTTCACGACGACGCTGGCCCGTGCGGTGCAGTTGGCCCAGTCTTTCGTGGCGGTGACATCAAAGAGCTTCCCGAGGATGCCAGCGGTCTGGCGCACGATGTCCTCGGCTTTGACCTGCACCTTCGTGGACTCGGCTGGCAACTGCTCGCCCTCCTCGTCCTTGGCGCGGTACGTGCGCGAGATGCCGCTCAGTAACGATGGTTTTTGCAGCGCGTGATGCGCCTCGGTGAGTTCCTGAAACGAGCGGCTTTTGATGCCTTTTTCAACCGCGATGATCTGATTCAAACGAGCCATAAACACTTCCTTTCAACTGACCCCTAATGTACCGACAACAGCCCGCTTCGCACAACGCGGTTTTGCCGTAGTCGCGCTACGTGAAGTGACCTAGCCCGCAAACCTCGAACCATGCAAAAGAGGGACGCAGTTGCGTCCCTCTGATCTCGAGCAAGTCCGCACGCTCGAGTCTGAATCGTAGGGGCGAACTGCATGTTCGCCCCGTGCAACTCGTATCCGACCTCTGCAACCCTCGAGACTTTCACCGCTCGAGCCTCTAGATTCTTAGAAGCGCCCGGCCGCGACCAGCAGCGGCACGATCAGCAGTGCGACGATGTTGATGACTTTGATCATTGGGTTGATCGCCGGGCCCGCCGTGTCCTTGTACGGATCGCCGACGGTATCGCCGGTCACGGCTGCCTGATGCGCGAAGCTGCCTTTTTTCAGCACCACTCCATTTTCATCTTTGAGATCGCCAGATTCGATGTACTTCTTGGCGTTGTCCCACGCGCCGCCGCCGGTGGTCATCTGAATCGCCATGAAGATGCCGACGACGATGCTGCCGACCAGCAAGCCGCCCAAGGCTTGAGCGCCCAGCACGAAGCCGACGATGATCGGCGCGGCGACCGGCAGAATCGCGGGAATCCGCATTTCTTTTAAGGCCGCTTCGGTGACGATGCCGACGCACTGGCGGTAATCGGGTTTCTGCGAGCCGTCCATGATGCCGGGCATCTCGCGGAACTGACGGCGCACCTCGAGCACCACCGCGCCCGCTGCACGTCCGACGGCTTCCATGCTCATCGCGGCGAACAGGCAGGGCAGGATGCCGCCGATCAGCAGGCCCGCGATCACGTAGGGGTTGCTGAGGTCAAAGGTCAGGGTATGCCCAAGCTTGGTGAATTCGGCGGTGTACGCAGCGAACAGTGCCAGCGCTGCCAAGCCGGCCGAGCCAATCGCGTAGCCTTTGGTGACTGCCTTTGTGGTGTTGCCCACGGCGTCGAGCGGATCGGTGACGTTGCGTACCTCGTCACCCATCTCAGCCATTTCGGCGATACCACCCGCGTTATCGGTGATCGGCCCGAAGGCGTCCACAGTGATGATGATGCCGCACAAGCTCAGCATGCCCATCGCCGCGATGGCCACGCCGTACAGACCAGCGAAGCTGTAGGAGACCAGCGTTCCAGCGACGATCACCAGCACGGGGAAGGCGGTGGCTTTCATGCCGACCGCTAAGCCAGCGATAATATTCGTGCCGTGACCCGTGATGCTCGCCTTGGCGATGCCCTGCACGGGCGCGTAACCGCTGGCGGTGTAGTAATCGGTGATGTACATCAGTGCCAGTGTCACGACGATGCCGACAGCGCTGGCCATGAACAGGTTGAAGTTCGTGAAGCCGGAACCCGTCACGTCCACCAAATTAAAGACGTTGATCGCCAGAAAGAACATCACCAGTGACAGGATGCTCGAGACCCACACGCCCCGATACAAACTGTTCATGATCTGCGAACCGTCTTTGGGCGGTGTGACCGCGAAGACGCCGACGATGCTAGCCAGAATCCCCAGTCCGCCAATCACCAGCGGGAACCACACGAGGCTGTCGTTGCCGCCTTTGACGAGATGCCCCAGCAGCATCGCGGAGACAGCGGTCACGACCAGCGTTTCAAACAAATCAGCCGCCATGCCCGCGTCGTCACCGACGTTATCGCCGACGTTATCGGCAATCACGGCTGGGTTGCGTGGGTCGTCCTCGGGGATGCCTGCTTCGACCTTGCCGACCAGATCAGCGCCGACATCGGCCGCTTTGGTGTAAATGCCGCCGCCGAGCCGGGCAAAGACGCTGATCAGCGACGCGCCGAACCCCAGCCCGATCAGCGCGTCGGGATTGATGCGACCCTCGAGCATCGGCGAGAACTGTGTCAGCAAGCCCAGCACCAAAATACCCAAGCCGACCACGAACAATCCAGTGACCGCGCCACCCCACGTGGCGACTTGCATGGCTGCGCCCAGTCCGTTGCGGGCCGCTTCGGCGGTGCGGACGTTGGCCCGCACGGCGACGTTCATGCCGATGAAGCCAGCCGCGCCCGAGGCAATCGCGCCGATCAAAAAGTAAATGGCGGTCGTCAGTCCCAGCCCCGGCACGAGCAGCAGTACCACGAAAACGACCGCTGCGACGATGGCAACGGCCGTGTACTGCTTGCTCAAATACGCCCCCGCGCCTTCCTGAATCGCAGCGGCAATGGCCCTCATGCGTTCGTTGCCGTCAGGTTTTCGCAGGATGTTCAGTGTCAGTACAATGCCTGCCACAATTGCCAGAATGCCGGATATCACGGTAATGACTAAAGCCACGCCCACCCCCAGAGAGTCTCGAGCGGCTTGTGCCGTCTCGAGTGAAAAGATTTTGGTTCGGCGTCAATATACCCCGTGCGGCTCGAGGGGACGCTGAGGGTCGATCGGCTGGAAATGGCTGGCTTGAGATCGTAGAGATTAGTTTATTCAGTATTGACTGAACGTTATGAATGAGCTAGATTCTGTTCGTGCTGAGTCCCCGCGAGCAGGTCATCGAGAACTTCGGTCAGTATTTCGAGCAGTACAAACTCTCGCGGATTCTCGGGCGCGTGTACGGCTTGTTACTGATTACCGATCAACCGTATCTGGGGCTGGATCAGATGGTCGCGGAACTGAACGTCTCCAAAGCCAGCGTGTCCATCACGGTGCGGCAATTGGTCAGTTTCACGATGATCGAGAAAGTCACGCGCCCCGGCGACCGCCGCGATTACTACCGCATCTCATCTAAGGCAGCGGTGAGTTACCTGCAACAGACGCTGCGAAACGCGATGGGCTTCGCCAATTTGATCGACGGGGCAGCCAAACTCGAAGACCTCAAACCTGACGCTCGAGCCAAAATCGAGAAGCTGCAAACGGTCTATACGTCGCTCGCCCAAATTCTCGCCAGCTTTTTTGCGACGCTCGAGACGGAGGAGTGAGCCATGAACGCCATCGAATTGCGCGACATCGTAAAGCAGTACAAGACGACTCGAGCCTTGAATGGATTGACGCTCGAGGTGCAAGCTGGAGAATTGTTCGGTTTGGTCGGCGTCAATGGCGCGGGTAAAACCACGACGCTCTCCACCGTCATGGGCTTCATCCGCGCCTCGAGCGGCACGGCGCGGGTGCTTGGTTTAGACCCTTGGAGGGATGCGCCCACGCTGCACGCCAAAATCGCTTGGCTGCCCGGTGACGTGCGCCTGCCGGACGCGCAGACGGCGCTCGAGTGGCTGAGTTATCAGGCGAGCGTGCTCAAGCTCGAGCTTGGGAAAGTGCGCTCCCTCGCTGCGGAGTGGGACGTGCCCTTGGATCGTCCGATGCGAACCTTGTCCAAAGGCAACCGCCAGAAGGTCGCGCTGCTGCGGCTGCTCGCCAGCGACGCGGAACTGCTGATCCTTGACGAGCCGACCTCGGGGCTGGATCCGGTGGCGCAGGAACGCTTGATGATCGCGCTGCGCGAACGCGCCAAAGCGGGCGCGACGGTGCTGTTCAGCTCGCACAACCTGATCGAGGTGCAAACGCTGTGCGACCGCATCGCGGTGATCGACGCGGGACGCGTGGTACGCGAGGGCAGCGTGTCGGCGCTGATCGGGCAAGTGCAGACCATGAGTGTCTGGAGCAGGCTCGAGATCGACCCCAGCGTTTTCCAAGATTGGAAACTCGAGCGCGTGACCGCCACACACTGCATTCTCGAGGGAGCGAAGTTGCTCGAGGACGCCGTGCCAAAACTTCTGCCATTTGGCATCGAACGCCTCGAGTTCGGCGGCATGGGCTTGGAGCGGCTGCTCGAGGGGGCGCACCGGGCTGGTCTCGAGCATAAGAATGGAGTCAAGACATGAATCTGCACGTGTTCGGCAATGCCTTTCGCACGGGTCGCGTCGGACTGATCTGGTACTTCGTCGCGGCGATCATCGGCGTGGCGGCTGGCGGCGCTGGGCTGGGTACACTGCAAGGCGCGAGCGGCGCGGCGATCACCGAAGTCGTCAAGCAACTCCCCGCTCCGCTGCTGACCGCCTTCAAAATCAACCTCTCGAGCTTCACCAGTCCCGTCGGCTACATCGCGGCGCGGTCGCTGAGTTTTTTCGTGCCACTGATCCTGATTGCATTTGCCGCTGGCAACGCGGGCGGCGTCAGTCAATTCATCGAGCGCGGCACGATTCACTTTGAACTCTCCTTGCCGATGTCTCGTTGGCGCTGGTTGCTGAGCCGCATCGGGAGTGGTGCGCTCGGGCTGCTGTGCATCGTTGGCGTGGCGACGCTGGCGCTCTACGCCTTCGCATCCGCCGAGTGGTGGCGTTACAGCGTTTACGGCTGCGCGTTCGGCTTGCTGTGGCTCGGGATCGCGTATGCCGTCGCCGCATTCTCGAGGGAGCGTAGTGCCGTGACCACACTGGTCTTCGGGTTTTTCGGCGTGCAGTACCTGCTGTCGATTGTCGCCTCCATCAACGCCGACACCAGATGGCTCGAGAACTTAAGCTTGTGGAGTGCCTATCAGCCCGAGGCGGTGCTGTTGACGGGCATCCCGTGGGGAACGGTGCTGATGTGGTGCGCGATTGGCTTGCTGGGTTTCGGGGTTGCCCTCTGGCAGTGGCAGCGCCGCGACCTGCCCGCCTGAGCCTGTTCAACTCGAGGCTGCCGCCCGCATCGCCTCGAGCGCTGCTGTTAAGCCTTCGACCCTCGAGCCGCTGCCTTGCGCGAGTTCGGGTTTGCCACCGCCGCGCCCGTCGATGTGCGCCAAGCCGATTTTCAGGAGTTCGCCCGCTTTGATGCTTACGTCCTTGCCGCAGGCGACGGTCAGTATGGCTTTTCCGCCGTCCATCGCGCCCAGAATTGCAATCTGCCCGTCTCTCGAGATCACAATTTTGGCGAGGTCGGGAAGTAAGCTCGCGTCCTCGAGTTGCAGCACTGACAGGGGAGAAGTCAGGCTTTTACTGATCTCGAGCGCGAGTGCGCCGCGCAAGTGCGCGACTTCGCGCTTGGAGCGTTCCAGTTCCTCGAGCATGGCGTTGGTGCGGATCGGCACGGTCTCGAGCGCTGTAGAGAAACGCAGTCCCAGCGCCGCCACGAAGTCGTGTTTGAAACGGTAATCGCCCAGCAACCTCGAGCCGCAGTTGAAAAAGACGCGGGTGTCCGTACCGCGCACCCGCTCGAGCTTGAAGATTTTCA
This sequence comes from Deinococcales bacterium, assembly GCA_025359505.1. Taxonomy (GTDB): domain Bacteria; phylum Deinococcota; class Deinococci; order Deinococcales; family JAAFIG01; genus JANYHH01. The sequence continues at coordinate 7,968 of JANYHH010000048.1, forward strand.
GCATTCCGACTTCGGCGCTGTTGTGCAGGTGCGTGCCGCCGCAGGCGCTGTAGTCGAAAGCGTCTCTGAGACCCGTGCCAATTTGCACGACGCGCACGAGTCCGCTGACCTTTGGGGCGCGGCGCAGTGGCACGGTCTCGAGTTGATTGTCTGATAGTTCATACGTGCTGATCGGGTGCGCCGCCCAGATCGCTTCGTTCGCATCCAGCTCGGCTCGCATCGCCAATTCCCAACTGACCTCACCTGATAAATCCAGTGTGCAGACCGCGTGCTCCATGCTGACCGCGACGACGTGACGCTCGAGCCTGTAAAACGCCTGACCCAAAATGTGCTCGCCAGTGTGCTGCTGCATGTGTTCCAAGCGCCGCATCCAGTCAATCTGCCCCATCACCTCTTCACCGGTCTCGAGGCGGCTGTCAACCGCGTGCCAGAGATTGCCATCGTCATCTTCGCTGACGGCTGTGACGTTCGCCCCATCAAGCCAGCCCGTGTCGCAGGCTTGCCCGCCCGCCGTCGGGTAGAACGCGCTCGCCTCTAGCCTGACCTGCTGCACGCCTTTGCGCTCTCGAGTCTCGAGGATCGTGCTGGTGAAGTGCTGCTGATACGCGTCCAGGCGGTCTAAGCGGGTGGTCACGACCGTCATTCTTCGCGCAACTCGAGCGAGTAGTCAATCCACACGGGTTGGCGCTGGAATCCCAGCCGCGCGTTGATCTCGAGCATGATGGTGTTGTTTTGCTCGTTCCACGTGCGAACCTGCGTGTAACCGTGTGCTTTCGCCCACGTTAGCCCCGCGATTTTCAGCGCCAATCCCAAACCCTTGGCGCGGTGCTCACGGCGCGTGCCGGTCAAGCCCGTGTCCAGCACGCCGTTTTCGTCGGTGCGCCACAGCGCCGAGGTCGCTACCATGCGCCCACTCAAGTCGAGTGCGACGAAGTAACCCTCCCGCGACAGGTACGCGTGCCCGAACTCGCGCTTTTCAAACTGCTCGAAACTCGGCTCGGTCGCGGCGTCGGGGCGCGGCACGTCGCGGCGACACTCGAGCCAGCAGTCGTACAGCTCGCGCCGGAATTGCGGTGTGTCCTCGAGTTGCGCCAGCGATTTGAGGCTGTAACCCGCTGTCGCAATACGCTCGAGGTTTGCTGACCACGCAGATGACTCGAAGTGCTTTAAGTCGAGGTGATTCTCCCAAGAGCGTTGCTTTTCGAAAAAGCACAGCCCTTCGAGCCATGCGATTTCATGCGCTCGGTTCTCGCGGGTAGCCGTGTGCAGTGCGAGCGGGTCGAACGGCTCGAGTTCGCGCCGGACGTGGGCGTACAGCGCGTCCGGCAGACCAGTCTCCCAAAGGGCAGATGGCACGTGCAACCACACGCCGAATTTTTGCGGGTGATACATTCCGGGATACTGGTTATAGTCAATCTGCGCGACGATCTCACCCTCTCGCAGCGCCACGAACTCCGCGCAGCGCAAGTGCGGCTCGCGCATTCGATCTTCCTCGAGCATGGATTCCACAGTGGCCAGATGATCGGGTTCGACTTGATTAAAAATCTCAGCGATGCGCGGGTAATCGCTTTTCATGGCTGGTCTGATCTCAAACATGCCCTAAAGTCTACGCACACCGCCCCCTTGAGCCAATCAGCGCTTTGACTTACCCTCGCTCATCGCTCATGGGGTTACACTACCCAACGCCGTGGATTTACCTCAAACTTCTGTCAGCAGCCCCAAGCAACTCGAGCCTAGTATCTTCCTGCGCGGCACAATCGCTGTGCTGCTCGGGACATTGCTGCTGCGCGTCGCGGGCGGCGTCGCCACGGGTACGCTGAATTTCTACCTGAAAAGCTTTGGTTTAGAAGGCTTAGAGGTCGGCTTCGTCGCCGCTGGTTATTACGCCACCGAGCTGCTGCTCGCGCCCGTCTTCGGGGCGCTGACCGACCGCGTAGGACGCAAAGCACTGGTGGTCGTCGCCCCCGTCGTCGGTGCAATCGCGCTGTTGCTCTACCCACTGACCTCGAGTTTGGGGGTGCTGTTTTTGATTCGCGTGATCGAGGGCATCAGTGCGGCGGCGGCGATTCCAGCGACGCTCGGGTATCTGTCCGACCTGACTGACGGCAGCCCGCACCGCGCCCGGCTGATGGGCGCATACGAGATCGTCACATTACTCGGCATCACGGGTGGCGGCATTGTGCTCGCGCCGCTGCTGTGGGGCGCACTGGGAACCTCGAGCTACCCGTTTCTGGCCTTGGTCTACATTCTGGGAGCGCTGGTCTTCGCGTTTTTGCTGCCGAACATCGGCGTCAAAGTGCAGAAGCGCCGCACGCTCGCCGATTACTTGCGGGCGCTTGGCAACCGCCGTCTGGTGCGTTTCCTGCCCGCGTGGATCAGCGCAACGGGCGTGATCGGACTGTGGCTGGTTCACGTTCAGAATCTGCTCTCCAAAGGTAAGACGCTCGAGGTCTCAAACACGCAGGCGCTGTTGGGCGCGTTCACGCCTGCCGAGGTCTCGAAGTATCTGGCGTGGTTCGCCATCTTTTTTTTAGGTGGACTGTATTTTTGGGCCTCGAGAGCGAAATCCGAGCGCCGCACCACGCCGATGCTGATCGCGGGCGGTGGTTTACTGCTGATCTCCGTCAGTTGGTTGATGCTGAACCACCCCAATATTTTAGGTGCACCGCTGGTTGCGCTGCCCGTGCTGGGCGTGGTCAACCTGTGGTTTCCCGTGCTGCTCATCGGCGCGTTCATGCAAGCCGGCTTCACGCCGATGGCGCTGGCGTACCTCGCCGACATCTCCGAGGATTTCCCCGAGGATAGAGGAGTGGTGATGGGTCTCTACAGCATTTTCTTAGCAGGCGGCAACCTGATCGGCGGCTCGCTGCTCGGCGGCGTGTTTGTCAGCGCACTGCGCTTGGACGGTGTGATCCTGCTGACGTTCCTGTTCACGCTCATGGCGTTTTTCAGCGTGATGAACATCCGCCGCCTCTCGAGCGACTGATATGGCAAACCGCAGTTACTTGTACGCGCTGAACGGCGTCCCCGCGCTGAATGTGCCGATTGACGCGCTCGAGGTCACGGGTATCTCTGAGTTTAATTACAGCATCCCGTTGGTGTATAGGTTACTGGTCTCGAGCGATCCTATGGCGTGTCAATCGCTGATCTGGGGCGAGGCTGGGCAAATCGGAATTATCGGATCATATGGGGGCGGTGTCGAGCGATTGCGAACCTTTTTGCAGCGGCTCGAGCATCCGGTCGCCGCGCCACTTGTCAGTGCCACACTGGATTTTCTCGCGCTCGAGGGCAATCGGCGCAGCCATTTTCTGCTCGAGGCGGGCGAGATTTTTGAGATGTCTGACGAGCCGCTCCAGTTGCAAAACGAGGAGTTGCTGGCTGAAATCGCGCAGCTCGACCCGACACTCGAGCCGTTGCCTGTATTTTCTGACGCGAAGAAGCCGACAAGCTGGATCGGTCGACTGCTTGCCCCACCGCCCGAAGCGCTCGAGCGACCGCTGCTCGAGATCGGCTTGGGATATTGGTCAAACGTGTTGTATTTCGATTTTGACCAAACCGAAGGTTCGTGAGCGAGGCTCAATTGCTGTGCTTGCAGCGCCTGCACGTGCCATGAAACTCGACTCGAGCCTCTTTGACACCAAAGCCCTCGAGCTTGGCTGATACCAAGCCTACCAAGTCTGGCAACTCGATCAGCACGTCAAAGACCTCGCCACAAGCGTCGCACATGAAATGCGCGTGATCCTCGAGCCGCGCATCGTAACGCGTGGCCTGACCGGGCTGTTGCACCTGAATCAGATGACCTTCTTGCACCAGCGCCTCCAAGGATCGGTAAACCGTCCCCAAGGAAATGCTTGGCACGATTTGTTTCACGGCGTCAAAGACATGCGCGGCGTCCGGGTGTTCAGTTGACCCCCGCACAACCTCGAGTACCGCTTGACGCTGCTTGGTGAACCTGACAATGGCCATACGCGTGTGACTCCTGTGGCACGGGAATTGTTCCCTGATGGGCGCACTATACCGCGCCACGAGCGCAGGCAAGTGACCCGTAACACGGTTTTAGATTCGCTTTGGCTCGAGGGTTCGCTCAGACGTGGGTGCGTCAGTCAGTCGTTTGGTCGTAGCGAAGAGGCTCGAGGTGACTCGAGGTTCCTTCCGGTTCACGATGCGAAAACAAGTTCGTCGCCAATCTCGAGACCCGCCGAGAAGACGCCACAGTCGCAGACAGGTGCGACGCCGCTCGAGCATTGCCCGCAGCCCTCGAGATCGCTCAGACCTTGCTGGTGACGCATTTAAGTGTCGGCCTGTTTCGAGTGGCCAGTCTCGAGTAGGGCAACTGCAAAGTCAGAGGTGTGGCTTCGACGCCTTTGAGAACGACTTCTTCGCAGCTCGAGTTAAACGCAGCGACTTGCAAAATCTGCGTATGCGCGAGTGCTTGACGCCGATTCCGCTGTCTGATCACTCGAGTCCTGACGCTCGAGAACCTATGCTGCACAGCTCGATGCCTCTCGAGCGACTTTACGGTTGCCCTGTAGTCCCGAGCGCAGGGGCTTTTCAAAGCTCTGCTCACGTGCTACACTACACAGCCTTTTGTGTGGGAAATTCTCTCGCACGCCATTTTGTCGGTAAAGCCCGCCTCGTGCGGGCAGTGATTCGGGTGGGTTAAACGCCCTCGGGTACGTTGACAAGCGGCATCAGGACATGATCTCACGCATCAGCGTGAGTCTCGAGGAACGCGGATGGGGTAGCCCCCGACGGCTCGAGGTGGAGGAAAGAGTTATGGCGAAGGGTACGTTTGAGCGCACGAAACCGCACGTGAACGTCGGCACGATCGGTCACGTGGATCACGGGAAGACCACGTTAACAGCCGCGATCACGTTCACGGCCGCCGCGGCTGATCCGAGCATTGAGACACAGGATTACAGTCAGATTGATAAAGCGCCCGAAGAGAAAGCTCGCGGGATCACGATCAACACCGCGCACGTGGAATACAACACCCCAGCTCGGCATTACAGCCACGTGGACTGCCCGGGTCACGCGGATTACGTGAAGAACATGATCACGGGTGCAGCGCAGATGGACGGCGCAATCCTCGTGTGCAGCGGCGCTGACGGTCCCATGCCGCAAACCCGTGAACACATCCTCTTAGCCAACCAAGTCGGTGTGGGTCACATCGTGGTGTTCCTCAACAAAGTCGATATGGTCGATGATGAAGAGTTGCTCGAGCTGGTCGAGATGGAAGTCAGAGAGTTGCTCTCGAAGTACAAATTCCCCGGTGATGACACGCCGATCGTGCGTGGCTCTGCCAAGGAAGCACTGGATTACTTGGTGAGCAACCCGAAGACGGCTCGAGGTGAGAACAAGTGGGTCGATGCGATCTGGCAACTCTTGGATGCGGTCGATTCGTTCATCCCCACGCCGGAACGCGCCATTGACCTGCCGTTCCTGATGCCGGTGGAAGATGTCTTCACAATCACGGGTCGCGGAACCGTCGCTACCGGCAGAGTGGAGCGCGGTAAGGTTCGGATCAACGAGGAAGTCGAGATTGTTGGTTTGAAGGACACGGTGAAGACCGTGGTCACGGGCGTGGAGATGCACCGCAGGTTGCTGGACGAGGGTCTGGCTGGCGATAACGTCGGTGTGCTGCTGCGCGGCGTGAAACGCGAGGATATCGAACGCGGTCAGGTGCTGAGTAAGGTCGGGAGTATTAAACCGCACACGAAGTTCAAAGCGAGCGTGTATGTGCTGAATAAGGACGAGGGTGGTCGTCACAGTGCGTTTTTTGCTGGGTACAGACCACAGTTTTACTTTCGCACGACGGATGTGACGGGGATCGTGACATTGCCGGATGGGGTGGAGATGGTGATGCCTGGGGATCAGGTGATGTTCGAGGTTGAGTTGATCAAACCGATTGCGATGGAGAAGGAACTGCGGTTTGCGATTCGTGAGGGTGGGCGCACGGTTGGGGCGGGTGTCGTCACCCAAATCCTCGAGTAAAGACATTCACGCCTCGAGTTAAGCTCAACGCTTTGCTCGAGGCGAAATGCTGGAGTTAACAAATGGGACCTAAGATTCGCATCAAATTACGCGGTTACGATCACCGCTCGCTGGACACCAGCGCGGCCAAGATCGTCGATACCGTGCGCCGCTCCGGCGCGGACGTGGCCGGGCCAATCCCGCTGCCAACCCGCATTCGTCGCTTCACCGTGATTCGCGGGCCGTTCAAGCACAAAGACAGCCGCGAGCATTTTGAGATTCGCACCCACAACCGCCTTGTAGACATCACCAACCCCAACAAGAAGACCATTGACAGCCTCAGCACCCTCGATCTGCCTTCCGGCGTCGAGATTGAAGTCAAGATGGTCGGCGGTGGGCAATGAAAGGCATCCTCGGCACGAAAGTCGGCATGACGCAGGTCTGGAAGAATGACCGTGCGATTGCCGTGACCGTGGTGCTGGCGGGCCCGTGCGCGGTTGTGCAACGCAAAACCTCACCTGTTGACGGTTACGAAGCCGTGCAGCTCGGCTTTGGCGACACGATGAAAAAGCGCCTCAACAAGCCCCTGCTGGGTCACCTCGAGAAATCCAAAGCTGCGCCCCTGCGTCACTTGCGCGAGTTTCGCGGATTTTCCCCAGAAACCGAGACGGTCACGGCTGAGATTTTTGCCAACGGCGAAAAGGTCGATGTCAGCGGCACGACCAAGGGTCGCGGCTTCACCGGCGTGATGAAGCGCTGGAATTTCCAAGGCGGCCCTGACGCGCACGGTTCCAAAAAGTGGCACAGACGCGGCGGTTCGATTGGCGCTCGCAAGACGCCGGGTCGCGTGATGAAGGGCAAGAAGATGGCCGGTCATTACGGCAACGAGCGCGTCACCACGCAGAATCTCGAGGTCATCGAGGTGCGCGGTGCGGAGAATCTGCTGCTGATCAAAGGCGCGATTCCCGGCGCGAACGGTTCGCTCGTCGTGATCAAACAGGCCAGAAAGGGCGGCAAGTAATGCCATCCGTTCAGATCATCGGTCAAAACCCCGGCATGCTCGAGCTGAGCCTCCCGAAGCCCAAGACGCACGTGTTATACGAGGTCGTCAACTGGCAACTCGCCAAGCGCCGTCGCGGAACCGCCAGCACGCAAACGCGGGCCGAAGTCAGCCGCACCGGTAAGAAGCTTTACGGTCAAAAGGGTACGGGCAACGCCCGTCACGGCGACCGCGCTGCGCCGATTTACGTCGGTGGTGGAGCGGCCTTCGGACCCAAGCCACGCGATTACGAGTACACCTTGCCCAAAAAGGTTCGTAAGCTCGGGTTGCAAATGGCGGTTTCCGACCGCGTTGGTGAAGGCAAGGCGTTTGCAGTTTCCGGTTTTGGCTTGGACGGCAAAACCAAAAGCTTTATCGCTTGGGCTGCCAAGAACGGCATGGACGGTTCGGCTCGAGTCTTCCTCGTCACGGACGATGAACTGGTGCTCCGCGCTGCCCGCAACTTGCCGTGGGTCACACCCGTCAAAGCGGCTGGCCTCAACGTGTACGACATCTTGAAACACGACATTCTCGTCGCGGACAAAGCCGTGCTCGAGGCGGTCGCCAGTGGCGCATCCGAGCCAGCCGACAAGCCAGCTCGAGTGATCCGCGCGGTCAAGTTGCCCGCGATGACGCTCGAGAAAGTGCCTTACGGTGGCGTGCGTGCCGAGAAGCAAGTCAAGGTCAAAGCTGAGGTCAAAGCCGAGGTCAAAGCCGAGGTCAAAACTGAGGTCAAAACTGAGGTCGCGCCCGCTGCGGTCGAAGCAGCCGTCAAGCCTGCCGCGAAAGCTCCCAAAGCCGCAAAAGCCACTGCCCCCAGCGGTGACGATTTGAAACGCATCGAGGGCATTGGCCCGAAGATCAACGACGCGCTGGTCGCGGCTGGCATCACCACGTTCCAACAACTCGCGGACTCGAGCGAAGAGACGCTCAAAGCCACGCTCGAGGGCGCGGGTCTGCGCTTCGCGCCGAGCCTCGGCACGTGGGCTGAGCAATCGGCGCTGCTGGCTAAGGGCGATGAGGCTGGTTTCAAGGCGCTCACTGACGCGCTGACCGCTGGTCGCAAGGATGGTGAATGATGAACTCCGTATTTGATGTGATTTTGAAGCCACTGCTGTCAGAAAAAGCCTATACGGCGATGGCGGCGGGCAAGTACAGCTTCTGGGTTCACCCGAAAGCCAACAAGACGCTCGTCAAGAACGCCGTGCAAAAAGCCTTCAACGTCCGCGTTGTCAGCGTCAACGTGCAGAGCGTGCGCGGTAAGCACAAGAAGGTCGGTCGCTTCGCTGGTCTGACGGCCGAGCGCAAGAAGGCAATCGTGACTCTGGCTGAGGGTCAGAAGATCGACGCCTTAGAGGGACTGGTTTAAGATGCCAACCAAATCATTCCGCCCATACACGCCATCCCGGCGTTACATGACGACCCTAGATTTCTCGGAGTTGACGCCCAACAAGCGCCCCGAGAAAAGCCTGACCGCGCCACTGCCAAAATCGGGCGGTCGTGGCAATACTGGCCGGATCACCAGCCGCTTCATCGGCGGCGGTCACAAGCGCATGTACCGCATCATCGACTTCAAGCGCCGCGATAAGGGCGGCGTCCCTGCCAAAGTCGCCGCGCTCGAGTACGATCCGAACCGCACGGCGAATATCGCATTGCTGCACTACCTCGACGGCGAGAAGCGCTACATCCTCGCGCCAGACGGTCTGAAAGTCGGTGCAAGAGTCGTCAGCGGCCCGGAGGCCGAGCCTCGAGTCGGCAACGCGATGCCGCTGCGCTTCATCCCGGTCGGTACGGTCGTTCACAGCATCGAAATGGTTCCCGGTCAGGGTGCTCGTATGGCCCGCAGCGCGGGCACGAGCGCTCAGGTGCAAGGTAAGGAAGGCGATTACGTCGTCCTGCGACTGCCCTCGGGCGAGTTGCGCCGCATTCACACCGAGTGCTACGCGACCGTCGGCGTGGTCGGCAACGCGGATCACAAGAACGTCGTGATCGGTAAGGCCGGTCGCCAGCGTTGGCTCGGCAGGAAGCCACACCAGCGAGGCTCCTCGATGAACCCGGTTGACCACCCACACGGTGGTGGTGAGGGTCGCGCTCCCATCGGTCGCACGCCCGTCTCGCCTTGGGGTCAGCCATCCAAGGGTTTCAAAACCCGCAAGAAGCGCAACACGTCTGATAAGTTCATCATCACGAGGCGCAAAAGCTCACGTTAAGGACGGGTCGGGTCGGCTGGCTTCAGCCGATACCCCCTGTTCCGCGCCGGGATTACCCCGGCAAGGAGTCAAACAATGCCGAGAAGTTCAAAAAAGGGTCCCTTCGTGGATCTCCACCTGCTCGATAAGGTTGATGCCGCTGCCACCAAAAACGACAAGCGCGTCATCAAAACTTGGTCGCGCCGCAGCACCATCGTTCCAGAGATGATCGGTTTGACGATTGCCGTCCACAACGGTAGAGCGCACCTGCCGGTGTATGTGAGTGAAAACATGGTCGGGCACAAGCTCGGCGAGTTCTCGCCAACGCGCCTCTTCCGCAGCCACTCGGGCAGCAAAGACGCCAAAGCGACAGGGAAGAAGTAATCATGGCTGATTCCTTAACTCCAGCGCAGCAGGCGACCGGCAAAGCCCGCTTCATTCGCATGACGCCGCGCAAGATGCGCCTCGTCATCGACGTGATTCGCGGCAAGTCCGTGAAGGACGCCGAGGACTTGCTGAAATTCATCCCTAAGGCCGCGTCCTTACCCGTCACCAAAGTCCTCAAGCAAGCCAAAAACAACGCCACGCACAACTTCTCGATGCTCGAGGACAACTTGATGGTGAAGTCCATCTTCGTGGACGAGGGCCCGACGCTCAAGCGCATCATTCCTCGCGCTCGAGGCCGTGGTGACAGCTTGTTCAAACGCACCAGCCACATCACGATCATCCTCGAGGAATTGGCCGACAAGCCAGCACGCAGGAAGGCGGCGAAGTAATGGGCAACAAGATCAATCCGCTCGGGTTTCGTCTGGGCGTCGTCAAGGAGCACAGCTCGCGCTGGTACGCCTCCAAAAAAGACTACAAGAAGCTCGTGTCCGAGGACAGTAAAATCCGTAAGCTCGTCACCAAGGAACTCGCGCACGCGGGTCTGGCGGCGATCACCATCGAACGCGCCGCGCATCAGGTCAACGTGACGATCAAAGCCGCCAAGCCCGGCGTTGTGATCGGACGCGGCGGCGAGAGCATCAAGAAGCTCCGTGAGACGCTGGACGCCGTGATCGGCGGCTCGAGCACCGTGGCTGTCAACGTCGAGGAGATCGCCAACCCGAATATCAGCGCACCGCTGGTCGCGCAGCGCATCGCTGAGCAGATCGAACGTCGCTTCGCCTATAAGCGTGCGATGCAGCAGGCGATTCAGCGCGTGATGGAATCCGGCGCGAAGGGCGTCAAGGTCGTCGTGTCGGGGCGTTTGGGCGGCGCTGAGCAAGCCCGCCGCGACACCCGCATGGAAGGTCGCGTGCCGCTGCACACCTTGCGTGCCGACATCGACTACGGTTTCTGCGAAGCCACGACGACTTACGGCAAACTCGGCGTCAAAGTGATCGTCTTCAACGGCGAGATCATCGGCAAGCAAGAGAACAAAACCCCAACCTCGAGACCCGTCAGCGCAGACCGCGCTGCCGGTGGCCCCGCCCGCCCCGAGGGTGGCGACCGCCCGCAGCGCCGCCGTCCGCAGGCTCGAGCCGATGCTGGAAAGGGGCAGTAATCCATGTTGCTTCCTAAACGCACCAAGTACCGCAAGATGATGAAGGGCCGCATGCGCGGCGCAACCAAGGGCGGCGATTACATTGCTTTCGGGGATTACGGTCTCGTGGCAATGGAGCCCGCATGGATCAAGTCCAACCAAATCGAAGCAGTTCGCATCTCCATGAGCCGCTACTTCAGGCGCGGCGGCAAGATCTACATCCGCATCTTCCCGGACAAGCCAATCACCCGCAAGCCCGCCGAAACCCGCATGGGATCGGGTAAAGGTGCGGTCGAGTTCTGGGTAGCGGTGGTCAAGCCCGGACGCGTGATGTTTGAAGTTGAAGGCGTCACCGAGGAACAAGCCAAGGAAGCCTTCCGTCTGGCCGGGCACAAACTGCCGATCAAGACGAAGTTCGTGGCACGCGAGGTTTACGATGAAGCTCAGTGAGCAAATGAAAGCGTTTCGCGGCATGGACGCCTCTTCTTTAGAGGCTGAAATCGCGGCTCGCAAGGAAGAGCTGATGAAGCTGCGTTTCCAACAGGCGGTCGGTAACATCCCGAACCCAGCCCGTTTGAACACGCTCCGCAAAGAAGTCGCCCGTCTGGCCACGCTCCGCAGTGAGCAGCGCAACGCTGGACTCGCAAAGAAGGTGAAGTAACATGGCACGGAAAGCCTTTGTTGGTGTCGTGGTCTCGGACAAAGCGGACAAGACGGTCAGCGTCAAGGTTGAACGCAAGTTCACGCACCCCTTGTACGGCAAGGTCATGACCCGCTCTAAGAAATACGCATCGCACGACGAGAACAACGAGTTCAAAACCGGCGATATCGTCGAGATCGTCTCGGTGCGTCCAATCAGCAAAACCAAAACTTGGAAGGTCTCCAAGCTGGTTGAGAGGGTAGCGCAATGATTCAACCTACAACTTACATTGATGTCGCTGACAACACCGGCGCGAGGGTAATTAACTGCATCCGCGTGATGGGTGGTCTGTCGCGCGGCAGCGGCAACCAGAAATACGCCTCGGTCGGCGACGTGATCGTCGCCAGCGTCAAAGAGTGCGCCCCTCGCGGCACGGTCAAGAAGGGCGATGTCGTCAAAGCCGTCATCGTCCGCACCGCCAAAGAAGTCAAGCGTCCCGATGGCAGCGCAATTCGTTTTGACCGCAACGCCGCCGTCATCATCAACAAAGAGGGCGAACCGCGCGGCACTCGAGTCTTCGGACCGATCGCACGCGAACTGCGCGACCGCCGCTTCATGAAGATCGTGTCGCTCGCGCCAGAGGTACTCTGATGCCACTGCCGATCCCAAAGCCATTCAAAATGTTCGTCAAAAAGGGCGACACCGTGAAAGTCCTGCGCGGTAAGGATAAGGGCGTGCAAGCTCGAGTCTTGAAGGTCTCGCCGAAGGACAACGCTGTCGTTGTCGAGGGCGTCAACATCGTCAAGAAATCCGTCAAAGCCACCAACGAGAACCCGAAGGGCGGTTTCACGACCTTCGAAGCGCCGATCCACGCCTCGAAAGTCATGGTCATCGGCGCGGACGGCAAACCCACCCGCGTCGGTCGCAAAGAAGTGAACGGCAAGACCGTGCGCTACGGCAAAAAAGACGGACAAGTTATCGAAGATGCGGCGGTGAATTAACAATGGCAATTGACCGATTGAAAGACAGCTACAACAACACCGTCAGAGCCGATCTGCAAAAGCGCTTTGGTTACTCGAGCGCGATGGCCGTGCCGCGCCTCGTCAAAGTCGTCGTCAACCAAGGCATCGGTGAAGCCAAGGACGACAGCAAGATGATGGACAAAGCCGTCAAGGAGATGGGACTCATCACCTTGCAGCGCCCAGTTATCACCAAGTCCAAGAAAAGCATCAGCAATTTCAAACTGCGCGAAGGTCAGAGCGTCGGTTTGAAAGTGACCTTGCGCGGCGAGCGGATGTACACCTTTTTGGAGAAGCTGGTCAACATCGCCTTGCCCCGCATCCGGGATTTCCGTGGCATCAACCCCAATTCCTTTGATGGTCGTGGCAATTACAACCTCGGCATCAAAGAGCAGATGGTCTTCCCGGAGATCACCTACGACATGGTGGATCAAACTCGAGGTTTCGATGTCACCATCGTCACCACCGCCCAGAACGATGAGGAAGCCCGCGCATTGCTCGAGGGACTGGGTTTCCCGTTCCGCAAGTGAGCCACTAGCTGTTAGCTCGAGATCAGATCCTCGAGACTCGAAGACGACCCAAAGCAGCAACTCGAGACCTGTACAAGCAAGCGCGAACGAAGTATGATTTTGCGCTTGCTCGTCGCTCGGGCAACCCCATGAGATCCAAAAGCTATCAGCTCCAAGGAGTACAAAATGGCAACAGAGGCAAAACGAGTTCGTCAGAAGCAGCGCGAGTTGCTGGTCAAGAAATACGCTGCTAAGCGCACGGCGATGAAAGCGGCTGGCGATTACGTCGGTTTGCAGAGCTTGCCGCGCAATTCTTCCCCCGTGCGTTTACGCAACCGTTGCGACGAAACGGGTCGTCCACGCGGTTACGTTGGGTTCTTTGGGCTTTCTCGTATTGTGCTGCGCGAAAAGGCGCATCGCGGCGAACTGCCCGGTTTGACCAAAGCGAGCTGGTAGGTAGCAGTAAGTTCAGTACCACATCGGTAGACGCGGCTCAAATAGAGCCGTGATGACGTGCGGGGATGGTCGCTAGGAGTTCCTGCGATACCACCCGCAAAGCCACCTCGAAAGAGTTTTTGTCTCGAGATCGCTCGAGAATCATCAAAAACCTAGGAGAACCAATGCTGTCAGACCCAATTTCGGACATGCTCACGCGCATTCGTAATGCCGTGAACACCCACAAGGAGAGCGTGGACGTTCCCGCCTCCAAATTCAAGGAACAGATCGCGCACATCCTCAACCGCGAGGGTTACGTCGGTGCAATCGAGCGCGTCAAGCTCGAGAGTGGTTTTGACGTGATTCGCATTGCGTTAAAATACGGCGCGAAACGCGAGATCGTCATTAAAAGCATCAACCGCATTTCCCGCCCCGGTCGTCGCGCTTACGTGACGAGCGACAATTTGCCGAAGATTCACAACGGCATGGGGATTGCGATTGTCAGCACCAGCAAGGGCTTGCTGGTTGACCGCGAGGCTCGCAAAGCGGGCATCGGTGGCGAAGTCATCTGCGAGGTGTGGTAATGAGCCGCATTGGTCGCCAACCGATTGAACTCCCCAAGGGTGTCGGCATCACCTTTGCCACTGGTCTCGTGACTGTCAAAGGCGCGAAGGGTGAGCTGAAGGTTCCCGTCACGACCGAACTGAGCATCAAAGAGGAAAACGGTTCGCTGACCGTGACCCGCCCCAGCGACAGCCGCACGCATCGTGCGTTGCACGGTTTGACTCGCACGCTGGTCGCTAACGCCGTTCAAGGCGTCTCGAGCGGCTACCAGCGCAACTTAGAATTGCACGGCGTCGGCTTCAGGGCCAAGCTCAACGGTAAAGTTCTCGAGATGACGATCGGTTACTCGCACCCGGTGATTATCGACCCACCAGCGGGCATCACCTTCGTCGTGCCGGATCAGACCAAAATTCAGATCATCGGCATCGATAAGCAACTCGTCGGTCAAGTCGCCGCCAACGTCCGCAAGATGCGCGTTCCCGACGCCTATCACGGCAAGGGCGTGCGTTACGAGGGCGAGCAGATCACCTTGAAGCCCGGCAAATCTGCCGCCGGCGGTAAGGGAGGCAAGAAGTGAGCTTACAAAGCAGCCAGCGCCGCGCTTACCGCACGCGCAACAAGGTCAAGGCGGTCTCCGACCGTCCGCGCCTCAGCGTCCACCGCAGCGACCAGCACATCTACGCTCAAGTGATCGACGACGCAAAAGGCGTAACAATAGCGGCCGCCTCGAGCCTGACAATCACCGACAGCGGAACCAAGACCGACACAGCCAAGCTGGTTGGTCAAGCGATTGCCAAAGCCGCGATGGACAAGGGAGTTAAAGCAGTGGTGTTTGATCGTGGTAGCGCTAAGTACCACGGTCGGGTGAAAGCGCTCGCGGATGCGGCGCGGGAGGGTGGCCTTGACTTCTGATCGCGGTGGAAATAACAGCGGCGGTAATCGTCGCGGTGGGCCCGGACAGGGCCAAGGCGGCAATCGCCAGCGGCGCGGGAACAATGATCGCTCGGGCGGAGACGTTCAGGTTGACTTTGAAGAGAAGATGATTTCCTTAGAGCGCAACGCCAAGACCTATCAAGGCGGTCGTCGCTTCAAGTTCCAAGCTGTCGTCGTCGTCGGTGATCGCAATGGTCGCGTTGGACTCGGCATCGGGAAATCCAGAGAAGTGCCATTGGCTGTGGCGAAAGCCAACGCCAATGCTCGTAAGAACCTGATCCGCGTTCCAGTGCAGAACGGTACGATCCCGCACGATATCGTCGGCGTCAGTACGACCAGCCGCGTGATCCTGCGCCCAGCCAGCGCTGGTACGGGCGTGATCGCGGGCGGCGTCCCACGAGCCATCGCGGAACTCGCGGGCATCACGGACTTGCTGTCTAAAGAACTCGGTTCGCGCACCAAGGTCAACGTTGCCTACGCCGTCTTCGCTGGATTGAAAGCTTTGCGTACCAGAGAAGTGGTGCGTCAACTCAAGGAGACTGCGGTATGAAGGTCAAACTCGTGAAAAGCCTGATCGGGCGCAGCCCGACGCAAACGGCCGCCGCGAAAGCACTGGGACTGCGTAAAATCGGCGATACCGCCGAGATTGCCGATCACCCCGCCTCTCACGGTCAGTACGAACGCATCAAATTTCTGCTCGAGGTATCAGGATGAAACTCAACGACTTAAAACCAAATCCGGGGGCCCGCAAAGCCAAGAAGCGCGTGGGTCGCGGCCCCGGCGGCACGGACAAAACGGCCGGTCGCGGTCACAAGGGTCAAGCCAGCCGCAGCGGCTCGAGCCTCGCATCCAGTGGCTCGTACAAATCTGAGGGTGGTCAGACCCCGATGATCCGCCGCTTGCCAAAGCGCGGCTTCAACAACCCGATGAAAACGCAGTTTCACCTCGTGAACCTGTCCGATTTGGCGCGTTTTGAGGCTGGCTCGAGCGTCGCGGCTGAGCAGTTGGAAGCTTCACGTCTCATCAAGAAGGTCAAGTACCCGATCAAGTTGCTCGGGCGCGGCGTGGTCGAAATCGCCGTTCACATCACTGTCCACGCGGCGAGCGAGGCGGCTATTGCTGCCGTGCAAGCGGCTGGCGGTACAGTCACGGTCTTGGGCATGACCCGCATCGCAGCGGTTGAGGCCGCGTGAATTTCCCCGGCAGCGAATATGTTTGCTGCAACGGCAGCCGTCCTTTTGACGGCTGCTTTGAACTCGAGGTGGCTTGATGCTTCGCGCTTTTGCGGACGCTTTTAGAATCCCAGAATTGCGCCAAAAATTCCTGCTGACGCTGCTGCTGCTGGCGGTGTACCGTCTGGGGTCAGCCATTCCGACGCCGGGTGTGGATGTCGAGCGGTTAACGCAAACCATCAACTCGAGCGGCGCGGGCGGGGCACTCGGACTGTTGGGTTTGGTCTCAGGCGGTAATTTATCGCAGTTCAGCATCTTTGCTTTGGGCGTGCTGCCATACATCACGGCCAGCATCGTCATGCAAATCTTGACCACAGCTTTGCCGCAACTCGAGGCGCTGCAAAAAGAGGGCCCAGAAGGTCAGAAGCGCATCAATCAGTACACTCGAGTTGGCGCGATTGGTTTGGGTGCGGTGCAAGCGTTTTTCTTCGCATCGCTCTTGCTCAGTCAGAGCGCCAAGGTCGGTTGGGGCGCGAACATCCCGATGTTCTACTTCGTGGTCGTCTTGACCCAGTGCGCTGGCGTCGCCGCGACGATGTGGCTCGGCGAGCGCATCACTGAGTACGGCGTTGGCAACGGCATCAGTTTGCTGATCTTCGCGGGCATCGTCACGCGCTTCCCCATCGAGTTTCAGCAAACCATCGCGCTTTTGAACACGGGTCAGGTCGACCTACTGCGCGTGCTTGGGTTCTTTGCGATGATTATCGCGGTCGTTGCTGCGATTGTCGCCATCCAACAAGGCGAGCGCCGCATCCCCGTGCAGTACGCCCGCAAGGTCGCCGCCACGCGCAGCCCAATGGGCGCGAGTGCTGGGCAAGCGTCGTACATTCCGCTGAAAATCAACACGGCGGGCGTGATTCCGATCATCTTCGCCAGCGCCATTTTACAACTGGCGCAACTGATCCCGCAGATCCCAGCCCTGAAAAACTCCGAATTTGCAGCCCAGTTCAGCCAGTTTCTCAGCATTCGCACCTTCAGTGGTGCGCTGGTCGAGATTCTGCTGATCGTCGCGTTCACCTACTTTTACACGACGATCAGCTTCGACCCCAAAAAAGTGGCCGAGAACCTGCGCGAGTACGGTGGTTTCATCCCCGGCGTGCGCCCCGGCGATGCCACCAAGGATCATTTGGAGCGCATCTCGAGCCGCATCACCCTGTGGGGCGCTCTGTTTTTGGCCGCGCTGGCGGTCATCCCCAACATCGTTGCCAACCTGACGGGCATCACGACCTTTCCATTGGCGGGTACGACGCTGCTGATCGTTGCGGGTGTGGCGCTGGACACCTTGAAACAAATCGAATCGCAACTGGCGGTGCGTAACTACGGCGGCTTCTTGCAAAAAGGCAAGCTTCGTGGGCGTGGCGGGTTCCAGCAGTAATGAGCAAGGTCGTCATTTTTCTCGGGCCTCCGGGTGCGGGCAAGGGCACGCAGGCCAAGCGCCTCGCGCTCGAGGCTGTGCTGGTGCAGATCAGCACCGGGGAGATGCTGCGCGATCACATTGCTCGAGGGACAGCCTTAGGTCAGCAGGTCAAGCCCGTGCTGGACAGCGGCGGTCTGGTCAGCGACGCAATAGTGATTGCGATGATCCGCGAGAAGTTGTCGAACATGGATGACGTGCGCGTGATTTTCGATGGCTTCCCACGCACCGTCGCGCAAGCCGAGGCGCTGGATATGCTGCTCGAGGAACTCAGCAGCCCGATCTCGAGCGTGCCGCTGCTGGAGGTTCCCGAGGACGAGTTGGTCTCGAGGCTCTTGGAGCGTGGGCGGCTCGAGGGTCGCTCGGACGACAATGCCGATACGATCCGCAACCGCTTCAAGCAGTACCTCGAGAAGACGCAGCCTTTGATCGATTATTACGCCACTCGAGGTCACGTTCACCCGATTGATGGGATGGGCACGCCCGAAGAGGTTTACACGCGTTTGAAAGCTGTGGCTGCATGAGCATCGTCTACAAGCGCCCGGCTGAACTCGAGATCATGGCTGAAGCGGGTGCATTGCTCCACGCCGTCCACGATCTGGTCGAGCGCGAGGTGGCTGAAGGCGTAACCACGCAGCACTTGAACGATGTCGCTCAGCGTGCTATTTTAGAGTTTGGTGCTAAACCAGCGTTCTTAGGGTACAACGGCTTTCCCGCGACGATCAACGCTTCAATCAACGAGCAGATCGTCCACGGCATTCCAAGTGGCCGCAAGCTCAGGAACGGCGATCTGATCTCCATAGATATTGGACTGCATTACAAAGGCTGGGTCGCGGATTCCGCCCGTACCTATCCTGTTGGACAAGTGTCAGTGACAGCACGGCGGTTGCTCGAGGTCACGGACGCCGCGCTCTGGGCGGGCATCCGTGCGGCGCAAGCGGGCAGAAGGTTGGGAGATGTCAGTTGGGCTGTGCAAAAAACCGTGGAGAGCGCTGGTTTTGCCGTTGTACGAGAATTTGTCGGTCACGGCGTTGGACGTCAGATGCACGAAGAGCCGCAAGTCCCGAACTGGGGGCAACCCGGCAAGGGCCCAGAAATGCGACCCGGTATGACTTTTGCTTTAGAACCAATGGTGACGATCTCGCGCACCAAAGTGAACGTCCTGCAAGACGGCTGGACGGCCGTCACATCCAACGGTTCCTTGAGCGCCCAGATCGAACACACCATCGCCATCACCGCTCACGGCCCTCGAGTGCTCACGCTCCCCAAAGGAGCAGCTCACGGCCCAATCTACACACCGCTCGAGACTCAACTCGCACATCAGCCAGAACTCGCACTCAGTCGCTAAGTCGCTCTAAGCTCAGTCCCCCGCTCAAGGGGAACTACAACGCTCGAGATATTCTCAGTCGAGCTTCCCCTTGGAGGGTGAATGGCAAGAAAAGAACGTGGGCCGCGCAAAGAACGCACGCCGCAAAAGGAAACTCAGGAAGTCATCCGCACCGAGGGCGTTGTCCTTGAAGCGCTGCCGAACACGACCTTCATGGTCAAGTTGGACGCAGGGCATGAGCTGCTGAGCTACGTCAGCGGCAAAATGCGGATGAATTACATTCGTATTCTGCCCGGCGACCGCGTGGTTTTGGAGATCTCGCCATATGACCCGACCAAGGGTCGCATCGTGTACCGCAAGTAAGCTTATTTTCCGCTCGAGGTGACTCGAGTGTTTGCACCACCCTAATTTGTCCCAGAGACGGTGTTTGTAAAAGCCGTCCAGCGCTGCTGCCAAGGTTGTAGACAGGGCGGTTTGCGGCGCGAAGGAGGAAGTACATGAAAGTCAGGACGAGCGTCAAGAAGATGTGCGACAACTGCAAAGTTGTTCGCCGCCACGGTGTGGTTTACGTGATCTGTAAAGATCCCAACCACAAGCAGAGGCAAGGCTGATGGCCCGCATTGCTGGCGTGGATTTGCCACGCGAGAAGCGCGTCGAGATCGCGTTGACCTACGTGTTCGGTGTGGGGCCAACCCGCTCTAAGGAAATCTTAGACAACACCGGCATCGACCCGAATACCCGCGTCAAGAACCTGACCGAAGCCGAGCAGACGAAGCTCCGCGACGTGGTTGAAAAGACCTACAAGGTCGAGGGTGACTTGCGCTCGGAAATCGGTCAGAACATCAAGCGTTTGATGGACATCGGCTCGTATCGCGGCCTGCGTCACCGCCGCAACCTGCCGGTCAACGGTCAGCGCACCCGCACGAACTCGCGCACCCGCAAGGGCCCGCGCAAGACCGTGGCCGGTAAGAAGAAGGCGGCGAGGAAGTAATCATGGCGAAACCCGTCAAAGGCAAAGCGACCAAGAAGCGTCGCAATATTGGCAGCGGCAAGGCCTACATCAGCGCCAGCTACAACAACACCATCGTCACGATCGCCGACCCCGAGGGCAACCCGATCGCGTGGTCGTCTGGCGGCACGATTGGTTATAAGGGCAGCAAGAAGGGCACGCCGTATGCGGCCCAACTGGCCGCCGCCGATGCCGCTAAAAAAGCTCAGGGCATGGGCATGACCATCGTTGACGTGGTTGTGCGCGGCACGGGCAGCGGGCGCGAGCAAGCGATCCGCGCTATTCAAGCCTCTGGTTTGGATGTCCGCTCGATCATGGACGACACCCCGGTTCCGCACAACGGTTGCCGCGCTCGCAAGAAGATGAGGCTTTAATATGGCGCGTTACACTGGCCCAGCCATCAAGCTCTGCCGCCGCGAAGGGGTCAACCTGTTTGACTCCGACAAGGTAGCCAAGTACCTCAACAAACGCCCTTACGCTCCGGGTCAGCACGGTCAGACCCGCAAGCGCGGCGGCGGTCGCCCGAGCGATTACTCTGTGCGTCTGCGCGAGAAGCAAAAGCTGATCCGCATTTATGGCATGACGGAAAAGCCGTTCAGGAACCTCTACACCGAAGCCGCCAAGAAAAGCGGCGTCACGGGTACGGTCTTCTTGCAACTGCTCGAGTCGCGTTTGGACAATGTGGTCTACCGCATGGGCATCGCCAGCAGCCGTCGTCAGGCAAGGCAGTTTGTCTATCACGATCACGTCTTGGTCAACGAGAAGCGCGTCAACATCGCGTCATTCCGCGTCCGCCCCGGCGACATGGTGACGCTGAGCAAAACCGGCAAGACCATGGAAGTCATCAAAGGCAACTTGGAGACGCAAAAGCGCCGCCGCACGATGCCTTGGTTGTCGTTTGATACTGAGAGCTTGCAAGGCAAGTTGGAGCGTCTGCCCGCCCGCGAAGACCTCGCACTGCCCGTCAACGAGCAGTTCGTCGTCGAGTACTACTCGCGATAAGAACTGCGTACTACTCGCGCTAAACACCCCGCTGCTCGAGACCCCCTCGAGTCGCTTGAAGAAGTTGGATTCTCTACCGCTCAGCCAGCGGCGCACCCCTCGAGCGCCCCGTATCACACTGACCCTGTGCCGCTGCTGAACGTGCCCATCGGAGGCAAATGTGGACTTGAAAGCCCGCTTGGTCGCAAAGACCGACAACACCTACGGCGAATTCGTCCTCGAGCCGCTGCAACGCGGTTACGGCGTGACGCTCGGCAACCCGCTGCGGCGCATTCTGCTCGGTTCAATCCCCGGCACGGCCGTCACCAGCGTCTATATCGAGGATGTTCTACACGAGTTCAGCACAATCCCCGGTGTGACCGAGGATGTTGTGCAGTTGATTCTGAATTTGAAAGAACTCGTGGTCAAGTTTCACACGCCCGGAGCCAAGACGCTTTCGATCCGCGCCGAAGGCCCACGCGTCATCACGGCCGCTGACTTGGAAGTTCCGAGCGATGCCGAAGTCGTCAACAGCGACAAGTACCTCTGCACCATCGGTAAGGGCGGCAAACTGGTGATGGAGATTCGTGTCGAAGAGGGCGTGGGTTACGTGCCCAGTGAGCGCCACCAGACCAAGGATCGCATCAACTCGATCCCCGTGGACGCGGTGTACACGCCCGTTGCAAGGGTTGCGTATCACGTCGAGGACACCCGCGTTGGTCAGCAAACCGATTTCGACCGCTTGATCCTGCGCGTTTGGACGGACGGCAGCGTCGCCCCGGAAAGTGCGCTGGACAGCGCCGTAGAAATTCTGCGCGAGCAACTGAGCGTCTTTTCCAGCGTCGAAAAAGTCGCGCTGCCCACCCCGACCCGCCAAGAACCTCGAGTCGAAACGGTCGCCGTCAAAACGCCTGTGGCTGCACCCGTCACGCCCGCCGCGACCGAAGGCAAAGCCACTGGCGGTGCGTCGCTCGAGGGACTGGGTTTGACGACCCGCACATTGCACAGCCTCAAAGAAGAGGGCGTGGACAGCGTGGCCGCCCTGACAAGCTTGAGCGAAAAAGATTTGAAGAAAGTCCCCGGCATCGGCGAGCGCAGCTTGGACGAAATCAAGAAGCAACTGGCGATGAGCGGACTCGAGTTAAAGGATTAAGCTTTTAGCCAATAGCTATTAGCAATGAGCTAAAAGCTAAAATCAATAGCGAGAAGCAAAACGTCTCGAGGCAGCCCCTCGAGTGACCCAAAGGAGTTAACTATGCGTCACGGTGTTGCCGGACGAAAATTAGGGCGCAATTCCTCGAGCCGCCGGGCCTTGTCCACGGCTCAAGCGACCGCGCTCTTGCGTCACGGTCGGATTGAAACGACCCTCGCCAAAGCCAAGGAACTCCAGCCCTACGTGGAGCGCCTGATTACCACCGCTAAGAAAGCCCCCGCTACCACCCCGAACCTGCGCCACAAGGCACTGCCCGAGGGTAAGGTCGCCCGCGAGGGCGACGATCGCCGCATGGCCACGCCCGAAGAGCAGACCGCTACAGCCCGGGCGCTGCACTTGCGCCGCGTCGTCGGTGCGGACATCAAAGATAAAGCTGTCCTCAAAAAACTCTTTGATGACATCGCCCCGCGCTTCGCCAACCGTCCCGGCGGGTACACCCGCATCGTCAAGACGGGTATCCGTCGCGGCGACAGCGCCCCAACCGCGCTGATCGAACTGGTTGATTACGAACTCCCAGCCGCCTGATCCACCGCACGTTCAAAGGCTCGAGCGTCAATGCTCGAGCCTTTTTTAATGCTGGGTTGAGCACACTGCGGTCAGCGCTGCTTCAACCAGTCGAGGTAAATTCGGGTCATGTTCGATACGCTCGAGACGACTTTTAGTGAAATGCGGCGCTGCGTTGCCTGCAACCTCAAAAACGGGCGCACGCAAGTCGTGCTGCCCAGCGGTGCGAGAGACTCGAGGGTCGCGCTGATCGGTCACGCGCCGAGCGGTACGGACGATGCGACGGGGATTCCCTACACCGGCCCCGCTGGCGAGGTGCTCGAGGAGCTGCTGTTCAAAGTCGGCCTGCGCCGCTCCAATCTGTACATATCTAATTTAGTCAACTGCTGGCCGTGGAAAGACGCGGGTGGTACGCTCGTCAACCGCCCGCCGGTTGCGCTCGAGGTGAAAACCTGCACGGCGCTGTGGTTGCAACGCGAGTTCGCGCTTTTGCAACCCAAAGCGCTGGTCTGCCTCGGTGGGCAAGCCGCGCAGCATTTTCTGGGCAAGAACTTCAAAATCACCGAGTCTCGAGGGGCTTGGTTTGACCTGCCCAGTACCAGCCCATACGCGCCGCTGTTCGACACACTGCCAAAGGTCATGGCGGTGCTGCAACCCGCGTACCTGATTCACTTGCAGCAGCACGCGCCGGAGAGCTACGCCCCGACGCTCGAGTTGCTGCTGGGCGATCTGCGCGAGGTCAAACGCGTGCTCGAGGACGCCTGAAGCTTATTTTTTGCTTTGCTCGAGCGCCACGTGCAGCACGGCTGCGACGGTGATCGAGTCGGTGATCTCACCGCGCTGCACCATTGCCAGCACATCAGCGAATGGCAAGCGCCGCAGCGACAGCCGCTCGGTCTCTTCGGGTGACGCCAGACCTTGCTCGAGGTCAGTCGCCAGATAAACGATGCTCTCCTCGTCGCTCACAGAATTTGACAAGTGCATTCGCAGGATTCGCCGCCACGCTCGAGCACGCAGCCCCGTCTCCTCGAGCAGTTCGCGCTTGGCCGCCTCCAGAGGGTCTTCAGCGTGCGGCCCGCCGCCCTCGGGTATTTCCCACGAATAGCTTCGAAGCGGATAACGGTACTGCCCGACCAAATACGTCGTGCCGTCATCCTCCAATGCCAGCACGCCGATGGCGCGGTTCTTGAAATGCACCACGCCGTAGATGCCTTCACCGCCGCTGGGGTTGAGCACATCGTGATGCGTGACACTGATCCACGGATTGTCGTACCTGAGGCTCGAGCGCAAGGTGCGCCACGGGTTGTCCATGACCAAGCATTTTGACACGGCCGAAGATCAGTGCGCCTCGAGCTGAAAACGCCGCGCTGGATTGCTCTAGCGCGGCGTTTGATGGAGCTTTTTACTTGGCTTGCTTGGCGAGCAAATCGCGGATTTCGGTCAGCAACTTGACATCTTCTGGCGCGATGACTTCCACGACTGGCGCGGGCTTATTGATGATCGCCATTAACTTACTGACGGGCACGACGACGAGGAAGTACACCGCAGCCGCTTTGATCAAAAAGGCGATGATCGCGTTGAGGAAACTGCCGATCCGAATGCCGCCCTCAAGCGAAGTCACACCGTTCTTGACAACCTCTTTGGCTCCGATGGCGATGCTCGAGAAATCGGGCTGCCCGCCGATCAAACCGATCAATGGTGTGATCAAGTCTTTGACGAGTGAATCGATTACCGCTCCGAAGGCCGCTCCGATGATGACGGCGACGGCTAGATCGACGATGTTGCCGCGTAAAATGAAATCCTTAAACCCGTTGAGCATGTGATGCCTCCCCTGCAAATTTTTTCCCTCAAGGGACATAGTAATTCATCTCACACCTCGAGTACAAGGCTGTACTGGATGCTGGCAATTGAATCAGTTGCTTTCACTGAGCCAAGTATCAGCACTCCAAGCATCTCAACTCAAGCGCGGTCTTTGACGCTGTGAGCGCTCACGCCAAACTGTGGCACAGCAGTAACGCTCGCACTCTCAAGGATCACGGCGATCAAGTCGGTCAGCGTCTTCCCGCCCGAGCGCACGTCCATCTTCAGTTGCAGCCGCAAGTCGCTCAGACTGATCTCGTCGAGCATCAGCTCAGTGCCGTAACGCAGCGTGCTCGGGCTGACCAGCAAGACATCAGCTTCGCCCGCTCGCACACCCTCCAAAAAGCAGCGCCCAGTCAGCAAACCCGCGACGCTCGTGACCGAACCGAACGACTTATTATCCAAAGCCCTGATCTCGAGACTCAAGCCCTGAACCGCGTGCAGCGGCTCGAGGGCGCGTTGCAGAATCGGCGCGAATAACGATCCCGTGCCGATCAGCACTCGAGTCGGCGCGATGCTGGCTGGCAGCCTAGGAAAACCGCTGCCCAGAAAATCGCGCACCATCCCCACACCGTTCTCGAGCATCGGGAAGCCCTCGTAAGCTTCCTCGCTGGGCAATGGTTCACCCGCCAGAATGTAGAACTCGTCTGAAGCGAAGATAAAGCGCGTCCCTCTTTTTAGCAGCATCTCGCGCTGCCAGCGATGAACGATGCTCAGTACGGCTTTCGCTTCCTGCGGCGTGTACGGACGCAGCTCCGGCAAATTGCGACGATGCTCGGTCAATCCCAGCGGCACGCACGCGACTGACAAGACGTTCGGCAAGCTCGACAGGTACTCGAGCGACCCCTCGAGATGCTCGCCGTCGTTGCGGTTTGGCAGCAGCACGAGTTGCGTGTACAAATCAATCGGCTCTAAGCGCTGCAAAGCATCCTGAATCTGCGTGCTGCCCTCGTCCTTGACCTTCAAGCGCCACCACTTCATCATGTCAGCCCGCAAAGCCTGATCGGTGCTGTGAATGCTGACGTAGAGCGGCGATAAATTCTCGTTCAAAATCCTTTGGAAATCTTCCTCAGCCAGATTCGTCAGCGTCACAAAAGAGCCATACAGGAACGACAATCGGTAATCGTCGTCCATCACGTACAGGCTCTTACGAAAACCGCGAGGCATCTGATGCACGTAGCAGAATTCACATTTATTGGCGCAAAGCTTGATGCCATCAAACAAGACCTCGCTGAACTCGAGACCCGGCTCTTCCCACTCCACATCAAAAAAGAAATGCTCACCACCAGCGCGGCGCAACTCCAAAGTCGCCACGCCAACCTCGAGTTCGCGGCGGTACGCCAGAATATCGGTGATCGCATTCCCGTTGACGCGCAGCAACTCGTCGCCAATCTGCACGCCAGCTCGGTGCGCCGCAGAGTCAGGTTCGACTCTGGACACCAGCGCGGGGTGGACAGCTTGGGGCATCTCGAGGGCGAGCGTCATAACGGATTAGTGTACCGCACAGTGACGGGATTCGCGTACCGCGTTTTACGCGCTGGGATATTTCGGCGGTGAGGCTCGAGACAGTGCGGCTCGAGATTGTGCGGCTCGAGCAACTGCACAATCAGTTGGTGGTTGTTGTCGTTGTACCGTTGCACAGCCCTCTCCCCCAGCCCCTCTCCCGAAGGGCGGGAGAGGGGAGCAAAGTGCGTCTGGCTCTCGAGAACGATTGGCTGCATCCTTGAACCCTCGAGATTCGCGTCTCTGCACCCGCCTCGAGTTTTGAGCGCTTGACCTACCCGCCGCACTTTGGGTAACGTCGCTGGATGCGACGCGGAATTCTTTTTGTCCTGTCTGGCGCGAGCGGCGTCGGTAAAGGCACGGTACTCAGATCAGTATTACTCGAGGACGAGAATCTATATTTCAGCGTCTCGTGGACGACCCGCGCCCAGCGAAAAGGCGAAGTGGACGGCAAGGATTACCATTTCGTGACCCGCGATGATTTTGAACAAGAAATGAAAGGCATCGGCTTTTTGGAGCACGCCGAGTTCGTCGGCAACCTGTACGGCACGCCGCGCCGAGCCGTGGAGAAGCAGCTCGAGGCGGGCATCGACGTGATGCTCGATGTGGAACGCATCGGGGCGTTGAACGTTAAGCGGCTCGTGCCAGACGCGGTACTGATTCAGCTCGTGCCGCCAAACCTGTCTAAGCTGCGGCAGCGTTTGTTGAAACGCGGCACGGACGCGCTCGAGGTGATCGGCAGGCGCTTGGAGCGGGCCCGCGAGGACATGAATTTCTACCGCGAGTTTGACTTCGTGATCGTCAACGACGACCTCTCCGACGCGATCCGCGAGTTGCAAAGCGTCGTGACTGCCGAACGCTTGAGCAGCACTCGCATCCACCCGGACGCCTTTGCCATCCACTCGAGCCAAGACGCGAAGCTCGAGGAGGAATTGGATCGGCTGGAGTCGGAAATTCGCTTGAGCGGCGCGGATTAGCACGGTTGCTGCTTACAGAACTCGAGGTCATGACTTGAAACCCGCCCCTCTGAACGAAAGCCTCGCGCTGGCCTTGTCAGTGCTGCTCGCGCTGTTGGGTGCGTTTTGCGTGGTTGGTTTGGCGAGCATCGGTTTGGGCTTTCCATGGGCGCTGCTCCCGCTGTTGTTGGGGCTGGCTGGAATTTATTGGCTGCTGAAAAAAAGCCTCCCCGACGGTGAGGACGATCCCAAAGCGCATTACTTCTGGCGAGTCGAAGCGCTGGACGATCAGGTGCTGATCGCGGCGCAGAACGTGGCTAGTCAACAGCGGGTCTATTTCGGCAGCCGGATTTTTTTGGGACTCATTGCTGTTTTATGCGCTGGCACTGCTTGCTTTGCATGGACAATACCGTTCGTCTCGCAGGGAGGACTCGAGCCAGACCCGCTCTACTTTTTTTTCGGACTGGTATTTTTACTGGTCGCCGCAAACTGCGCGTACAACCTACAAAAAACGCCATTTCTAGCGTTGATGTATCGCTTTGACAGTGCGGCACAGCAACTGATGGTCAGTGGCAAAAACTGGCGCGGGCAGGTGCAGACGCAACGCATCGCCTTTGCCAACATCAAACAAGTTTACGCAGTCACAGGCAAGGGCAGCGCGTATATTCGCCATCACATGATTCGCATTGATGCGCTCAAGCCACACCGATACTTTGTCATCAATGCACAATCGGATAACATCGAAGAGGCACGTTATTACCTTGAGGCTATCTGCACGGTCATGCCAGAAAAGGTTCGGGACGAATTGGGTGCGGGCAAACTGTGGATTGAACCGTGAACGGCGTGGATTGCAGTCATTGCGCCTCGAGAACGCACTCAGCTTGCAACTCGAGCGCCAGCAGATTTACTTGAAAAGTTCTCGAGGGTAATTCTTGAAGGTCTCGTCCTTCATTTCTCTAAAAAAGCCCGCGATCAACGCACTCGAGTCGCCCATGACTGGCTCGAGGTTGCGCTCCAAGAGCAGCGGTAGCTCGAAGACAATCTCGTACCCGAGCTCGGTCAGCAACCTACGCAAGCGGCTCGAGGGCGCGGGTTCCCTGTGCCACGCTTCGTACAGCGCGTAGCCGCCCGTTGGCAGGCGCAGCGGCGCGAGGCGCACCTTGAACGAATGCCCGTCGGCGTGCTTGAAGGTCACGACATCGCCCTCGAGCGCGGTGAGCGCGAAATCAATTTCACTGCCTAAACCCGTCAGTGGCATGGTGAATCCTTTCAAAACTACTCGAGCGCAGTGTTACTCAAGAACTGCGCCGTCCTTGGCACTCGACACCAACCGAGCGTAGCGCCCAAACAACCCCGTCGTGAACTCGAGCGGCGGCGCGACCCACACTGCCCGGCGCGACTCGAGAACTTCACTGTTGACCTCGAGTTGCAATGTGCCCGCGTCGCAGTCAATATGAATAGTGTCGCCCTCCTGCACCAGTGCAATCGGCCCGCCGACCTGTGCTTCCGGTGCGACGTGACCGATCATCAAACCCTTCGTGCCGCCGCTGAAGCGCCCGTCGGTCACGAGTGCCACGTCTGCGCCGATGCCCTCGCCGACAATCGCGCTGGTGACGGACAGCATCTCGGGCATGCCCGGAGCGCCCTTCGGGCCGACGTAACGAATCACGACGACATCCCCGGGTTTCAGTTGCTTCTCGAGCACCGCTTTCATCGCCGCTTCCTCAGTGTCGAAGACTCGAGCCTTGCCCGTGAACTGCTTGCGTTCCGTGCCCGCGAGTTTCAGCACCGAGCCGTCCGGTGCGAGCGAACCGGTCAAGATGCACAAACCGCCTGTCGGCTTGAACGCCGTTTCCTTGGTCACGACAACCTTTTGCCCCGGCGTCTCCACGACATCGCGCACTTCATCCTCGAGCGATTTGCCCGTGACCGTCATCTGCGAGCCGTCGATCAACCCGCCATCAATCAAGCGCTTGATAATCAGCGGAATGCCGCCCGCTTCCCACAGTTCCCACGCGGTGTACTGCCCCCACGGGCGCATGTCGGCGATCACCGGCGTGGCGCGGGAGATGCGATCAAAATCGGCTAGCTCGAGGCGGATGTTGGCTTCCCTCGCCATTGCAATCAGGTGCAGCACCGCGTTGGTGCTGCCGCCCGTCGCGGCGACGGCGGCGATTGCGTTGAAAAACGATTGCTTCGTCACGAAATCCAGCGGTTTTCGGTCGTGTTTGATCGCGTCCGCCAAGACGTGCGCTGCCTTGCGCGTAGCGTCCTTCTTCTCCGGCGCAGTCGCTGGGATGCTGTTGTACCCGACTGGTGCTAAACCCAGCACCTCGAGCACCATGCTCATCGTGTTGGCCGTGTACTGACCGCCGCACGCGCCCGCGCCGGGGATCGCGGCCATTTCGATCTCTAAGAGTTCCGCGTCGCTGACCTTACCAGCCGCGTGACCGCCGACGGCTTCGAAGACGCTGACCACCGTCAAGGTCTTACCGTTCAACCTGCCCGGCGCGATGCTGCCGCCGTACAGCACCAGACTGGGCACGTTGGCCCGCAGCACGCCCATCACGCCGCCCGGATTGGTCTTGTCGCAGGCGACCAGCGCGACCATCGCGTCGTACATGTAGCCCTGTGCGACGAGTTCGATGCTGTCGGCGATCACCTCGCGGCTGACCAGACTCGCTCGCATCCCCGGCGTGCCCATGCTGATGCCATCTGAAATCGCGGGCGCACCGAATTCAAACGACATCAAACCCGCCTCGAGACAGCCCGCTTTGAAATCCACCGCCAGATCGCGCAAGTGGTAATTGCACGGCATGCCGTCCGTCCACGTGTTGACCACGCCGACCCACGGGCGTTTGAAATCCGCGTCCGTCAACCCAATGGCGCGGAGCATGCTGCGGGCGGGGGCTTGCTGCGGGCCAACCTTGATCCGATCTGAACGCATGGCGCATTGTAACTCGAGGAGGCATCACTCGAGGGAATGGTGTTGATTGCAGTCTCGAGATAAATTTTTGTTGTCATGGGGCGGCGCTGTTGGTAGAGACGACCGACCGCCCCTAGAATTGGGCGTTCACGCATTCAGTGAATTTTAGCCTCGAGTCCCACGCAAACCTTCTCAAGCAAGCGCTCACCGCTCGAGGTTTCAGTACGTCTGCGTGGACTCGTAGTACGCGGATCCACCGAAGTTCCTGACCGCGCCGTAAAAGACCAACGCGTCGGCTTTGCACGCAACGCGCAGCGGCGCTTGATACCAGCGGCTCCAGCGGCGGTCGCAGTTGAGGTACATGTTGGACAAGAAGCGGCTGTCCACGAGTTTCCGCACCGTTTCATTGCGCCCAGCCGCGTATTTGGAAACGTTGCGGTAGCCAAAGTCATGCTGACGGCAGGCGGTCGTATCAAAAATTACGGGCGGCGTCGGGCCGCTGCATCCGTCGTCCGACCAGTCAGGGCCACTCGTTTGACGGTAGTAATCCGACAGGTACGTCTCATACGTGATACCCGTCGCCACGAACAATGTGTCGTCGTAATTCGGGAAGCGAATCACCACTTGCGCCCGAAGCTGCGCTGTGGCTGACTCGAGACCGACCGTGTTTTCAACGCCGAGCGCGTCGATCTGCGCTTCACTCAAGTTACGAATCTGTGCCGCGTCCAAGCTCGGAATCGTCTCGAGCGTCACAGCGACTGGTGGCACGGGTTGATTGGCGCAACTGGCGAGCAGCGCGAGCGTCAGCAGCAGAGCAATTCTTTTCATGGCTTCACGGTACACGCTGCGCGGGGCAAATGGGTAAGGATCGCGTCAGCTCAGCAACTCGAGGCCATCGTAAATCTGATCCAGCGTCAACGTCGCTCCAATGCACGGAATATCAATTTCGCCATGACCCTCGAGTGTTTCTACCAACCACTGCTGACCCTGACGTTTGTAAACCACCGCGAGTCTCGAGTTCTGCTCCAACAACACGTAGCGCTCCACGCTGAGGATTCTGGTGTACTCCGCTAATTTCTTGTTGCTATCGGTGTCCGCGCTCGAGTCGGAGATTACCTCGAGCAAAAAGCACGGCGTTTCTTCGATGCGCGGGTCGTCGCTGCTCAGGCAGTTGAGCATCACGTCCGGGTAACGGTAACGACCCGTTTGCAAGCGCAGTTGAATCGTTTTGGTCTGCAAGCGACAACCCAGCGCTCTGGCTTTTTGGCGCAGCGCGAAGACAATGTTCAGTACGATTTCCTCGTGACGCTTCGTTTCACCCGCCATCGCAACAAGCTGACCGTCCACGAACTCGTGGCGGGTCTCGCTGAGCCGTTCGCGCTCGAGGTACTGGGCTTCGGTGAGCCGTGCGACTTGCGTCATGCCCAGAGTATAGCGGGCCGTGAACGCAACAAAGCTCGAGATCGGGCGGTGATTCCCAGTCTCGAGCCTCGAGTGATGCGGGTTACTCTGGCAGGTTGTAGAACTTACGCACCGCGTTGTAATCGTTGAGGTTCAAGCCGCTTGCCTTGGCGAGCGTGACGTTGCTCGAGGCGGGGATGATGATGACGCGCAACCGCGACCATACGAATGTGCTTGAGCCGTAAACGTAAAAGCTTCCGTTGACGTTATAGATGCTCGTGCCAATCTTGAGGCTCGTGCCGCTGATGTAAAAAGCAGCAGCAGTTACATAATTACCATTATCATTGATTCCGGGCGTTGGCCACCAAGTGTTTGGGTTGATGCTAAGTTCATGGTAAACGAGCACGGTACTGGCATCAAGTTGAGCTTGAGTAATGTTGGGAACGGTGTAAGCCACAACGGAACTGGAGCTGCTAAAGGTTCTCGAGCCGAAGGTGTACTGCTGGACGTTGGCGTTGCCTGTCGGGCCTTGGGGGCCTGTGGGGCCAGTAGGGCCGGGCGTACCGCTCGGGCCTTGCGGGCCTGTGGGGCCGGTTGCACCAATCGGGCCCGTCGCACCGGGTGTGCCATTCGGCCCTTGTGGGCCCGTCGCCCCTGTCGCCCCTGTCGCCCCCGTTGCACCCGTCGGGCCGGGTGTGCCGCCGCAAGCCGTGAACAGTAACGCGCCCGCTGCCAGTGCCATCATCAATACGTGCTTCATGGTTCTCCTCGTCTGAATCGGCGCTCTGAGCGCAACGCCCTACGATCCAGACTAGCAGCGATCAAAATTGATGCGAGGAAATACCGATATTTTCACGTTCTGCACAGCCTAAACTCGAGACAGAAAACCCTCGCTCGAGCTTACTCGAGGCTGGCTTCGATCACGATTTCAATGTCCCCGCGCAGGCTGCCCGCCACCGAGCAGTATTTCTCAAAGCTCAGCCGTGCGGCTTTCTCGAGTTGCGCTGCCGTCACGTTCTCGCCGCCTCCAATGTGCCGCATGACGATTTTGGTGTACCGCGCTGGGATGCCGTCAGAGCGCGTTCCCTCGAGTTCAATTCTGTACCGCGCCAGCGGCGTGCGGCGCTTTGCCATGATGTCCTGCACGTCCACCGCGCTGCAACTGCCCAGCGCCGCCAGCAATGCCTCCATCGGGCCCAAGCCGATGCTCGAGGGGTCAGTGTCGCTGGGGGCTTCGTGGTGGGCTTCCAACGTGATGCGGTCGCCACGCGGATTCTGCGCCACGAACCTCGAGTGTTTGCTGCCGCCCGCGTCCAGCGCGTCGATCGAAACGATTTTGCTGCTCATCTCACTCCTAGTACCCCCCTGCGAAGTAGGGGGGAGGTCTCGAGTTTCACTCGAGCCGGGGGGTCGTGCGAGGCTCGAGCGCCCCAAGACCCCGAGCCGTTCCCAGAGGGAACGAGCGACCCCCTACTTCGCAGGGGGTGACGGTAAGGCTGTAACTTACGGCTCGAGACGCTTATCAGTCGGTGTGATGGGCGACTTGCCGCACGGACGCGCCGATCAGCGCCTCGAGTTCAGCTCGGCACAACAGCGCCCCCAGCCAGCGCGTCGGAATGGCGTTCGCGCCGAATTTCGCGCCCAGCAGCGCTCCAGCGACCGCGCCGGTCGTGTCCGCATCGCCGCCTTGGTTGGTGACGACGATCAAGCCAGCTTCTAACGTTTCGGCGTGTAAGAGCGCCCACGCGCCGACTTGCGCGGTGGCGAGCGTGTAGCCGCTGGTGTCGAGCGCACTGAGGGGGAGTCCATCAGCCCTCGCCACCCAATGGATGACATCATTCTCGAGCGTCGGGGTCAGCAGATCGAACGCATTTCTGGCCCAGATCACTTCGGAAACCGCGAACTCGAGGGCAGCGGTGACGTTGTTACCCGCGATCAGTGCGGCGATGCAGGCGTTCTGCCAGACGCTGCTTTCGACGCAGCGCTGATCGAAATGCGTCAACCGCGCAATTTCTACGGTTTCTAGCACTCTGGCTTCGCGGTCGCGCAGCCGCAATGCTCCCGTGGGGCTACAGCGCATAATCGCGCCGTTGCCTGCGCTGGAATAACCGCTTTGCTCCCACGCGATGCGCCCGGCGTCGCGTGGACTGATGCCGCGCTGGACGTGAACCAAGGCTTCACGCGTCAAAATGCCGACATCTGCGGGGCTGCCCTCGAGCCACGCTGAAAATCGACTGGCGACATCTTCCAACGAGTACCCGTGCGCGTAGCTTTGCAGCACGCAGCGCGTCAACTGCGTGTCGTCGGTGATTTCGCCAGCGGGCAGTGAGAGCCAACCGCCGCCAATCAAATCCGTCACGGGCGGGTGTTGCTCAATTTGTTGCAAAGTTTTGAATTCATTGGTCGCGCCGAGCGCATCACCGATGGCTGAGCCGAGCAGCGAGCCGCGTATGCGCTCGAGCCAAACTGGTGAAATCGTTTCAAGCGTGGGTGAAAAAGTCACTAGTGACGATGCTAACCATTCGCAGGAGGCGGGCGTGGTGCGTTTGCCGCTCGAGTCTTACAAATTTATCTCTTGGCTACGCTGCTGTCTAGGCTGCGCCTTTTTTGAATCAAGGCGCGATGCGTTACTATGAAGCCTGTGACTGCTTCAGTACGTAAAAAATCTGCGGTGCGCGAGGCGATCCTCAGCGCAGCCGCGTACCCGTTCACGCCGATTGATGCGCCCGTGAAGCTCGACCAGAACGAGAGTGGCTACGATTTCCCGCCCTCCCTAAAAGCGCTGGCCCTCGAGCGGCTGGGTGAGACCGCTTGGAACCGTTACCCAGAGATGAACGCCGACAGCTTGCGCGTCGCGCTGTCGCGTTACCTGCACTGGGACGCACGGGGGCTGGTCGTGACGACGGGCAGCAACGTGTTGATTCACGCGCTGGCGCAAATCGCGGGCTTGGGCGCTCGGGTGTTGACGGTCGCGCCCGCGTTCAGTTTGTACACGCTGTCGGCCAAGCTTTTGGAGACCGAACTGACGCAAATTCCGCTCGAGCCAGATTTCGCACTGCCGATCCCCGCGCTGCTGAGCGAGTTAGGGCGCGGCTCGGGCGTGCTCTATCTGGCGGAGCCGCACGCACCGACGGGGGCGCTGCATGACCCAGCAAAGCTCGAGGAGCTGATTCGCGCTGCCCAGAATTGGATCGTCGTGATCGACGAAGCCTACGTCGAATACGCGCAGATTGACCACACCGCGTTCCTCGAGCATGAAAACGTCTGCATCTTACGGACGTTTTCCAAAGCGTGGGGACTGGGCGGTCTGCGCCTTGGGTATCTGATGGCGCAGCCAGCATTAGCGAGTCAGGTGCAAAAAATTCTCGCGCCGTTCAACGT
Organism: Deinococcales bacterium; assembly: GCA_025359505.1. Taxonomy (GTDB): domain Bacteria; phylum Deinococcota; class Deinococci; order Deinococcales; family JAAFIG01; genus JANYHH01. The sequence continues at coordinate 42,501 of JANYHH010000048.1, forward strand.
CTCCCTGCTGCATACCGTGATCGCCAGCGCCGCTTTGGAGAACCCCGCCTACGTCACCGAGCGCGTGAACGAAGCGATCCTCGAGCGTGACCGCGTGTACACGGCGCTGCGCGAGCATCCGACGTGGCATATTTACCCGTCGCATGCCAACTATCACCTGATCCGCACTTCAGACGCGGCACTGGCGCACAGGCAACTCTTGGAATGCGGCGTGCTGGTGCGCCGCCAAGACAGCCTGCTGGGTTTAGAAGGCTGCATCCGCGTGTCCATCGGCACGCCCGCTGAGAACACGGCGTTTATCAGCGCTGCCAAGGAGCTGGTATGACTCGAGCTGCCGCCGTGACCCGCAACACTTTAGAGACGCAGATCACACTGGCGATTGACCTTGACCAGCCCTTGGAGGGCAAAATCAGCACTGGACACGGTTTTTTGGATCACATGATCGAGCAGATAAGGCGTCACGGGCGCTTGGGATTGGTGCTCAATGCGACGGGTGATCTACACGTCGACGTGCATCATTTGGCAGAAGACACGGGCATTACGCTCGGGCAAGCCGTACACCAAGCCTTGGGTAACAAACAGGGCTTGGAGCGCTACGCCGACGCGTTCGTGCCAATGGATGAGACGCTGGCGCACGTTGTGCTGGACTTCAGCGGCCGCGCCCACCTCGAATTCAGACCAGAAACGCTCGAGGTGGTTGGCGACGCGGGCGGTTTCAACGTCTATCACCTGCGCGAGTTCCTGCGCGGCTTCTGCAATCACGCGGGCGTGACGCTGCACGTGCGTTTACTCACGGGCAGAGAAGCGCATCACGTGATCGAAGCGATTTTCAAAGCCTTCGCTCGAGCCTTGTATGCCGCGACTCGAGTGACGCACGACGCGCTGCCCAGCACGAAGGGGATGCTCTAGCGAAAGCAGGGCGCAGCGTGTCCATGATTTTTCGCCTCTCCCTCGGTGGGAGAGGCCGCCGCGCAGCGGCGGGTGAGGGGGGCGAGCGCCAGCGAGTTGCCTTTGACCCTCGTTCTCGAGCAAGCTTTGCGAAGTGACGTTGGAGGAACAGTGCTGGTTCTAGGGATTGACACAAGCTGCGATGACACCGGTGTCGGCATCGTCCAAGACGGGCGCGTGCTGTCCAACGTCATCGCCTCGCAAGCCCTGCACGCCGCTTTCGGCGGCGTGATGCCCGAACTCGCCTCGAGAGCGCACCTGACCGAGCTGGACGCCTGCGTGCAACTCGCGCTCGAGGGGGCGAACGTGAACCTCGAGCAGATTGACGTGATCGCCGCGACACGCGGGCCCGGTTTGTCGGGTTCCTTGCTGGTCGGTTTCACTTATGCCAAAGGGCTGGCGTTTGCCACTAAAAAAATCTTCTACGCCATGCACCATTTAGAGGGTCACATCCAGAGCGCCCTCGCCAGTGACCCGACCCTCGAGCCGCCGTTCATCGCGCTGATCGCCTCGGGTGGGCACACGCACTTGTTCGACTGCGCGGTGTCGGGCACGTACACACTGATCGGTGCGACGAGGGATGATGCGGTTGGAGAGGCGTTTGATAAAGTCGGGCGCTTGCTGGGACTCGGCTTTCCCGGTGGGCCAGCGATTTCTAAGGCGGCGCTCGCAGGCAACCCGCACGCCTACCCGTTCACCGTGCCACTGCGCGGGCAGACGGGCTTCGAGTTCAGTTTTTCCGGCCTTAAAAACGCCGCTCGGCTGGCGGTCGAAGCGAGGGACAGGGGAGAGGTCACGGTCAGCGTGGCTGACCTCGCCGCGAGTTTCCAGCGCGTCGCGGTTGCCGCACTCGTCACGACCACCGCTCGAGCCGCCAAGCGGTTGCAGCGTCGCGTGATCGTCGTCTCCGGCGGCGTCGCTGCGAACCGCGCCTTGAGAGATGCGTTCGCGGTGCTTGAGAAGAAAGAGGGTCTGCGCGTGCTGTTCCCGCCTGCGGATCTCAACACCGATAACGGCGCGATGATCGCGCTGGCGGGATTCGTGCGGGCGGCACGTGGTGAAGCGGGCGACAGGTTTGATGTGAGCGTCGTGCCGTACTGGGTGCTGGCAGGCTAACTCGAGTCTCGAGGGTTTCATGTGGGCGGCGGCGCGTCGCACGGGAAACGACGTACTGCTCGAGTGGTTGCGCCGATGTCGTAGGGGCTTGCCACTGCAAGCCCCGTGCAACGGTCGCACCGCACCCAAAGAAAAGCGGCTCGAGGCAATCCCCTCGAGCCAAAACTTTTGTCCTTTGCCAGACTACTTCTTCTTTTTCTCGTCGCGTTCCGCTTTGCGCCGATCCTGCCTCGAGACCTTGGGGATGCGGCTCGGCAGCGGCGCGGCTGAGCGGATGAACGGATTGGCGCTGCGCTGCGGTGCGATCGGCAATTCGTCGCCGTACTCCTCGAGCGGCTGGGATTGCTGCGCTTGCGCGGGTGGGGCTTCGAAGTTGACCTGTACACGGAAGATGAACTTCGTGACCTCGGCTTTGATTGTCTCGGTCATTTCGTTGAACAGGTTCGTGCCTTCAAACTTGAATTCCACGAACGGGTCTTTTTGCCCGTACCCGCGCAGGAAGATGCCGCTTCTGAGCAAATCCATGCTGTGCAGGTGATCTTTCCAGAACTGATCGACGATCTGCAAAACCACGAAGCGCTCCAAGTTTCGCATCAAGCCCGGTGAGAGTTCCTGCTCTCTGGCTTCGTAGGCGTCAGCGGCGATGTCCAAGAGTTTCTCGGTGACGGCATCGCGTTTGAGTTCGCGCAGGGCTTCAAAATTGAATTCCGCGTAAGCTGGGCAGGCGTCACTCAATGATGTTTTCAGCGCCTCGAGATTCCATTGTTCACTGTCACCCGTGATGTGCAGGGCCGCTTGCCCGTTGACGTACTCTAAAATCATGCCTTCGGTCAGCTCGTTGACGCCCTCGTCGTTGCCGAGCAGCACCTCGCGGCGCTGGGCGTAGACGACCTCGCGCTGCTTAGACATCACATCGTCGAACGCCAGTAACTGCTTGCGAATCGCAAAGTTACGATCCTCGACGCGCTTTTGCGCCGTTTCAATGCTGCGCGTGACCATGCCGGCTTCTATCGGCTGCGTGTCGTCCATGCCCAACCTGTCCAGCATCCGCACGACGGTATCGTTAGCGAACAAACGCATCAGGTCGTCTTCAAACGATAAGTAAAACTTGCTCGAGCCGGGATCGCCCTGCCGTCCAGCGCGACCGCGCAACTGGTTGTCGATCCGCCGCGATTCGTGGCGCTCCGTGCCGATGATGTGCAAGCCACCAAGTGATTTGACCTTCTCAAAGTCGGTTTTGAACTCGTCGCGCAGCGCGACGATGGTTTGAATGTCATCCTCACCGAGTTGCGGCACGGACGCTAGAAAACTCCGTGCGGTCTCGAGGTCATCGCGCACGCAGGCGGCGACGAACAATTCCACGAAATCGTCGTAGCGGCTCAGCCCCTTCTTTTCCAAGTGCGTGTACGCCGCGAATTCCGGGTTGCCGCCGAGCTTGATGTCCGTGCCGCGCCCGGCCATATTCGTCGAAATCGTGATGCTGCCAGACCGTCCAGCTTGCGCGACGATATCCGCCTCGCGCTCAAAATACTTGGCGTTCAGCACGTTGTGCTTGATGCCCTTACGAAGCTGCGCCAGCACCGCGACCTCTTTTTCGACCTGATCGAAATGCACGAGCGCGTTTTTGGGTAACTTTGCCCGCACGCCCTCGAGCTTATCGGGGGTCAATGCGCCGGGGTTGCTGAAGATTTTTTGCATGTCCGCGATCAGCCCAGCGTCGGCTTTGGCGAGTTGCGCCAGTAATTTACCCGTGCTGGCTTCGATGAACTGCACGTAACGGTTTGGTTCGCCGATCAATTTAGATAAAAACTCTGATTTTTCAATCGAGATCGTGCCGACCAGCACCGGCTGCCCGGCTTGGTACTTTTCAATCACTTCCTCGACGACCGCTTTGAATTTCCCCAGCTCAGAGCGGTAGACCAAATCCTGGGAGTCCTTACGGATCATCGGCAGGTTCGTCGGGATCACCAGCACGTCCGCGCCGTACAGTTCAACGAACTCTTTCTCCTCGGTTTTGGCCGTGCCGGTCATGCCGCCAATTTTTTTGTAAAGCTTAAAAAAGTTCTGGTACGTGATCGTCGCCAGCGTCTGGTTTTCACCAGCAATTTTGACGTTCTCTTTGGCTTCAATTGCCTGATGCAAGCCCTCGCCGTACCTGCGCCCCGGCATCAAGCGCCCCGTGAACTCGTCCACGATCACGACTTCGCCTTGCTCACTGACGATGTAATCCTTGTCCTTGGTGTACAGCTCATTGGCGCGAATTGCCTGAATCAGCATGTGCCCCAACTCCATGTGCTCGGTCGTGAACATGCCGTCGATGCTCAGCAGCTTCTCCGCTTTGCTGATGCCGACTTCAGTCAGATGCACGCCGCGCTGCTTCTCGTCAATCGTGAAATCGCCGCTGGCCACGGTGCGCGTCTTATCGCCCGGCACGACCGCCGCACCTTTCTCGAGCATGCCCGCGATTTTTGCGAGTAAATAGTAGTTGCTCGAGGGCTTCTCAGACGGGCCGCTGATGATGAGCGGCGTGCGAGCCTCGTCGATCAGGATGGAGTCCACCTCGTCGATGATGCAGAAATTCAGTGGCGTGTCCGCCCGTAGCACCAGTTGCTCGGGTTGCGAAGCCATGTTGTCGCGCAGGTAATCAAAGCCCAATTCTGAATTGGTGACATACGTGATATCGCAGCCATAGGCGATTTTACGAGCGGCCGGATCCATGCTCTGCTGAATCAAGCCTACCGACAAGCCGAGCGTCTTAAAAATCAAACCCATTTGCTCCGCGCCGACCTTGACCAAATAATCGTTGGCCGTGACCAGATGTGCGCCCTTGCCGTCCAACGCGCTCAAGCCAAGTGCCAGCGTCGCCGTCAGGGTTTTGCCCTCGCCAGTCTTTTGCTCCGCGATCCGCCCATTGAACAGCGCCATGCCGCCCACGAGTTGCACATTGAAATGCCGCATCCCGAGCGTGCGCTTACTCGCCTCGCGGATCAACGCGAACGCCTCAGGGATCACCGCCTCGAGCGGCTCGCCGCCCTGCACGCGCTCCCGCAAGCCAGCGTAACGCAAGGCAATCTGCGGCGTCTCGAGCTGCGCGACCTCAGGCTCGAGGGCATTGACTTTTTGAACGACATCTTTTTCTATCTTAGCGATGTCTTTCGCGGTGTTGTCGAAGAGCTTGTTAATAAATCCGAGCATCAATTGAGGAGTATACCCGATGCGGTGAAACGCAAACGCGAGCCAATGCACGCCCGGTTATGCTCGAGGGCTGGGTTGGTGCGCGACGGCGTTTAACTTGCTGTTCCTCGACTAAAACGCAGCTCGAGGGTCGAGTAAAAAAGAACTCGAGCCAGTGATTAGCTGGCTCGAGCTGAACGCACTTAAAGCTTAGTTCTTGAACTTGAACGCAGTGGTATTGAGATTGTAAACACCAGCGCGGATGAAGTCAGGATTGGTCAGAGCAGCGTCGGTGTAGAAATTACGCTGAATTCCACGTCCGTCTAATACTTTGTCGCTGACGTTCGTAGTGTTGGCTTCTCGGATGCACAATGCGTTCAGTGCGTAGTTGTTGTAATCGGTGTCGAAAGCAATACGAGCAGGTTCGTTCGTGTCAGGCAAGGTGACCTTCTGATCGTCGGAGCTACCGAGCCACAGTGCGCCCACCCCAGAAAATCCAGCAACGTAGTTGTTCAAGAAGTTGTTACCTTCGCTACAACCCGTGTTTTGCACGACTGCAACGCGAACTTCAGGGATGATGTTTCCGCCTGGAGCGCGGAACGGTGATGTGGGTGGTAACTGCAAGATACCGTTTGGCTGTTCCGTACCGCTGATGCTAGGCATGTTTAATGCAACTCCAGATGCACCTGGGGAAAGAATTTCTGACCAAGCGACGGTTCCTTTTGCAGCGACCACACCAAGCACGCCAGCGCGGTATTTCAAACCTGACGCAGCTTGAAAATCCTCGATTGCTAGTTGCCAGTTCGTAGCAGAACCAGCGTTGCTGAGGACTTTTGTCTCGAGTGGGAAGTACGCTGTTCTGACGCCCAAATTAATATTTGGAGCGATTTTTGAAATCTTCCCGGCTGGTACAGTGTATTCAACGCGCAGGTAAGCAGTCACGCTAGCACTGATGATGCCGGATGGGAACGTCGCAGTTCCATTCAGAGTGCTCGAGTTTGAGGTTGCAACGCTAAGTTTTCCTGCGAAAGCATCGGCGTCAGCGTTGAGTTTGGTGACGGTGTTTGGAAAAATCGGAACGCTTGCAAGCGCACTCTTGGCAACAATGGTTTGACCTGCGTTACGCTCAATGTAAACGACTGTACCGAGCAGGTCGTTGTAACACATGTTCTTGTCAAATTTCACAGGAACATTAAAAATCGTGCTACCAGCAGGTAATGTAAGGCTAGCGTTTGATTGGGTGGGACGGTAATCAATGCCAGGAGCGATGTAGATCATTTGCCCTGTGTTGCCTACGCCAACCGGTTGGTTTAGTTCAGCACGTAATGTTCCATCAAGAGGTGCTGGGGTGCATTCATTTTCAAAACCAGGTGCGGTGTCGGCTGCAAAAGCATTTTTGCGAACAACGACGATTGGGTTAGCAATTGTTACCTTGTCATTGGAGAGCGGTACGATCCCTGTACCGAGTGTCGGCACAGCCGAAAGCTGATACGGTGTCACGACACCAGCGACTGTAAATTTGCCCTCTGGATCTGAAGCAGTGCTTTTGAGCTTGCCTGAACCGTCTAGAATGGTGACGTTAACGCCACCTTCCGCCTTACCACTCCACTTCAATACAGTTCCACTGACTGTAATTCCTGTTCCATCACCGCCGCCGCCGCCACCACCGCCGCCACCGGGACACGCCGTCAACGTGGTCACGCCAAGCGCGACCGCTAATAATAACTTCGATACACTCTTCATTTGACTCCTCCGACCCCGAAATTCCTTTTCTGGAATTTCAGGATGTCAGTGTGAACTTATCACAGGTATTCTAGAAGCAACATGAGACGATAAATCCTGTGCGACAATCACAACTTCGATTGCATTGCGGAGTGAGTTTTTTCACTCGAGCGAATTGAGCACCTGATAAACAGGGCACATGTAATCCCTATGGAATTCCCATCATCTCAAAAGTCATGTATTGCAGGTTCTGAACAGCTTTAATGACCCCGAAGGAATAGCTTCACTCGAGGCGCACAGAAGCCTCGAGCTGAGATCGGACGAATCAAAATCTAGGGAGACGCATCAAAATTGGCTCATCTCGAGCCAATCAACGGCTTCAGCGGGATCTCGAGCGCGGCATGCCCGGCAATGCCCGCCAAAGCCAGCAGTCACTCGAGCGGGTGATTGGAAACTCCGCCTCGAGCGTCGCCCCTTCAAGTCACTGTGCGAAACTCGAGCAGCAGAAGCGCGAAGCCTCGACCGGGACGCGCTGAGGGCAATCTCGATAGCTGGTGCGCGGCTCGAGCGGTTGACTGCGCGGTGAGCGGAGGTAACATGGGTCATGCGGATTCGCGGAGCGCTGCTCAGAACCAAGTTAGCCGCCGTTTTCGTCGCGCTCGGCTGCACTCTGATGTGCTCGAGCGCGAGCGCTTGTCAGGGCTACCCGGTCGCTTCTGAGCAATCGGTTGCTATTGCTAAAGCTTGGAATGCTGGAACTGCTCCAGCCATTAAGCAGTTGCGCGATCAAGGTGTCAAAGTGTACGTCGGGTCGTTCAATGATAGTTTTTCTCAGGTTGGTATTTATGGATTTCCCGGGTACAATGGCGTACTCGATATGGATGTGACCGGATGGCTGCTCATTCCAGAGTTTCAGATTTTACTTTTCTTCGCGGCACATACAAAGTTGCCAGTGAACATAGATTTCGGTGAGACGACAACGATTTCGATTGGTAAGATTACTTACTCTGTGGCTGCTCCAAACCTATCAGAGGAGATTGTCAATTACTTGTCGATACGGAAAGCAGATCAGTATCTTAAAGATCTAAAATCTGAATTAGTCATTATAGAAACCTATGATAGATGCCCGATGTATAAATTCTACGAAGATGATTTTTGCTTTTCTAGTAAGAAAATCTCTAAGATTGATACACTCAAATCTATTGTGCTCGTCAAGAATCTTTACACGGGTGAAAAATCGAAACGCCTTCAGACTGTCGATATTGTCGATGCTCGTATTCTGACGCAGCAAAGAGAATACGGAAACCCACGAAGATTTATCATGTTCGTCGACTCGATGAGCGAATTTTTGAAGAAAAAGGCGACTGAATCCGTGACCATTGCGGTTGTTCAAAGGTGGAATGAAAATTCCAGCAGTACGACCGAACCATTCGAGACGATCAAAATGCGTGAAAAAATCTGGACTGGGCGTGTGGCGACTTCTGAGTCGGACTGCTACACGCCCTAAGAATTCAGCGACTTCGCTTTTGCCTCGAGATCGGGTTCACGCTCGGCGTTCCACCAAAGCGAAGCGGTGATCTGTTATTCACTGCCTAAATACCTGTTGAGGTCTGAGCGTTATATCCGTGACCGGCGTGCAGCAACGCTTCGTCGCTCGAGCGGCTGGTGGCAGTGGCTCGAGGATTGAAACTTTAACAGTTTGTATGTACAATTTTGTCACTACGATTGGAGCGCATGAAGTTTGAATGGGACGAGCACAAAAACCTCGGCAATCAGCAAAAACACGGCTTGGATTTTGAAACATCAAGCCTTGTCTTTGATGACCCGAACGCCCTGTCCCTTGAAGACCGATTCGTAGATGACGAGGAACGCTGGCAAACCATCGGACAAGTTGCTGGCGTCATGATCGCGCTGGTCGCGCACACCATCAGGCTCGAGGAAAACACAGAGATCATCCGCATCATCTCAGCCCGAAAAGCGACAAAGGAAGAAAGGAACGCATATGAAAAATCTATCTGGTAAGCAACAAGCAATGCTCGAGCGGCTGGCGGCGTTGCCCGACCAAGACACCAACCTGAGCGACCAACCCGAGATACTAGATTGGAGCAACGCCGAGCGCGGCAAGTTCTACCGACCCGTCAAGCAAAGCGTGACGATGCGCGTGGACGCCGATGTGCTGGAATGGTTCAAAAGCAATAACGCCAAGTATCAAAGCCGAATCAATCAGGTGCTGCGCGAGTTCGTGCAGCAGCAACGCAAAGCCAAAGTGGTCAAACGCTAAGGATCAGCTCGAGCCTGCGCTGATGTTGACAGCCTCGAGTTGGGCAGCGTCCTCGGCGTGGTCTCGAGCGTGAACCCGCACGTCACTTTTGGCGATACCTGCCAGCGTGAGCAACTCACTCGAGGGTTTGATTGGGAATTCGGTGTCAATGATAGCAACGGAGCCATCTTCTCGCCGCACAGTTGCGTTGCTCGAGCCTCGAGCGAGAATAGCGCGGTGACGGGCGGGGTCAGCTTTCCGCAGCGTTTTAAAATTGTAATCTGGCTTGATACCGCTGTCATCTTCCGTCGTCACGGCGTTCTCTTCCGTGAGCGTCTCGAGCGCTATCTCCACCCGTTGACCCGCTTTGGACTGGGCAATGGACTCAAGCAGCCGCGCCATGACTCGAGGGTCGCGTTCCCAAGGCGCGGGCGGCTCGAGCAGTTCCTCTTCGACTGAGACGATAATCTCGCGCACCAACTCTAAGCGCTCAGCTCGAGAAAGCAATTGGATTTTCTCGAGCAGTTCAGCAGTTGACATCTCTGAATTCTACGCCGCTCGAGACTCGAGGCATTTGATAAGATGCCAATGATGAACACCCTGCATCTCGAGCCGAAAATCTTCACGGCTGCTAATGACGAGGAGTTGGTCGTGCTGACCCTGACCAAGCAAGAGTGGCAGCAGCTCGAGGCACGACTGAACGATGATGCGCCGATGCCGTCGTTCGCGTCGCTCGGAGCGGGTGAAAGCGATTTGAACGGCGCGGACAGCGAAGCTTGGCTGCGCGAGAATTGGCATTGATGACGTTTGGGGATCGCCGACGTTACGGTGTGTTCCTCATGACGAGCGTGAAGCCAGCTTGCCTGAAATGCTTGTCACTGGTCGCCACGAATTGTACGCCGTGATTTTCCATCACGACCATGCTCATGCAATCCGTCAGGCTGTAACCCTTGTCCTGACGGTCATGAAAACGCTCGAGCGCGAGGTGAAATAAGTATTTACCGTGATATATCAAGTTCACGTCGTCCCTGTCCATCAAAGCGCGAATGAATGCGAGCGCGGTCTGGCGTAAGTACACGCCGCGCTCCGCGTAAAAATTCAGCACTTCGGTCAGCACGGCGTCCGTGGTCATCAATTCCACGCCGTCCAGCTCCTCGAGCGCGGCGAGCGCCTGCGGGCGCAGTTGATCGTTTGGATTGATGAGTGCAACCAGAAAAGCCGTGTCCAAAAACACGGTCTTCATCGCTTTTTCGCCGCTCCGTACAGGTAGTGATCGTGGTTCTTCGCGCTGTCACGCGGCAACGCCTCGAGTTCAGCGCTGGGAATTTCTTTAGCGATGCGCTCTGAAAAAGAGAGCATGAACGCAGCCGCGCTTTGTTTCTTCGGCTTATTTTTGGCGGGCGTAGTCATAGCTTCAATTCTACGCCGCTCGAGGCTCGAGGATTGAAACCGCGCACCACTGGCTCGAGCGTCGCATCCGCGACCTGCGTGCAGCAACGCCTCGTCCCTCGAGCGGCTGGCGGCAGTGGCTGAGGCTCGAGGGGAAGGGGTTGAGCAGCGGTGGTACGAGACGCAAAGTCAGATGATGTTAAATGAAAATATCCATGTTAGTTTCAAGGATAGAGACGTTCAAGAAGAAGTAATATGATTAACAGTACAAGCTTACACAAGTCTGGATACTAATTTCATTTTAATCACTGGAGGGGAAATGCAAGAGCGCTTAGAGGAAAAAATACGTCGAATGCACAAGTCGCTCTCGAGAACTCGGTCAGATGACTTCTCAAAAATGGCTATTGAAGAGGGTAATGATGGAATATTCGACTATAAAAAATTGATATTTGACAGAAGTAGTGATAATGATGCACTGATGGACGCTGCAATGACTTTAGTTGCAAATATAGCGTCTCTAAAAGATGTAGTTAAAAAATGGATTTCTAAAAATAATATTTCTATAAATGTAGAAGGTGCAATAGATAATAATATGTCTATGGCAATTGTACATGATTTATGGAATGACGATAAACACGGTGGGTTGGATAGAAAATCCAGATCGGGAAAGATACCTAAGCTTAAAGATTTGTGTACAGCATTAAGTTTAGGAGGATCCACGCAACCAAATGCGTCAGTAGTCTTTACAATGGATTACCTAAGCAACTCTATGGCGATTACTACGCAAGGAGGTATGGAAGCTCAGCTTTTACTATGTGCGACCTAACTACTGGACACTTCTCAAGTTTGCACGTTCCCCACGCAATCTGAGACAATAGCGGCTACTCCGTCCGACCAAGGAGAAAGTAGCCACATGAATCATAAACCCGTGCGAGACGCCCTGCAAGCCCACTTCGACCT
>JANYHH010000052.1 GCA_025359505.1 Deinococcales bacterium
AGGTCGAAGTGGGCTTGCAGGGCGTCTCGCACGGGTTTATGATTCATGTGGCTACTTTCTCCTTGGTCGGACGGAGTAGCCGCTATTGTCTCAGATTGCGTGGGGAACGTGCAAACTTGAGAAGTGTCCAGTAGTTAGGTATATGCGAAATATTTTTTGTACTTCTTTCTTCTTGACTCTGAAAAAGTCAATGAAGCAGGCATAGCTCTTGATGAAGCTTTTGTCAACATAGATCACGTCGACCCACAAAACCGTATCAATCTATGGCTCGAGCGGGCATATTTCCTGTCTCTATATCGCAACTCGATTGATGAAGCTCAGAATTGCCTCGATCAAGTATCTCTCGGGACGGCATCGCTAATGCAACAGCTACGTGCAGAATCTGCTCTTTCCTTTAGCAAACAAAACTGGCAAGAAGCAAAAGACAAAGCCCAAGCCGCACTAGAAGATTTCAAACTTCTAGGTAAACCTATTACCGCTAGAAAAGAATCTGAGCAGCTTCAAGATTTACTCGCTCGAGCTGAAACAAACTTGCAAGCTTCAATGTTGACGGGTCAGTAAACCAATCTCTTGCACCCTCGAGCGGCTGCGAGCGCGGTCCGAACCCGTTCGATCTCGAGCTGCAAGTGTTTGAAGTTACTGCTTAGCACGTCTTGTTGCCCAACCTTTTTTCGCCGCTTCGCTGCGGCTGGCGCTGCGCCCCGCGCCATCCTGATTGCCACCACCATCTTGCTTATTGACGGTTGACCAAGCGATCTCCTCTGCCCGTTCCTCTGGCACGCCGCGCTCGAGATAGCCGTCTTCAATGTGCTTGGCTTGGCGTTTTTGCTTTTTGGTGTACGCGCTTTTATCGCCTTGCGGCATGGTCTCACCTCCAAATGAAAGTGCCGCTATCCTCGAGCAGTGATCTGAAACGCGTCTGAAGCGAATCTGCTTTACACTGCTCACCATGCAGCTCGAGACGTACCTTGACCGCATCGGCTACAGCGGCTCGCGCAGTCCGACGCTGGGGACGTTGTGCGCGGTGCAGGCGGCGCATTTGAGCGCGATTCCCTACGAGAACTTGGACATTCACCTCGGACGCACGCTGTCACTCGGGGCGAGTACGGCGTACCAGAAGATTGTGCTCGAGCGGCGCGGCGGTTGGTGCTACGAGATGAACGCGCTGCTGGCGTGGGCGCTCGAGCAGCTTGGTTTCAGGGTCGGGCTGCTGTCTTCCGGCGTGCTGCGTCCGGGCGGGGTCACGCCGGAAGGCGATCACCTCGTGCTGCGCGTGACACTCGAGGGAACCGATTACCTCGTGGACGCAGGCTTTGGCGACGGCGCGATTGAGCCACTCCCGCTGATCGAGGGCGCGTACCAGCGCGGTTTTCTCGAGTACCGCATCGAGCGCGACGGTGAACACTGGATCATGCGAAACCAGCCCAGCAGCAACACGGCTGGTTTTCGCTTCCTGAACACGCCTCGAGCCATGACCGATTTCGCTGAGCGCTGCGCTTACCTGCAATCCGATCCAGAATCTGGCTTCGTCCGCACGACCGTCTGTCAGCGCATCACAGCCGACGCACTGTACACGTTGCGCGGCGCGGTGCTGACGACGCTGAACATCGCTGGCAGCACGCAACGCACCCTCGAGACAGCCACAGATTACAGAGCCACGCTGCTCGAGACCTTCAAGCTCAAGTTGCCCGAGGCGGACGCGCTGTGGGGGACGATCTGGGCGCGGCATCTCGAGTGGCAAGAAACTTGAGCTTAGTAAAGCGACTCGAGTTCACTCTGTTTTGCGTATGGCTGGCGCGAACGGGTTGCGAATCTGTGCGCCCGCAATGACCTGACCCGCGTTCAAATCCTCCGTCCAGATCGTGCGGCAACCCAGCTCATGAGCGCTCGTGACCATCATCGCGTCCCAGAACGATAGGTTGACCGCATCCATCAAGACCGTCGCCGCGATCACATCGCTCGAGTTGGGGGCGTGAACAATCCACACGCGATAATCTTCTAACACCGCTCGAGCCTCTGCGACTGGCAATTTCAGTTTGCGCGTGGCATTGACGAAGAACTCCTGCATCACCTGCACGCTCAAACACCCCGTTTGCGAGGCCCACAGCCGCTCCAGTAGCGCCCGCGCTGCCGCGTGCTTGCCGGAGTCACTCGAGTCAAAAGCGTGAAGCAGCACGTTCGTGTCAATGAACTCGAGGTCAGCGCTCATGGGTTCGATCGCGGGTCAGCAGTGGCTCAGCATCCGTGCGGTGCGGCTGTGCGGATTGCTGGATTGCGCTCATCATCGCTTGTTGGCGCTGCCAAGCCGCCTCGTACTCTGGGTTTGCACTGGTCGCTCGAGTCAGCCCTTCGATCACCAAAGACGTGATCGTCGTGCCGCGTGTCGCGGCCGCTCGCTTGGCTTTTTGCAGCAGCGCTTTGGGGACGCGTAAGGTCAGATTTTGCGTTTCCATGACGGCAGATTATCACAAACTGCACGTAAGCACGTGCAATACCCAAGCCACAATGCGGACTAGACCACACGAGACCTTCAAGCTCGAGTGGCCTGAAGCGAACGGGCTGTGGCGCAATCTGGGCGCGGCATCTCGAGTGGCAAGGAACGTGAGTCACTGCTCGAGTTCAGCGGCGCTCGGTGGACAGCAGAGTCAGCGTCAGGGTTTTGCCGGCTGCGATTTCGGATTCCAGTGTGAACGCGCCCGGAACGCGCTTGAAGCCTTGCACGCCGCTCGCCTCCAATTTAATGTCATCGCTCAATGTCTCGAGCAATCGCACGTTGATCGCTCTGGCTTTGGTGTTTTTAACCGTGAAAATGATTCTGGCGCGTTCAATTTTGTCGGTGCGCTCCAGAATCTGTGCGCTGCGATTGATTTTGATATCGAAATCCTTGCCGAGATTGATTTTGACAATCGTGTCCTTGGCGGTGTTGCCCAAATCTGACTGCCCGACCAGTTGCCCATTTTGGCGCACGGTGACGATTCCAGTCGGCAAACCCTGCTGGGCAACGAAGCGGTACGTGCGTTGCAACCCGACTTTGTAATTGGCTGCGGTATCAAAATCGTTGCTGTACTCCAAGATGTTTCGCACGGCGACTTGTCCGCGAATGAACGGCAGGCTCAGGCGGCTCCTGCCTTCCAAGTGCAGCGCCTGCGGGTACTCGAAGCGTTGCAGTCCGCCGACCTCGCCGCTCGAGGTGACGCGGGGGCGGGCTGTGCTGACAGGAACCGCGTTTTGGGAAAAATCGGCGATGTTGCGGTTCTGGGATTGCTGCAAATTGCCTTGGTCGTAACGCGGCAGCACGTCGCCAGCGAACAGCGTGACCTTGGGCGCGTCGTAGACCACGCTGCTTTGGTTGCTGATGTCCGCCCAAGCGATCAGGCTGGAGGGGATGCTGTTTGTAGTCTTACCTTCCTCGAGATTGAGCGTGTAGCGCGTGTTCTCCCAAGCGACGGCGGCCGTGGCGTACCGCAGTTGCGTGGTGATTGCGCCGCCCGTGCGTTGCCACGAGAAGACTGGCGTGTAACTCACGCCGTCCAAGCTCGGGTACAGCACCTCAGCGTCAGGGAGTTGAATGAACGCGCCGTCAATTTCAAACATGAACAAATTCGCTTTGATGACCTTGGCGCTCACGAAAGCGTCGTGAAACCAGACCTTGACGGTTTTGCCCTCAAACAGCGCCAGAATGCTAGTCGGTGCAGACAGCAAGCTCAGCGAGGTGATCGTCGCGTCGGCTAGCTCCAAACTGCCCGGAATTAAAAACTGGTTGAGGTCAGCCGCTGGTTTCCAGTCGAAGCGCTTGCCGGAAACCTGTACCGTGTCGCGCACCTCGGCAAAAGACGGGTAAATCGTGATCTCCGATGCTCGAGCGCCAACGATGGTGGCGGAGAAGATCAGCGTAGCAGTCCAAAAGGCTTTTCGCATAAAGCATTGTGCCACACCAATAACGCAACTCTATGAACAGCTTGGCTCGAGCCAAGCTGCGGGACTCGAGACGAAGCACGCCAGTCCTCAGCGTGGCTGCTCGAGCGGCTAGGATTCCCAATTCACCAAAAAGCGATCTGCGAGGGCGTCTGGCTCGAGGGTGACTTGACCGCTCGAGGCACTATTTCGTGTTGCGCGGGTCGAGCGCGTCGCGCAGACCGTCGCCGATCAGGTTGAAGGCCAGTACTGAAATCGCAATGGCAATCGCGGGGGCGGATGAGGCCCACGGCGCTTCGCTGATGAAATTGCGGGTCTCCGAAACCATCGCGCCCCATTCTGGCGTCGGTGGTTGCGCCCCGAAGCCGATGAACGACAGTCCGGCGGCCGTGAGAATCGCCTGTCCGACATCGAAGCTCGATTGGATCAACACGGGCGTCAAGGTGTTCGGCAGCAGGTGACGCAGCGCGATGCTGACCTGCGGCGTGCCGAGGGCCCTCGCAGCCTCGACGAACTCGCGGTCGCGCAGCGCGAGGACTTGCGCCCTGACGAGGCGGGCGTAACTGGGCCAGCTCACGGCTGCCACGGCGATGATCGTGTTGGTCAGGTTAGGCCCGAGCGCTGCCGCGATGGCCATGGCTAGGATCAGGCTAGGGAAGGCGAAAAAAATGTCGGTCACGCGCATCAGCGCGTTGTCCCACGCGCCGCCGAGCGTTCCTGCGAACAGACCGACGCTCACGCCGACCAGCACCGACAGTAACGTCACGAACACGCCGACCTGAAGCGAGATGATCGCGCCGTGCGCGACGCGCCCCCAGACCTCGCGCCCGAGCTGATCCGTACCCAACAAATGCTGGCTCGAGGGGGGTTTGAGGCGTTGCGACAAGTCCTGTGCGATCGGGTCTGGAGAGATCAGTGGTGCGAGCAGCGCGATGAACAGCAGAATCGCCAGCAGCACCACGCCGATCAGCGAGGCGGGATTGCGCCAGAAGCGCCGCGCTGGTTTGGACATCTGGCGCTTGTCGGGGACTCGAGGTGCAGCCTCAACCATAGCTGATCCTCGGGTCTAGCACGGCGTACAGCAGATCCGTGGCGAGGTTGATCAGGCTGTACGCGACGCCCGCCAGCAGCGTCACGCCCATCACGGCTGGAAAGTCTAAGCTGATCGCGGCATCGGTCACGTAACGCCCGACGCCGGGCCACGAAAAAATGCTCTCGGTCAGCACCGCGCCGCTCAGCAAGCCGCCCAGCACGCCGCCCAGCACGGTCAACACGGGCAGGAAGGCGTTCCGCAGCGCGTGACGCACGATTACCGTAGAGTTGGAAACGCCTTTGGCGCGAGCCGTTCTAACGAAATCCTGATTCAGCGTCTCGAGCATTGCGGCTCTGGTCATGCGGGCCAGCAGCGCAGCCGAGAACGCGCCGAGCACAAACGCGGGCAGGATCAGGTGCATCACGCTGTCCGACCAGACCTGCCAATCCCCCGCGAAAATTGCATCGATCCCGACCAATCCCGTGACCCTCGGCGGCGCGATCAGGTACGCGTCCAAGCGCCCCGGGCCGGGCAGCCAACGCAGTTTGTTGTGCAGCGTCTCTAATAGCAGAATCGCCAGCCAGTAAATCGGGGTCGCGCCACCGATCAATGCCAGCAGGCGCACCAATACATCCGGCAGCTTATTTTGTTGCAGCGCCGCCAGCACGCCGGCTGGAATGCCGATCGCAGCCGCAATCAGCAGCGCTGCCAGTGCCAACTCGAGCGTGCCCGGAAAGAAATCGCGCAGGTCATCCAAGATTGGGCGACCGGTTCGCAGCGACGTGCCCAGATCTCCAACCGCGAGCCTCGAGACGTAACTGAAATACTGCACCAGCACGGGTTGATTCAACCCGTTTTTATCGCGGAAATTCTGGATCATCTCGTCGGTGGCCTTGTCGCCCAGCGCGGAAATTGCTGGGTCGCCCGGCAAGATTTGCGAGATGAAAAACGTCGCCACGGTCAAACCCCAGACGACGAAGAGTACGAAGAACAGGCGTTTGATGATGTACGTCAGCATGATCCCTTAGTGTGGATACAATCTATCCAAGTGAATCTCGAGACCGTCTTGTCAGGCTCGAGGAAATTCTGTGTTGTGATATGCGCTTTGTGGATTTTGAAAATGGTGATCTCGAGAAAACCGTAGGGGCGTTGTGCCTTGCACACATGGGTGTGACGCAGGCCTCGCCCCTACGGACGATTAGGCTTACTTAGAAATTTTCTCGAAGCGCACTTGACCCTGCGCGTTACGCAAGTAGCCCTTAACGGTTTTAGCGAGCGTCAACGGCACTTTGGGTTGGTACAGAATCGCAAACGGCCCATCCTCGAGCTGCAACTCGGTGAGTTGCTTGTAGAGCGCTGCACGCTTGGCTGGGTTTGGCTCGAGCGCGGCTTGCTGCGCCAGCTTGCCGGCCGTGTCGTTCTGCCACGCATTGCGCCACGCCAAGCTCTTCGCGCCGTAATCGCTCATTGGGGTGGCGTTGCCGTCTGGATCTGGGAAATCTGGACTCCAACCGACCATCACCATCTGGGCTTTCTGAGCGCGGTAAATGCCGAGCAGCTCGGATTGGACAATCTGACGAATCTTAGCGCGTAAGCCAATCTTGGCGAGGTCACTCTGAATCTTGGCTGCCAAATCGGAGCACGGGATGCCCGCGCCGCACGAGCCTTGCGGTACGAGGTATTCAAATTCAAAGCCGCCCTCTTTACCAGCGGCTTTCAGCAGGCTCTTGGCTTTCTCAATGTCCACTTTGTACGGTGTGGCTGGGTTATAGCCAAACAAGCCAGCGGGGATGATCGTCTGAATCTTGCGGGCGTTACCACCAGCCAGATCGTTGACAATGGCGTCCTGATCGACCGCCCAACGCACGGCTTGCCTGACCCGAGCATCCTTGAATGGGCTGTCCGCGCCCGTGTTCATGCCGAGGTACTGCAAGCGCAGCGAATCGGCTTTGTAGACGTTGAACTTGGCGTCCTTGGCTTTGGCGGCCACCATGTCCGGCGTCAAGTTCTCGGCGATGTCGATTTCGCCACTCTCCAAAGCGATTTTTTGCGTGTTGGCTTCTTTCATCTCACGCAGGATCACGCGGCTTAAGAGCGGCAGCAACCTCGAGTTGGGGTTGGCTTCCAAAACGACTTGCTGGTTTTGATCCCAGCGGTTCAGCACAAACGGCCCCGATCCAGCCGAGTGGTTCTTCAACCACGCCGTGCCATAATCGTTGTTCACGACGTGCGATTTAACTTCAGCGCTATCGACGATACCGCCGATGTTGAAGGTCAGCAAATTGAGGAACGCGGCTGGACTAGCGGTTTTCGGTAACGTGACCTCGAGCGTGGTCTTGTTGATAGCTTTGGTGCTGCCGACTTTCATGTTGGCCACTTCGTCGAACAAAAATGAGCCGTTGCCCTTCAAAGCAATCGCACGGTCGAAGGTGTACACCACATCGTCAGCCGTGACCGGGTTGCCCGAGGAGAATTTCTGGTTGCGTAGGTTGAAGACAACCTTCCAGCTCGAGCCAGCGTCGCTCACCGTCCATTTGGTGGCGATGCCGGGCTTCAGAGTCGACAAGTCTTCGCCCTCGAATTTGACGAGGGTTTCGTACAGGTTGTCCGTCACCAGCCCGCCGCTGAACTCGTAGCTCGTACCGGGATCCAAAGTGATCAAATCCGAGAAATCGCCGCCGTAAACCAGCGTGCTCGAGCGCGAGTTCTGCGCCACACCGATGGCCAGCAGTGAAACCGAGAGTAATGCCGCCGCTGCTCCGAATCGTCTTCGCATACCGCCTCCTGTTACATTGTGAACACAGGAAGTATACGCTGCGAGCTGACAGCCATGTGACAATTATTAGAGTGAGTCCACAAATCTATGACACTGAGCTTGTAAAGTAAGGGCGATGCGGCTCGAGGCACTGATTTTTGACTTTGATGGCACGATGCTGGACACCGAAACCCCGGAGTTTCTGTCTTGGCAAAATATTTACAGCGACCACGGCGCGACTCTCGAGCTGACCGACTGGGGACGCGGCATTGGCACGTGGGGCGCGTTCGACCCGTGGGCCGATTTAGAAGCGAAAATCGGACGCACGCTGAACAAAGAACCGATTGCCGTGGCGCATCACGCTCGAGTGAAGACGGCCATTGAAGCCTCCGAGCTGCTGCCCGGCGTGCTCGAGTTGCTGCAAGGCGCGAGGGACGCCCGCGTCAAACTAGCGATTGCCTCCTCGAGCAACCGCGAGTGGGTCGAGGGTTGGGCGGCTAAACTTGGCGTGCTGGATTTCTTCGCGGCGACCGCGACGCAGGACGATGTGCTGCGCGTCAAACCCGATCCGGCGCTGTACAGATTAGCGTGCGAGAAGCTCAAAGTGCAGCCCCAACACGCGCTGGCGCTCGAGGATTCCGCGAACGGTGCGAAGTCTGCGCTGGCGGCTGGGCTGCGCTGCGCGGTGATTCCGAACTCGGTCACGCGCAGCCTCGAGTTTCCGAGTGGTGTGGTCAGGCTGGGAACGCTTGAGAACGTCAGGCTCGAGGATTTGCGGGCATTGATGAACCTGTAGGGGTTTACTCCTCTGCAAACCCTGCCACTGCAAACCCGCCACATCACGCTCCGCGCCCGAAATGCTCGAGCAGCAGCGCGTTGACGATCTCCGGTCGCTCGAGGTTCACCATGTGACCCGCGCCTGCGATAGTCTCGAGTCTCGAGTTGGCGATGCCCGCGTGCAGCGCGTGTGCAACGCTGTGAAAATATGCAGTGTCGCGCTCGCCAACGGCGATCAATGTCGGCGCGGTGACTTGATTCAATCGGCTCGAGAGGTCTGGAATCTGTGCGGATGGGCTGACGCCGTGCGCCCAGTGCCAGCCGCTGTAGTCATTGACCCAAGCCTCGAGTTGCTTGTGCAGCGCGGCGTTTTCTCGAGTAGCCGCGAATAATGGTGCGTCCAGCCACGCGACCCGCGCCGCCTCGAGTCCACCCGTGTCAAATGCCCGCTGCACCGCGTATCCAACCTCGAGCTGCGCGGCGTCGGGCGAGAATCCTTTGAAGCTACTGTCCAGCAGCGCGAGCGTGGCGACACGCTCTGGGAATCGCAAGCTCAACTCGAGCGCGATGTTCCCACCGAGACTCAGCCCGACGACGTGAACGCGTGTTGCATCTCGAGCCTCGAGCAGGGCGATCAGGTCGTCGCTGTGCGAGATGGATTCCTCGAGCTGCACCGCTGCGCCGTAGCCGCGCAACGTCGGCGCAATGATTTCAAACTGCTCCTCGAGCGCCGCGATTTGAGGCTGCCACATCCGCGCATCGAGCGTGTGACCATGAATCAGCAAAACTGGGAGTGGCATCTGCCCTCGAGTGTAACAGCGCAGAGTGACGGGTGCTTGACAAGCGCGGCAAGTACATTGCAAGATTCGCGCATACCTATGCAATGCAGTCTGGCTCGAGTTCGCCTCGAGCAGTCAATTCTTTTTTCCAAGGACGTGACGTATGCCGAAGACCACTGCACCGAAGAAAAGTTCGCCTAAAAAGCCAGTCGCCTCGAGCAGCGAAAAAACTTTAGGATCGTACCGCGTCACCAACGCCGAGGTCGAAGCGCGGATCGTCAGATTCGATCAGCTCGTCGGCAACGGCATCCCACTGATGTTCATCGACTCCGCGCTGCCCGGTCATCAGCGCATGAACTACGCGGTGATCGGTGACACCGCGTCCGAGAACACCGATTTTCAAGCCGCGATCACCGCACCGCACAAGTTCCAGATCGGGATGCTGTGCTGCCCGCCAAACTCTGGCCCCGCGTATCACAGCCACGACTACTGCGAGCTGTTTTTCGTCATGAGCGGCCGCTGGCGCTTCTACTGGGGCAACGACCCGGAAGGCGCACCGGAAGGCGAGGCGATCCTCGAGCCGTGGGACAGCATCAGCTTGCCGATGCACGTCTGGCGCGGTTTTGAGAATGTGAGCGACACGCCCGCGTGGTGCTTCGCGGTGCTCGATCCGCACGACGCGTACCGCTCCAAAGACCCGTACTGGTCTGAGCGGATCGTCAAGGAAGCGGCGGAGTACGGCTTTGTGGCGGACGCCACTGGGCGAATGGTCAAGCCACCCGATTACTTCGAGCGCAGGGCGAGTTTGAAAACGAAGCTCGAGAAAGCGGTCAGGAAAAGTCTCAAAGCCCGTCCGAAAGCTAAGACGCTCAAGGCTCGAGTGACGAAGAAAAAGAAATAGGCTGAGCTATGCTGAAAAACTCGGTCAAGACTTTGTGGGACGAAGACCGCGCGGCAACGTCTGGGTGGTTGCATCTGGGGCATTCGTTCGCGGCTGAGCTGATGGCTGCTCAAGGGTTTGACGCGGTGGTCGTGGATCACCAGCACGCGCCTTACGGCATGGACACGGCGCTGGCGCTCATCAGTTCGATCTCGAGAGGCGCGAGTACACCAATGGCTCGAGTGGCTTGGAACGACCCGGCGGAGATCATGAAGTTTCTGGATGCTGGGGCGCTGGGGATCATCTGCCCGATGGTCAACACCGCGCAGCAAGCCAAAGATTTCGTCGGTGCGTGTCGTTACCCGCCGCTGGGCTACCGCAGCTACGGCCCAACGCGGGCGGCGCTGATTCACGGCGCTGACTACGGTTCACACGCCAACGATGCGGTGCTGACAATGGCGATGATCGAAACGGCTGAGGGCCTAGCAAATCTGGATGCGATTCTCGAGACGCCAGAGCTAGACGGCATTTTCGTTGGCCCGAGCGACCTCAATCAATCTCTGGGCAACGGTGCGAAACTCGATAGCCTCGAGCCGGAGTTTCTGGATATTCTCGAGGGGATTGTTGTGAAAACTCGAGCGGCGGGCAAGCAGGCGGGGATTTTTTGCGGCTCTGCCGAGTACGCCGTGAAAATGCAGCAACTCGGGTATCGCTTTCTGGTGCTGAGCAGCGACTCGAGGATGCTGGCAGCCGCCGCCAAAGCCGCGCTCGAGACCTTCAAGGCTGGCTCGAGCACAGCGTTCTCGAAAATTCAGACTGGCGGTTATTAGATGCGAAGCGCGGGCAGGGTCACGAGCGTCGATCTGGCGCAGACGCTCGGGATCGCGCAGAGCACGGTCTCGAGGGCGCTATCGAACGACACGCGCATCGCGGTAAAAACCCGCGAAAAGGTGCAAGCGCTGGCGGCTGAACTCGGCTACACGCCGAACGCCTTCGCCCGCAGCCTCAGCACGCAGCAGAGCAAACTCATCGGCATCGTCATGTCTGAGATGACCAGCCCCTTCTACCCGTTCGTCTTAGAGAAACTAACCTCTCAATTGCATGAATTAGGCTGGCGCGTGCTGCTGTTCAGCACCGACAGCGACCACGACGTGGACGATCTACTGCCGCTGGTTTTGGAGTATCAGTGCGACGGCCTAATCATCGCCTCGGCGAATTTATCCAGCCACATGAGTGAAACGCTGATTCGCCACGGCACGCCGGTCGTGCTGTTCAACCGCTACGCCAGTGACGCCTCCTCGAGCGCGGTGTGCTGCGACAATCGCGGCGGTGGGCGGCTGGTGGCCGATTACCTGCTCGCCTCGGGGCACACGCGCTACGCGTACATCGCGGGGCGCGAGAACACCAGCACCAACCGCGACCGCGAACTGGGTTACACCGCGCGGCTCGAGGCGGCTGGCTTCGCGGTGCGGCGCGAAACGGGAAATTTCACGTATGAAGCGGGCTTCGCGGCGATGGGGCGCTTACTGAGCACCCGCGACGCGCCCGACGCGGTGTTCTGCGCCAACGACATCACGGCGATTGGTGCGATTGACGCAGCCAGGGAACTCGGCGTGCAAGTCGGTCATGAAGTCAGCGTGATCGGTTTCGACGACATCCCAATGGCGGCGTGGAGCGCGTACAAACTGACCACCGTGCGTCAACCCGTCGCAGCGATGATCGCCTCGAGTCTCGAGATGCTGATCGGCGCGATTGAAGGTCAGGTGCTGGGCAGCAATCTGCGCTTCATACCGGGGAGCCTGGTGGAGCGCGGCAGTGTCAGGCTCGAGGCACAGGGTAAAGGACGAAAGGCGAAGGGGAAAGCCAATGAGTGAAGCGAATGAAAGCGTTGTGCAGCT
This sequence comes from Deinococcales bacterium, assembly GCA_025359505.1. Taxonomy (GTDB): domain Bacteria; phylum Deinococcota; class Deinococci; order Deinococcales; family JAAFIG01; genus JANYHH01. The sequence continues at coordinate 12,038 of JANYHH010000052.1, forward strand.
CGGCTCGAGCGTGGCGCACCCGGTGACTCGAGCCAGTGAGACCGAGTTGCTCGAGCGCAGCCAAATCATGGTGCATGGACGCGACCTCTCGAGCTTCAGCGATCCGGCACAACCAGCAGCGCGGCGGCAGAGTTTGCGCGGCTTCGATGACGATTACACCGATATCGTCGATTACATCATCCGCTGCACCCACAAAATCTGGGAGCAAAAATCAATCGGCCTGATCTACACGCATTACTCGCACAACTGCCCGATTTACATGACCGACGCGACGATTTACGGCCGCGAAGCCGTCGTCGAGGGCACGCTGAAAACCCTCGCGGCGTTCCCCGATGCGCGGCTGCACGGCGACGAGGTGATCTGGAGCGGCAACGACGTGGACGGCTTTCACTCGAGCCACCGCATCACGTGGACGGCACGCAACACGGGTTACAGCGCGTATGGAGCGCCAACGAATAAACGCATTCTGCGGCGCGGCATCGCGCACTGCGTGGTGCTGGAAAACCGCATCATTGAAGAATGGCTCGTGCGCGACGAACTGGCGCTCGTGCGGCAGCTCGGCTTTGATGAAATCGCACTCGCCAAGCGCATGGCAAGGATTGACGCGACGCGCAACGCCAGCAGCCCCGTGCAGGTCGGCACGCCTGAGATCGACCGTCTCGAGGGGCAATTGCCGCCGAAGCTACCCGTTCGCTCGAGCAGTGACGGCTTCGATGTCGAGGATTTCGTGCGCTCCATGTTCCAAGAAATCTGGAATTGGCGCTTGCTGAGCCGCGTCCACACGTATTACACCGCGTCACCCACGGCGTTCGTCTCCACTGCCCGCAAGCTCGAGGGGAAGGGCGCGTATCAGCATTTCGTGTTGACGCTATTGGCTGCGTTCCCAGATGCGGGCGTCAATGTGGATCACATCTGCTGGATCGGCAGCGGTGACAATGTGAAGATTGCCGTGCGCTGGACGCTGCAAGGCACGCACCTCGGGCCCGGCTGGTACGGCGACCCCAGCGGGCAGCGCATCAAACTGATGTGCATCAGCCACTTTGAACTCGAGGCTGGACGGATTGCGCGGGAGTACACGGTTTACGACGAGTTCGCACTCTTGAAGCAGATTTACGCGCCCGCGCCGGGTGAACTGTGAGCCGCGAGCTGTGAGCAAACTCGCCGCGATCACAGGCGCGTCTCGAGGCATTGGGCGGGCGTGTGCGATTGAGCTTGCCAGAGACGGCTTCGATGTCGCACTGATCGGGCGCAATGCCGACACCCTCGAGTCAGTCGCGCTCGAGATCAAAGCACTGGGGCGCAAGGCGCACGTCTTGGTCGGCGACGCGGGTGATCTCGAGATGCTGCGATCATTGCTCAAGTCGTTGCCGCGCATTGATGTATTGGTCAACAACGTCGGCACGAACATCCCAGAGCCGTTTCTCGAGGTGACGCTGGATCACTATGAGCAGATTTTTGATTTGAACGTCAAGACCGCTTTCTTCGCCACACAAGTCGCGGTCAAAAAAATGCTCGAGCACAATGACGGCGGCGTGATCGTCAACATCACTTCTCAAATGGGTCACGTTGGCGCAGCAAACCGCAGCGTCTACTGCGCCAGCAAACACGCGCTCGAAGGCTTCACCAAGGCACTCGCGGTCGAACTCGCGCCGCAACGCATTCGCGTCGTCAGCGTCGCACCGACGTTCATCGAAACCGATCTGACCCGCCCATTCCTCGAGCAACCCGAGTTCCAGCAAAGCGTCGTCGCCAGCATTCCATTGGGTCACACCGGCACGCCCGAAGATGTCGCGCACGCCGTCGCGTTTCTCGCATCACACAAAGCCAGTTTGATCACCGGCACTAGCCTAGTGGTGGACGGCGGCTGGACGGCCCGATGAATCGGTTTGTAGGGGCGAGTGGCAGAAAAGCCTCTACGGGTCGTCACTCACACGTCCGATGAATTTTTAGACTCGAGCTTTTCGCTTTCAGTTTCCGCTAACCCCTCGAAAGGATCACATGGAATACCTAAAAAAACCCCCACCCACACCGAAAGCCGTCGCTCGAGAAATCAAAGATACCGTCTCCGAAATCATCTCCGCCGTGGAAACCGAGGGTCTGGCGGCAGTCCAGCGCTACTCCGAGCGCTTTGACAAGTGGAACCCAGCCAGTTTCCGAGTCTCGAGCGCTGAGATTGAAGCCGCCATCGCACAGACACCGCTCGAGTGGCAAGGGCACATCGCTTGGTTACAAGCGCAGGTCAAACGCTTCGCCGAAGCCCAAAAAGCCACATTGACCGAATTTGAACTCGAGACGCATCCCGGCATTCACTTGGGGCAGAAGCAGATTCCCGTCTCGAGCGTCGGCAGTTACAGCCCCGGTGGGCGTTACCCGCTGATCGCCTCGAGCGCAATGACGGTCGTCGTGCCGAAGGTCGCGGGTGTAAAGCGCGTCGTGGCCAGCGCCCCACCGAAGGACGGCAAAGGGATTTACCCGGCGCAGCTTTTTACGATGGCGACCAGTGGCGCGAGTGAAATTTACAGCATCGGCGGCGTGCAGGCGATGGCGGCGATGGCGTTTGGCGTGCCAGAGTTGGAGCTTGCGCCGGTGGACATGATCGTCGGCGCGGGCAATGCGTATGTCGCCGAAGCGAAGCGCCAGTTGTTCGGCGTCTGCGGCATTGATCTGCTGGCAGGCCCGACCGACATTTTGATTATCGCCGACGAAAGCGCGAACCCGCGCCGCGTGGCGCTCGATCTGCTCGGGCAGGCGGAGCACGGCTTGAACAGCCCAGCGACGCTCGTCACCACCTCCAAAGCTTTGGCTCTCGAGGTGGACGGGCTGGTGTTGAAGCTGCTCGAGGATTACCCAACCCGCGATGTGGCGGGCGTGGCGTGGCGCGATTGCGGCAGCATCGTGATCTGCGAGTCCGACGCGGAGATGGTCGCTGTCTCTGATCAGTTCGCACCCGAACACTTGGAGGTGCAGACCGCCGACCCGAACTGGTTTCTGGCGCGGCTGCAAAACTACGGCTCGCTCTTCTTGGGGCACGAGGCAACCGTCGCCTACGCCGACAAAGCCATCGGCACGAATCACGTCTTGCCGACTGGCGGCGCGGCGCGGTACACGGGCGGGTTGTGGGTTGGCAAGTTCACCAAGACCGTGACCTATCAGCGGTGCACCCCCGAGGGAACACAGACCGTTGCGCCGCACGCAGCGGCTGTGGCACGCGCCGAGCTGATGTTCGGTCACGCGCTTTCGTGTGACGTGCGGCTCGAGCAGGCTGATCCTCAGCTCGAGCGTCAGGCGGTGTCGACCGATTGATGAGTGACGAATGATTAAGGAAAGCGACCCAGCGCCCTCTTCAAAATTGCATACCTATGCAATAGAATGTCAAGTGACCGTCAACTCATCAGGCATCACCCTCGAGAACTCGAGGTTTGAAAGGATCGTATGAAAAAGCTCATCGTCGGTATCGGGTTGGCCCTTAGCCTCGCAGCAATCACCGCCGCGCTCAGCGTCGGCTCTGCCCAGCAGACGGCGGCCGCTTGCACCATCAAAGCCCCAGCAACGGCCACGACCATCAACGTTTTCGGCTTCAGATTCCCAATGATGGAGTATTACTTCAGCGCCGCCGAAGCGTGCAGTAAAGACACGCTATCGGTCAAAAGCAGCTTCCTGCAACCCGCTCAGTACGAAACCCAAGTCAACACGGCGCTGGCCACGGGCAACTCGCCGTATCAGATTCTGCACGTCAACCCGCGCTTGGTCGCCGACTGGGGTAACAAAGGCTGGTTGTTGCCGCTGAATGTGTTGATTGCCAAATACAAAAAGCAGTACAACTTGGACGACATCAGCGACAAACTGATCGCCAACACCACCCTGAACGGCCGCCAGTACGCGCTGCCAGTCAACTTCAACTCTCAAGTGCAGTTCTTTCGCAAAGACGTGTTCGCTGAACTGAACCTCAAGCCCGCCCGCACTTTAGAGGAACTGACCGCTGTCCTCGAGACACTCAAAAAAGCCGGGAAGACCAAGTATCCACTGGCGATTTCGCTCGGCGGCGGCGCTTTGGCGGGCGAGTTCCACAGCGTCTACGCCGCGCTCGGCGGATCGTGGTTTGACGGTAATAAAAAGCCCACGTTCAACAACGCCAACGGTTTGAAAGCCGCGCAGACGATCCGCGATCTGCTCGAGTACATGCCGCCAGCCGTACTGAATTACTCCAACGACGACGTGATGGTCGGCTTGCAGCAGGGCGATATTGCGCTGAGCAAAATCTGGATCACCAGAGCCTCAGCGATGGAAGACGAGAAAGTCTCCAAGGTCGTCGGCAAAATCGATTACGCGCCCGCTTACAAGATGGCGGCTGGCGGACTCGGCGTCAACACGGCCGAAGGTGACGCGCTGGCCATCGCCGCCTCGAGCAAAGTCGATGCCGACCTGTCATTCCGCGTGATGATGGAAATGCTCGGTAAAAGCAATCAACTCAACGCCGCCGCTCTGGGCATGGTCAGCCGCGACAGCATCGCCACCAATCCAACGCTGGTCGCCAAGAACCGCGCTTGGGTCGCAGCCGCCGCCAACGCCCGTCAAGCCGTGCCACTCCGCACGACCGTGCCGTACCAAGCGATCGCCACGACGATCCTCGGCAACGAACTGCGTTTGGCACTCGCCAACAAAACCGATCTCAAAGCGGCGCTGGATCTCGCCGCCAAGAAAACCGAAGACGAGATGCGCGTTCAGGGCTTCATCAAGTAAATTTTCAATCTCGAGGGGCGAGGCAATTCTCGCCCCTTATTTCATTTTCAGTTGCAGAAATCTTTGCATTCTCGAGAAACAGCAATGAGTACACAAATTTTGACTTTTGAAGCCACGCCAGCGTTTGCTGCGGCGAGCTTGCTATCAATACAGGAATGACAAAGACCGTTTCTCAAGCCTAAGCAAAAGGGGAACTCGAGGTACGCTCGAGCCTTCATACGAACGGCGATTCCACTCGCAAGTCAACGCTTCACGGCGTCAATCAGGATGGTCAGGTGATTACTTGAGAACTCGAGAATTCTGGGCTTTCGTCGCACCGAGCGTCGTCGTGATGACCGCGCTGATGGTCGTCCCGCTGTTCACAACGGTCTACCTGAGCTTCTTCAATTTCAATTTCGGTGAGACTCCAAGGTTCATTGGTTTGTTGAATTACACCCGCATTCTCGAGGACAGCCGCTTTTGGTCAGCCATGAGTTTCACGCTGTTTTACATGGCGGTCAGTATCCCGATTCAGATTCTGCTGGGCTTCGGTCTGGCGCTGATCCTCAACGAGATCACGGCGCTCAAACGCTTTTTTATCAGCCTCTACCTCGTGCCGTACATCGTCACACCGGTCGTCGGTACGCTGGCGATCAGTTGGCTGTTCAAAGACCGAGGTTTCATCACGTGGCTGCTGTCGCTGATGGGCGTCAACATCCAGTGGTACGCCGACGCCACAGCCGCTCGAGGTTTGCTGATCGGCTACGGCATCTGGGGCGCTGTGCCGTTCATCATGCTGATGCTCTACGCCGGGTTGCAGGCGATGCCGACTGATCCGCTCGAGGCGGCGATTGTCGACGGCGCGACGTGGTGGCAACGGGTGCGTTTCGTGATGATTCCGTACTTGCGCCCAATCTTTATTTTCATCGGCATGGTCAACATCATGGACGCGTACCGCTTGTTTGATAGCGTCGCCGTGATGACGCAGGGCGGGCCGGGCAACGCGACCGCGACGATCATGTATTACACCTACAGCGTGGCGTTCCAAGAGCAATTGTTGGGGCGAGCTAGCGCTTCAATCGTATTAGCGGTGCTGGTGATTGTCACGCTGCTTTATCCGTTCCTGCGCCAAACCTACGTCGATATCGTCGGGAGCAGAAAGTGAAATCTCACTGATGAAATCTCACAGCCGCACCTCGAGCCGAGCGCTCTTTCTGGCAATTGCCTACGCCGTCCTGTCGGTGTGGACAATTCTGGCGATTTTTCCGTTCTTCTGGACGTTTTTGATCAGCATTAAAGAAGTCGTGGATGCCTTCGCACTGCCGCCAGTCTGGGTCTTTAAGCCAACGCTGGTGGCGTATCAGACGCTGTGGATTAAAGAGGGATTTAGCAAGTATTTGATCAACAGCGCCATCGTCACCTTCGGCACGGTCGTGATTTCAATCACCGTCGGTTGCTTCGCCGGTTACGGACTGGCACGCTACAACCGCGCGGCTGGCTTCTGGATTTTGTTTGCGGCGTTCGTCTTCCGCGCCCTGCCGCGCCTGACGTTTCTGCTGCCATTTTACTATCTGGCGCGATTGACTGGTCTGCACGACACGCAAATTTTGCTGATTCTGGTGCTGGTGGCGATCAACCAACCGTTCACGATCTGGATGCTCAGAAGTTTCTTTCAGGAAATCCCCGATTCGCTCGAGGAGAGCGCGATGGTCGACGGGTGCAGCCGCTTTCAGGCGTTCTGGTACGTGATCGTGCCGATTATGGGCCCGGGCATTGTCACGGCCAGCATTTTCAGTATGCTGCTGGCGTACAACGAATTTTTGATTCCGCTGATCCTGACCGCGACCAACGCGGTGACAATGCCCGTGGCGATCTCGCAGTTCGGCGCAGAGGACTTGCGTTACTGGAGCATTTCAGCCGCTGGCGCGATCAGCATTGCGATTCCGATGGTGATTATCGTGTTGTACCTGCAAAAGTTTCTAATCAAAGGTTTGACCGCTGGAGCCGTCAAAGGGTGAAGAGCGTTCACGACCTGATCGCAGCGAGGGCCAGCGAATCGCTCGAGCTGGTGCGCGAGTGGATTCGCGTACCGAGTTTCTCAGACACGGGCGTGGGGATGCTCGAGGGGGCGGAGTACGCGAAGAAGTTGTTGCAACGCATCGCGCCAGATGCAACCGTGTATCCAACCGCCGGGCATCCGACGGTGATGGGCACGGTGCGCTCACACCTGCCTGACGCGCCGTGGCTGCTGATCTACGGTCTGTACGATGTCACGCCGACGTGGGAGCACGAGTGGAGCGTGCCGCCGCTCGAGGCGCGGATCGTGGACGCGGCTAGCCTTGGCTTGCTGCCGCACTTAGGCGATGTGGTCGTCGGGCGCGGCGCGAACAACCACAAGGGGCCGGTACTCTCGAGCATTCTGGGAATTGCCGCACTGCTCGAGACTGGCGCTGAGCTGCCCGTCAACCTGATTTACCTGATCGAAGGCGAAGAGGAAATCGGCAGCCCGAGCATGGCGGCGTTCGTGGAAGCGCACCGCGAACTCCTCGAGCGAGCCGAGGGCGTCTGGCTGCCGTGTATGCAGCAAAACAGCGCTGGCACGATGACCTTGCGCCGCGCCTTCAAAGGAACGCTCTTTGCAACGCTCGAGGTGGCGGGCGGCGAGTGGGGCGGCACACGGGACGCCCGCCACGTCTGGGCGGGCAACTCGGCGTGGATCGACGCGCCGCTGATGCGGCTGGTGAAAGCCTTGGGGACGCTGTTCACCGACGATCAGCGCTTGACGCTGGATGGTCTCACCGAACATCTCGAGCTGCCCGTGACGGCGGACAGCCCCGAGGTGCGCGAACTCGAGATGGCGTTCGACGACAACCCACGTTGGGAAGCGAACATGCTGCATAACCTCAACGTCTCGAGGTTCATTGGTGGGAAGCGTTTGAGTGAGCATCTGGCGCATTACATGCTGGCGGGCACGATCAACGTGCAAGGCGTGCAGGGTGGTTATCAGGATGATGTCTACTACACCGCGATGCCCGGCAACGCCCGCGCCAAAGTCGATATTCGCTTCCCGCCCGGCATCACGCCGCTCGAGGTGGCTGACCTCGTGCAAGCGCACCTGAACGCTCGAGGTCACACGATGGTGCAATTGCGGCAACTGCGCGGTTACAGCGCCGCTCGAGCGCTGCCAGAAAGCGACGACACGCTGCTCCAAGCCGCTCGCGCCGTCGCTGAGCAGCACAAAGTCAGCGTGGCGGTCTGGCCCATCGCCAACAACTGCTGCCCCGCCAGTCTGCTGACCACGCTGAATAAGCAGATTCCGTTCTCGATTGCCGGCACGGGACACGGCGACCGCGCCCACGCGCCAGACGAGTATTTCACCGTCGGCAGCGTGGAGATGCTGATGCACTGGACGGTGGATTACTTGCACGCATGGGCTGGAATCGTGCGCTCGAGACGCTGATGAGGACAGCAGAGGGTGAGCGCGAAACCGTAAGATAAGTGCCATGCCCGTCAAAGTACCGAAGCACATTAGCGCGTATTACGAAACCCTGCGCGAGATCGAAACGCAAGGTGCGCTGACCGAAGGCGCGGTACGAATCGCGTTTCAAAACGTGCTGACCGAAGCCGCCAAGCGCCATCAGTTCACGGTGCTGGCAGAGCAACACATTGAACTCGAGGGTAAGAAAAAGATTCGCGTGGATGCCGAAATCCGCGATCAGTACAAATTGCGGCGCGGCATCTGGGAAGCCAAAGACACCAGCGACAACTTGGATGCGGAGATCAAAAAGAAAATCGCGGTTGGCTACCCGCGCCACAACACGATTTTTGAAAACACCAAGCGAGCCGTACTGTTCCAGAACGGCGATGTGGTGCTGGACACCGACATCACCAAAGCCGCCAATTTAGAGCAGCTTCTACAGCAATTCTTGGCATACACGCAACCACAAATCGAGAGCTTTCATCACGCGGTCAAGGAATTCAAACGCCAAATTCCGTTGCTAGGCGCGAGCCTAGCGCAGACAATTCAAAAAGCCAAGCGCGACAACAAAACTTTCAAGGTCGCGCTCGAGACGTTCTGGACGCTCTGCAAATCCAGCCTGAATCCCAACACGAAACTCGAGGAAGTCGAGGACATGCTGGCGCAGCACTTGCTGACTGAGCGGATTTTTCGCAGCGTGTTCAACAACCCAGATTTTGTGACGCGCAACGCCATCGCCCGCGAGTTGGAGAAAGTCGTGACGGCACTGACCAGTAAGAGTTTTTCACGCGCCGATTTTCTGAGCAGCTTGGATTACTTTTACAAAGCAATTGAGGAAGCCGCCCGCACGATCACGGATTACAGCGAGAAGCAATCGTTTCTGAACACCGTTTACGAGCAATTTTTCCGCAGTTACAGCACCGATACCGCCGACACACACGGCATCGTGTACACGCCCGCGCCGATTGTCAAATGGATGGTGGCCAGCGTCGAAAAAGTGTTGCAACAGGAGTTCGGCAAGTCGCTCAGTGACACAGGCGTTCACGTATTAGACCCCTGCGTCGGCACGGGCACGTTCATGCTCGAGTTGATGGAACGCATTGGCAACAGCAACCTGCCACACAAGTACGCGCATGAACTTCACTGCAACGAGGTGCTGCTGCTGCCGTATTACATCGCCGCGCAGAACATTGAACACGAGTATTTCGAGCGCACTGGCGAGTACAAAGCCTTTGACGGCATCGTCTTTGCCGACACGTTGGACATGAAGCGCGTGCAGGCGGACATGTTCGCGCCCGAGAACACCGAGCGGATCACCGCGCAAGAGAACACCGAGATTTTTGCGATCATCGGCAACCCGCCGTACAATATCGGTCAGAAAAGTGAAAACGATAACAATAAAAATAGGGTATATACAGATTTAGAAAAAAGAGTCAGAGCGACTTACTCAAAACTTTCTAATGCAACTACCCAAGCTCGAACAAAGAATATGTATACTTTTTTCTTCAGATGGGCAACTGATAGATTGCAAGACCAAGACGGCGTGGTTTGTTTTGTAACTCCAAATTCGTTTATTCACAAGGGCGCATACGATGGAGTACGCGCTTCTTTCGCTCGAGAATACACAAGTATCTACACATTCGATTTAGGCGGTAGTGTAAAAGAAAATTCCAAATTATCTGGAACTACCCATAACGTTTTTGGCATCACAGATGGGGTTTGTTTAACACTCCTCATAAGAAACAGATTCTTGAAAAGTTTACCTAAAGCCGCAAAAATTTTTTATTTAAGACTAGATGAATACTGGAAAAAAGAGCAAAAGCTAAAATACTTAGAAGAGAACTTAGATTACACAACCCTCGATTGGACAGAAATAGAAATCGACGGTGAAAGTAATTGGAGAATCGCAGAACTAGAAAACGACTTCAAAGACTTCCCCTCTATCGCGAGCAAAGAAGTGAAATCTGAGGAAATTTCCGCTATTCCTACGATATTCAAAACTTACAGTCTCGGCGTTAACTCCAATCGAGATTATTGGGTATACGATTTTTCAGAAGAAAGAGTTGCCGAAAATATAGCAAAGCTTTCTCAGAACTACAATACAGAGATCCTTCGCTGGGTTTCAGGTGGTAAACCAGAGAATTTAGATGCTTTTCTTACGAACGATGAAACGAAAATTAAATGGAGCAGTAGACTGAAAGAGCGCCTCAAACAAGAAAGAAAGTCAATTTTTGACCTAAAAGCAATCAGAAAATCAACTTACAGACCATTTGTGAGCAAATTCATTTACTTTGACTCGGTTCTGATTCACCGTCAGGGTATTTTTCGTTCTATTTTTCCACTCTTAAGTTCCGAGAATTTCCTCATTGCAATTGGTGGCTATGGACGCAAAGATTTTGCGGTTTTTTATAGCACTAATTTCGTTGATTTAAATTTTTACGCTGATCCAGCTCAATGCTTCCCCTTCTACATCTACGATGAAGATGGCTCCAATCGCCGCGAGAACATCACCGACTGGGCGCTCGAGCAGTACCAATCCAAATACGGCGCTGAGATCACCAAATGGGATGTCTTCCACGCCATTTACGGTTTGCTGCACAGCCCTGAATACCGCACGAAGTACGCCGCGAATCTGAAACGCGAATTGCCACGCATCCCGCTCGTCACACTGACTGCATTCATAGGTTTCTTGGAGGCTGGACGGGCGCTTGCTAAACTGCACGTCGAATACGAAAACGCGCCGCAGTACAACCTAAAACACATTGAAAACCGTGATGTGCCGTGGACGTGGCGCGTCACCAGAATGAAGCTCTCCAAAGACAAAACGCAGTTGATTGTCAACGACGCATTGACACTGACGGGCATCCCGCCCGAAGTCTCTGAGTACCGACTCGGCAACCGTAGCGCTTTGGAATGGATTGTTGACCAGTACCAAGTCAGCACCGATAAGCGCAGTGGCATCGTCACCGATCCAAACAATCCAGATGACGAGCAGTACATCGTGCGTTTGGTCAAACAAGTCATCACAGTCAGTTTGGAAACGGTGCGAATCGTTCGCGGATTACCAAGCCTCGAGATTGACGAGGCTTGAACCCGTCCCGCTCGAGATGCCTGTTTCACCGCTAGCAACCTTTTGAAAACGCGAAAAGCGCTACACTCTTGCCATGACCTTGAGGCTCTCTCCGCAAATCGAACAGCGGCTCGAGGCGGCCGCTTTGGCGGCTGGTGTCTCGTCAGAATCCCTGCTCGAGCAAGCGATTGATGCTTTTTTGGCACAGCAGCCGCGCCGCAATGCCAAAGGATTCGTTGTCCCAAGCTTTGTTGGCAGCGTGCAGAGTGACGACCCGAGCTGGATTGACCGCCATGAAGAACTGCTCTGGAACGATAATGGCGATCATCGCTGATACGGGCGGCGTGTTGGTGCTGTTCGATCAAAACCATCCGAAGCATCAAGCGACGGTGGAGAGCTTGGACGAACGTCTGATCGTTCCGTCATTGATCCTCCCAGAAATTGATTACCTGTCACGCCGCTTACCGAGAGGGGCGATGCGAGCATTTATGTCCAGTTTGCTGACACAGGAATTTGAATACTACGAACTGGACTTGCCCGATTTGCAACGCGCCAATGAAATCATGAACCAATATGCTGACGCCAATGTTGGTTTGGTAGATGCTGCTGTTGTTGCCGTCGCAGAGCGCTTAAAAATCAATCGTGTTCTGACGATAGATCAACGTCATTTTTCGATGTTCAAACCCAAAAACCTGAGCTTCCTCGAGTTGCTACCGTGACCCAACCCGTCCCGCTCGAGACGCTGCTGTCCGACCTGCGCGGACTGGTGACTTCAGCTCGAGCCAGAGCTGCTGCGAATATCAACAGCGAGTTGGTGGTGCTGTACTGGGCCGTCGGGCAACGCATCCAGCGCAATATTCTCGAGGATGAACGCGCTGATTACGGACGGCGCGTGGTAATTGAACTGGCCAAAACATTGACCTCAGAGTTTGGACAGGGTTTTGACCGCTCCAATTTATTTCGCATGGTGCAATTCGCTGAAATCTGCCCGGATCCGCAGATTGTCGCTACGCTGTGGCGACAATTGAGTTGGTCTCACATCCGCGAACTCTTACCGCTCAAAGATGATTTGCAGCGCGACTTTTACGCGCAGATGACGACTTTGGAACGGTGGAGTGTCCGCACGCTGCGCGAGCGCATGAATACGCTGCTGTTCGAGCGCAGCGCCTTAGCCAAGCAACCGGAGCTGACGATCAAAGCCGAACTCGAGCGCGTGGGGAACGCTGGGCAGATCACGCCGGACATGGTGTTTCGTGACCCGTATATGTTGCACTTTCTAAATTTGCCCGATCCACATTCAGAGCGCGATCTCGAGGATGCGATTCTGTGCGACATCGAAGCGTTCTTACTAGAGATGGGTGCTGGGTTTACCTTTGTGGCGCGGCAGAAACGCATCTCGGTCGGTTCGACGGATTACTACTTGGATTTGCTGCTGTTTCACCGCGACCTGCGCTGCTTAGTGGTGATTGAACTTAAACTCGAGAAATTTCAGGCGGCGCATAAGGGGCAGATGGAGCTGTACCTGAATTGGCTTGACAAGTACGAGCGGCGCGAGTCCGAGGGTGCACCGATTGGCTTGATCCTGTGTACTGAATCCGACTCCGAACACGTTGAATTGATGAATTTGGAGCGCGACAACATCCGTATCGCGGAGTATTTGACGCACCTGCCTGCGCTCGAGGCGCTGCGGGCGCGTTTGCACCGCGTGATCGAACTGAACCGTGCGCGACGTGACGAGGCGTGACCACCAAAAGGGTTTCATCATCTCGAGCTTCGCGGGCGATCACTGCGGCAATCGGTAAACGCTGACCCCGTAAGGCTCGAGTAAATTCGTGCCGATCACGAACTCCGTACCTGCGGGGAGTTCCAATGCCACGCCGCCCCTCGTCCAGTTCTGCGCGTAGGTCAGCGTGCCTCGAGTCGTCAGGCGCACGCCGTGCGGCAACAGGTCATGCGCGACGCCAGCGCGTGACAGCATCAGCGGCAGCAAGCGCCGCAACAACTGGTCGCTCCACACCCCATTGTAGGTGACGCTGCCCGCACCGAGTGGGCGCGTGGTCACAGCCGCTTCGTCATACAGCGGATCTGAAAAGTACGTGCCTAAAATCTGCACGTCGTCGCTGATGATCTCGAGCGATTCGTTCCACGTGTGCGTTTCAAAACTCATGTCCAGAGCCTCGACGCGGCTGGTCAGTCCGGGGCGTAGCGAGTCGAAGTTCTTGACTTTGACGCCCGCCAGTACCGCGAGCGGACCCGGTGCTCGAGCTGCCCAGACCGCGCCCGTGGGCTGGCGAAACCCGCTGCGGCAACCGATCAGTAACTGAGCGCCGCGCTGCACGCAACTCTCGAGATTCGCGGCCTCGTCGGTGGAGACGATGTTCAGCGCGGGCGCGACAATCACGCTGTAGGCACTCAAGTCGCTCATCGGGTGCTTGATGTCCACGTCCACGCCGAGTTCGCGCAGGGCCGTGTAATAGTGCATGACTTGCGCCCAGTACGAGGCGTTCTGCCCGTGCTTTTGCACGTCGTATGCCCACAGCGATTCGTAATCGTGCAGCAGCACGACTTTATTGGGCAGTAACGCATCCTCGAGCAGCGCCAACTTCGGTGCTATCGCGGCGACTTCATTGTGGCCTCGGTCGGGCGTGCCATCGAAGCGCAGCAAGCCACTGTGGTACAGCTCTTGGGCTTCCCTTGCGGCTTGCCAGCGAAAGTAACTGACCACATCCGCGCCGTGGGCGATTGCCTGCAATGTCCAGAGTTTCACCGCGCCGTTGGCGGGCAGCGGGTTGTACGTGCTCCAGTTAACCTGCCCGCACTGCTGCTCCATCACCCAGAACGGTTTCTGCTTCAAGCCACGATAAATATCGTGGTTGAACGCCACGAAATCCGGATGACCCGTGCGGGCGAACTCGAGTTTCAAGGCCTCACCCGTGCTGGGGGGCGCGAAGAACTCGAGCATGCCGGTCGGGTAATTGTCCCACGTCACGAAATCCAAGTGCTCAGCCGCTTTGTAATGGTCAAAATCGGCGAAGAAGATCATAAAGTTGTGCGTCACCCAACGCCCCGGCGAATGAGCGCGGATGATTTCGGTCTGCATACGGTCGTAGGCGATCAGTTGATCGCTGGCGAAGCGGTTGAAATCGAGCACCTGCGACGGGTTGGGTTCGGTCACGGTCAGGTTATGCAGCGCGATCTCAGAAAAGTCGTTGTACTCCTGCGACCAGAACGCCGTACCCCACGCGTCGTTCAAACCAGCGATGCTCGAGTATTTACGCTCGAGCCAGCCTCTAAATTTCTCCAAGGCTTGCGTGGAATAGCTGCGCGTCGTGTCGTGGCAACCGTGCTCGTTGTCCGTCTGCCAGCCCACGACTGCCGGGTGCTGCCCGTAGCGCGTGGTGAGTGCCGTGACGATTCGCGCCGATTCCCGCCAATAAACATCCGAGCTGTAATCGTAGTGCCGCCTCGAGCCGAACTCGCGCACGCGCCCGTGAACATCTACAGGCAGAATATCTGGATGAGCACGAATCAACCACGCGGGCGGCGTTGCGGTCGGCGTGCCCAGCACGACCTTCAAGCCAGCGGCGTGCAAGGCTTCAATCGCTTCGTCCAGCCAATCCCAGTGAAATTCGCCCGCTCGAGGCTCTAACTTCGACCACGCGAACTCACCGATTCGCACGTACTCCAAACCCAGTGCTTTCATCCGAGCGGGGAAAGTCAGCCATTCAGCGCGTGAGACGTGTTCTGGGTAATCGCAAACGGCAAGCTCGAGCGGCATATACGCGCATTCTAAACGTTTGCAGAAGTAAAATTCACGAAGGAATTAACATCTGCTCTAGTCTTGACGCTCAGCCACTTCATTTCAAGGACTCGAGCGTTCGCGTGTAATGGCAGGCGAACACGTCGTGCGTCGAACGCATGTTGGCATGGGCGAAACGCACGCATGGGCGTGACGCTCGCCCTTACAGAAAACCCTGTCCTGCTCGAGCCTTCGCGGTCATCCCGTAGGGGCGAGTGGCGGCTCGCCCGTGCGACGGTCAGACGACAACAGCATCCCCTCGAGCCGCAGCTTGACGCCCAGCCACTCTGACTCGAGGATCGAGTACATCGCACTGTCGCGCACGCCGCCGTCCGACGCGGGCACGTGGCAGCGCAGCACGCCCTCGAAGCTCGCGCCAATTCGCAGCATCGCGTTTCTCGAGCGTTCATTGCGGGCATCGGTTTTCAGCGTCACGCGCCTGACTTGCCACGTTTCAAAGGCGTGACTGAGCATCAGCAGTTTGGCGGCCGTGTTGATCTTCGTGCGCTGTGCAGCAGGCGCAAGCCACGTCCAGCCGATCTCGGCGGCGTCTGGCGTGCCGTCGGATTTCGCAAGTGGATTCCCCATCGCCCACGCCCAGAACTCGAGATTGGCTAACCTCGAGCTACCGACGACTGATCCAGAAAGGGCGTCGATCGTGGCGAACGGCGCAGCTCTCCCCTGCGCGGCCATCTCGAGCGCCGCGTCCACATACGCGGTCATGCCAGATATTGTGTCCGGCACGTTGGTCAGCGCGTACACGTCTCGAGGGTTGGACTGCGCGATCCCCAGCAGTGCGGGGATGTGGGCGTGTGACAGCGGCTCGAGACGCACGAATTGGTTTTGCAGTGTCACGGGTTGAGACATGACGCGCAGTTTACGACTCGAGGACTGGCTTTATGGGGTTGCACAGACGTACTTCGATTGTGCGTTGTTAAACGTACAATTGAAAATGGTTTTCGGATCAAAAATGGTGTCGGAGTATGTGACAGCCAATCCAGCCCCCAAAACTTTGAAGCCCGCTTGTACTCCAACCGATCCAGTAACACCAGCCGTTAATTTCGCACCTTTTGCAGCCGTATCAAAAAGCGTTAAGTCAAGGCTCGGTTTAGCTTCAATCGTCGGGCCAGCCGCGCCATAAAATTTGATGCCAATTGCGAAACGGACGTAAGCGGATGCTGTACCACCTGCCTTGGTGGAATACTCGAAGGTCGGATTGAGATTAAACGTCGGATTCGAGCCGATACTCGCCCATTTTTTCGTTGCTCCATCGTATTTAACGCCAAAACCCGCACCAAAAGAAGGTTTGATACCTGCCGTCATTGATGCACTACCTTGCAAATTGACATTCGCACCTGCATACAGTTGCGGCTCAATAACAACAACCATTGGCACTGCACCGAGTAAGAAGGCTCGAATGTAACTACCGCGCCAGATCAACGCTTCTTTTCCAACACCAACGCCCGCTGTTGCTTCAAGTTTACCCAGAATGTTCAAATTTAAGTTTCCGGTCAGACTTGCCTCAAAATTTTTGACTTTTCCATTTGCGAAAGCCAATTTAAACACTGGGTTGAGCGTAGATGTGACACTACCGTTGAACGTCAAATTACCTACACTAACAGGAACACGAAAATCTTTGATCGTCAACGTCGCATTAAGGTCTTGAACTCGTACCCCGGGGCCAACACCAACTGTACTAGCATTGGTAATTGGTAAATCACCGTAATTTAGTGTCGCATCGCCATCAGATACAATGTCCTCGAGTGCGACATCTTCAGTTTGAATGTAAACTTTACGGATTGCCTGCGGTGTTAACCGACCGGGGACGTTCACCGTCTGCGGTGAAGCGCTGACAACGCGGCGCAGTAAGCCTTCGTTGCAGTTTGAAGCGATGACATCTCCTTTGTTGATGTTCAAAAGATTCTTAGCGTCATCAACATACACATCATTGCCTAACACCTGTACGTCGTCAGGATTGAGCTTCTTCGGTGTCGTCGAAAACGTGAGGTTCTCTGTTACAGTTCCACTCGAGTCAGCCGCTGGTGTCGTACAGGCTTGGGGAGTAGGTGGAGCGGGCGGTTGCTGGCAGGCGATCGCACCGACAGCCAGCAGCGCCCCGAGGAGCGCGACGCGCTTCACTTCACAACCTCGAAACGGGTTTCCGCCACGTCGTACACGCTCGAGCCAGTCGCGCTGATGTACGCTTTGATGGTTTTGGAGAGGTCAGCGGCCGCGAAATTCCCGCTGATGCGCGTGCCAGTCGGCGCGGCGCGATCGGTGTAAATCAGGAAGACGCGCTGCGGGCCGAGCGGCGGGTCGACGATGTACGCAGCTTTACCGCCCGTGCCCGTCACATCATCGGCTCGAGGCAGGGTTTGCGCTCCGGCCTTTGTAGCGACGCTGCGTTCAATGTCGTAGGTGCGGCCGTTGTCGTCGAAGGCAACCAGTGTGATGAAGCCCGCCCGCTCGAGGCTGTACGAGAAGCTGACTTGCTGGCCGACGGGGTACGCGGCTGATTCGCCTTTGTCGGGTTTGAAATTGCGAATGATGGAAGCGCTGCTCAAACCATCGGTATTCAAGCGGCTGGCACTCGGGGCGCAGGCGACCATCGCCACCAGCAGCAAAAGGGCAAGTGATTTCATAACCTTGAGTTTACCGGGATTTCTGAGCGTAACCTGTTACCGACGCTCAGCTTTGGTACATCGGGCACTCAGAATTGCATGAATAATGCGGTAAAAAAACCGCGCTCGAGGTTGCGAACGCGGACTGGTCTGACTCGAGATTACGCTGTGCTTAGCTACGCAGTGCCGTACATCAGGGCGCGTTTGACCTGACCGATGATCTCGGTGATCGGGATGTCACGCGGACAGGCTTCGGTGCAGTTGTACGCCGTGCGGCAGCGCCAGACGCCCGTCGTTTGATTGAGAATCTCCAAGCGCTGGGCCCCAGCGCGGTCGCGGCTGTCAAAAATAAAACGGTGCGCTTGGACGATGGCGGCTGGCCCCAAATACTGTCCGTTGACCCAGAAGATCGGGCAAGATGTCGTGCAGCACGCGCAGAGAATGCATTTGGTGCTGGCGTCGATGATCTTTTCCTCGGCGTGGCTCTGGATGTACTCCGTTGCGGGTGGTACGGCGTCGCCGATGAAGTACGGCATCACCGCTTCGTAACTATCAAAAAACGGCTTCATGTCCACGATCAAATCTTTTTCCACGGGCAGCCCGCGAATCGCTTCGACTGTGACGGTCGTCGTGCCTAAGTCCATCATCAGCACCTTGCACGCCAAGCGGTTCTTGCCGTTGATCATCATCGCGTCCGAGCCGCAAATGCCGTGAGCGCACGAGCGCCTGAACGACAGCGACCCGTCCATCTCCCATTTGATCTTGTGCAAAATATCCAGAATGCGGTCTTTGGCGTCGACCTCGAGCGTGTACTCCGCCCAGTACGGCTTCTTGTCCTTTTCAGGGTTGTAACGCTGGATTTTGAAGGTTGCTTGCATGGTTGGCTCCTAGCTGCTGGCTCGAGGGATGCTTTGGAAAAGGCATTCTATCTCGAGTTGAATTGCGATGGGCGGCGCGGTGGCTGGGACGAAGCGTGCCTCGCCCCTACGGTTGGTCAGCGGCTTCTCGAGCGGCTAGGACTTGCAGTGGCAAGCCCCTACGTTTCACGCACCCTGCAAGCATCTCGAGGTTTGCTGTAAGCGCTCCGCTCTCTGCCCTCTGCCGCCTCTAATAAACTCGAGGTTTCGGTTCGTACTTGCCCAGCACCACGTCGCGCCATTTGATTTCGGTGTGACCGATTTCCTTGCGGTAAATCATCGTGTGCTTCAAGTAATCCGGGTCGTTGCGCTCGGTGAAATCTTCGCGGCTGTGCGCTCCGCGTGATTCGCGGCGGTTGAGGGCGCTGTGCACCAGCGTTTCGGCGTTGTCCAGCAGAAATCCGAGTTCAATCGCTTCGATCATCTCGGTGTTGAAGCGCTCCGAGCGATCCGAAATACCGATTTGCGTGTAGCGCTCGTTTAAGCCGCGCAGAATCTCGACTTGCGCCGACAGGGTTTCCTCGGTGCGGAAGACGCTGGCGTTGTCCTGCATGGATTGCTGCATCTCAGCGCGAATCTTGGCCACAGATTCCTTGCCGCTGGCATTGCGCGTGCGTGAGATCAAATCCTCGGCGCGTCTAGCCACATCGTCGGTGATCGGCAGCAGCGCGTTTTCATTGGCGTATTTGGCGGCGGCGACTCCAGCGCGGCGACCGAAGACGATCAAGTCACCCAAACTATTCGTGCCCAAGCGGTTCGCGCCGTGCAGTGACACGCAGGCGACCTCGCCAGCGGCGTACAAGCCGTGAACGATTTCATTGTTCTGCGTGCCCCACAGCACTTCGCCATCAATGGTGGTCGGAATGCCGCCCATCGTGTAATGCGCGGTCGGGTTGACTGGCACGGGTTCAGTGGTTGGTTCGACGCGCAAGTACGTCCGGCTGAAATCCGCGATGTCTGGCAGGCGCTCCTCGATGATCTTAGGGTCAAGGTGCGTGATGTCCAGCAGAATGTAATCCTTGTTGGGGCCCGCGCCGCGCCCCTCGCGGATTTCCATATACATGCTGCGGGAGACGATATCTCGAGGGGCCAAATCTTTGATCGTCGGCGCGTAGCGCTCCATGAAACGCTCGCCCGCACCGTTGCGGAGGATGCCGCCCTCGCCGCGCACGCCTTCGGTCAGCAGCACGCCCAGTTTGTACAGTCCGGTCGGGTGGAACTGGTAGAACTCCATGTCTTCCAAAGGAATGCCGCGTCGGTACGCGATTGCGGTCAGGTCGCCGGTCAGCGCGTGGGCGTTGCTGGTGACTTTGAACATTCGCCCGTTGCCGCCCGTGGCTAGCACGACTGATTTGGCGTGGAAGGTGTGCAACTCGCCGCTGGCGATGTCCATGGCGATGACGCCTTTGCAGACCTGCCCGCCGTCGGCGTCTTCCTCGAGAATCATGTCGAGCACCAAGAACTCATTGAAGAAATTGACGCCCTCTTTGATTGAGTTTTGGTACAGCGTTTGCAGGATCATGTGACCCGTGCGGTCGGCGGCGTAGCAGGCGCGGTGGACGGGCGCTTTGCCGAACTCGCGGGTGTGACCACCGAAGCGCCGCTGTGCGATCTTGCCGTCGGGCAGGCGCGAGAACGGCAAGCCCATGTGCTCCAACTCATACACGGCGTCAATCACGTCTTTGGCAAAGATCTCAGCCGCGTCTTGATCGGTCAGGTAATCGCCGCCCTTGATCGTGTCGAACATGTGCCATTCCCAACTGTCCTCGTCGACGTTGCCCAGCGCCGCGCCAACGCCGCCCTGCGCCGCGCCGGTGTGCGAGCGCGTGGGGTACAGCTTAGAGATGACTGCGACGCTGCCCTGTGCGTTCTTGGTGGCGTACAGCGCAGCCATCAGACCAGAACCGCCCGCGCCGACGACGATCACGTCAAATTTATGTGCCCGCATGACTGAAACCAGCCTTTCTGAAAATGGGAAACTCGAGAAGTGTCGTGTGGCTCGAGCATTGGGTGCAGTGTGTGACTTTAGAACTGTGTGGCTCGAGAACTGTGTGGCTCGAGAACTGTGTGGCTTTAGAACTGTGTGGCTCGAGAACTGTGTGACTCGAGAACTGTGTGACTCGAGAAC
Source organism: Deinococcales bacterium (assembly GCA_025359505.1). GTDB lineage: Bacteria > Deinococcota > Deinococci > Deinococcales > JAAFIG01 > JANYHH01. Next base: position 32,770 of record JANYHH010000052.1, read on the forward strand.
TGTGTGGCTCGAGAACTGTGTGGCTCGAGCAATCTGCTCGCTCGAGCGTTACGGCGTGTCCACACCGGGAATCGGGATTTTGACGACTAGTGCCAGAATGCCGAAGACGAACACCGCGCCGATCAGCGTGTTGACGATGGCTTTAGCCCAGAACCGTGCGACGCGGTTTTTGGCGGTCGCGTCGTCGATGATGTAGCGCATGCCGTTCGCGCCGTGCATCAAACCCAAGCCCAGCAGCGCCAAGAGGTAGAGCTTGTTCCACCAATCGGCGTAGCTCGAGGCGATTTTTTCGTAATCCCAGCTCGCTTCGTCGACGAAAATGTAGTTCTTAAAAATGTGAAACAGCGTCAGCACCACCAATGCCGTGCCGGAGAGCCGCATGAAGACCCACCACGCGAGTTCTGGGTTGGATTTGGCTTGGCTGCGAGCGTCTTTGAAGCTACGGGCTTTGATGGCCATTACTCACCACCTAAAATGCGCGGGATGTTGTACGCCAGAGCGGCCACGATCACGATGCCCGCGAAAAATAAGGAGGCGTACCAGAGCTGCCGCTGGTATTTGACGCCCCAGCCCGTGAAGTCCATGATGACGATTCTGAGACCATTGAACGAGTGGTACGCGACCGCGCCCGCCACGGCGATCAGTCCAAGCCGAAAAATCAGCAGCTTGTAAATTTCGTGAATCGCGCCGTAAGCGCTCTCGCCGAGCAGCACCGAGCTGATCGAAACCGTGTGCAGAATCAAGTAGAGCAAAATGGCGATGCCCGACAGGCGGTGCAGGAAAAACGCCCATTGCCCTTCGTTGCCTTTGTACATATGACCTCCTAAAAAGTTATTTGAATCACTTATTTAACCTAGTTAAATACTAGCACGTTTAGCGGTTTAAAATCTGTGCCACAGCCCATCAATCACCCGCTCGGTCTGGCTCGAGCGGCAGCAGGACAATCGCCGTCGTTCCCACGCCAACGGTACTTTCCAAGCGCACCGAACCGCCGTGCGCTTCAGCGATCAGTTTGGCAATCGGTAAGCCCAGCCCCGTGCCGCCGGGGTCAACGCTCGACGTGCGGGCTGCATCGGCGCGGTAAAAGCGCTCGAAAACCCTCGGCAGGTGCTCGGCGGCGATGCCCGGGCCGCTATCGCTGACGCTGATCTGCGCCCAACCATCGGCGCAACGCAGCGTCAAAGTCACGGGAGCCGTATCCGGGCTGTACTTCATCGCGTTTTCTAGCAAGATGAGCGCGAGTTGCTTCAAACGGTCGCGGTTGCCGAGCACCACCCCCGGCTCGAGGGCCGCGCAGCGCAATTGATGCGTGCCCAAGTAGGCGGCCACGCGCAGCGTTTCGCTCAGCAAATCTGGCAGCGAGATCGGCTCTGAAGCGGCGATCTGACTGGCATCGCCGCGAGCGACGACCAGCAAATCCGTAATCAACCTCGAGAGTCGCCCGGTTTCACGCGCCGCGTCACCCAAGGCTTCGTCGCGTTCACTGATGCTCATATCGGGGTAGCGGCGGATCAGTTCGATGTTGCCGCCTATCGCCGTCAGCGGGGCGCGAAGCTCATGGGCGGCGTCACTGACGAAGCGGCGCTGGGCGTTGGTGATGTCAATCAGTTGGCGCTGAATTTCGCGGTTGGCGCTGATGTCGGTGTTCGTGCCAAACCAGCGCCAGACGCGCCCTTCAGCATCCAACACGGGGTTGACGCGGGTCAGAAACCAGTGGTACTCGCCAGTGGCGGATTTGAGCGGGAACTCCAACTCGAACGGTTCACCCGTCTCGAGCGACGCCTTCCAGCTTTCCATCACACGCGGTAAATGCGTTGGATCGTGCACAGCTTGCCAGCCCCAGCCGTGCATCGCGTCCATCGTCGTGCCGGTGTATTCAAACCAGCGCTGGTTGTACCAAAAGATCTGTCCGTCGGCGTGCGCCATCCAAGCCAGTTGCGGCATGGAATCGGCCAGCACGCGAAAATTGGTTTCGCTTTCATTCAACTGCTGCTGCGCGTCGTGACGCTCGGTGACATCGGTCAGCGTTCCCGCCATTCGCACCCCGTCGGGCGTGGAGATCGTGCGTCCCCTCGAGAACACCCAGCGCTCCGAAGTGTCAGGCAGTTGAATCCGAAACTCGCGCTCAAGCCAATCGCCACTTTCAAAAGCGCGTCGGGTCGCTTCATACCCGCGCTCGCGGTCTTCGGGCGGGGTGTACGGCGCGACATCCTCGGCGTGAATGCGCCCAGTGCCGGGCGGCAAGTTGTACAGCTCGCCGTAAGCGCCGCCGTAAATGATCTCTCGAGTCTGCGGGTCGTACTCCCAGATGCCCGTGCGACTGGAAGATAAGGCCGCCTCGAAACGCTGCTGCACGCGCGTCGCCTCATCGAACAACCGCGCTCGCTCCAAGGACTGCGCGGTCAGGTCAGCCAGTGACATCAGAAACCTGCGCTCGCCGCTCGAGAACTGGGTCGGGGCGTCAAAGCTGATCGCCAGCCCGCCGATCACGACGTTGGCGACTGAGAGTGGCAGCGTGGCGACGGCGACGGATGGCGCGGCCAGATGATCGGGGGAGGCTTTGAATTGCGTGGCGTAATCCTCGCGGGCCATGAAATGCGCTTGATTCTGGCGAATCGTGACCGCAATTTGCACGTCACTGTCCAGTTTGATCGCTTTAGCGCGTTGTACGGCTTCAAGTGGATAGCCGATCTGCCCTTGCAAAACCAAGTGCTCCGCAGCATCACCAGTCAAAAAAACCGCGCCCGCATACCCACCGACGGTCTGAATGCCGATGTGCAACACCGCCTCGACGACTGCTTCGACCCCAACGGCTTTGGCGAGAGCAGCGGTCGTGCGCTGCAAACCTTCCATTCTGCCCCGGGCCCGCTCCTTGGCTTGGGTCGCCAAGCGCTGCTCGTGAATGTCGGTGTTCGTGCCGATCCAACTGACGATTTCATTCCCTTGCTTGACGGGTTCACCGCGAATCTGAAACCAGCAGTACTGTCCCGCCGCTGAGCGCAGCCGCGCATCAGCCGTAAACGGGCCGTGAGTTTGCAGCCCCGCCGCCAACGCCCGCGCCAGTTCACTGGCGTCGTCGGGGTGGACGATGCTCGAGCCGCTGTCTTCTAGGGCCTCGGCGAGCGTGACCCCGGTGTATTCGCGCCAGCGCCGATTGAACCAAGGGATCCGCGTGCCCGTGCCGTCGGTCGTCCAGACGTGGTGCGGCACGGCGTTTAAGTACTCGCGCAACTCGAGTTCGTCCCTGAGGGCGCTTGAGTCCACCAAGTCACCTGAGTCCACTAAGTCACCTGAGTCCACCGAGTCACCAGCCTCGAGTTGTGCGCTGCCATCAGCCATGCCCGATGTACTCCCGTGATACGAGCTTTGATTGCCTTGGTCGGAAATGAAAACGTTACAGAAGTGTAGCAAAAATGGCGCAGCCCGGGCTGAGTCGAACCTGAATGACCGAAAATACGGTCACGCTCGAGCGGTGATCGCTTTGAAATCGCAGGCGTCGTCACTCGAGCGGCAACCGAAACGGGGTGGTGCGCCAAACCGCCTTGCGAATAGACGTGACGTTGCTCAAGAATTGCCGCATCTCAGGCGTGTCTTGCGAGCCGTCCTCGAGCAATTCCAGCCAGCGCCGCCGACCGCGCAGGTAAATCCTCAAGTAATCCTCCCAGCCCAGACACTGCGTTTGAATGGCACGCAGCACCAGCGAAACCCGCAGCCAAGATTCATCGTCACTGAAATACCCCAGCGCCACGGCTGCCCTGAGCAGAATCACAGCGCGACCCAAATCGAAGGCATCCCCAGCGCACAGCGTGCCCACCCGACTCTCGAGCGCAGCGCGATCCGGCAACTGCCACGCTTCACGGTTGACCAATGCTGACCAGCGCGGCGTGTGCGCGTAATCGTAATCGCGGGTGACGATGCCGTACACGCCGTAGGCAAAGCGCCGCAGTTTGATGCGTGAATCCGCCTCGAGCCGCTTGGCAGCGCTTTTGAATTCATCGGTGGCCGCCACAGGGTGCAATCTAACAGGTCGGCATCTGTGCTCGAGAAATTGGCTCGGAGCAAAAAGCTTTAACTGAGCAGCGCCGCGTGGCGCGTGTAAAAAGCTTTCCACTCTGGCACATCGCCTAAAATCGCGTCCACACCGCGCAATTTCAATGCCAATCGCGCCGCCAGCATCGCCGCCTCGACCTCTAAAACTGTGATCGCTTTGACGAAGTTACGCACTCGAGCAGGCGTGACGCGCCGTGCGAGCGCCGCGACCAGCGCATTGGTGTACGCGTACACGATGTCCGGACGCTCCGATAATTTGGGAATATTCTGCGGGATCGCGCCGCGCTCCAAGACCGCTTCGGGGTCGGGCAGAAACGCGCTGAGCTTCAAAAAAGCCGTCAGCATCCGCGCCGCGCCGTCGCCCAGCACACCTGATAAGGCTGGCTCGAGGTCGGGGGATTCTAGATCGTCTGCGAACGCCGCCAACACCCGACTGGCAAAGGCCCACGTGCGCGGGTTCGGGTGGTGCGGGCTGTGTTCATTTGGCGCATGCAGCAGTTGCGGGTTGCGCTGCACGAAGCTCAGCACCATTGGGTGCAGACCATGCTCCAATGCCCAGAGCGTGAACTCATCCAAGTCCGCTCGCAACTCTAAGCGCAGTAAGCGCGTCGCGGTGGCGTTCGACAGCGGGTGCGTGTAACCATCCTCCAAGCGGTTGCCCGTGGCGACCACGCGCCAGCCAGCGGGCAATTCGTAGCGCCAGCCGACGCGCCGATCCAGCAGCAGTTGATACAGCGCGACCTGAATCGCGGGGGCAGCACTGGGCAGTTCCTCGAGCACCAGCAGTCCGCTGGTGTCGGGCAGTGGCAGGAACTCCGGCAGGTAATAGACGGTGCGCCCGACATCGCGCTCCAGCGCAGGTAAGCCGATCAGGTCTGGCGGCGTCAAATACGCGGCGCGGACATCCAGCACGGGCAGCTTCAGCTTGGCGCTGACCGCGTGAACAACGCTAGACTTGCCGATTCCCGGTGCACCCTCCAAGTAAACCGGCGGAGCATCTGGGGTTTGCAGTAAGCGCTCCAAGATGCGCTCGGCTTGGTTGGGGGTGACTTGCACAATGAGTCATTTTAGCGTGGTGGGCGCGGGATGTTTGGTGGTGTTGAAGGCGAAAGGCAAAAGGCAAAGGGCAAAGGTTTCGCGTGCGGGCAATGAAACAGGGAGTCTCGAGCAGTGGACTCGAGGGAGCTACACAGACCCATTGACATGGGTCACGAGACGAGATATTTTGAATGAAGATTCATTCAATTGAATTTACATTCAAGTTTCAATCTCGAGCCTGCTCTGTTCAGTCCAATTTCCGCTCGAGCAATGCCATCACTGAAAGGAACCCCAATGTCCCGCACCGCCAACAGCCCCCTACAACAGCAAATCTCCAGTTTGAAACGTGCCGCGATTCTCAAAGCTGCACAGACGGTTTTCACCGAAAAAGGTTTTCACCGCGCCACGATCAAGGAGATCGCCGCAAAAGCGGACGTGGCTGACGGTACGGTGTACAACCATTTCAAAGACAAAAACGCGCTGATCCTCGCGTTACTGGCCAAATTCACCGAGAGCGCACCAACACCCTCAGCCGACACCTCTCAAGCCAACACCGCCCCGCACAGCATCGCCGCGCCCGATCTCGAGACGCTGATCGCCAGCAGCACTCGAGCGCACTTTGCGATGCTGACAGTTGACAACCTCAGCCTGTTCCAAGCCGTACTGCCCGAAGTGCTGTCCAACGCCGAGTTGAGAAGCGCTTACCTCGAGCAAATCGTGCTCCCGACCACCCGAGCAGGCGACACGCTGATTGAATCGCTCTCGAGCAGCAGCGGCATCAGCGCAGCTCAGCTCAAATTGCACTTTCAGCTCGAGGCAGCGCTGTTCATGGGACTGGTCGTGCTGCGGATCATCGGCGACCCCGACCTCGAGCGAGTTTGGGAAGCACTGCCAACCGCCATCACCGAGTTGATGCTTGCATCCTTGAAAGCGCAGGTCACATCGTGAATATTTCTTTAATCGCGCTCGGCAGCCAAGGCGACGTGCAACCTTACATCGCCCTCGGTGTCGGCTTAAAACGCGCCGGGCATCAGGTGCGCGTCGTCACGCACGAGAACTACGCCGCAGCCGTGCAGGGGCAGCACCTCGAGTTCAGCGCCGTGCAAGGCAACGTCCAAGAGTTCATGGACAGCCCAAAAATGCGGGCGTTATTGGAGCGCGGCAATTTCCTCGCGATCACCGCGCATACCGCCAAGGAAAGCCAGCGGGCGGCGCTGCTGTGGGCCGCGCAGGGACTCGAGGCTTGCCGCGATACAGAGCTGATCGTCGCGGGCGTCGGCGGTTTGTTCATCGGGCTGGCCATCGCTGAGAAGCTGGATGTGCCATTCCTGCAAGCCCACGTTTTTCCGTTCACACCCACGACTGCCTTTGCCGGAGCGCTGTTCCCACAAGGTCTGTCGCGCTTGGGCGGCGCGGTCAACCGCTTATCGCACGAGGCGCTGCGCCAAGCGATGTGGCAAGGCTTTCGCACCGCTGACACACTGGCTCGCACGCGAGTGCTGGGATTACCCGCCAACCCGTTCTGGGGCCCGTACCAAGTCAAGCGCCTGAACCAGCATCCCACGCTGTACGGCTTCAGCCCGTCGGTGATCGCGCCGCCAGCCGATTGGAGCAACGCCATCATCACCGGCTACTGGCAACTCGAGCCACCGAGTGATTGGCAACCGCCAGCCGCGCTCGAGGCGTTTTTGGCGGGCGGTGAAGCCCCGATTTACATCGGCTTTGGCAGCATGTCCAGCCGCGACCCAGCCCAGACAGCCGAGCTGATTTTGGAAGCGCTGAAACAAACCGGGACTCGAGCGATTCTGCAATCCGGTTGGGGCGGCTTCAAAACGGATGCACTGCCCGATCACGTGCTGAGCATCGCCTCCGTGCCGCACAGTTGGTTGTTTAACAAAGTCGCGGGCGTGGTGCATCACGGGGGCGCGGGAACGACGGCCGCGGGGTTGCAGGCGGGCGTGCCGTCGCTGGTGATCCCATTCTTCGGCGATCAGGGCTTCTGGGGTGAGCGCATCGCAAAGCTTGGCGTGGGCCCCAGCCCAATTCCGCGCAAGGTGCTGACCGCTCAAGCGTTGGCACAAGCTATCCAGACGATGATCTCAGACACTGGAATGCGAACTCGAGCCGCTGAATTGGGCGCACGGATTCGCAATGAAAACGGCGTGGGAAACGCGGTCAGGGTCATCAATCAACTCGAGTTTTCAAAGGCATAATTCATTGACTTATACTTCAGCCCCATGCCCGAAGCTCGAGTGCAAAGTTTTAACAATCTGGCAGCGCAGATTCTGCAACTCTCTACGCCAGCGGTGATCGCCATTGATGGGCGCAGCGCCGCTGGAAAAAGTACCTTCGCTTCAAAGTTATCGCGTGTGCTCGAGTGCCAATGCGTTCACACCGATGACATCGCGTGGAATCACAGTTTCTTCGATTGGTGGCCGCTGCTGACGCAGCATATCCTCGAGCCATTCAAAGCTGGGCGGGCTGTGCTGTGGACACCAGATGCGTGGCGCGAACACGAGCGCAAGGGAGCAATCGCCGTCCAACCCGCACCAGTTCTGATCGTCGAAGGCGTCTCGAGTGCGAGGCGCGAGTTGCGCGAGTGGATCGATTACACGATCTGGATGGAGACCGACGCGCACTTGGCTGAAACGCGGGGCCTCGAGCGCGACGGGCCGGACGGGCATGACTTCTGGTTTGAATGGCAGCGCAGCGAACAGCCGTTTTTCGCGGACGATCAACCGTGGACTCGAGCATCGCTGATCGTGGACGGCGCACCGAGCGTCGCTCATGACGCTGACACGCAGTTTGTGACCTGTGGGCTAACGGGGCGTTGAAGGCTCGAGCTGCTAAACGCGGCTACCCGTCACCCAGAACTCGAGGCGCTTGAAAATAAAGCCGTCTCGGTTTCAGTTGCGTGACAGGATCGAGGAGCAGATTAGCTGGAGTCGCGTACTCGATTCAAATATCTCGCGGCTCATTGCGCGGCTCTCGAACACATCTCACGGGTGAACACCTAGCACAGCACTGGAGACCATCATGACGCAACCACGTTCAGACCGCCCGCAACAAATCGCGTACCACCAGTACGATCTCGAGCAGCAATTGACGAAGCTGCGCTCCGACGCGCCGATTCGGGCCCACGGCAGGGATTCGGTCACGCTCGTCAAAGACGCGGGGTTTAGTCTGGTGCTGGTCGCACTGACCCAAGGCGGGCGCTTGCCGGAACACCGTGCGCCCGGCGCGATCAGCGTTCTGGTGGTCAATGGCCGCATTGCGTTCACCGCTCACGGCGAGCGACTGGAGCTGGGGATGCACTCGCTGGTGACGCTACCTGCTCGCGTACCTCACGAAGTCGAGGCGCTCGAGGAAAGTGCGATTCTGATCAATATTTACGCCCCTGTCGCGCATACCGATGCCGTTGGACTCGAGGCCGAGGGTGAGGCGCGTGGATTGACGACTTGAACCTAATCGTCAAACGCTCGAGTTGTTAAACGCGGCTGCCCGTCACCCAGAACTCCACGCGTTCCGCGACGTTCTCCAAGTGATCGCCGATGCGTTGCGCGGCTCGCAGCACGCGCAGCGTCGCCAGCGCCTCCAGCAGATGCTCGCTGGCGAAGTTAGAAATCACGAAGCTCGAGGCGCTGTCAATGATCGCGTCCACTTCTTCGTCCGCGTCGCGCACTGCCCTTGCCAGCACCGCGTCGTCGCGTTGCAGCGCGTCGCTCAGGCGCTCGCTCATGTCGCGCAGTAACCTAAAAAGAGTGTGCAATTTCTCGAACATCCCGTTCAGCCGCACAACAGCAGCGTCCTCGGCGATGTGCACTGCGTAATCTCCAACGCGCTCCAGATCGCCTAAGCTCCCCAGCACGCCCGTCACCAGCCGCGCATCTTTAGCCACCAACTGATGCTTACTGATTAACTCCAAACAATGCGCTTCCAGCTCGAGCTGCTTAGCGTCAATCTCTGGGTCGCCCGCGATGACCCTGAGCGCTTTTTTCTGGCTGCCCTCAATCACCGCCTCGCCGCACAGCGCGACCGCGTTGCGAACGCGGTTTAGGAGTAAATGCAACTCGCGGCGCAGACCAGCCAGATCGGTCTCGAGGTGCGTCATTTTTAGCCGAAGCGTCCGGTGATGTAATCCTCGGTGCGCTTGTCTTTGGGATTGGTGAACATCTCACTCGTCACACCGTGTTCGACCAGATCGCCGACGTAAAAGAAACTGGTCGTATCGCTGACCCGTGAGGCTTGCTGCATGTTGTGCGTGACGATCACGATCGTGACTTGCTGCTTCAAGGTTTCCATCAGGTCTTCGATGCGGCTGGTGCTCTGCGGATCTAAGGCACTCGTCGGCTCGTCCATCAGCAGAATTTCTGGGTCGACCGCCAAAGCGCGAGCGATGCACAAGCGCTGCTGCTGACCACCCGACAGGCTCGAGCCGGGGGCTTTCAGGCGGTCTTTGACCTCATCCCAAAGCGCACCGCCGCGCAGGGAGCGCTCGACGACCTCATCGAGCTTTTGTTTGTTGCGTTCACCCGCCAGTTTCAGGCCCGCCGCGACGTTATCGTAAATGCTCATCGTCGGAAACGGATTGGGTTTTTGGAAGACCATCCCAATGCGGCGGCGCACGTCCACGGGGTCGATGCCATCACCGTACAAGTCGTTGCCATCCAGCATGATCTTTCCCGTGACCCTTGCGCCGGGCGTCAGGTCGTGCATCCGGTTGATCGCCCTTAAAAAGGTGGTCTTGCCGCAACCGCTCGGGCCGATCAGCGCGTTGACGGTGTTGGATTTAAAAGACACATCAACGTTCTTCACGGCTTCTTTCTCGCCGTAAAAAATGCTGACGCTTTGAGACTCGAGCCGCACGGCGGCCGTGGAAATCACGCTTTGCGGCGGCGGGGTGAGCTTCATTTGGTTTTCCATGTCACTCCAGTCACTCGAGGTTTAAGTTTTGGCGGTGTTGGCTTTTGGTGCGCGGTATGAGCGCGGGCGCGAGAAGAAGCGGGCGAGGATATTGGAGATCAGAATGATCGTCAACAGCACCAACGCGCCCGCCCACGCCTGCTCGTTCTGGGCTGGGGTTAGGGCTTTGAAGGCCAGTGAGTACACGGCTGATGGCAGCGCCGCCATTGGTTGCAGCAGATTCGTCGCCAAATCTGGATTGCCAAACGACGTGAAGAGCAGCGGGGCAGCTTCGCCACTGACCCTCGCCACACCGAGGATCGCGCCGGTGATGATCCCCGTACTGGCGGCCGGCAGCACGATCTGCATCGTGACCTTCCAGCGCGGCAACCCTAAAGCCAGTCCCGCCTCGCGGATGCTGGTCGGCACGAGCTTCAAGACTTCCTCGGTGGCGCGAACGATGATCGGGATCATGATGAGACCCAAAGCCACACCGCCCGCCAGACCGCTGTAGCCCGGTAATTTGGTGGTAATCATCAGCCCGTAAATCACCAGTCCGACGACAATCGCCGGGATACCCGTCAGCACATCGCTCATCACGCGCACCACACCGACCAGCGGATGCTCGCGGTATTCGGAAAGGAAAATACCGGTGGCGATGCCGACGACCAGCCCAATCACCAAAGCCACCGCGACCATCAGCAACGTGCCGACAATCGCGTTCAGCACGCCACCGCCGCCAGTAATCATGCTCATGTCGCGCTCGGATTTGATGAAGAAATCTAGGTTGATTGAGCGCAAACCGTTGTAAACCACTTGAAACAAAATCAGTGCCAATGGAATGAGCACGATCACTGTACCCAGCGCGACAAGGCCAAACATGATCGAGTTCTGCGCCCGGCGGGCCGGGGAAACCGTGCGGGTCAAGCCGCTCGAGATGCTTTTGGTCATGGTGTCCGTTCGCGTCACTGGTCGCTCCCTTTATCTCGTGCCAACTGGCGTCAATCGCGTAATCACGATTCTGGCGATCACGTTGACGATCACGCTGAAGACCAGCAGCATGAAGCCAATCGCAATCAGCGCCGGGCGCAGGGTTTCGTTGGCCTCACCAAAATTGCTGGCGATGATGCTGCTCATCGTCGCTGTGCTGGAAAACGGGGTCGAGGCGATCACATTGGCGTTGCCGATCACCATCGTTACCGCCAATGTCTCGCCGATGGCGCGTCCCAACCCCAGGATCACGCCGCCCAGAATGCCCGCCCGCGCATACGGCAGGATTCCAAAACGGATCACTTCCCATTTGGTCGCGCCCAGCGCATACGCTGCCTCGCGCTGATCGTTGGGCACGAGCGTAATCACGTCCCTCGAGATCGCGCAGATGAACGGGATCACCATCACGGCCAGAATCAGCACCGCACTCATCAAGCCTGTGCCTGTGGGCGGCCACGGCACGCCGGTCACGCTGACGAACCAGACCTGAAAGACGCGCACGGCTGGGATCAACACGAAAATGCCCCACAGTCCGTAGACCACGCTGGGAATCGCTGCCAGCAGCTCAATCGCCGAGCCGACAGGGCCCGCCAACCAGCGCGGCGCGTACTCCGAGATAAAAAGCGCAGCGGCAACCGACAGCGGGACTGCCAGCAGCAACGCGCCGAACGCGGTAAAAAACGTGCCCGCGATGAACGGCAGCGCCTGATAAATACCCTTGCCGGGATCCCAGTTCAGTCCGAACAGAAAGCCGATACCCTCGCGTTGAAAAGCGGGCAAGCCGCCCACAATCAACACAAAGCCGTACAGCACAGTCGCAACCAGCACGAGGCTCGAGAGGCCAATGATGATGTTGCGAAAAACGTTGTCCGAGCCGCTGTTCATGCCAAAGGAGCGACGCGGTGGCGTGGGAATGGTTGGTGTCACAGTTCCTCCAATCGGAAGTCTCGAGTGCGAGTGTCATGGTTGTGTCAAGCAGGGTGGAAGGCCAAAAGCAACGGTAAAACGGCCTCTCTCGAGATCAAGCGAACTGTGAGGCTCGAGGTAAAGGACTCAGCATTCTCTCGAGGTAAAGGACTCCGCTTGCTTGAAGTGAACTGCCACGAAAAAGGGCGGCACTGGGCCGCCCTCATCACGCGCTCGAGATATTAGAGCTTCTCGCCACCGAAGGTGATGCTCTCGACGTTCTTCTGCGCCTTTTTGAGCGCCGAGCCGTCAATCTGACCGTAATCAAGCTTGTTGTTGAGCTTCTGGCCATCCGTCAGCATCCAGCGCAGCAGAGCGACCATCGCCTTAGCTTGATCCTTGGTGCGCGTGCCGTACTTTTGATCCTTGTAGACCAAAATCCACGTGAAACCGCTGATCGGGTAGCCGATACTGGCGTTGGTGATGCTGGTGCGGGTGTCATCTGGCAGGGACTGCGCGTCGCTGGCAGCAGCGATCTCGTTCAGGTCTCCGCCGTCGACGAACTTGCCGGTCGCGTTGCGGATCAGACCGTACTGAAGCTTGTTGGCCTTGGCGTAAGTCACTTCGGCGTAACCGATGCCGCCGGGCGTCTGGCGCACCAGTCCGACCACACCAGCGTTCTGCGGGCCGCCCGTACCGACGGGCCATTTGACGCTGCCCTGCGGGCCCTTGCTGACCTTGCTAGCCCAGTCGCTCGAGACTTTTGACAGGAAGTCAACGAAGATGGCAGTCGTGCCAGAGCTGTCCGAGCGGTAGACGGGCGCGATTGCCAAGTCGGGCAGCTTCGCGGTTTTGTTGAGCGCGACAATGGCTGGGTCGTTCCACTTCTTGATGTCACCCAAGTAAATGCTGGCCAGCAGTTGACCCGTGAATTTCAGTTGCGTGGTCACGCCGGGGATGTTGTACGTCGGCACAACCGCCACGAGCGCCATTGGCACGTGAACAATTGCACCCGGAGCGCTTTTCAACTCCGTGTCGGTCATGAAGGCGTCCGAACCAGCAAATTCGACATTGCGAGCGATGATGTCAGCCCGACCGCCGCCCGAGCCTTTAGAGGCATAGTTGACCTTGACGCCCGTCAGGGTCGCGTAGCTGTTGAACATCTCGGTGTAGAGCGGAAACGGAGCGCTCGCGCCGGAACCGAGAATAGAAGTAACGCTCTGAGCGCTGACCGCGCCCGCCGCAAGAACCAAACCAGCCAGCAAAATTTTCTTCATGGGAATCTCCTTACAACCTTGAGGAGTCGCGTAGTGCCACTGACTCGAGGTGCATCTTTGGGGTTGAACGTCAGCGAATTGTCAGGGCAGCGCGTGGATGAACTCTGGCTCAAGGAAGGTAGGCGAACGGCAAAAGGGGAAGGCAACGTCAAACCCGTCTCGCTCGAGACAAAGTGCGCTGCGCTGTTTTGACCTTCCCTTTGCCCTTCGCCTTTTGCCTGCCCTATCTCCCCATCACGTGATACAGCAGAGCTTTCTGCGCGTGCAGGCGGTTCTCGGCTTGGTCGAAAACCTTGGACTTCACGTGCAATGTCGCTTCTTCGACGACTTCCTCGCCGTAATGCGCGGGCAGGCAGTGCAGAAAAATCGCGTCACTGGAAGTTAGCTCGAGCAGCTTAGGGTTGACTTGAAAACCCGCGAAGTCCTGCACCTTGCGGCGCTGCGCGGCGTCCTGCTCCTGACCCATGCTGACCCACGTGTCGGTGTAGAGCACATTCGCGCCCTCAGCCGCCGCTTTGGGGTCGTTGGTTAGGTGTACCGTCGCTCCTCGAGACATGGCATGCAGGATCACGCTGGCGTTCGGTTCGTAGCCGCGTGGCGTGGCGATGGTGAGGTCGACGCCCGTCAGCACCGCCATTTCGACGAAGCTGTTGGCCATGTTGTTGCCATCACCAATGTAACTGACCTTCAAACCTCGAGTTTCGTTAAAGCGCTCCTCGATCGTCTGGAAATCAGCCAGCAATTGCACGGGATGCAAAAAGTCCGACAAGCCGTTAATCACGGGCTTGTGTGAAAACCGCGCCAGCTCCTCCAAGGTGCTGTGCAAAAACACCCGCGCCATGATGCCCTCGACCCAGCGCTCCAAGTTCATCGCAATGTCGCGCACGGGTTCGCGCACCCCCAAGCCGATTTCTGCGTTGCTCAAATTGACGCTGTGACCGCCAAGCTGGAACATCGCCACATCGAAGGTCGTGCGGGTGCGTAAGCTCGGCTTCTCAAAAATCATCGCCAGCGTCTGCCCCTCGAGCGGCTTTAAAGCCTTGAACTCGCCGCGCTTCATCGCGTGCGCGGTGTCCATCAGAGAGCGGTACTCGGCGGCTGACAGATCAAGGTTGCTTAAAAAATCGCGTCCGCTCAAGACTGGGGGCATGGCTCACTTTATCTCGAGCGGGACTGGCTGGAGAGTTGGCGTCTCGAGGGTTGCTTTGATGTGGACGGCTCGAGACTCGAGCGGGTGTGGATGCTGCTCGAGCAAAACCTGAATCTCGAGGGGTTGAGTCTTCGTCAACCTTGAGGGGGCGATCACAAGGATCGCCCCTACGAAAACCGCGTTGTGCTCATGTGTTTTCGGTTGCGTTGAACTGACTTCGCACAGCTCACTTACGGCTTTGCACAATGCTGATCTTCTGCCAGATCTTCGCGCTGAGTCCCGTGACCAGCGTCTCGAGTTGATTGACGCTCTGCGTGGCTTCGGGGTCGTCGAAACGCGTGATGTACAGCACGCCGATTTTGCTGACCAAGGAGAGCATCTCGGAGCAGTAATCCAAGTAACGTCCTAACTCGAGATCACTGAGCGTTTGGTCTGGACTATCGGGGTCTTTGGTCAGTTGCTTCATGTCGATGATGTGCGCGACCTCGCGCAGCTTGTTGATCGCATCCACCACGCGAGCGCGTTTGACGCGGGTTTCGATGCTGACCAGAAAAAACAGGCCACCACCGATCACGATGACTTCGCTGGTCGTCGCTTCCAAAACCTGTACCAGATCGCTAAGGCTGAGGTTCGCAAGGCTCAAGCGCAAATTTGAAACCGTGTAAATCCCAGCTACGACCGCCAGCAGCACCAGACCACCCAAGGAGCCGCGCAGCCACCACATCGGGCGGGCGATGTCGTCCATCACCCGTGCCGTGTCCTTTGAAAAAACCGTCAAATGCTGACAAACCTCGAGCAGCCCACTGTCCGCCCCGAAGCGCTTTTCGATCCGACCCTCGAGCCGCCCTAAAGTCTCAGTGATCCGCTCGGGAAGCAGGTGCAGCGAGGCTCGAGGCATCAGGGGTCAGCGACTGGTCTCGAGCGCGATGGCACTGGCGAACTCGCGCAGCAGCGCCAGTCTATCCGCGCCCTCGGCGCTGGCTTTGACGCTGACCATCACCAATGGCAGCCCGCCCGTGTCGCGGGCATCAATCAGCAGCAGCGGCGCTCGAGGGGCGGCCGCGCCCGTCGAACCGCTCGGCGCGAGTTGCGACACGATCAGCGTGTAGGCTTGAGCACCATTGGCGGTTTGAAGCGCGTTGGCCACAATCGGATCGCCGCAGCGCAGCCTCACTCGCAGGCACTCGAGCTTGACCGCACCCAGTCCAGCCTCAAGCAGCGTCAAACGGTCGAGCGACCCAGCGCCCAAGCCACGCAGCTCCAAGCGCGTGGCGGATTCGCTGTCGCTGATCTGCACGTTCACGCCATCCAAGCCCGTGACGCGGTAGCGGGGACTGAGCCGCAAGGATAGCCCTTCGGCGACATTGAACGCTGACCACGCGGCGGGCACGCTGGCTCGAGCGACTGGGATGTTCGCGGGTTTACCAATGCCGAAAACCGCGCTGCTGGCAGCGTACAAACTGATCGCGCCGCCCGCCTCCAAGCGCCCCGCGCCGACCGCCAGTCGCTGCCCGTCTGGCGAAAAGGCGACGCTGTAGATTTTATCGCTGTGATTCGGGTAGCTCTGCACCACGCGCCCCGTGCTGGTTTCAAACAGCCGCGCCGTGCCATCGCCGCCCGCCACGGCAACGGTCAGACCATCGGGCGAAAACGCGACGTTGAACGCCTGAGCGCCACTCATCGTCGTCATGCTCGAGACGAGCTGCTCGCTGGCAGGGTCGTACACGCGGGTCGTGCCATCGAAACTGGCGGCGGCCAACAAGCCGTCGTCGTTCCACGCCAGCGCGACCACGCCCGCTTCGGCTTTCTCGAAGCTGCTGACATTCTGCAAGGTCTCGGCGTCCAGCACGCTCAGCACACCGTCGCCGCGACCGGCGGCCAGATAACGCCCATCGCGGCTGTACGACACCTCGAGCAGTTCGGCTTGGTCTTCTCCACTGGCTTTTTCGGAGCGCAGCAACTTGCCCGTTGCCACGTCGTACACTTGGGCGATCCCGTCACCGCCGCCAACCGCCAGCAGTTTGGAATTTGGTGAGAAACTGACGCTGTTGACGACGCTGCTGTCAGCCTCAATCCGGCGACGCTCCTTGCCGGTCACGACATCCCACAGCACCAGCGTGCCATCGTCGTAGCCAACCGCCAGCAGTTCGTCGCTCGGCGAGAACTCCAAGCTGACCGGCCAGATCGCGCCCGCTTTCAAGGTTTTCACGACTTTACTGGTCGCCACGTCCCAGATCAGCACTCGAGGGTCGTCGCTGGCGCTGGCCAGCAGCGTGCCAGTGCTGTTGAAGCTCAGGTCGTTGGCGTAACTGCCCGCCGATAATTTGACCGCGATCTCCTTGGCGGCTTTGGTGTCCCACGTGCGAATCGCACCGTCCGCGCCGCCGCTGACCACGCGCTCTCCAAGCCACGCCACGGCCGACACGCCGTCCTCGTGCTGCCCGAGCAGCTTTGGATTGGCGCTTTTTAAGTCCCACGTGTAAACCTGCCCACCGCCCGCACTGAGGGCTGCGTTCGAGCCGCTGAGCTTGAAATCCGTGATTCGCGCCGAAGGCACTTTGAACGGTTTGCCCTGCGGGGCCCATTTCACCGTCTCATAACTGACCACATCGCTTGACACGCGGTACAACCTCGAACCATCGGCGTTAAACGTTAGACCAGCAATGCTGGTCTCCAAAGTCGGTAGAGACTTGACGATTTTGGCAGTCGCCGCGTCCCAGACGTGCGTCACGCCGTTGCGGTCGCCACTGGCGATCAGCGTCCCCTTGGGGTTCCACGCCAGCGCGTCGACGCTCTCCTTGTGACCCACGAAGCTTCGCAAGTATTTGCCAGACAGGTACAACCGCACCGCACCGTCAGCCGTGGCCGCCGCGAGCCTCGAGCCATCTGGGCTGAACTGGAGGGCCGTGACCGTGCGCTTCAGATCAAGGCTGCTGGTTTCCTTCCAGTTCGGGGCGCTCCAGAAGCGCACGCGACCATCCTCGCCGCCGCTGACCAGCACGTTCCCACCACGCTGCCACGCCAGCGCCGTGACGCCCCGCATGTGCCCGTACAAACTGGCTTTGACCGCGCCAGTCGCGTCCAGCAACTGCACGTAAGCGCCGCTGGCGACGGCGATCAACCCATTAGGAACGGGCTGAGTCTCCAGCGCCACGACCGAAGCGCTGTGCCCCCCCAAGGTCGTGACCGTCAATTGCGAGAAATCCGCCGCACGGCCCAGAGATGAAAAACCAATCAGCGCTAACCCCAATACAACCCTCGAGATGCGATTCACACCATTAGTTTAAACGCATCTCGACGGGCAAAAGTACAGAGTCAGATGTGCCTTTGGACAAATGAGGAAACTCGGGCCATTGGTGAAACACTCACAGGCACTCGAGCAGGGCGGGTACGAAAGTGCGGTGTCGCTCGAGATCAGGTTATCCGTTAGTACGGATTTCAGATTGGTTGACCGTTTTTGTCAACCAATCTCGAGCGTTGAACCCATGTTCACAAAGTGAAACGCGAGTGGAAACAAGGGCGTGTTGCACACGCCTTCGATCAAATTGCTTCTGGGCACAAGTGGACAACCTTTGTGCAAAACGCCCTACCTGCAAAAGGCTGCGGTCTGCTCAGTCGCACCTCGAGCCACGAAAAAGCGGGGCAGCTCCCAAAAGCCGCCCCGCTGATCGATCAAGCTTAGAGTGAGTCTTCGTTGCGAATTGCAAACGCGCTGATGACCTTATCCTTCTCGCCGATCCGCATGACTTTGACGCCTTGGCTCGAGCGCCCGAAGACGTTGACCTCCTCGACTCGCGTGCGAATCGCCACGCCGCCGGCTGACAGCACCATCAGCTCTTCATCACCGCCAACGCGCTCTAAGCTCACGAGGCAACCGGTTTTGTCGGTGGTTTTCAGGGTGATGACGCCCTGCCCACCGCGCCCCTGCACGGGGTATTCGGCAATCGGTGTGCGCTTGCCGTAGCCGTTTTCCGAAACCGCCAGCAGCTCGCCGTCGTCGTCAGCCCGAACCTTGGTCATGCTGACCACCTCGTCGGCCTCGCGCATGCGAATGCCGATCACGCCCTGCGTGGCGCGACCCGTCGGGCGCACGTCATCCACGCTAAAGCGGATCGACTGTCCCTCTTTGGTGGCAAGGACAATGTGTTCGTCCGCCTGCACGACTGTCACTTCGATCAAGTCGTCACCCTCGAGCAAATTGATGGCGATGAGGCCCGCAGCCGTGATGTTGCCGTACTCGCTGATCTCGGTTTTCTTGATGATGCCCTTGCGGGTGCAAAAGACGAACGCACCGCTCTGCGCGAAGTCTTTGATGTTGAGGATTTCGCGGACACTTTCAGTATCGCGCAGCGGCAGGACGTTCCGCATGTGAGCGCCCTTCGCGTCGCGCCCCGCTTCGGGCAAATCAAAAATCTTCTCGCGGAACACGCGCCCCGCGTCGGTGAAAAACAGCAGGTAATCGTGCGTGCTGCCCACGAGCAGATTGGTGTTGGCGTCCTCGTCGCGCAGTTTGCCGTTGTTGCTGCCGCGCCCACCGCGCCCCTGCGAGCGGTACGCCTCGAGCGCCGTGCGCTTGATGTACCCACCTTTGGTAACGTTAATCACCATGTCCTCGACAGCGATCAAGTCCTCTTTGCTGATATCATCCGCGAGGTCTGCGATCACCGTGCGGCGCTCGTCGCCGTGCTTGTCGCGCAAGCTGGTGATCTCTTTTCTGATCTCATTCCACAACTTGACCTCATCACCCAGAATCGCCTCGAGCAAGCCGATCTGCTCCAAGAGTCCTCGGTACTCCTCGTTAAGATTCTCGCGGGACAGTCCCGTCAGCGTCGCCAGTCGCATGTCCAGAATCGCCTGCGCCTGCGGCTCAGAGAACGCGAACCGCGCCATCAACGCGTCTCGAGCGTCGCTGGTTTTCTGCGCGGCGCGGATGATGCGGATAACCTCATCAATGTTGTCCAGCGCGATCAGCAAGCCCTCTAAGATGTGCGCTCGAGCGCGGGCTTTCTTGACCTCGTACTCGGTGCGCTTGGTCACGACCTCTTTGCGATGCTCCAAGTAATAGACCATCGCGTCTTTCAGCGGCAGCACCTTCGGAGCGCCATTGACGATGGCGAGGTTGATGACGTTGAAGCTCGTCTGGAGCTGCGTGAATTTGTAAAGCTGATTCAGCACCAAGTCCGGCAACGTGCCGCGCTTGAGTTCGATGACGATCCGCACGGGGTCTTTGCGATCCGACTCGTCGCGCAGCGCGGCGATATCGGGGATGCGCCCTTCCTTATAGGTCGCGCTGATGGTCTTGATGAAGTTCTCTTTGTTGACCTGATACGGAATCTCGGTGACGATGATGACGCTGCGTCCCTTGATCTCCTCGATCCGCACCTTGCCGCGCAAACGAATGCCGCCCTGCCCGGTCGCGTAAATCTCGCGGATGCCCTTCTTGCCCAAGCGCCCGCCGGTCGGGAAATCCGGGCCCGGCACGTGCTTCATCAGCTCATCCAATTCAATGTCGCGGTTCTCGATGATCGCCAGTAGTCCGTTGCAGATTTCAGTCAGATTGTGTGGTGGGATGTTGGTCGCCATGCCGACGGCAATACCCACAGCACCGTTGACGAGCATGTACGGGAAGCCCGCTGGCAACACCGTGGGTTCCTGCGAGGACTCGTCGAAGTTGGGCTTAAAAGAGACCGTCTCTTTTTCGATGTCCTCTAGCATCGCTTCACTAAAGCGCGTCATGCGGGCTTCGGTGTAACGGTACGCGGCGGCCGGATCGCCGTCAATGCTGCCGAAATTGCCCTGACCATCGACCATCATGTAGCGCAAGTTCCACCACTGCGCCAAGCGCACCATTGCCTCGTAAATCGGGCTATCGCCGTGCGGGTGGTACTTCTTGATGACCTCGCCGACGACGCCCGCGCTCTTGATGTGGCGGCGGTTGCTGGCCATGTTGAGGTCACTGTGCATCGCGTACAAAATGCGGCGCTGCACGGGCTTCAAGCCGTCGCGCACGTCCGGCAGGGCGCGTTCCACAATCGTGGACATCGCGTAGGTCAGGAAAGACGTTTTGACTTCATCGGTGATGTTGACGGGGACAATCGTGGACAAGGAAACCTCCGGTGGTTTAACGCTCGAGCTTATCACACGGGAGCAGGGTTACGCAAATAACGTAACTGGCTAGAGGTAATGAAAAACCGCTCATGAGAACATTTGGTGAAGTATGCTGCTGAAGACTTCAATGAATCCATCTCAGCCAATCCTGACGCACGATCTCGAGCGGTTTTTCGACGGCTTACACGTCCGGCTCGAGGCGGCTGATGCGACCCGTCGGGAACTTGACCGTTATCTCGGCTCAAGATTTAACTTGCTCGAAGTTCTCTACCCTGATGAAAATCGCCTGTCTTCATTGCTGGCAAGTTTGCTCGAGCCGCGTGGCGGTCACGGTCAAGGCAGTAAGTTTCTCGAGTCATTCATTGGGCTGCTACCAGCGAGAGTGCGTGAGCAAAACACGATGTTGAATTTGACAACAGCAGCCGTCAATCTAGAAGCGGTCATCACGAATGATCGCCGGATCGATATTGTGATCAGCTTCGGAAAAGAGTTCGCCATTGGGATTGAAAATAAGCCTTGGGCGTTAGATCAAAAAAATCAGCTCGAGGACTACGCGAGCTAACTACTGGACACTTCTCAAGTTTGCACGTTCCCCACGCAATCTGAGACAATAGCGGCTACTCCGTCCGACCAAGGAGAAAGTAGCCACATGAATCATAAACCCGTGCGAGACGCCCTGCAAGCCCACTTCGACCT
>JANYHH010000061.1 GCA_025359505.1 Deinococcales bacterium
TAGGGCGGCATGGGAGTGAGTCGGTGATTGCGCGGTATGTGCAGGGGCAGGGTGGGGGAGAGTACCGTCAGCTTGTGGTGGCGCAGGAGGGTTTGTTTGGGATTGAAGGTGCGTGAATAAGCGTGGACATGATGCACATGGGTTTATTCAAAGAACCAATCTTCGAGCGCACGGCCCTGACTCGAGTTTCAGCGATTGCGCGAGGCTGGACACATCAGCCAGCGATCACTAATTTCTTCAACCTCACACTCTTGATCATTCGTCCGTCAAATGGGTATGGATATGTTGACGCCAACCGCGACCAGCTCGAGCAAATTCTCGTCTCGAGCCTTGATGAGCTGTTCCCTTGAAAGTCCACGGGTTGCCTCGGGCGAGATTTTAAGTGTCAGAATCAGCCCGAAGCCAGCGGTGTCGCTGGCTTTTCGCACCCACTCGGCATCCACGGCAAAGCTCGAGAGCACGCGCTCGTGATTAAAAAGCGAGACCATGTGGCGGTTGTCACCGCTTTCCAAAATGCCGTAAGCGTCTTGCTTGTCCAAGTACCAGAACTCTTCGCCTTCGTAAAGGCCTGATATCAGATCGTCGAGGGCTGCTGCTTCGGGTTCTCGGCTGATATTTTCCCGAGCGATTGCTAGAAACGCCAATGTCTGATTTTGGCCAGCCTCGATCCAGAAAATGCAATCCATCACAAATCAAATCCGTCCGTACCTTTGAGTCAAGCCCGCGTGCCAAACAACGTCTGGCGCTCCTCGAGCCGCTGCTCGAACAACTGCTCAACGATCCGCAGCCAACGCTCGAGCCAGCCGCGCATGATCGCCACGCGCCGCACCGCGCCGAGCGCCTCGAGCGCTTCGATGGCGGCTTCCAAGCGACTGGCGATGGTTTCCGCGTAGCGCTGCGCGTCCTCCAAATTCGCGCCGATCAAGACGTGCGTGACCTCGCATTGCAGCAGCGGCAGCACGGCGTCTGTCGGGGTGAGCGCTTGGCTCGAGGTCAGGCTGGGTTCTAACTGCATGAGGCTTAGCATAGCGCGTCTGAACTCGAGGGAATGCTCGAGCCGTTGCAGGTATTCTGAGCGCATGTCACAGAACGAATTTTTGCTGCCCGCAACCAAAGCGTGGCTCGAGCGCCCCAAGAAGCTGTTGATCGGCAACCGCTGGGTGGATAGCGTATCCGGCGCAACCTTGCCCGTAACCGATCCTGCGACCCTCGAGACGCTGTGCATGGTGCAACTCGCCTCGAGCGCTGATGTGGACTTGGCGGTCAGTGCCGCCCGCCGAGCATTGGATGGCGTCTGGGGCGAGACCACGCCAGCCGAGCGCGGGCGTTTGCTGTGGCGCTTGGCGGATCTGATCGACGAGCACGCCGATGTCTTGCGGCAACTCGAGAGTCTGGATGTCGGCAAGCCCGTGATGGAGACGTATGTTTTTGATTTGCCGCTGACCAGCGATCATTTCAGGTACTTCGCGGGTTGGGCGACCAAGATCACGGGGCAGAGCATTCCCAGTTCCCTGCCCGGCGAGGCGCTGTGCTACACGCGTCATGAACCCGTTGGCGTGGTCGCGGCGATTGTGCCGTGGAATTTTCCGCTGGCGATCGCCGCGTGGAAACTCGCGCCAGCACTGGCCTGCGGCAACGCGGTGATTTTGAAGCCCAGCGAAATCACGCCGCTCACCGCGCTGTACTTGGGTGAGTTGATTTTGGAGGCGGGCTTTCCTAGTGGTGCGGTGGGCATCTTGCCCGGACTCGGTGCGGTGGCGGGGGCTGCGCTGGTGGAGCACGCGGGCGTGGATAAAGTCTCGTTCACGGGCAGCACCCGCGTCGGGCGCGAGATCATGCAAAAAGCGGGTGGCAACTTCAAACGAGTCACGCTCGAGTTGGGCGGCAAATCCCCGAATATCATCTTGCCCGACGCCGACATCTCAGACGCAATCGGCGGCGCAATGACGGCGATGTTCTTCAATCAGGGTGAAGCGTGCGTGGCTGGCTCGAGGTTGTACGTGCCCAAAGCGCTCAAAGCCGATGTGCTATCAGAACTTTCAACTCGAGCGGCTGGGATCGTGCAGGGCGCAAGCCTCGACCCGGCGACGCAGATGGGGCCGCTGGTCTCGCAGGTGCAACTCGAGCGCGTGCTGGGCTTCATTGAGCGCGGCGTATCAGCCGGGGCGCAGCTCGTGACGGGCGGCTCGAGGAACTTTGGCGCGGGTAACGGGTACTTCGTGCAGCCCACCATCTTTGCCGCATCCGATGATCTCGAGTTGAGCCGCGAGGAAATTTTCGGGCCCGTGCTGACGGTGCTGACTTATGAAGACATCGATGATCTCGTGGCACGGGCCAACGACAGCGTGTACGGGCTGGGCGCGGGCATCTGGACGAGCGATGTCAAAACCGGCATCCGACTGGCTCACCGCCTGAAAGCGGGCACGGTCTGGGTCAACGGCTGGGGGATGCTCGAGGCGTCGATGCCGTGGGGCGGCTATAAGCAAAGCGGCATCGGGCGCGAGATGGGCAGTTACGCTTTACAGCATTACACTGAAGTTAAAAGCGTCTGGGTCAACCTGCTGTAAAGCTCGAGCTGGGAATAAGCTGGGACTCAGCTTTCACCCCTACGGTTTGGGCGTGTACAAAAATATTTTGATCCCCACCGATGGCAGTGACGCCAGCCAAACCGCTTTGCAGCAGGGCTTGGAGCTGGCTAAACAACTCGGCGCGAGTGTCACGGTGTTGTTTGCGATTGAGAACCCGTTCCTCAGCACGTGGGGCGGCTTCGCGCCGAGCGATGCGGGGACGGTCGGCAGCATCATGGACGACCTGCGGGCGCTGGGACACCGCACATTGGATGCGGCGCTCGAGACGGCGCGGGGCGCGGGCGTCACCGCGCAAAAGTTACTCACCGAGGATCTGCGCGTGACGGACGCAATTATGGAGGCTTGCAAAACCCACGACCTGATCGTGATGGGCACGCACGGGCGCGGTGGTCTGGAGCGCGTGCTGCTGGGATCGGTAACTGAGTTCGTAATTCGGCATGCGGGGACGCCGACGCTGGTGGTGCACCCGCACGCTTGAACAGCTCGAGCTGTTTTCTCAGGTCAGATTCTCAGCCATCGTCCGCATTTGAATCTCGATGATCCTCGAGCCAGCGCTTTGCGTGCAGGCCAGCAGCGTCGCCGCCGCCACGTCTTCCGGCTCGAGCATCGCGGACGCGGCCACGCCGTCTTCCGTCCGGCCGCGCCCGATGGCGAACTCGGTTTTGACCCCGCCGGGGCAGATCACGCCGACTTTGATGTTGTGCGGGCGCAGTTCCTTGTCCAGCGCCTGCGCGAAACCGACCTGCGCGAACTTGGTGGCACAGTAAACCGCTTCGCCCGCGAAACCGTAAATGCCGGCCATCGATGAAATCGTGATGATCGTGCCAGATTTCTGCGCGATCATCGGTGGTGCGGCGTGGCGCGTGAACAGAAACGTCGATTTGACGTTGGTGTCCATCATTTCAATGTACTCATCCGCGCTGGTGTCCACCAGATTCTTGTAATTGCCAACACCCGTGTTGTTGATCAAAATATCCAACTGCCCAAACGACTCGAGCGCGGCTTTGACGGTGTTCACGGCCGTTGCTTCATCTCGAGCGTCGCCGATCACTTTGATGGCATCGCTGCCCATGCCGCGAATTTCAGCGATCAGCGCCTCGAGCCGTGAAGATCGGCGAGCGGTCAGTACGAGCTTCGCACCTTCGGCGGCTAAGGCTTTGGCGCAAGCCAGTCCAATTCCGGCGCTGGCTCCGGTGACAATGGCGACTTTCCCCGCGAGTTTCTTGGTCATGGTGTCCTTTCAAAACTGGTGATTCGCGCTAGCCTATCAGCTTGCGGACGCCTCGAGTTTGACGCCGATCAGCTCGAGGATTTGCTGCAAGCGCTGGGATTCGCTAATAAACCCCAAGCCTTTCCTGCGCGACAACAGCCGCTCGAGGGCCGCGTCGTTCGCGGGCATCCCGAACAGCGTTCCCAACTTGCCCGTGCCGAGTGACACGGGCGCGGTGATCGTGCAATTGGCGAAGCTCGGGCTGGAATCGTACTCGAGTTCCAAAGCGCCATCCTTGAAGGCCCACATTTTGATCACGTCGGTTTCCCACTGCACGACCGCCAAGCTGACTGTATCGCCCAACGAAACTGTGTTACTCGAGGACAGTGCTCGAGCGCGGCTCGGGAGTGCTGAGTCCATCGTGGCGAACCAGACATCGGTCATCGACTGCGGCGTCAGGGACTCGTCGCGCAAGACTTCAGTCTGGCTCGAGGACTTCAGGACGATGAAGGCGTTGGTCATGCGCTGAGACTAACGCCAGTGCCTGATGGAAAACTGTCTCGAGCCGCACCAGTATAGTTACTCGAGCGGCGCTGTGCTGATTGCCCGCTCGCTACTCGAGCGGTGCTGTGCTGATTGCCCGCTCGCTACTCGAGCGGTGCGAACAGATCCACGACGTGACCGTCTGGATCGGCGATCTGCGCGTAGCGCTGCCCCAGAAAGCGTCCCATGGGGCTTTGACGGGGCGACCGCCCGCCAGCAGTACCTCGTCAAATTTCGTGTCGACTTCAACAGGCGAGGCGCACAGAAACGCCGCGAGGTTGTGATTCGGCGCGTGCTTGTACCCCTCGTGCAAACTCGAGGTCAGTTCCACGCTGTCCCACATGAAGCGCAGACCGTTCGGTAAGGTGATCTCGGCGTGCGGTTCCTCTTCCAAGCCTTGCGGGATTTCAAATCCCAGTGAGCGATAAAACGCGAAGCTCGAGGTCATATCTTTGGTGGTGATGCCGATGGCGTCCAAGCGCGGCGTCATGGACGGCTCCGAGCGAATTGCCGTGACTCAGACTGATTTGTGCGACGTTTCATTGTATCCCCCTGATTTCGCTTACAACATAGCGCATTGGGGTCTAGAAACGCAAAATCCCCTCGAGCTGGGAGGAGTCTCGAGGGAAGTGGGAGGGAGTATCCCACTGGATCAGTAAAGCAGGCAGGCGTTAGACGGCCGTCACACGGGCGTGAAAGCCTCGCCAAAAGACTGCCCCTCGAGCCGGGAGGGGTCTCGAGGGGTGAGACCAAGTATGCACTGCGATCTTTAGTGCAACCTGAAAGAGCCGTGGCAGTTTTGTTGCAGCATTCGAAATTCAGGCATTTGCCCACTGTGAGCTTCGCGCTCGAGGGTGGCTCGAGGTAATCTGATGGTTTGACCTTGCAACTCCTTGCAATGGCGAATCGGCAGCGGTTGACCCGCACGCGATTTCGGTAAACTCCACTGCGTGTCGCTCAAAGGTTCCGGTCACGGTGCGTTACCACCGCTGCTCATTCAATACGTCAAACTTCGTGACGAGTACGCCGAGTACATCTTGCTTTTTCAAGTTGGCGATTTCTTTGAAACCTTCGGCGAGGACGCCGAGCGCGTCTCCAAACTGCTGAACATCACGCTGACCCACAAGCCCAGCAAGGATTTCGACACGCCGATGGCGGGCATCCCGATTCGCGCCGCTGAAAACCACATTGAGCGCTTGCTGAAACTCGGCTACCGCGTGGCCGTCGCCGAGCAAACCGAGGAGGCCAGTGTCGGCAAAGCCTTGGTCGAGCGCCAAGTTACGCAGCTCATCACGCCCGGCACGGTGCAGGTGGACACGATCCTGCGCGGCGAGGAAAATTTTCTGGCCAGCATCGCCAGCGGCGACGGTTACGCGCTGGCACTTTTAGACATCAGCACCGGCGAGTTCAGGTGCTGCACCGTCTCGAGCCGCTTGGCGCTCTACGACGAGTTGTCAAAGTACCGCCCAGCCGAGGTGCTGCTCGCGCCGGAACTCGGCGACAACGCCGCGTTCGCTGGCGAGTTCAGCGCTCGTTTTCCGGTAATGCGCTCGAGCGCCAGTTTTGACTTAAGCGACTGCTTGTTGACGCTCGAGACGCAGTTTGGCAGCCTGCCTGCCGTACTGGACGCGGACAGCTTGCGGCGGGCGTGCGGCGCGGTGATTGCGTATGCGACTCGAGTCAGCGACGCACCGACCCTGCCGAGCGTGCGGCGCGTGACGCGCTTCGATCCGGGCGCGACGGTGCGCTTGGATGAAACAGCCGTCACCGCGTTAGAGCTATTCGCGCCGCTGTCACCGAACGCACCGCCGGACGCGACGCTGTTTGGGGCGCTGAACGCGACGCGCACCGCGCCGGGGCGTCGCCGATTGAAAGCGTGGCTCAGAGCGCCGCTGCTGGATATCGTCGGCATTGAAGACCGTCACGGAGCCGTCGGAGCGCTCGTGAACGGCAGCCTCGAGCGGCACGCGATTCGCTCAGCGCTGCACCGCTCGCACGATCTGGAACGGCTGTCCGCCCGCGTCGCCTCGAGCCGCGCCAACGCCCGCGATCTAGCGGCCCTGCTGCGAACCCTCGAGATCGTTCCAGAGTTACTTTCCACGCTCGAGACTTTGGACTCGAGGTTGCTGCGCGACATCGCCGCTCGTTTGGACGCGCTGCCCGAAGCCAAGCTGCGGATCACAGCGGCGCTCTTGGAGGACGTGCCAGTGAAACTGACCGAGGGCGGTTTGGTGCGCGACGGCTTCGACGCGGAGTTGGACGCGCACCGCCACAGCGCCTTAGCGGGACGCAACTGGATCGCGGCCCTCGAGACCAGTGAGCGCGAACGCACGGGCATGCCCGTGAAGATCGGCTACAACGCGGTCTTTGGCTACTACTTGGAAGTCACCAATCAGTACGCCCTTAAAGTCCCCAGCGATTACCGTGCGGTGGCGACTTTGAAAGACCGTCAGCGTTTCACCCGCGCCGACCTGCGCGAAAAAGAGCGCGAGGTGCTGCTGGCCGACGCTGGAGCGCAAAAACGCGAGTACGCCGTGTTCGTGGAGCTGCGCGAGTCCTTAGCCCAGTACACCGAGCGCCTGCAACTCTTGGCCGGGGCGCTCGCGGAACTGGACGTGCTGGCGAGCCTCGGTGAAATCGCCAGTGATCGCGGGTACGTCAAACCTGCGCTGACCCAGACGGGCGATACGCTGGTGACAGAGGCTCGCCACCCAGTCGTCGAACTGGCGTTGCCAGAGCGCTCGAGCTTCGTGCCCAACGACTTAAAACTCTCAGACTCGAGCCGCTTTACGCTGCTGACGGGCCCCAACATGAGCGGCAAAAGCACGTACCTGCGCCAGACCGCGCTGCTGTCGATCATGGCGCAGATCGGCAGCTTCGTCCCAGCGAAAAGCGCTCAAATCCGTGTCCACGACCGCATTTACACCCGCATCGGCGCATCGGATGATCTGGCGGGCGGCGCGAGCACCTTCATGGTCGAGATGCGCGAACTGGCTAGGATATTGCACGGCGTGACCCCCAACAGCCTCGTGATCCTCGACGAGATCGGACGCGGCACGAGTACCTTCGACGGACTGGCGATTGCGTGGGCGGCATCTGAATTCCTGATCCAGACCAGCGCGACGGTGCTGTTCGCCACGCATTACTTTGAACTCACCCAACTCGAGGTGGCCCACGCTGGTGTCGTCAACCTGCACGTCGCCGCGCAGGAGGAAGCCCAGCACGGCATCCGCTTCTTCCACCAAGTCATGTCGGGCCCCGCCAGCAAGAGCTACGGCGTGCAAGTCGCCCGCCTCGCTGGGCTACTGCCAGCCGCGATTGCTCGAGCCGAAGCGCTGCTGCACGGGTTGGAAACCAGAAGCGCAGACCACGCCAATAAGGTAGCGCAGCAACTCGCCAGCACCGACCTCTCGAGGTTGACGGGCTTGCAGGCGCTGGGTTTGCTCGAGGAGATGCAGCAGAAGCTGCGCGGGTGAAATTGAGGGGCTGCGTGTTGTGCCTGCAACCATCGGTTAGTGAAAATGTGTACAGAACGATTTGGTTCTGCTCCCTCTCCCGCACGCGGGAGAGGGTTGGGGAGAGGGGATCAGCGCAGCGATTGCCTTTGATGTTCAAGGTCAAATGCAGCTCGCGTCACGCCCATGCGTGCAAGGCACGACCGCTCCCCTCACCCGCCTTCGGCGAGATCGAGCGCAGAGAGAGGCGAAAGATCTAAACAGCGTTCTCGAGACTGAAAATCTTTAACCTGACACGCATCAATGCGCGGTGTTGCTGTCGTGCGCGTGACCATGCTCGAGTTCATCGCTTGTGGCATCGCGCACGCCGACAACCTTGACCCAGAAGTCTAGCGTATCGCCTGCCAGCGGGTGATTGAAGTCCACCATCGCCTCGTCACCCTCGAGCGAGAGCACGATGAAGCTGACGGGCTGACCGTCCTCGTCCTCGCCGGTGTAATTGCTGCCGATCTCCAACTCATCGTCGAACGCGCTGACGGGAATGGTTTGGATCAGTTCCTCTTCCCACAGGCCGTAGCCTTCGGTTGGCTCAATCGTCACGCGCTTTTCGTCGCCGACCTTCATGCCGTCAATCGCGGCTTCCAAGCCCGGAATGACGTTGCCGTGACCCTGCAAGAACACCAGTGGCTCGCCGTCGCTGGCGTCTACGGCGTTGCCTTCGACGGTCAGGCTGTACTCGAGGCTGATGACTCTATCTTTTGTGACGCTACTGTTTTCTGCACTCATGGTGTACCCCTTGTGAACTGCGTACCCGTGATCTTAACTGAAAATATGTAATCTGGAGAGCAGAGCGTTTCTCTATCTGCTCGAGGCGCGAATAAGCTTGAACAACTGCCACAGCGGGCGCTCGAGTTCAGCACCGATGTCCACACCGTAGACTGCCAGTGCTTTCAGGCGCAGCGTGTCAAAATCCCCGAACTCCTCGAGCTGTGTGGCGTCGTTCAAGAACACCTCGTCGTAATTCATCAGCAGCACTCGAGTGAAGAAGTCACGGGCGAGCGCGGCTTCGGCGTCCACGCGGGCGGTGCTGCTGAACAGTTCCTCCGGCGCTTCACCCGGCACGGGCAGCGGCTTGCCAATCGCTGTTAAGTACGCGACGCGCTCGGCGTACATCCGCGCCAGCTCAGCTCGAGCCTCGAGTTCGGACTGCCCCGAGGCGATCAGCCCGTAGAACTCCAGCAAACTGGCTTCGTAACTGCCCCAGTCCTCGCGGTGCGTGATGGTGAGCGTGTACTCCTCGAGCTTCACAGTGTTGACCTCAAGATATTGACCTCGCAGTATTGACCTTAAAACCTGCCCCTCGAGCGGCACAGTGTGAGGCAGAGCGCAGAAGGCTGAGAGCTACAAAGCAGACCTCGAGACCTACCCCTCGAGCTGCACAGCGTTCTCGAGCCAGACCTTCCTCGAGACCAGCGCTGCTCGAGCTAACCGCCGACGTGGATCATCGGGCGTTTGCGCGGGTTGACTTCGCTGCGCCGCAGAATCTCGCGGGTGATCGGCGCGGTGTCGCCCTCGCCGAACAAGACGTAGCGCATCAGGTGGCGCAACGGATTGCCGTCCGACCACGTGAAATAACAATGCGGTTGCAGGTGCGTCTCGTCGCGGATGTACAGCAAGAACGCGGCGATGGCGTTCGGGACGGCTGGGGCTTTGACGCGCATGATTTTAAACTTGCCGCACTCGCCCTCGAGTTCGTACCCGCGAATCCGCAGCACGTCCTCAAAATCGGATGCGTCAGAAATTTCGACTTCAAAGAACACCACCGGCTCGCGCTCCTCGATGTGGTGATCCTCGCGCTGGCGCAGCTCTTTGTCGTAGTACTCAGCCTCGTCACCCTTCTGGCGGCGATTGGCGATGATGCGAAGCTCGCCTCGAGCCAAGTTATCCAAGAATTTTTGCGCCAACGGATCAAGCTCAATCTTCGTGGCGCGAAGCTCGAGTGAGCGAAAGGTGCGCGACAGCAGGCTCAATGCGATGATGCCGAAGATGAACACGCCCGCGATGCGAATCCCGTCCGGGCGCTCGTAAATGTTGACGGCGGTGGTGTAAAAAAACACCAATGTGATGATGCCAAACAGCCATGTCAGCAGCTTTTGCTTTTTCTCCCTCGCCGAGAGCGTGACCGCCACAGCCGCGCTCGAGATCAGCACCAGCACGCCTGTCGCGTATGCGCCGCCCTGCGCGTCCACGTCAGCGCGGAAGATCAAGACCACGATCACGCTGATGGCCGTGAAGGTCAGCACCAATGGGCGGTTGGCGCGGGCCCAATCGGGGGCCATGCCGTAGCGCGGCAGGTAGCGCGGTACGAGGTTGAGCAAGGCCGCCATCGCCGAAGCGCCCGCGAACCACAGAATAAAGATCGTGCTGATGTCGTAAACCGAGCCGAAGACATCGCCGAAAAACTCGTGCGCGAGGTACGCCAGCGCCCGCCCGTTGGCCTCGCCGCCTTTTTGGAAGGCTTCTGGCGGGATGATCATCGTGGTAATCAGGCTCGAGGTCAGCAAAAAGACGCTCATAATCAGCGCCGCAGCGATCAAGAGTTTCTGCGTGTTGCGAATGCGTCCCAAAGGTTTCTTCGGGTCATCGTTTTGATTGCCTTGCACCAGCGGCATCACCGCGACGCCGGTTTCAAAGCCGGACAGTCCGAGCGCCAGTTTGGGGAACAAGAACAGCGACAAGCCCAGTAGCGCCCAAGGGTTACTGGATTGCACGTTCATGATGTTGAGCCACCTTGGTAAGTACTCTGGGTGCGTGGCCAACTCGACAATACCGCGAACCCCGACGATCAAATTGAGGCTCAGGTACACGACGACGAGCACCACCGCGATGGCAATGGCCTCGCGGAAACCCTTTAAAAACACCGCTCCCAAGCTCAGCACCATCGCCAGTGTGATGATGACGTTCTGACCCTGCACATATTGATGCACGAACGGGTTTTCAATAATGTGCGCGGCCGCGTCCGAAGCGGACAAGGTAATGGTGATGATGAAATCCGTCATCGCAAAACCCAGCAGCGCCAGCACCACCAGCTTGCCCGCCCACCACGTCAGCAATCGCTCGAGCATGGAGATGCTGCCTTGCCCGTGCGGGCTTTCCGCCGCGATCCTCGAGTACACGGGCAACGCGCCAAACAGCGTGACCAGAATCAGGATCAGTGTCGCAAAAGGGGACAGTGCCCCAGCCGCCAGCGCCGCGATGCCCGGTTGATAACCAAGCGTGGAAAAGTAATCTAAGCCCGTCAGGCACATGACCTTCCACCACGGTTGGGTGTGATGCTTCTTCGCCACTTCGGACTCGGACTCAAACGCCCCCTCGGGTTCTTCAGCCCCCTCGAGCAACCACTCTTTGAGGTTGTGAGGATGGTCGTCGCTGTGTGGGGTGTGGCTCGAGTCTTTTTTGAGTTCGCTCATGGTGCTCCTGTCGCCTTTGAAGACGACGGGCTACTTTACGCCAATCTCGGCAATCGAGTTCCCGATCGACCAAAACGCCTTCGTTACCGAGCGCTCGAGTAGACTCTATTCATGCCAGCTATTCGTGAAATCTACCAGTCGCTCGAGTACGGCCCAGCCCCGGAAAGCAGTACCGAAGCGACCGCGTGGCTCGAGGGTCACAAGCGTGATTTCCAGTTGTTCATCGGTGGGGCGTGGGTCAAGGCTGGCTCGAGCTTCGAGACAGTCAATCCCGCAACCAAGAAAGTTTTGGCGGAAGTCGCGCGAGGCTCAGCCGCCGATGTGGACGCCGCCGTGCAAGCGGCGAGGGCCGCGCTGCCCGCGTGGAAGGCGTTGTCTGGTCACTCGAGAGCCAAGTATTTGTACGCCTTGGCGCGACTGGTGCAAAAGCACAGCCGCTTGTTCGCTGTGCTCGAGACTTTAGACAATGGCAAGCCGATCCGCGAGACGAGGGATATTGACATTCCGCTGGTGGCGCGGCATTTCTACCACCACGCGGGCTGGGCGCAATTGCGTGACAGCGAATTTCCAAACCTCGAGCCAGCGGGCGTCGTCGGGCAGATCATCCCGTGGAATTTTCCGCTATTGATGCTGTCGTGGAAGGTCGCTCCGGCATTGGCGGCGGGTTGCACGGTGGTGCTGAAACCGGCCGAGTTCACGCCGCTCTCCGCGCTGCTGTTCGCCGAAATTGCGCTCGAGGCTGGATTGCCAGCGGGCGTGCTGAACATCGTTACTGGCGATGGCGAGACCGGCAAGGCACTGGTGGCGCACGCGGACGTGGATAAGATCGCCTTCACGGGCAGCACCGAGGTCGGTAAATCCATTCGGCGCAGCACGGCTGGTACAGGCAAGAAACTCTCGCTCGAGTTAGGAGGCAAGTCGCCGTATATCGTCTTCGACGACGCGGATTTGGACAGCGTGGTCGAGGGCGTGGTGGACGCGATCTGGTTCAACATGGGTCAGGTCTGCTGCGCGGGCAGCCGGATTCTGGTGCACGAAAGTATTCACGATGTGCTCGAGACGAAACTCCGGGCCCGCATGGAGACATTGCGGATCGGCGATCCGCTCGATAAAAGCGTGGATGTCGGCGCAATCGTGGACAAATCGCAGCTCGAGCGGATCACGGCTTTGGTGCAGCAAGGCGTGGATGAGGGCGGTACGCTCTGGCAACCCTCGAGCGTTTGCCCGACGGATGGTTACTTCTACCCGCCGAGCCTGTTCACCAATGTCGCACCCTCGAGCGCCGTCGTGCAGCAAGAAATCTTCGGGCCCGTCGTGGTGATGCTGCCGTTTCGCACGCCGGACGAAGCGATCGGACTGGCCAACAACACGATTTACGGTCTGGCGAGTTCGGTCTGGACTGAGAACATTAACCTCGCGCTCGAGATCGCGCCGCGCATTAAAGCCGGCATCGTCTGGGTGAATTGCACCAATCAGATGGACGCAGCGGCGGGCTTTGGTGGGTACAAGGAAAGCGGCTACGGGCGCGAGGGTGGGCGTGAAGGGATGTTCGAGTATTTGAAGGAGCGCAGAGGGCAAAGGGCAGAGAGCAGAAAGCTCGAGGTTAAACCCGTAGCGGCGCAGCACGCTGCGCCCACCCAACGCGCCGCCGCCGCATCCGCCCTCGAGATTGACCGCACCGCGAAGCTCTTCATCGGCGGCAAGCAAGCCCGCCCGGACAGCGGCTACTCGAGACCCGTGCTTGGGGCGAACGGCGAGCTGCTGGCGGAAGTCGGCGATGGCAACCGCAAGGACATCAGGAACGCGGTCGAGGCGGCTCACGCGGCGAGCGGCTGGGGCAGGGCGACCGCCCACAACCGGGCGCAGATTCTGTATTATGTAGCTGAGAACCTCGCGGCTCGAGCGGATGATTTTGTGAAGCGCATCGCTAGCATGACCGGGGATTTGAAAGCCGCCCGGCTCGAGGTCGAACAAAGTTTGGAAACGCTGTTCACCTTTGCGGCGTGGGCGGATAAATTCGACGGCGCGGTGCATTCTGTGCCGATGCGCGGCGTGGTGCTGGCGATGAACGAGGCGATTGGCGTGGTCGGGCTGATCTGCCCCTGCGAGCAACCGCTGCTCGGCTTCGTGCAGATGATCGCGCCCGCGATTGCGGTCGGCAACACCGTCGTGGCTGTCCCCTCGAGCTTGCACCCGTTATCAGCAACCGACTTCTACAGTGTTCTCGAGACTTCCGACGTGCCAGCGGGCGTGGTCAACATCGTCACGGGAGACTCGAGCGCGTTATCTAAAACGCTATCCGAGCATCTGGACGTGAACGCGATCTGGTACGCGCTACACGGCGAGGCAATAGAAGCCGCCAGTGCGGGGAATTTGAAGCGCACCTTCAATCTCGAGCAGCGCGATTGGCGAGGTGTGGACGCGAGGACTTGGCTGCGCGAGGCGACGCAGGTCAAGAACATCTGGATTCCTTACGGCGAATCGCTCGAGGGTGGCGCGAAGTATTAATGACGTTAAACACTGACGCTTACGCGCCGCTGCGCTTGCCGCAGGTACGGGCGCTGCTGTTCGCGGCCTCGTTGAGCACGCTCGCCTCGAGCAGCTTAGCGGTCGTGATCGGCTATCAGATTTACCGCGTGTCCCGCGACCCGCTGGCGCTGGGCTTGCTGGGATTGGTCGAGGCGATTCCCGCGCTGGGCTTGGCGCTGTTCGGTGGCGTGATCGCGGATCGCTTGGAGCGGCGCGGTATCGTGCTGGTCACGGGCGCGGTCATGGTCGTCGCCAGCGTCTTGTTCGCGCTCGTTACTGCCAGCACCTCGAGTAGCACCTCTAACTTATGGCCGCTGTACGCCGTGGTCGCCGTGATCGGCGTTGCCAGAGGCTTTGGGCAACCCGCCCTCGCCGCGCTCGAGGCGGGCGTCGTGCCGCCAGCGCTGGTGCTCAGGGCCTCGAGCTGGCTGTCGGCCGCGTGGGTCGGTTGCGGCGTGGTCGGGCCCGCGCTGGGTGGTTTCGCGTTCGATGCGCTGGGGGCATCGGGGACGTTCTGGCTGATCGCTGCGCTTTACGCACTCTCGTTGCTGTGCGTGACGCGCATCGCCAAACAACCGATTCCGCCGCTCGAGCGTGGCGAGGGTTTATTGGAGAGTATCGCGGTCGGTGTGCGCTTCGTTTTTCGCAACCAGATCATCGTCGGATCAATGGCGCTGGATTTATTCGCGGTGTTGTTCGGTGGCGCGATTGCGCTGCTGCCGATCTTCGCCGACGACATCCTCGGGGTCGGCGCGAAAGGTCTGGGCTTGCTGATCGCCGCGCCGAGCGTCGGAGCGCTGGCGGTGATGGTGCTGAGCGCTCACCACCCGCCGATGCGAAATGCTGGGCGCAATCTACTGTTGTGCGTCGCTGGCTTCGGCGTGACGATGATCGTCTTCGCGCTGTCGCGCAATTTTTACTTGACGCTGGTGACACTGATGTTCTCTGGGGTGTTCGATGGCGTCAGCATGGTCATCCGCCGCAGCATCATCCGCTTGCACAGCCCAGAACACATGCGAGGCCGGATCGCGTCGGTCAGCAACATCTTCATCGGCGCGAGCAACGAACTCGGGGCTTTGGAAAGCGGCGTGGCGGCGAAGCTTTTGGGGACATCGCGCAGCGTCTGGATCGGCGGGCTGGTGACGCTGGCGGTGGTCGGTGCGGTCACATTGTTCGCGCCACGCTTGCGCGAGTTGCACCTCGAGCCAAGGGAATCGGATCAGCTCGAGCCGCAGGGAGGATCGGATCAGCTCGAGCCACAAGCAAGTAAGGACTAGCTCGAGCTGCGCGAACTGTTCTATAGTCTTTTCATGAGATTCGCTTTAAGGTTTTTGTCGGTAGCGCTGCTGGCTGTTTGCCTCGCTGCTTGTCCCCAAGTGACTGGCGACACTGCAACCACGCTGCCCGGTTGGACGCTTGGAGTGAAGGTTGGAACGGTCAATTTCGCTCCAAACTATTTCAGTGGGGATCTGGTCAAAATCCAGCGCTCCAACCGTTTGCTTGAGCAAACTTTCAAGCGCATCACGGGCCGTTCACTGAGCATCCCGAACCCAGTGAGACTACAGGCTGGAGACTCGAGCGGCGTGGGATTCAATCTGTTCGTGCAGATCACCAAAAACGCCGTGGCTCCGACCTCAGCTTTGTCGCTCAAGCTAAGCGGGCCAAAGGGCATGATCCAAGACATCGACACGACACCCGCTGTTTTTGAATATGAGACCGGCCAGTTTTGGCAAGATTACCCGCTGCTATCAGCGCAGGGCAACGGTACATACGGAGTGCAAGCTTCTGTCGAGGAAGGGTCGTTAGCTGCGACCAAAGTCGTCAATTTAGAGGCGCTTCCTAGGTTGGCTTCGCTGACCAAACTAACGCTCGGAGCAGCCCCAAAAGATTTGGTGGCGACTTGGGAGGCAGTCCCCGATGCTCGAGCCTATCTGGTGCTAGTCGAAGACGCGGCGACCGGCGCGTTGGTCGGCGCTGGGAACGTCAAAATCAACTTACTTGACGTATCGAACGCCAACTTTGTTGAGAATAAGCTGTACACGGTGACGGTCTTGGCGTTTTCATACGACGCCTTCGCCGAGCGCAAAGCGCCGTATCCGAACGACGCAGACCCGATTAATCTTTCTTTGACGCGCAGCATGGTCGTCGCGGCGCAGCCGAGTCTAGTGCTGACACTACCGACGCGCCAAGTTGATATAAACAATCCCGGCGTCGCCTCGAGCGTGCCGTACAGCTTTTCTGGCGTGGTGGGTACGTCGGTAGTTTCGACCGGCTTTACGCTTTACAATGGCAGTTCGGGGCTATTGCGTTACAGCATCGAAATCGAACCCGGCGATCACGGCATCACCTTGAGCGGCGCGAATTCCGGTTGGATGACGAGCTACACTGGGGAGAGCAGCAAGCGAACCCTCGAGTTCAAACGCGATTGTACGGTTGAAGAGTCCGCAACCAGCGCGACGGTGACGGTGCGCTCCAACGACCCTTTTCAACCGGAGAAAAAATTCAAAATGCTATTTGAATGTTACAAAAAAGTCGCCTACTCGAGGAAGTGGCAGACGCTCGCGGCAGATGCCAACACGATGTCTGTCGCGCTCAGCAACGATGGTAAAACTTTGTACAGCGCTGGGCAAAGCGGTATCCGCGCGTGGGACATGACGGCGGGTAAGATCGTTCGGAGCATCTCGTTTGGCTTAGCCAACTCCATCCGATGGATACTCCTCAGTCCCGATGGAAAAAAACTGCTCACGTCAAACAACAAAATTCTCGACGCTGCCACGTTCGAGACTCTGTTAAACACCACCGGAGTCTCTTTTACCTACGATGTGCGCTGGGCTTGGAGTCCAGACAGCCGCTTCATCGCAGGCGTTGATTACATCAGTGGGAGCTACAACGGCGGCGCGATCCTCGATGCGGTCACGGGAGCCGTGAAATACCAGCTCTCCGGTCTCAACTACACTTTTGATCAAGTGGTTTGGAGTCCCGACGGTCAATGGTTCGCCGCCAGTAAAAACGGCGCGAACGGCACGAGTACGGGTGGGTACATTCAAGTTTGGAACGCGACGACCGGAGTGTTGGCGCGTCAGCTCGCGCCGCAACCGGTGCGCGGATTAGCGTGGAACCAGTCTAGTACACAAGTGATGGCCCAGACGTTCGTCCCCGCGACGCAAAGCAGGAACATTCTGCGTTGGACGATTGCCGATGGCGTCGAGCGAGGCAACCTCGTTATCCCAGAAAACCCGTCCAACTCAGCCCTCAACATCGTTGGCGACTTGATGGCGTGGGACGAAACCAACAACCGCGCGTGGTTCTCGGACGGATCGGCGTTCAATTTGAATACCTCGAGCGTGTTGCCTCACATCGGTGGATCGAGTGGTACAGGGCTTTACGGCTTCAACATGACGGCTCGCCGCGCGTTGGTGATTGATAATCCAAATGTCAAATTGTTTGACATCGATCAATCTGTTTTAAGCCAGACGCTCAGCGCCGATCCGACGCCGATCACGTCAATGGATTGGAACTCGCAAGGCACAAAGTTTATTGTCACACAATACAAAATAGCGAGGATCTACAGCAGCGACGGCACGCTCGAGAGCGAAATTACTGGCGGTTCGCAATCAAACGACTGGCACAGCGTCAGTTGGTCACCGGATGGCAAACGCTTCGCGGTGTCCTCGAGTGAATCCGGTTCATTCAAAGCCTCGGTTTGGGATATTGCATCGAAAAAACTGGTCAGCTCGATTGATTTGGGAAGTGGTCGCGGCAATAGTCAGGAACTCGGTTGGAGCGCAGATGGCTCGAGGGTGATTGCCGCCTCACCCAATCAGATCATCGCTTTCAACGCGGCAACTGGCGCGATTGTTTGGTCGCAGCTTGGTGCGGGCAGGTTCACGGTCAATCCCGCGCGGACGCTGATTGCCGTTGCAACCTCGGTTGGCTTCAACAATCAAATTGAGATTCGCTCCGTGGCTGACGGCAGTGTGCAAAAAACCCTCGAGTTTGGATCAAGCATTGGTACACCGCTGCCGATTTGGAACCAGTCCGGCGGCAAACTCGCGGTGTTCTCGAGCCTTTACCTCAGACAGTTTGATACCCAAACTTGGAATGAGTTGAGCACAGCCCCTGCGAATCTGATGACTCTACGAACCGCGAACTGGCTGACGGACACGCAACTGCTATTGCTGGACACATTGCCAGCGGCGACGGGTTTGTACCGTCTACGGGCTGTGGGCGTATCCACAGGCACGGAGATCAGTTTGCTCGATGAAGTCGGTTGCATCAACGGTTGCACCGTTGCCGTCAGCAGTGATGGGCAGAATATCGCGTTTTCTCGAGAAGGTAGCGGTTTAGAAGTTTGGCAGCGAACTCCGTAAGTCAGTGGTTACACGCAGTTCCCCGGTTTTAACCACGACTCACTACCCCCGACACCTCGAGCCGTGAAGCCATAAAAAAGGGGGCGCAGCCCTCCGCGCCCCCTTCTAGCTGATTCGAGCTTTAAATGCTCGAGTGCGGCGCGGACGTATTGCCACGCTGGTAGTAACTGGCGCGACCAGCGTTCAGCACCTCGCGCACGCGGGTCGCTTCGCTCGAGTCCGTCGCGTCGACGGCGACGAGGTACGAGCCGTTGCTGACTTGCGTGCCGTAGTATTCGGCTTCGTCTTTCTCGTAACCGGCTTGCGCGAACGCTCCGGCCAGCGTCCCGACCGTGCCGCCGACGACCGCACCGGCCACTGCGCCACCCGCGACAGCGCCGAGGCTCGAGGCGAGCACGCCAGCGGTGATGAACGGCCCAACGCCGGGGATCAGCGCGGCCGCCAAGCCAAACAGCACGCCAGCGCCCGTACCGACCGCGAGACCACGGGTCGCGCCTTCGGTCACGTCTTTTTGCATCATGTTCTCGGCGTCGGTTTCACCCGCGTGCTTGGAAACGATGGAAATATTAGAGTCTTGAATGCCCATCGCACGGAGCTTGGTCATGGCCATCTCGGCAGTGTTTTTGTCTTTGAATAATGCGGTGACTCGTTCCATGGTGATCTCCTTAAAACTTGGTCTTTGATGTTCCCTGTCCGGGACTCAGCTATGATCCAGAACCAACCCTCAATGGGTTTGACTCGAGGCTGACGCCCGGCTGAGTGACCTCGCGTTGATCCACCGACGGGGTTTGCTCGAGCGCGTTGTCGACATCACTGATGGCAGGTTCGTCGGGTGGCGGGACGTTCAGTACAGCCGCGACGTTCTCCTCGCTGACCTCACCGTTGCCAGCACTGGGCAGGTAAATCTCTTCGACGAGCGCTTTGACGATAATCACCATCGGCACAGCCAGAAACGTCCCGACGAAGCCCATCAGCGACCCGAAGACCGAGACGCTGACCAGTACGCTCAAGGGATGCAGTTGCGTGGTGCGCCGGAACATGGCCGGGCTTAAAAAGTAGCCGTCGAGTTGCTGCAAAATCAGTGGAATCGCCACAGCCCAACCGACGCCGGGCCAGTTGGCATCGGCAGCCGCGAACAGAATCGCTGGGATCATCCCGACGAGCGGGCCAACGACCGGCACGAGGTTGCAGACTGCGTAGATCGCGCCGAACAAAAACGCGTCTTGAAAACCAGCAATCGCCAGTCCAACCGCCAGCAGCGCACCCAGCACGCTCGAGACGGTCAGGGCGCTGACCAGCCAGAGGCTCAGTTGCCGCCCCAATCTGGACAGCAATCGCTCGAGTGGCGGGCGGACATTGGCGGGGATCGTGTTCAGCAGACCGCGCACGACGGGCTGTGGGTTACTGAGTAAGAACACGACCATCGTCAGCATCAAAAACAGTGAGGTCAACACTCCAATCGCGCCCGTCGCCGCGCTCGAGACGCCACTCAGTAACGCCGTGCTGCCCGCACCGAGCAGCGCGGTGACATTGAGTTTTCCGTTGAAGATCGCTTCCGTACCGGGGATGCGCTCGAGCCACGGCGAGGATTCGCGCAAACTTTTCAGCATCGTCGGGGCGTTGCTGGCGAAGCGCTCGCCTTGCGCGTAGAGCATCGGCGCGATCAATCCAAGTACGCCGATCAGCACACCGACGACCGCCAGCACGACCAATACTGCACCCGCGCCTCTGGGGATGTGGCGCAGCTCGAGCCAGACGACCAGCGGGTTGAGTGCCAGTGCCAATACACTCGCCAGCAGCACCAGCAGTAATGATCCGGCAGCGGCGGCCGCCCACGAACCGAGCAGCAGTACCCCGAGGATCAGTGCCGCCACAATCAGCAGCGCTCTGGTCAGTGGCGCTTGCAGCAGTCCGATCCACGCGAACTCTGGGGATCGCTGCGGGGATCGGTAGTTGTTGGTGATGCGCGGCTGGTTGTCGTGCGGGTTTGACATGAGATTTTCTCTTTCTATGTAAAACAGGCGAAGCCGCGTGGACTTCACCTGTCTCGAGACCGCGTTCGCTTGAGGTTAGCGCAAAACCTTTAAGGCTTTCAGAATGGCGATCAGAAGCGCCGCGCCCAAGATGCCCCACAACAAACCCGTAACCGAGAACGCGCCAGCGACCTGAGCGCCACCGAGTTTGAGCATGTCACCAAACAACCAGCGTCCCAATGCAGCGCCGAAAATACCGATCAGAATATTGGCAATCGCGCCCTGCTGCCCGTCGGTTTTCATGATTAAGCTAGCGACCCAACCGATGAGTGCTCCCACGATTAAGACAACGATCCAGTCCATAAACGCCTCCTTAGAATGTATCCGCCGATATCTTCGGCACTCGGATGGGCAAAAGATATGCACTGGATTTGAGCGAAACTTGACTCGAGGCTGATGAATTGCTGAGTAAACCCCATTGTGCGTCAGCGCAAAGTCTCCGAGGCGCAAAGTCTCGAGGTGAAGCATCGCCAATCATGTCCTCAGTCGCGGTTCAGGTTTGGACGAATCTGAGGTCAGCCGCAGCCCTCACGATGGTCTGATGGTGAGTAAACCCGTCAAGCCGCTCGAGATCTTAAAACAGACGTTTCACGAGTGGCAGCAGGACAACATACCGACCCAAGCGGCGGCGCTGGCGTATTACACGGTCTTTGCGATTGCACCGCTGCTGCTGGTCGTGCTGGCAGTGGCGGGACTGTTCACCTCGGCCGATGCGGCGCGGGAACGCTTACTCTTAGAAATCGGTAATTTAATCGGCGCGGGCGGCGCTGAGTGGATCGGGGAACTGCTCTCCAAAGCCAGCGCCAATCAGGGCGGCAGCATCATCAGCGTGATTCTGGGTTTGGGCGGTTTGGTGCTCGGGGCGAGCGGCGCGTTCGGGCAGTTGCAACTGGCACTCAACACCATCTGGGGCGCGAAACCGCCCGCGAAGCTCAGCGCGTTTGTCCGCGCAAGGGCGGCTTCTTTTGGCTTGGTGCTGGTAATGGGCTTTTTGCTGTTGGTGTCGCTGACTGTCAGCGCGGGCATCAGTGCGCTCGGTGCTCGAGTCGGACTGGCGGACGCAGCGTGGTTGTGGCGCTCACTTTACGAACTGGGGTCGCTGCTGACGGTCGGGGCGTTGTTCGCGCTGATCTACCGTTTTTTGCCCGATACGCCCGTGCAGTGGCAAGATGCGCTGGTCGGTGGGATGTTCACCGGCGTGCTGTTCACAGTTGGTAAGACGCTGATTGGGTTGTATTTGGGGGTCAGTGCCTCGCAATCGGTTTTTGGAGCGGCCGGCACGCTGGCGGTGCTGCTGATCTGGATTTACTACGCGGCGCAGATCATCTTATTTGGCGCAGAGTTCACGCAAGTCTATGCCAAGGCCCGATTGGGTCAAGCACCTAGTGCCACCTCTGCTGAAATGCTCGAGCCAGCCGTACCTCGAGCGGCCGCGATTCAGATTCCTCGGGCGCTGGCTAGGTCTCGAGGGGATTCGCTGTTGACGGGCTTGGCGGGCGTGCTGACACTCGGAGCATTGATTGTCGCGTGGCGTTCGCAGCGCACGGTTGGCACGGGACTGTTCAAATCCATCGTGCGGCGGGTTCGGCCGTGAAACCAGCACTGCCAGACGCTCCGCAAACAGCCCGTCCCGGCGTACTCGCTCGGCTGATGGGTTTTTTCAAGCAGATGCGTCAGCCAGCCATCCAGCGCCGCGCACCGCTGCCAGACCCGCCAACCGTGCCCGCGCATCTGCTGACCGAAAACGTCCAATTGGAGGGCGAGGGCTTTGGGACATTGCTGGGGCGGCATTACGCTGTGCGGCTGCGGTCAACCTTGGAGCCGAATGCGCTCATGGATCGGGTCAAGCAGAATTTGTCAGCGCTCAGCCCGGATGAACTGGCGGCGTTTGAAAAGACGAATGGGTCGCCGTGGGGACTAAAACTCGGTGATGAGTTCGACATTCAGATTCTGGGCCCGTGGAACGGCG
This sequence comes from Deinococcales bacterium, assembly GCA_025359505.1. Classification (GTDB taxonomy): domain Bacteria; phylum Deinococcota; class Deinococci; order Deinococcales; family JAAFIG01; genus JANYHH01. The sequence goes on from JANYHH010000061.1 coordinate 22,168, forward strand.
CGGTGCGCGTGATCGAAGTCGCGCCCGACGCGTTCAGTTTCGTCACGCTGCGCGGTCATCCCGAAGCGGGCAAGATCAGGTTCGCGGTTTCTCGAGCAGGGCTGGGTGAGCTACTGGCGACGATCACCAGTTGGGCCCGCTCGAGGGACGCGGTGGTGGATCTGGGCTACGATAAGTTGGGTCTGGGCAAGGGGCTGCAAACGACGACGTGGCGCACGTTCTTGGAACGCATCGCTACCTTGAGCGAAAGTGAAATGATCGGCGAGGTCATCGTCAGTGAGCAGCCGCTCGAGGAGCAGCGCACATGAGGGATTTGACGCCGTATCAATCAAGGCTCGAGGCACTGGGGAAGCTGGCGCTGAACGTGGACTTGGAGCGTCGTGAGGAGTTCACGGCTGCGAACGGCTGGCATCTGGACGCCTACGAAGCCGACCTGCCCAGCGAACCAAGCGGTGAGCCGCTTGAGGGCGGCGCATTCAACGCGGCTGCCGCTGTGCTGCGCGAGTACCGCTTCCCACCGCCGAATTTAATCACTGGAATCTTCGTGCCCGACACGCCGCTCGAGCAGCGCGTGATGCTTTTAAAGGCGCGATTTTTGATCTTCACCTTTTACTTCGGCGTGCGGGTCAACGCCGTGATTGACGAGTTACGCCCTCAGACGCAGGAGCGCGTCTGGGGCTACCGCTACGCGACCTTAGAGGGGCATTTTGAGCGCGGGCAGATCGAATTTTTAATCGTCAAGCACCTGCCGACGGGAAGGGTGCAATTTCGGATCTCGGCGTTTTCCAAGACGGGCGTGATCCGTAACCCGTTCTACAAAATCGGCTTCGCGCTCTTTGGGCGGCGCTTGCAGGTGCGATTCTCTCGGGAATCATTGACGAGAATGCAGCATCTAGTGGCCGAGGCGCTGCGAACGGGGCAGACTGTCGGCTCAGCGCCACCCGTCACCAACGCCAGCGCTGAACCCGCCGCGCAGGACAAGCTCGAGGAGCTGACCCAATGACACAGATGACACAGAAACCCACCTCCGACGCAGCCACGACGCCCCTGCAATACGTGACCAGTTTGGATCGCGGGCTTGATGTCAAGCTACCGTCCAACCTCTTCGCGCTGGCTGCGCCAGTCGTCGCAGCCGCCATTGTCGCGGCGCAACGCGGCTCAATCGGTGAAATCATCTCAGGCGCAGGCTGGGCGTTCTCAAGCTGGGCATTGGCACGAGAACTCGACCCAGACCGACCACTGACCGCCACCGCCGCCTCGAGCGCTGCGCTGATCGCATTGCTGTCCATCCCCGAGGCTCGAGGTTTAGCCTTCACCGCGCTCAGCGCCACAGGCGTGCTGATGCTCGCCGCTCGAGCGGGACTGAACAGCACGGGACGCGCCCTAAAGATTGGCGACGAGCTGCTGATTGCCAGCGCACCATCCATCGCGCAACTGCTGACCGGCTTACCGCTGGGCGCACTGAGCGTCGCCAGTCTCGCTGCGCTCTCCTTGCGACGCGGCACGTGGTGGAGCGTGACGGTCGCGGGACTCGGGGTCGTCGCGGTGTTCTTCACCCCCGCTCGAGGCGGGAATGTGCCGATGGCCCTTGCACTGGCCGCTATCGGAGCGCTGAGTGCGCTCAGGCGCGGCCCCTCGAGCCAGAACGACGGCGGTGGGCCCTTTGAAGATCAAAACTGGCGCGTGATGCAAACCGGCGTCTTCGCTGGCGCGGCGCTCGCGGCACTGCTCAGCCCGCCGCTCGTGCTGGGCAGCCTCGCGGTGACGGGCGTGCTGGCACTGATTCTCGAGCGGCTGGGGCGGGAAGAACCACGCAGGTCAGTCTGATTTTGCGAACCGATAGCCATCGTGAACGTCGTAATTTACACCGTATAAACGCTTGAAATCTTTGACCGCCTCGAGCGCTGCTGATTCGCTGAATGTCGATACGCCCTCAAAAGCGTGAAGCACAATATCCTCGAGCATTTCGCCAAGGTTCATGTCCGCAGATTCCGCGAGGGCTTTGAGGACTTTGACCATGCGTTTCTCCATCTTCACACCGAGTTGCACCCGTTCGATCGTAAGCGGCTGCGCGTTCGGTGCGTATGCGGCGCTAAGTTCGGCTCGAGAGGCGGTTTTGGTTTTGCTGCGTTTAGGAAGTGAATTACTCATGTGTTAAATTATATATGTACACAAGTAAAAATGTCAATATACTACTTCGCCTCTCCCAAGTGGGTGAGTTGCTATCACCCCGCATGTCTGCGTGGAGTCTGAACTCCGCTGGGTATTGGGCTGAGGGTAGTGAAGGTCGATCTCTCGGCAAAGTAACTCAATGACGTTCTCATACACGATTTTAGATTCTTCGCGGCTGATCGTAACCACGTTGCTACTTGTTGCGCCATTCAACTTTCACTGTTTCCTCCCTCACCATGAAATCTAACCTCGCTTGTAAAGTTCAGGCACACCTCAGAACGGCAACAGGCACACTCGAGATACTTGAAGCGTGAGGATTCTTCAGATTGAGGCAAACCTACCTGCCATTGAGAGAGGAATGTGTGAATAATTCAGGTGAAACCATCGTTGTTTTTGGTGGTACGGGACAGCAAGGTGGCTCCGTCGCCCGCGCCCTGCGGCTGGATGGCTGGCGAGTTCGAGCACTGGTGCGCGACACGACCAGCAAAAAAGCCAAGATGCTCGTAGCCCAAGGGATCGAGACCGTTCAGGGCGATTTGGCGGACTCCTCTTCGATTCAGGCTGCCATGGCTGGCGCGGATGGGGTCTTCAGCGTCCAACCGAGTTCCGGACAGGGAGCGGCTTACGGCGTGACCGACGAAGACGAAGTGCGATACGGGAAATTGGTCGCAGATATCGCGGTTGCAAGCGGCGTTCATTACTTCGTTTACAGCTCCGCGAACGCCGCCGGGCCGACTGCGACCGGAATAGGACACTTCGATAGCAAAAGCGAGATCGAGGCGCACATCCGCCGCCTGAGTTTCTCGAGTACGATCATCCGCCCGAGCGCGTTTATGGAAATCCTAGCCCTTCCGGGCATGGGACTTGATCGCGGTGAGTTCTCGTTTTTGATGAAACCTGACCAAGCGATGCAATTCATCGCCGTGGAAGACATCGGCAAAATCGTCGCCAGTATTTTCGCTAGTCCCGCGAAATTCCGATCACGCACATTTGAGATCGCTGGTGACGTGGTTACCGGCAACGAACTGGCCGAAAAATTCACTCGAGCGTCAGGGCGTCAGATCACCTATCACCGCTTTCCAGACGAGCTGCTGGAGCAAAACCCCTTTCTTGGCGGACTCGCCGGACTCGTCGACCAAGGCCGTCTTGCGGGCAATGCGGACATTGCAGCGCTCCGCATGGAGTTTCCCAGACTTCTGACGATGGATGCGTGGCTCGAGGGTGCTGGACGGCCCGCACTGCTCGCCGCGATTCAGACGGCGAGCAGTGGCGTCGCGCTTCGATGATCCCTGAGATGTTCTTTCAACTTGCGGCTAATTTTACTCGGAGCGACTCGAGTTGTATTAAGCCCAACTTATTCTCTGGAACTCAAAAAGCAGCGTTGTACGCCAAACTGAAGTTCAGCGTTACTGAATATATACACTGAGCATCACGCCGGGCGGAACCAGAACCTCGCGGGTGTAGACGCCAGATTGAGCCACATCAACCAAAGGCAGGTGACTGTAAGCCTTGATCTCGTTTGGGAAGGGAGAGATCAGTCGGAGCGTTGAAGCGAAGTCTTTACCGCCCAAAGCAGGAATTTTCCACTGGCTCGCCGCACTAAAATTCCTCGCTGGATAGCCGTACCCTTCGGGAACAGCCGCCGCGTCTGGGAGTGCAAGCATCCCTCCCCAGCGTCTGAAGGTGTCTTTGAAACCCGTCCCCCCAGACGCTTTGATGGCTGCGTCCAGAGCGTCAATGCCCGTTCCCTTGGCTTGAATTAAACGCGTAAAAATCTCAGTGCCGTACTGCTGGGCGAGGAACACGAGGAACGCTTGACCACCCTTGTAATAGTTTTGCAGACAATTTTTGTTTTGAATAGCGTTGCCAACCCTGCCTGAATTGTCGTTCAGCGAGCAGGCGTACCCGCTGGCGAACCAGCCATTGATCTCGAGACGGTTGAAGTACCCCGCTGGAAAACGGGAGGCAGAGACCGTGTAACCATAAGCTGAAGCCATCGCTTCATTTAGCCACGGCTCGAAGGTTTGATCTTTGCCGCGAACAACCGTGCGTTGATAGGCTTGAAACAGATGCGTTAACTCGTGAAGGTAAAGCCCGAAAAGCGGCGTGTACAGATCAACCAATTCACCATTGAAGCACTGCCCTTCGGGAATGCCCTGACAAGCGAAGCGAGCGCTGTTGATAAACACCATCAAAGCACCGTTGCTGTTTTGGAAAGCCGCTGGAAAGCGCAACTCATCAAAGTTAAAGAAGTCCACGCTTCCTGTGGGGGCCATCACGTAATTGACATCCCGTGTCTGGGACGGGATAAGATCACTATTCGCAGCGGTCTGTGGATAATCTCCCCAAGGTCGCACCCCGAAATCCGCCAGATACTGCGGCAGCAATCCAAGGTACTGGGCTGATCCGAAGAACCCAGCAGCGAGGACTGAGAAGACACCGCGCAAGCGCGGATTCCACGATTCATTGACCACCCAGAGCTTGTGGGTGAATCCCCCGGAGGTAACTTGCGCCCTTAAGGTAGCGGTGTAAGGACGGTAACTGACCTTTGTTGTCGTGACGTTCTGTGGCACAGTCCAAGTCCGCTGCTGCGCTGTGGGCGGCTTGGGAAACTCGCCAGAAGGAACGACATCAGATGTGTCTGGGACGAATTTCGGGGGAGCGACCCGCTCGAGGTTTCCTCGTCCAATCCACTCCCCGCGCAATTCTTGTGCCTGTGCCGTGGCGTTGGTCAGTACGAGGGTCACATTATTGCTGTTTAAACCACTCAGTCTTATCTTCAGCGGTTGAGTGCTGGTGGTCGCGTTCTCGTAATTCCAGACACCCAGACCTGAGCCGATGTAGCGCTCGGTCTCAGCGCCGCACATCATACCCCTACAGGCCACCTGCAATTGAACGTTTGGTGAAGTACAGGCGCTCAGCGTTGTTAGGCTGAGTAGCAGTCCTAACCCAACTCGGTAAACATTGCGTAAGAAACTACCAAGAAATGAGATTGAAGTTGCCATAATTCACCGTACCACTGTTTGAGAAACGGAGAACAATGAAGATGCCATTTCGCAGACAAAACTAGGGTTTAATGAATGAATAATTTCAGTAATTATACTAAAATAATAGCCTAGCGGGTTTCACAGCGCTTTGACCTCGAGATTCAGCACGTCCTCCAGCAATACCCAGCATTTCTCGACGCTCAACTCTACGAGTAACAAGCGAATCATTTGATCCGCGAATAACTCGTTGTACGTCCGTCGCTTCGCACCATTCATGCTGAACGCGAAATCTCACCCTCGAGCACCAGAAGAAGCACGACACCCGCTTTTACGAAAGTTACTCGCGTCGTGGCAGCAGATTTTGGCGTGCTGGGATTGACTGATCCAATGAGATCCGAAGCGATTCTGCCTGAACCCGCAATAAAACGAAAAACCCCGCGCAGATGCGCGGGGTTTGAACTCGAGACTGAACGGCTCGAGGGGCTGTGCGGTTTAGCGCTTGCTGAACTGTGGTGCGCGGCGGGCCTTCTTCAGACCTGCCTTCTTGCTTTCGACCTCGCGGGAGTCACGGGTCAGCAATCCAGCGGGCTTCAATTTCGCACGGTTCTCAGAATCTAAACGCACCAAGGCCCTCGCCAGCCCGAGCTTGATCGCGTCAGACTGTCCGCCGGGGCCGCCGCCAGCGACGGTGATCGTCGCGTCGAAGCGTCCCAATGCACCCGTGACGCGCAGCGGCTCTAAGGCTTGCACGGCGCGGATGATGCCGCGAAAGTAATCTTGGAAGTCTTTGCCGTTAACGGTGATCTTGCCCTCACCGTTGCGTAAGAAAACGCGGGCGATGCTGGCCTTGCGGCGGCCCGTGCCGTAGAAAGTTTCGATCATGGTTACTTACCTTCCCTTTTGCCGAACGGGAATTCAATTTTCACGGGTTGCTGCGCGGCGTGCGGGTGAATCTCGTCTTTGTAGACTTTCAGGTGCGTGTGCAGTGTGCGCCCGAGGCGACCTTTGGGCAGCATGCCGAAAACGGCGTGTTCGATCACGCGCTCTGGGTGCTTTTGGAGCGCGACTTCGGCGCTTTCCAAGCGCAGACCGCCGGAGTAACCCGTGTAACGGGTGTACATCTTGCCCTGCATTTTGTTGCCGGTCAGCACGATCTGCGCGGCGTTCAAGACAATCACGAAATCGCCGTTGGAAACGTTGGGGGTGTAATCGGGCTTGTGTTTGCCGCGAATCAAAGTAGCGATTTGCGTGGCCAGACGACCCAAGGTCATTCCGGCTGCGTCAATCACGACCCAGCGGGCAGCCTCAGCGTTGGTTGGGGGCATGTAAGTTTTGAACACGTCTATCCTCCGACAGTCACGCGATGAGCTTGTTGCTCGAGCGCGTGTTGTGCCGCTTTGCCGCTCGAGCGTTGAGTCGGGGGACTCATTTACTCGAGGCGTGCCGGAAGGGCGCGTCCGGGGCATGAAGCTCTACCAAGCGTTCAGGCCGACGAAGAATCTAGCACGAAGCGCTTACTCTTTACAAGTCGCGCACCGCTGTGATACCTTGCTCGAGCTGCCAAGATTTTGGCAATACGCAAGTTTTTGCTTGCGGGCATCACAGACAGCGGGGGCTGCCAAGCTTAAAGTCCCTCCCCGCCGAGATGCGCGTCACGAGTCGCAAACTTTTTTGCCACCGAGTCCGCGTTTTCTCGAGGTCAGATTCTCGAGCCAAACGCGCTTTTTCGTTTGGCAGATCGTAAGAAGGAGGCTCAGAAAGTGGCGAATCCCCGCAACACACAAACGCTCGAGGAATTACGCAGCGCCCTCAAAGGGCAGTCGAGCTTCTTCGTCGTGGATTACCAAGGCTTGCCCGCCAACGAAGTCGTCAAGTTGCGTAAGGAATTACGCGGCGTCGGTGCTTCGCTGATGGTTGCCAAGAACACCTTGATGCACAAAGCGCTCTCGGAGAACGGTTTCGAGATGCGCGACCTGTTTCACGGCCCCAGCGCTCTCGTGCTGGTCGGTGAGGATGCGGTCACACCCATCAAGACCCTGACGGAATTTGCGAAGAAGAACGACAAAGGCATCCCGAGCGGTAAAGGCGGCGTGCTGGACGGCGAGTATCTGGACGCCAAGAAGTTCGACGACATCTCCAAACTGCCCGGCAAGCAAGAGCTGCGCGGGATGGTTGTCGGCGTGCTGAGCGGCAAACTGCAAGAGTTCGTCGGTATCTTGGAAGCCAAAGTCGAGAAAGACGGCGGCGGCAGCTCGAGCGAAACAGCTCCAGCAGATGCAGCACCAGTCGAGGCTGCACCAGCAGTCGAGGCGGCAGCGCCAGAAGCAGTAGCGGTCGAAGCCGCACCAGAAGCAGCCGCTGAACCCGAAGCCACTGAACCCGAAGCCACTGAACCCGAAGCACCAGCCGAGTCCTAAACCCGCTGTCAAAGCCCCTCGAGACTCGAGCGGGTCAAATAAGGAGAACCACCATGGCTTTAGACATTGCCAGCATCAAAGAGCAACTTTCCGGCGCAACTATTCTGGAACTGAAATCCCTGATTGACGACCTCAAAGAGTCGTGGGGCGTGACCGCGATGGTCGCCGCCGGCCCAGCGGCCGCCGCTGGCCCAGCAGCCGTTGTCGAAGAGCAGACCGAGTTCGACGTGATCCTGAAAAGCATTGACGCCGCCAAGAAAATCGGCATCATCAAAGAAGTCCGCGCCATCACTGGTCTGGGCCTCGCCGAAGCCAAGAAGCTCACCGAAGACGGTGGCACGATCAAGGAAGCCGCGAACAAAGAAGATGCTGCGAAGCTCAAGAAGCAGCTCGAGGACGCGGGCGCGGTTATCGAACTGAAATAAATTTTTCACTGTTCGCAAAGGGGGGGCCGTTTCTGGCTCACCCTTTTTTGTGGCTCGAGACCAAAAATTCGTCAGGTACGTTCCTAACCGCGATCACCGCCCAGCCTGACGTTAAAAACTTAATGAATCTCGAGCCGCGCCGTCTCGAGTGCGCCTTGGTACACTCTGCCATGCAAAAAATCGCCGCACTCTTCCCCGGTCAAGGCTCGCAAAGCGTTGGCATGACCCGCGAGTTTTTTGATGACAACGACAGCGCCAGATCGCTGCTCGAGCGGGCGTTTCAAGTGCTGCCGGGCTTGGAGACATTGATGTTTGATGGGCCAGAGGACGCGCTGAGACTGACGGAGAACGCGCAGCCCGCGCTCGTCGCTGGAAGCGTCGCCTGTTACCGCGCTTGGCGAGCGGCGACTGGCTTGACGCCTGATTTCGCGGCCGGTCACAGCCTCGGTGAGTTTTCTGCGCTCGTCGCCGCCCGAGCGCTCGAGTTCGACGATGCACTGCGGCTGGTGCGGGCGCGGGGGCATTACATGCAGGCGGCCGTACCTGTCGGGGAAGGCGCGATGGCAGCGGTCTTGAAGCTCAGTCTCGAGGCGATCCGTGAGGTGCTGTCCAGTATCGAGGGGGCGGAGGTGGCGAACCTCAACACGCCGGAGCAGACCGTGATCTCGGGATCGGTCGCGGGCGTGGCCGCTGCCACGGACGCACTGAAAGCCGCTGGTGCTCGAGTGATTCCGTTACAGGTCAGCGCCCCGTTTCACAGTTCATTGATGCAACCCGCTCGAGAGCGCTTTGAAAAGGATTTAGCCATCACCGAATTTCACGATTTTTACTTCCCAGTCGTGGCGAACGTCACCGCGCTCGAGAACACCGACGCGTCCCTGCTGCCGGATCTGCTGTCGCGTCAGGTCACGGGCAGCGTGCGTTGGGTGGAGAGCGTGCAGCGGCTAGCCGCTTTGGGCGTCACCGAGTTCATCGAGTTCGGGCCCGGCGCGGTGCTGACGGGCATGGTCAAACGCATCGTGCCAGATGCGGTGACATTCAATGTTTCAAACCCCGCGACGCTCGAAATGTATTTGCGGCGCTAAGCAACCCCGTTGTCTCATCAAAACTTGAGGGCTTATTTACTTAACGCTTCGCGCTCAGATTCTTGGATTACAGTGTTCCCCATGAAGAGAATTCTGATTTTGGCGGCGCTGGCCCTGAGCTTCACCTCCTGCTTCTATGTGGTTCGTCCCGTGAACAGTGATGGCAGTGTGACCTCGAGTGAACCCGCTCCAGCGCAGCAAAGCGGCGTATCTGTCTCGGTCAGTATCTCGTTCGGCGTGCAAGTCGGCAATGCGATTCAAAATTTCCAACCGACACGCGGCAACGGCGCAACTTACGGCATCGGTGAGCAAATCTCGCTGAGCCTGACCGCTCGAGAAGCTGGCTTTGTCACGCTGGTGATTTACAATCCATTTGAATACCGCAACGCAGAAATTCGTAACATTCCCGTCTCGAGGGGCCAGAACATCATTCCGCGCAATCTCGGCTTGACCGCCAGCGCACCCGCTGGCACGACGCGCTTTCGTGCGTTTTTCACACCGCAACCCAGCAACGTCTCGTTCCTGAACGGGTACGGCGAGCGCTACTTGGAAACCCAGACCTTCGCATACTTGGAGCCGTACCCAGTCCAGTCCCGCGATGTCAAAGAGGCGTTCTTGTACGTGCGCTGAACACAACGCTCGAGTCAGAAAACGGAAGGTATGTTGCCTTCCGTTTTTTCGTGTCAATCTTCCTGCATGACACTGAACGATTTGCAGCGCGATGTGGACGCGTACATCTCGCAATTCAAAGAGGGCTACTTCCCGCCGCTGGAAAACATGGTGCGCCTGTCCGAAGAGGTCGGCGAACTCGCCCGCGAGGTCACGCACCTGCACGGACACAAAAAGAAGAAGGAGAGCGAAGCGCCGAGCAGTGCGCTCGAGGAGATTGGCGACGTGCTGTTCGTGGTCACGTGCCTCGCCAATCAACTGGGTTTGAGCTTAGAGGACGCGCTGCGTCAAACACTCGAGAAATACAATGTCAGGGATGCGAACCGTTGGACGAGGCTCGAGTAACCGCTGCTGGATGTAAACGATCTCGAGGTGTGCGCCAGTTACACCTTCAGAATCGCTTTCAGTTTTGACTCAGACGCTTACCCCGTAAAACCCGTACACTGCTCAGACCGTGATTCAAGATTTCATGCCTCGCCCTCGAGCCGAGCCGCTGCCAGTGGCTCGAGTTAAGATACCGCCCATGAATTACGCGGCGCTGCTGGCAGTCTTGGTCGGATTGTCGCTGCTGTTTCCCGTGCTGGTCAGGCTGGCTCGCGAAGGCGGCGTGCCGCAGGCTAGCAGTATTGTCGCCGCCGTGTTGGGGGCGCTGTTCGTGCTGGCGTGGTTGCTGATCCGTGAGCGCGTGGGCCGCTACCGCGCCGTGACCACACGGGTGACGCGCATCAAGGAACGCGTGCTGGCTGCACCGGACGATATGGACGCGTATTTTGATGACAGTGAGCATCTGGGGGATTTGCTGACCAGCATTGGTCGCAAACGCGAGGCCCTAGAGGTTTTTGAAACCTACCTCAGTTTGGAGCGCGGTCGCGGGCGTGATCTACCGGGCTTGGAGCAACGCATGCAGCGCTTGCGCGATCATCTGGACGAATAGGGGTAGGCAATTGTGAAACCCTGAACGACGTCTTGACCACCAGCCTGTACAATAGCAAACCGTGAAAGCCTACAAAGGCGTGGTGCGTGACGGCGTGATTGTCCTCGAAGGCGCGAAGCTGCCGGAAGGCGCGGTCGTGACCGTGACGATTGGCGAGGGCGAGCTGCTGCGGGCTACGATCACCAGCGCGTTCACGCCACCTAAAAAAGAACGCAAGACGCGTATCAGACTGAATCCTCGCCCGACCATGTGACTCGAGGCGATCAGCGTCATGTCCATCAATCGTTGCCGTCCGCGCCGCAGACCTGCCCGCAACTCGAGTTGCGCCGCGTCGCGGTCGTGCAAGTCTCGAGCGATGGTGTGTTTCGCTCCAGTTCGCGCTCAAGTCATACCCAACCCGTGATCCCTCGAGCCAAGCTGGTAAGCTCAAAAGCGTCGTGAGCCTCGCTGCCGGAATCGTTTACCTCGTCCCCACGCCGATCGGCAATCTGGGCGACATGACCTTGCGCTCACTCGAAATTTTAAAAACCGTGGACGCGATTGCCTGCGAGGACACGCGGCACTCGCGCAAATTACTGACGCATTTCGGGATCAACAAGCCCGTGGAGCGCCTTGACGCGCATACAATGGCGACTCGAGCCAGAGGGGTTCTGACTCGCTACCCGCGCCTCGCGTTCATCAGCGATGCGGGCAGCCCCGGACTGTCCGACCCCGGCGCGGAATTGGTGGCGATTGCCTTAGAGCTGAATTACCGCATCGAAGCGCTGCCCGGCGCGACCGCGCTGATTCCTGCGCTGGTGCTGAGCGGTTTGTCCACAGCCAGCTTCGCGTTTTACGGCTTTTTAGCCCGCAGCGGTGCGACCCGCAAAGCGCAGCTCGAGGTGATCGCCCAGAGCGCCGTGACGACCGCCATTTACGAATCACCGCACCGCATCGTGCAGACCTTGGAGCAATTGATGATGGTCTGCGGTGCTGAGCGTCCATGTGCGGTCGCCCGCGAACTCAGCAAGCTCCACGAAGAGGTGTACAGAGGCTCGCTCCAAACGGCTCACGCGCATTTCGGTGCTGGCACGGTGCGCGGCGAGATCGTGCTGATCGTATCTGGCAAACCCGTCAGTCTCGAGGTCATGGATTTTGACGCGCTCGCCCGCGACTTGCGATTGGAGGGTCAAAGCGTCAAAGAGATTCGCGCCGCATTGCAAGCCTTGGGCGCAGATCGTAACGCCGCCTATGACGCGGCGCTGAACGCGCAGCGCCAAACTGAATCCTGAACAGCACCTAGCCTCGAGCCTTTTTCTGGTGCGTGGTAAAGTTTCAAAAGATTGTCTGGAACACCGTCTTTCACTGGGGGAACGAATGAAACGAATTGGAGTCCTGACTTCCGGCGGCGATGCACCCGGCATGAACGCCGCGATTCGCGCCGTGGTACGCACGGGCGCTGCCAAGGGCATCGAAGTGATCGGTGTGCGGCGCGGCTACGCCGGGATGATGGACGGCGAGTTTGAAACCCTCGGGCCCCGTTCGGTCGCCAACACCGTGCAGCGCGGCGGCACGATTCTACTGACGGCTCGTTGCAAGGCGTTTTACACTCCGGAAGGTCGCGCCATCGGCGCGAGCAAACTCAAAGAGGCAGGCATCGAAGGCTTGGTCGTGATCGGCGGCGACGGCTCGTTCCACGGGGCGCACTACTTGGAGTTGGAGCATGATATCAAATCCGTCGGCGTGCCCGGCACGATTGACAATGACCTTTACGGCACGGATTACACCATCGGCTACGACACGGCCGTCAACACCGCGCTCTCGGCGATTGATCGCATCCGCGACACGGCCGCCAGCCACGAGCGGCTGTTTTTCATCGAAGTGATGGGTCGTCACGCGGGCTTCATCGCGCTGGATGTCGGCATTGCGGGTGGCGCAGAGGAAATTCTGATCCCAGAGCGCCCCGAAAGCTTGGAGCAAGTCATCGAGATTGTGCGCGAGAGCGCCAAGAAGGGCAAAACCTCGAGCATCATCATCGTCGCCGAAGGCTACGAGGGCGGCGGTTTGAAGGTCATGGATACGGTGAGTAAAGCCACTGGCTTGGATGCGAGGGTCAGCATTCTGGGTCACGTGCAGCGCGGCGGCAGCCCGACCGCCTCGGATCGCGTGCTGGCCAGTCGCTTGGGCAACGCGGCCGTGATCGCGCTGCTGGACGGTAAAAGCGACGTGATGGTCGGCATTCACGCGGGCGAAGTCGTGCACGTCCCGCTGCATGAAACGTGGGAGAAGAAAAAAGACGTGTCGCTCGAGATGCGGGAGCTGGCCAAGACCTTGGCGATGTGAAGCCAGTTCAGGGCGGTGCGGTGGTCGCTCGAGGGAGCGACGGGCGATTCTCGAGACGATGCGCTCGAACGTCAGCAAATGCCGAGCCATCACAAATCTCGAGCACGAGTATCTGGGTGTGATCTCGAGGTGAATTTCAGATTAGACTTGTTCGGCACGTTCAGCGTTTCTCGCGTGCTGGACAACGCTTCCTCGAGATCCGTTTCAGGAATGATCGGATGATGTCTTGGTATCAACTGCCGGGGATGCGTTTGTTGTCAGCCGCCAGTAGCGCCGGGGTTTGAATGCGCTTGGCCCTCGTCGCCGGGGTTTTGGCGAGCTTGATCCAGCGCAGTACGAAGCGTGTGCTGGCAGGCGGAAAACCAGCGAACTGAGCGGCGGCTCGAGGATGAGCTTCCAAGGCTGCAATCAAGTCGCTCGGCAGCTCGAGGGCGTCGACATCAGCCATGTACTCCCACAGCCCTGCACGTTTGGATGCGGCTATTGCCGTCAGTCCGCTCGCCTGCATTCGCCCAGCGACGATCAACTTGTCTGCCCTGTCCTTGTAGCTTTGCGCCCAGTGCTGCACGCGGCGCGGGCCAATCAGTTGCATCGTGCGGTCATCGTCGAGTTTTCGTGCAATGCCATCGATCCACCCGAAGCACAGCAGTTCATCGAGAACTTGTTGCTTTGAAACGTAGCGCTCGCCCGTGTGTTTCTTGAACGTCACGACCCAGACGCTCGCTTGCTGCGTGTGATGCGTCTCGAGCCACGCACGCAGTTGCTCGGTTGAAGACACTTCGACTTGCTCGAAATTCTCGGTTTTAATCATTGGTGATTTTTCCTTGTTCACGAAGCTCGAGGGCGCTAGGAATGTTTAATCGTTCGACTAGCCACGGGTTTTAGCGCTCGAACGCAGCAAGCGGCGGCGCACCCGCTTCAACCAATCGCGCTCAGCCTCGAGCTGCGCGATAGCGAGTTCGACCATCATCAGACCTTCCTCAACCATCGGCCCGTCGTACTTGCCGAAACTCACCAGCGTCTGGCGCTCTCGGGTCAGCGTGTCCTCGATGAACTCTGCCCGAGCCTCGAGCACTCGGGTGCGCGTGGCGCGGTCGGCGTGCGCGGACATCGCCAGCCAGATCAGGAACGGTTGCGGTGGTCTGCTCGTGGCCCACTCGTCGCGTCCCAGTGAATGAGCGAGTTCGTGCGTCCCAGCGGGCGTGATCGCGTAGACCTGCCGCTCGGGGCCGCCGCTTTCACTGCTCCTTGGTGCGACTGCGATATACCCCTGATTTGCCAGCTTACGCAGCGAGTAATAGACCTGCGGGCGCGAAACGCTGACCCAATCGTGGACCTCGCGGTGCTCGAGTTCTGCTTTGAGATCGTAACCGTGGCGGGGTTGCTCCGCGATCACGCTGAGAATCACCAAATCTGCGGGGGTGAGTACAGTCTGGGTTGACACCAAACTAGTATAAATGAGATGCTAACTCGTCTAAGTAAGACGAGTTTTATCCTGCCAAGAACGCAAGTTGTATTCCCTCGAGCTGCTCAAGGAGACCCCATGACTCAATCCAGTGCGCCCATCCAACCGAATTCAGCTCAGCTTCTGGATGACCGCACCAAGGGACTGATCCTGCTAGGCACGATGCTCGGGCTGTTCCTCTCAGCGCTCGATCAGACCATTGTCGCCACCGCGCTGCCGCGCATCGTGCGCGACCTCAATGGCTTATCGCTCTATGCGTGGGCCACCACTGCGTATTTGCTCACCAGCACCGCGACCGTCCCGATTTACGGCAAGCTATCGGACATCTACGGGCGCAGACCGATTCTCGTTTTTGGCATCGTCGTTTTCCTGCTCGGCTCGGTGTTGTGCGGACTGGCGGGCATTGAAGCGTGGGGTGGGGCGCTCGGCGGCGGGATGCTGCAACTGGTGATCTTTCGCGCTGTACAGGGCATTGGGGCAGGCGCGTTCGCCTCGACTGCATTTTCAATCATCGCTGATCTGTACCCACCCCAACAGCAGGCCAAGTACCAAGGCATCCTCGGCGCAGTCTACGGACTCTCGAGCGTGATCGGGCCGCTGCTCGGCGGCTTCCTGACCGATTTCGTCTCTTGGCGCTGGGTGTTTTACGTCAACATCCCAATTGGGCTGGTTGCGCTGGCGCTGATCCTCTCCAAAATGCCCGTATTGACAAGCAGCAAGCCAGCCCGCGTGGACGTACTCGGTGCGGCGCTGATCGTCGTCCTCACCGTGCCACTGCTGCTGGCCTTCACGTGGGGCGCGGACGGTAGCTACGGCTGGGCAAGTCCGACGCTGCTGGGGCTGTTCGCGCTGTTGGCGCTGGCACTCGTGGCGCTTTTAATCGTGGAAGCGTGGCACGAAAGCCCGATTCTGCCACTGAAACTTTTCAAGAATCCGACCTTCGCTTGGGCGGTCACAGCGCGGTTCTTCGTGGGCGCGGTGTTTTTGGGAGCATTGCTATTCCTGAGTTTGTACCTCGTCAACGTGCAAGGGGTCAGCGCCACGCAGGCCGGAACGGCCGTGATCCCATTGACGTTCGGCTTAATCGTCGGGGCGCTCAGCGCGGGCAATCTCGCATCAAAACTCGGTGCGTATAAAAGCCTGATCGTCGGTGGCGTGATGCTGATCGTCCTTGGGTTCGTGTTGCTCTCGAGCCTATCTGCAACGACGCCGTACTGGTTGGTGGTGCTCTACATGATCGTATTGGGTTTAGGGTTTGGGCCGGTGCTACCGCTGTACACATTGGCGCTGCAAACGTCGGCTCAGCCCTCGGAAATCGGCGTGGCGACCGCCACTGGACAGTTTTTTCAATCGATGGGCGGCACGATTGGCACGGCGATTTTCGGCGCGGTTCTGAGCGCGACACTGACAGCCGGACTGAAGACTGATGTCGCTCCGCTCATTGCCAGCGCCCCAAATGCGATTCGCGCTGAACTCAGTTCGCTGACCCAGCCCGGCGCGGACGCCAGCCGCGAATTGGGCGTGATCGTCGCCCAATCTAAAGACAAACCCGCTGACCCTACGCTCGGGGCCGTCGTGCTGGCGCTGCGCTCGAGCTTCGCGGCGGCGGTGTCAAAAGTGTATTTGGTCAGCGTGTTCGTGGCGCTGTTGGCGCTGCTCGCCTCGCTCGCTATACCGGGCAAGCGGCTCGAGCTGAAGCAAGCCCGCTAATTTATCTATTCGACTTTTCGCAACATGACAGAAGACGCAACTCACTGGGTTCTATCTCGCATCCGAGGGCAAACCTCCGCCTTCTCAACTACGAATAGAAAATGAGGCTCACCATGATTCAACTTTTTCCAGAAACAACGAAATACGGCATGGGTACGTTCGCCAAGCGCCGACCGCAAGTTTTTCAAAAGTTCCTCGAACTCGCCAATGAAATTATGAACGTCGAGAGCGGACTGTCGCCACTCGAGCGCGAGTTAGTCGGTGCTCACGTGTCAATGAAATTCGGTTGCGATTTCTGCCATTTGGGACATTTAGATACCGCTGACGCCATCGCTGGCCCTGAGGTGCGTTCGCTGGTGAGTCAGCCGACCGCGCAGCTTAAAGCCTTATTCGATTTCGCCGATAAGGTCGTCGGGAACGAAGTCACAGACGAAGAAGTGCAGAAGGTTCTGGATGTTGGATACCTTGAGAAAGCAGTCGAAGATGTGATCTTTGCCGCGTCACTCTTTGGATTCGCTAATCGCATGGTCACAGGTTTTGGTATTCATTACGTTGAAGAGCGCGATCAGCAATCCTCGAGAAACTTAGCCAAAAGCTATCTGATGTCCGTCAGACGGTAAATAGCATGAATCCAGTCTAACTACTGGACACTTCTCAAGTTTGCACGTTCCCCACGCAATCTGAGACAATAGCGGCTACTCCGTCCGACCAAGGAGAAAGTAGCCACATGAATCATAAACCCGTGCGAGACGCCCTGCAAGCCCACTTCGACCT
>JANYHH010000072.1 GCA_025359505.1 Deinococcales bacterium
CGGCAGCAAGCCGCGCGGCCCGAGGATGCGACCGAGCTTACTGCCAATCGCGGCCATCATGTCCGGCGTGGCGACCACGGCGTCGTAATCGAGCCAGCCCTCGGCGATGCGTTGGATCAGTTCGTCGCCGCCGACGAAATCAGCTCCGGCGGCTTCGGCTGCACTCACGCCGTCGCCTTTGGTCAGCGCCAACACGCGCACGGTTTTACCCGTGCCGTGCGGCAACGCGACCGTGCCGCGCACGTTCTGATCGGACTTCTTCGGGTCAATACCGAGGCGCACGTGAACTTCGACGCTCTCGTCGAACTTGGCGCTGGCCAAATCCTTCATCAGAGCGGCTGCTTCGTCAACGCTGTAAACCCGCGTTAGCAGGCAAATCCCTCGAGCCATCATGGCTCGAGGGATTCGTTTTGTTGGCTTCGCTCTCGAGCTGACGAAACCCGTGTTGCCTCGAGCTATTCAAGTTGAAAGGATTTGAGAACGATGCCGACGATCAAACACAATCCCGCTGAACTCTTCGCGCCTTACCGCTGTTACAGTCACGCGACAGAAATTCGCGGCGACTCGAGACTGCTCATCATCAGTGGACTGAATGGCTATCTGAGAGATGGCAAAACCATGCCAGAGTCGTTCGAGGAGCAAGCCGATGTAATCTGGCAATACATCCAAACGATTCTCAAATCGGCCAATATGGATTTGCACCATCTGGTTTCACTGCGAACCTATCTGGCTGACCCGAAGTACGACGAGGCGAACGTGCAGATGCGCGTCAAATACCTCGGCACGCACCAGACCTCATCCACCGTGATCTGCTGCCAATTGCTCGATCCGACGTGGAAGCTCGAGATCGAGGCGATGGCGGCGACGTGATCGCGGCTCGAGCGATGTTTACTTGATGTGCCAGAATTTTTTCAAGCGCTCAACCAGCGTCAACTCGCGGTACTCGAGGAATTCGCCAGCGTCGAAGAACGCGCCGTAGCAGCTCGGGCATTTGTCGATGTGCAGCCCCGCGTGCTGCGGTACTTCCAAGCGCGTCAATGGCGTGGTCTGGCATTTTGGACAGTGTAAACCAGCGTGCTCGTCGTGCGCCGTACCGACCCTCGCATCACCAATCTCGAGTCGGTCAGCCCCCTCGAGTTGCCGCGCATCGTCCCACTCGAGCACATCGAACCAAATACCGTGACAAGCGGTGCAACGCTCGATCTCGAGCGATCCAACGCGCACCGTCTCGAGCCGCGCCGAGCATTCGGGGCAAGCCAGCCGATCGTCGCGCTGCTGCACCGTGATCGGAGCGTCGAAAGTCTCGAGGGTCAATTGTTTGGGGCGGTGCGGATTCACGCCTGACGATACGAGAGCAGCGGCTCGAGACGGTGCGGCAGTTTTTCAATCCATCTTGATTTCATGCGCGACCCGCAAACTGTGCTTGAAAGACGGAGCGCTGAATGGCTGGTAGCAATTCAAATCTGCGAAATGGACGCCCGTGGTTTATCACGCTGGCGATCGTGGTGCTGCTCGGCGTGGCGATTTACCAGCAACTCGCGCCGTACTTCGCACGCGGCAACTCGAGCGTGGCGACGGGCAGTATTCCAGCAGTGGTCGGAGCGCGACCAGACCCGAACATGACGCCGGGTGACGTGCTGACCACGAACCTCAAAACGATCTGCACGCCCGGTTACACCCAAACGGTGCGCGATGTGCCAAGCGCCCTCAAGCGTCAGGTTTACAGCCAGTACGGTATTCGCACGCGCAAGCCCGGCGAGTACGAGATCGATCATTTGATCTCGCTCGAGCTGGGTGGCTCGAACTCGGTGCGTAACCTCTGGCCAGAATCCTACCTGACTAAACCGCTGAACGCTCATGTCAAAGACGACTTGGAAAACAAACTTCACGAACTGATCTGCACTGGGAAAATTCCGGTAGCAATCGCACAGCAAACCATCGCCAGCGATTGGATCGCAGCGTATGTGCAGTATACCGGGCCGTTGCCGCGATAATCAGGAGTGACCGTGCAAAACCAGACCGTGCAAACGCAGACAATCAACGGACACCCCGTCACCCTCCTCGTCACGGGCAGCGACGGCTCCCCCCTCGAGCCAACCCTGAGCGCCCGCGAGCTGTGGACGGTACAAGCCGCGCTGCGAATGCTCGAGGCCAGTCCAGCGTTTCAGGAGGTTTGGAGTGATGCTCAACTGACGCGGGTCGAAGTGCAGCGCGGACTGTCCGAGCGCGAACAGGGCCGCTGTTACCTGCGGCTCGAGGGGGCGCAGGGTGCGACCGAGTTCTGGGTGAACTTGAGCCGCAAACCCAGCCTCGATCTGCACAGCGGTCTGATCGGCGTGGTGGTCAAGCCAGAAACGCCACCTGTGCAGAATCCAGCAGAACAGAATCCAGTCGCAGCCCTCACACCTCGAGAAAAATCCAGCGAATGATCCGCCCCAGCTCGCGGCTCTGATACGCGATTTTCAACCACTGCCCAGCCTCTCCGCTGTAAAGACCCAGAATGCGAATCGCATCGCCGCGCACAATGTAACTTGCGGTGATTGCGCTCGCTCGAGGGGCGCTGTACAGCATGGCTTTGGGGAGTGGCAAGTAACGCAGCGGTGCGACTTCGCGGTGCGGGTCGTCGCTGATGCTCGAGCGCAGGGCAAGGCCGCTCGGGTTGTAGATGCTGACGGCGTAGACGAGAGCGTTTTCGTCAAAGGCGTTCAGCAAAACCATTTCGCCAGTGCGGTAGATGTATGGCTTGCCGCGTGAAAAACGGTAATCAGTGGAGTAGTACCACGGGCCGCTCTTGCAATCCATTTCAATCGTGCGCGTGGCTGGGCGAATCACGGGATTGCACAACCCAGTGTCGCTCGGAAACCTGAGTGGTACAAATTTTGATTGAGATGTCTGGAACGTGTAGAGATCGTAAAAGTAGTTGACGCCGCCGTAACCAATGCCGCTCGGAACGGCGATGTCCGCGTACCCATCAAAATTGAAATCGCTGACCAGCACATCGCCCTTCATCGTGTCCTCGAGTGTTGTTAACCCGAGCCGCTGCGTTTGCCCACGCACCCGCACCTCGAGTTGCGGCGAACTCGGATTGAAACGAATGAAAACCCGCTCAGTCCCTCGAGTGCTCAGCGGGACTTGAGCAGCGAACGGCCCCTCGAGCGAGAACGAGGTCGGTGCGGCGCTGCCGATGGTCAGCGCAGTCACGATCATAGCGGCGATGCCGAATTTTCTCATGCGCTCAGTCTAGCCCTCGAGCCTCACAACCAACCCTTGTCTCGTGCAATCCGGCTGGCGTCGATGCGGTTGCTCGCGCCGAGTTTACTGATCGCTTCGGACAGGTAATTCCGCACCGTTCCCTCGGATAACCCAAGCTGACCAGCTATTTCACTGTTGGGGACGCCCAGCCCAGCGAGGCGCAGCACTTGCCGCTCGCGGTCGGTCAGCGGGTCGGCTTCGCTCCACGCGTCCATCGCCAGATTCGGGTCAATCGCCCGGCCGCCTGCGTGGACGCGGCGCACCGCGTCGGCTAAATCAGCCGCCCGCGTGTCTTTCAGCAAGTACCCGCTGACGCCTGCCTCCAAAGCGCGGCGCAGAAAACCTGATCTGGCGAACGTGGTGACGATCACGACTTTGGCTGATACACCGCGTTTTTTCAGCTCGAGCGCCAATTCCAGCCCCGTCATCTGCGGCATTTCGATATCGGTCAGCACGATGTCGGGGATGATCTCGAGGGTTTGTTCCAGCGCTGCTTGTCCGTCCGCGCACTGCGCGACGACGCTGATGTCCTCCTCGAGTTCTAGGAGCGCGGCCAGTGCGCCCAGCACCAGCGCTTGATCCTCGGCGATCAGCACGCGAATCACGGGTTGACCTCGAGCGATAGGAGCGCCACCAAGCGCTTCGCGCTGACCTCGAGCGAGCCGCCGCCGAGCGTCAGCCGTTCGCGCATCCCGCGCAGACCGTTGCCGTCACGAATCGCGCCCGTGCCATCGTCCGTGACCGTCAACCGCACCGTGCCATTCATGCGCTCGAGGCTGACTGTGACAACGCGGGCGTCGGCGTGACGAATGACGTTCGTGACCGCTTCGCGCAGCGCGAACGCCAGTGTTTGCTCGGTCGCGCTCGGCAGGTCAAGCGGCTCGAGGTACGATTCTAATTTGAGGTTGGCCGCGTCGCACGCGAGGCGCACGTTTCGCAGTTCCCCCTCGAGCGTCGTCTGGCGCATTCCGCGCACGGCCGAGCGCACCTCACTCAGCGCGTCTCGAGCAATGCGTTCGACATCGCGGATCTCGCTGATTGCACGGGACGGGTCTTTGTCCGCGAGGCGGCTGGCCAGTTCGGATTTCAGCACGATCACGCTGAGCGTGTGCCCCAACAAGTCGTGTAAATCGCGAGCGATCCGTTCGCGCTCGGCGACCTTGGCGAGGCTGACAACTTCCTCACGCGAACGCTCGAGCAGCTTCTGCGCGATCATCTCGCGGTAACTCGCGTGGTTTCCGAGTGCTGCGATCAGCGTGAAGAACGCGATGCTCCAGACGAACCATCCCGAACCTTGCAGTGCGAACGCGAACACGATCATCAACGCCACGACGATACTCAGCAGTGCGGGTTTGACGCTGCGCTGAAAACCCGCCATTGACCCCGCGTAGATCAGCAACCCAATCGCGTCGGTTTGCACGAGTGGCCAGAGCAGACCAAAGACCGCATAACTGACGACCATGCCGACGACGCTCGGCATTCGGTAGGGACGCTCGAGGTAGGCGGATTCTCGATGCGGCCAGAAAAAGACCCACAGAAACACCAGCACGAAACCCAGCAGCAACCCAATGCCGTACAGCAGCTCGAGCGGCGGGCGCGGCGTGCTGAGCAGGCCTGCCACTGGGAAGGCGAGGAAAGTCAGCCAGATCAGCGGAAACCAGCGTTCCCAAACCTGAGCGCCGCGACGCTCGAGCAGGGTTTGCGGCTGTGCGGGGTCGGTCATGACGGCTTCACTTTAGCGGTAATTGCTGGCCTCGTCGCGCTTGTACGCCCAGACCGCCAATATCAGAAACAGGGCGGTGAACCCGAGCAGCCAGATCACGTGCGTCAATTCTGGCTGAGCGCTCGGGACACCGACCGCGACCCGTGCAAGTTGCCCGCCGTGATACGCGGGGAGGAACGGCGCGATGTCCTGCACAACTTTCGGCAGGCTGGGCAGTGGAATGAACAACCCAGAGGCAAACGACATCGGAAAGAAAACCAAGTTGACAATCGGGCTGGCGGTCTGAGCGCCACGCGCCAGATACCCGATCATCACGGACAGCGCCGCGAACGGCAGCACGCCGAGCATCACTCGAGCAATCAGGGACAACCACGTTCCCAGCGGTAAGCTGACGCCGCCCGTGATCGAGCCGTAGATCAGCAGTACGCTGACCGCGAACAAGGCCAACAGCAAGACCGTGACGAGCTTAGAGGTGAACAGCAGCCAGACTCGAGCGGGCGTCGTGCGCTGGAATTTGTACCAGCCGCTGGCGCGTTCCGTGGCGATGCTGATGGTCAGGTTGAACAGCACGGTCTGGATCACGGAGTACATCGCAAAGCTGGCGAGAATGTACGCGCCGACGTTGAAACCATCTTGGGTTTGGCGGGCGTTGGGCAGGCCAAAGAACGTCCAGAACATCAGCGGGAACAGCAGCGTCGGAATCAGTGAGCTGGGGTTACGCAGCAGCGCCAACAGGTCGGCTTTAATCTGCACCAGTAGCGTCGCCAGTGGCGATGAGGCTCGAGGGATTGCGGTGATTGAGTTTGTGGTCATGATTGCTCCTTGAGCGGGTGATCTCGAGCGTGGTGAGTGTTTCAGCCTCGAGCGTGGTGAGTGTTTCAGCCTCGAGCGTGGTGAGTATTTCAGCCTCGAGCTTGCGTCAGTTTCACGAAGGCTTCTTCCAGCCCGCCGCCCTTGACTTCCAAATCGGTGATCTCGAGGTTGCGGCTAAACACCTCGCGCAGCACGGCTTCCGGCTGTGAGGTGAACAGCTCTACCGCGTCGCCCGTAACACTCGAGCGGGTGACGTTCGGGAGCGCTGCGAAGTCCACGCTCGAGCCGCGCCACTTGAAGCGCACGAGCTTGCCACCGACTCGAGCCTTGATCGCGGCTGGCGTACCCTGCGCGACGATGCTTCCCTGATTGATGACGACGATGCGTTGCGCCAGCGCGTCGGCTTCCTCCAAGTAATGCGTGGTCAGGATGATCGTCTTGCCTTTGGCTGCGAAGCCGCTGACCTGTTCCCAGAAGCCGCGCCGCGCCTCGACGTCCAGCGCCGCCGTCGGCTCGTCTAAAAACAGTACATCTGGGTTGCCGATCACGCTGAGCGCGAAGCACAAGCGTTTCTTCTGCCCACCAGACAGGCTCGAGCAGGTCGCTCCTCCTTTGTCGCTCAAGTCCGCCATCTCGAGGGCTGTCTTCACTGGCAATGGCTGCGGGTAGTAGCGCCCGATCAATTCCACGACCTCGCTGACCCGCAGGTTGCTGGGCACATCCGAATCTTGCAGCATCACGCCGATGCGGTCTCGGGCCGACGCGTCCCTCGGGTCGCGCCCGAAAATCTTGGCGCTGCCCGCGTCGGGGCTTCGCAGCCCCAGCATCAGACTGATGGCTGTGGTTTTGCCCGCGCCGTTCGGGCCCAGCACCGCGACGACCTCGCCCGCCTGCACCGTCAAAGACAGATTCGTCACGGCTTTGACCGCACCAAAAGACTTGCTGACCCCCTCGAGCTGCACCGCTGTCGTATTCATGGGATTCATCATGCCTCGAGCCGCGTGGCTGATGGCAGTGCGGGCTGTCAGGTCGGGCGCATGACAAATGTCAACTCTGGCATGCCTCGAGCCTGCATGAACATACGGGAGCTGGGTGTTTTGCATTCGCGCACTCGGCTTTACCAATCGCTTTTACCGATCCTGACGAGTGCAGCCATCAGATCACCGCTCGAGACCACAATGGTGGGGTAGTTCTCACAAGAATCGCTGACCCCGGGCGATAATGAACTGACCTACTGGTCATCACGATGCTCGCGCCTTTACCCACCCTACCTGTGCTGCCGGGACTGCCACCGAGTCCGGCGACTGCGCTGCTGGGGCGCGGCGCTGATCTGAACAACGTGCGCGATTTGCTGGCCAGAGCCGATGTCAGGCTGGTGTCGCTGATCGGGCCCGGCGGCGTTGGCAAGACGCGGCTCGCATTGGCGTGTCAGCACGCCAGCGCCGACGATTTCGAGGGTGGTACGCGCTGGGTCGTGCTCGTCGGCGTGACGAATGCGGCTCGGGTGTGGACGCAGGTGGCGGCCGCGCTCGGCGTGCCCAATCCGCGTGAGGGACTCGCGGCGCTCGAGGCGGTCAAAGCCGCGTTGCGCGGTCAATCCCTGCTGTTGGTGCTCGATAACTTCGAGCAGTTAGTAGAAACCGCGCCGCAGGTTGCTGAACTTTTAGCGACCTGCCCACAGCTTAAAATCCTCGTCACCAGCCGTCGCCCACTGCGCCTACGCTCTGAGCACGAGTACGCCGTGCGTCCGCTCGAGCTGCCAGCGCTGGACGCGCCGTTGCGGGTGATCGCGCAGAACTCAGCCGCGCAACTGTTCGCGCAACGCGCTCGAGCGGTCGTGACGGGTTTTGAGCTGAGCTTTGATAACGCGGCGCTGATCGCGCAAATCTGCATTCGGCTGGACGGTCTGCCGCTGGCATTGGAACTGGCCGCCTCGCGCCTGCGGCTGTTCACGCCCCTGAGCCTGCTGGCGCAGCTCGGCACACCGCTGGACGCGCTAGTCGGTGGTGCGCGGGATTTGTCGCAGCACCAGCAAAGCCTGCGGGCGACGCTCGAGTGGAGCTTGGCGCTGCTGACCGCTGCCCAGCGGGAGCTGTTCGCACGGCTCGGCGCGTTCGCGGGCGGGTTCAGTCTCGAGGCGGCGCTGACGGTTGGCGGCGCTGAAGCACTGCCTGATCTGGAGCTGCTGGTCGAGCATAGCCTCATAGCAGTCAGGGACGGGCGCTTCACGATGCTCGAGACGATCCGCGAGCGGGCAGTGGAAATGTTGATTGCTAGCCCAAACGCGAGCGCTGTGCTCGAGCGCCACGCGCATTACTTTCTGGGGTTGTGCGAGCGAGCGGCCAGTGAAATTTACGGTGCGGATCAGACGTGCTGGATCGATCAACTCGAGGCGGAGTTGGATAACCTGCGGGCCGCGCTGCGCTGGGGTTTGGAGCATCAGCCTGACCTAGCGCTTCAGATCGCTAGTTTGCCGCACCCGATGTGGAACCTGCGAAACCACAACGCGGAAGCCGCCGATGCGCTCGAGCGTGCCTTGGGGGTTGCTCCGCAACCGCCTTGCGATATCCGCTCCACACAGATTCGGGCCCACGCCCTAGAGAAACTGGGCGATTACCTCTACATGATCGACGAGTTCCAGCGCTCCGAGCGGCGGTCGCTCGAGGCACTGAGCATCTGGGAGGGGTTGGGCGATCAAGATCGCACTGTGGCGGTTTTGGCGCAACTCTCGCGGGGCGCGGACACCGTTGGGCGGCACGCCGACGCGACCCAGTATTTGACGCGAGCGCACGGGATCGCGCAGCGTCACGGCCAGACCAGTCAGCTCGAGCGACTGAGCTTCGCGCTGGGCCTCAACCAGTTCGCTACGCTGGACTTCGAGGCTGCTAAGCTCAGCATGACCGAATCGCTGGGTTACGCGCTGGACAGTAACTCGCCGAACGCCATCGCTGGTCGCCTGATGGCACTGGGCATCATCGAGCATCTGTTGGGCGATCCCCACAGCGCTTTTGAACTGCTGACGCGAGCCTTGGCGATCGTCACCGAGCATCGCAACATCCGGCGCAGCCACGGTGTGCTGATGGCGCTCGCGCCGGTTCTGGCGGAGCTGGGCGACGCGACCCGCGCCGAGGATACGCTCGAGGAATTGCGCCGAGTCAACCTGTATTTGAATCCGACCAGCGACCCGCGCAACGGTGGGTGGACGCTGGCGGCCGTGGCCGTCGCCGCTCATCAGGGCCAGCACCGACGGGCCGCGCGGTTGGTCGGGGCGACCCGGCGGCTCGAGCTGAGCGAACCATCCAGTGCGTCGCCGCTGTCCGAGGCGATGATCCGCCGCTTCGCCGCTCCCTCGATCACTGCGCTCGGCGCAGACTGGCAGCGTATCGTGGTTGAAGGGCGCGACCTTGAGGTCGAAGAGATTTTGAGCATCAGCGAAGCTGAACTTACCGCGTCAGAACCGAGCGCGAATCTCGAGCCTCGGCGCTCGGCTGACGGTCTCTCCGCCCGCGAGTTCCAAGTCGTGACGCTGGTCGCCCACGGGCTGTCCGACGCCGAGATCGCCGTGCAGCTCGGTATCGGTAAACGCACGGTCGGTACGCACCTGACGAGCGTCTATAACAAATTCGGCGTGCATTCGCGCACCCAAGCCGTGCGCGAAGCCCAGCGGCGCGGGTTGATGCCGAATACGTAGCTCAGTACGCAGCTCGACTGGCCGATGCGCTACGTAATTTTCACGATGCGCTCCCTGCCCAGCAACCGTTAATCTACGACCATTCCTCGAGCGTGGACACCCGTCAGGCTCGAGGTCAGGGCGTTTCAGCTTAGCGGTAATCATCGAGCTGAGCGCCACTGGAAAGGGGTCGTGATGACGAAGATTTTCGGCAGCGGCATCTGGCAAAGTAAGCGCGGTCAGGCGCTCCAAGCGGCGGCGCTGGTTCCAGTGCTGATCGCTTTCACCGCGTGCGGCGGTGCGGGTGGTGGCGGTGCGGGTGGTGGCGGCGCGGGGGGCGGCGGCGGATCGATTGCGGGCCGGGTCAACGGCCCGACCGACTCGAACCTCAATCAGACGGTGGTAGCGGCCTTCGTCTGCAACAACGCTTGCCAAGCGGACAGCGACATCACCAACACCGTTGGCGGGCGAGCCGTGATCTCGAGCACATCGGCCAGCGCCAATTACCAACTCGCCAACGTCCCGGCTGGCAAATACTTCGTGCTGGCATTTCAGGACAGCAACGGCAGTGGCAAACTCGACGCGGGCGATCTCCTTGGAGCCGTCAGCGGCGTGCCCTCACCAGCCGCGAACGTCGATATCGCGCTGAAACTGGCCACGGCCGCCGACGCCCCCAGCCCACAGACCCTCGAGCGATTGCGGTTGCTCGGGCGCTGAGCAGGAAAGCGCACAGCCGAGTCTCGAGCCTCGCCAGCGTGATGCTCGAGACTGCTTTGTGCTTGAGACTGCGCTCGAGACGGTACTGCGCTCCAACAAGCCTCGCTTAGCGTGGGCTGACACCAGTCCCTTCTCGAGCCGAAGAGGAGAGTTCATATGAGCTTGAAAACGTTGATCGCCTTGGCAGTCGCGGTCTCATTGAGCGCGTGCGGTTCCGGCAATCCGACGACCACCCCACCCATCGGCGGCGAGAATCCCGGTGGGGGTGGCGGCGGCGGTGGCACGACCCCGCCCGCGACTGGGCAGTGCGCTTCCCTTCTCAACGCCGACATCACCGTCCCGAGCCGTCTGGTCAACGGCCCAGCAGCCTGCGATTACCTGCTCAAAGGCTTCGTTTACATCAAATCGCTGCTGGTGATCGATCCCGGCGTGGTCGTCAAAGCCGACAAAGACGCGGTGATCTGGATCGAGGGCGGCGATTTGATCGCCGTCGGCACGGCCGCCTCGCGGATCACCCTGCAAGGCTTCAGCCCATTGCAAGGTTACTGGGATGGCATCAACATCTCCACGCGTGCCGGCGAGGTGCGGCTCGAGTATGTGGACATCAAAGACGCGGGTCAGACGTGCGCGACTTCCGGCTGTCGCCCAGCCGCGCTCAGCGGTTACGGTGGCGGCCAAGTGACCCTGAAAAACTCCACGATCTCCAACAGTTACGTCTACGGCGCGATTCTGGAAAACTGGCTGGTCGAGTTTTCAAACAACCGTTTCTACAACAACCGCTGGCACGGCTTGGTGATCGACGCGGATCGCGTGGGATTGTTGGACGCGCCCAGCGATTACGTCGGCGGCGTGCAACCCAACGGCTTCGCGGGCGTCGCGCTGCAAGGCGGCAGCGAGGTCACGAAAGCGGTCACGTGGAAAAAGCTCAACGCGCCGTACAGCTTGGGTAGCTTCGTTGAAGTGAAAAACGTCCTGACCCTCGAGCCGGGCGTCAAACTGATCGGTGATGGCGGCTGGCTGGATATTGAGCCGGGCGGCACGCTCAGAGCCATTGGCACGGCCGCCGAACCAATCGAGTTCACCGGCATCACCCAAACCCCCGGCGCTTGGGACGGCATCCAGTTCTCGGTGTACAACACCGGCCGCGCAAACCGCTTGGAGTACGTCAAGCTCTCCTACGGCGGTGGCGAGAAAAGCGAACTCGTCACCAACGGGCTGATTACCAATTACTCGGCTGGGATTTACATCGCCAATAGCTCAATCCAGTTCAGCTCACGCTGGGGGATTTCTTGCACCGACAAGGACGAAGCCCTCGTGCAGTTGGGGCCGGGCAACACCTTCGGCAGTAACGCTTATGGCGATGTCGATCCAGACTGCAATCCGACGCCGACCCCGTAACTGTGCACTGAACTCGAGCACTGAACTCGTGCGTAACCCGACTGGAGCTTTATGAACCTAGGACAGCGAAGTATCGCGCTTCTCACCATCGCCTTGCTGACCGCCTGCGGTGGCGGTGGAACCGATCCCGTCCCCGGCGGCGGCTCGAGTTCAATCTCTGGCACGCTGATCTTCCCCGGTCAGGTCGGCGGGCAGTCAACGGCACTCGATCAGCGCCTGCTCAGTCAAAATCTGCTCAGTCAAAATCTGCTCACTCAACGCCAATTCAATCAGAGCACCGCAGCCGCCGAGTTCGTGCTCGGCGAGGTCATCGTCAAGTTCCGCTCTGGTATGACCCTGCAAAACCTGCAAACGCTGAGCGTGCGAATCGCCGCGCAAACCGTGCCACTCGAGCGCGTGCGCTCACTCGGACTCGAGCGCACGGATTTGTTCAAAGCCAGTCTGGACGCAACCGCGACGCTCGAGCTGATCGCGCAACTGTCCGCGCGGCGCGATGTCGAATACGCCGAACCGAATTACATCTCCCGGATTTTTAAAACCTCGAGCGACCCGATTTACCCGCTGCAATGGCATTACGCGGCGATGAACCTCCCGAACGCTTGGGACATCACCGATGGTACGACCGGCAGCGCGGTCACGGTGGCGGTCGTCGATACCGGCAGCATCAGTCACCCAGACCTGACGCAAGCCTTCGTCGGCGGTTACGATTTCATCAGCGACGCGACCAGAGCGGGCGATGGCAACGGGCGCGATGCCGACTCCAAGGACGAGGGCGGAGATTCTGGGTATCACGGTTCCCACGTGGCTGGAACCATCGCAGCCCGCAACAACGGCGTCGGCGGGGTCGGCGTCAGTTGGGGTGCGAAGGTCGTGCCAGTGCGCGTGCTGGGCGTCGACGGTTCGGGCACTTCCAGCGATATTCTGGACGGCGTGCGCTGGGCGGCTGGTCTGAGCGTCGCGGGCGCACCGACTAACCCCAATCCGGCTAAGGTCATCAACCTCAGCTTGGGCGGTCAACGTGCGTGTAGCCAGAGCGAACAAAGCCTGTTTACGCAACTCAAAGCGCAGGGTGTGATCGTCGTCGTCGCCGCTGGCAACTCCAACGACAACGCGGCGCTGTACTCGCCCGCCAGTTGCAATGATGTCATCACGGTCGGCGCGACTGGCCCGACCGGTGAACGCGCCCCGTATTCCAATTACGGCGCACCAGTCGATGTGATGGCTCCCGGCGGCGATACCAAGAAAACCCTGACTATTGGTGGTCAGACCTTCCCAGCGGGCGTCATCAGCACCGTGCTGGATCGAGACGGGAAGCCAACATTCGCCGCTTACAACGGCACATCGATGGCCGCGCCGCATATCGTCGGTGTGATCGCGCTGATGCTGAGCCGCGACGCTAATCTGAGCTTTGATACGGTACTGGCGCGGTTACGGAGCGCTGGAGTCGCGCTCTCGAGCGCCCAGTGCAAAAGCCCAATCGCCAACGGCTGTGGGGCCGGTCTGGTGGACGCTGCTAAAGCCGTGAGTGCGACCGATGGCGGCGGCCCACCGCCCCCTCCCGCGCCGCCCCCACCGCCCACACCACCCACCGGAAATCTGAGCACATACGTGGCCGCGTTTTACTGCACCAAAGCCACCGATTGCTTGCCAGCGGATCTCGATAAATCCAAAATCGTCGAGGTCAAAGCCGATACCCTCAACGTGGCCTTCAAATTCAGTCAGATGCTGCCCGGCAATTACTTGTTCGCGGGGTGGCAGGATGTCAACGGCAACGAAGTCGTCGATACTGGCGAGCCGTTCGGTGTTTACGACGGCATCGTCAAAATCGCTGACAAGCAAAACCTGATCGGGCTGCCGATCCGTCTGCGCCCGTACACCGACAGCAGCGCGGCTGCAACTGCGACGCTCGAGGGTCAGTTTGGGCGCGTGCTGCGAGCGAACGGCGTCACACGCTAAGAACTTGATGTGAGCTTGAACATCCACTGCGTGACCGCGTTTTGCGGCGCAGTGGATGTTCTGTGATGGTCACGCGTTGTAGTGAGTGCGTTGCCTCGAGCGCGTCTCGAGTGACAAGGGCGGCGATCAGTAAATCTCCTGTGAAAGTGTTTTGTCGCCTCTCCCTGCGGGAGAGGCCGCCGAAGGCGGGTGAGGGGGGCGAGCGTAGCGAGTTGCCTTTGACGTTCAAGGTCAAAGGCAAGTGCATTCGCTGCGCTCATCCCTCTCCCCGACCCTCTCCCGCACGCGGGAGAGGGAGAAATACCGACTTTCGCAGGAGGTCTAATGCTTGATGTATGCAAACTTGACATCGGCGCAAACGTGGAGCATTGTATCGTCTAACGATATATCGTCTAAGGAGTAATCATGCCCCCGAAGCAAACTGACCGCACCCCGCTGACCCCAGCCGCCTTCCACATCCTGCTCGCGCTGGCGGGCGAAGATCAGCACGGGTACGGCATCATCAAATCCGTGCTCGAGCGCTCTGACGGCGCGGTGCATCTGGGGCCCGGCACGCTGTACGGCAACCTCAAACGCTTCTTGGCGCTGGGCTGGATCACGGAACTCGAGGAGCGCCCCGCCGCCGACAGCGACGACGAACGCAGGCGCTATTACCGCCTGACGACCGCCGGACGCGACCTCGCCAAACTGGAGGCCAAGCGGCTCGAGGCGCTGGTCAAACACGCGCAAACCGTGCGGTTGCTGCGGAAACCCGCATGAAACTCGCGCTAAAAATCTACGCGTGGGCGCTGCGACTGTACCCACGCGATTTCCAGCGCCAGCACGGTCAAGCCATGCTTAAGACGTACACGGACGCGCTGAAAGACGCGACGCTGCACAAGCGGCTGCCCGCCTTTCATGGGCGCATGGCGCTCGACCTGATCTCGAGCCTGCCCGCAGCACACTTGCAAGGAGCGAACATGACGATTTGGATGCGAAGATTGCTGATCGCCTCGAGCTTCGTGATCGGATTGATCGCGCTGGTGCAAGCGGTTTTTATCTGGAGTCATCAAACCATTCAGTTTCCAGTTATCATCAGCACGACTGGTCAAGCCCTCGATCCGCGCAACGCGCTGTGGTGGACGCTCGAGCAGACGATGCCGACCCTCTACGCGGTGCAATGGGTGATGATCGCGCTTTGGATCGTTGGAACGATGGTCTTCGGCGCATTGACGACCCGACACGCGACCTTTGAGCGTCGCTGGGCTGTTGCGCCGCCGTTCATCATTGCTTTGGTACTCGCGCTGATCGTTGTTGGCGCACTGTTTATTGGTTCTCCACCAGACGCACTGATTAAAATCTCGTTCACGCTGATGTTCGCGCTCGGATGGATCACCTTGGCACTCAGTCTGCGGCTCAAGCCTCAACCACGCGCCGCCCCCGATGTACCATCACCTCGAGTTTGAGAACAGCCGCGTCGGGTCGCTGACCGCGCCGGTCTCGAGCGTCACCGCTTGCAGCCGCGTATCGAGCGTTTCACGCGCATCGAACACGAAGCACGCGCCGTCGAAGTGCTGATCCGCATCCTCCACTTGCTGGAAGTAATTGAGAATCCCACCCTCGAGCTGCAAAACTGTTTGCCCCTGCGTCGCCAGCCACGCCGTGGTTTTCTCGCAGCGAATCCCGCCCGTGCAGTACATCGCCACCGTCTTGCCCTGCGCTTCCCACTCGGGCAAATGACCATCCATGAACGCCGCGAACTCCCGGAAATGCTCGACGTTCGGGTTGATCGCGCCTTTGAAATGCCCGAGTTCAAATTCAAAACTGTTGCGGTTATCGATCACGACCACATCGTCACGTTCCAACAGTGAGCGCCACTCGAGCGGCGTGCGGTCGCGCTCGTGCGGTGCGGAGGCGTCCACATCTGGAATTCCGAGCGGCACGATCTCAGATTTCACCTTAATTTTGAGACGCTTGAAAACCTGAGTTTCGCACGCGGTGCGCTTGTACAGCATTCCCGCGAAGCGCTCGTCGCCCTCGAGCATGTCCCGCACGGTTTGCAGCGCCCCCGGCGATCCGCAAAGCATCCCATTGATGCCCTCAGCCGCCACCAGAATGCTGCCCAAGACGCCCGCATTGACGCAAACCGCCTCGAGTTGCTTTGCCAGCAAGTCCGGGTCGGTGACTGGATGAAAGCGGTAGAACGCATCGTGGAACAACATCCACACAGTTTACCTCGAGCCTAGCGCCTCGAGTCGGCGAACGAATCTCGAGACTCACGCCGCCGTTTGATCCCTCGTGAGCTGCCACGCCAAGAGCAGCAAACCGACGTTCAGCACCGCAATCAGCCCAAACAATGCCCTCGCCTCGAGCGCGAATAACGCTCCGGCGATCGCTGCCGCTGGCACACCAAACAGCATCGTCAGCGCCTGCACGCCGGAGTACGCCTCGGCGGCTGTCGCCTGCGGTAGACGATTGAACAACACGCTCGAGCGCAGGGTTTGCGTCAGGTACGATGCCGCCGCCAGTACCGCGACGGTCAACAGCAGAATCGGTAAAGACTCGAGCGGGACGAGCAGCAGCATCACCGCACCCACCAATCCAATCCCCCTCGCGTACACCAGTGCTTGCTCGGCGCTGATGCTGGCCAGCAGGCGCTGCCCAAAGCCGTAAATTACGATGCTGACCAGTGCGACCACGACGGGGACGAAGGACAAGGTGCTGGCACTGAACTTTAATACCTGCTGCAAAAACAGCACTTGGAACAAACTCATCTGCTCCAAAAACAATGTCGCCACGTAGAACGCTACGATCCACGGCAATCCCGGCGTGCGCCGCAACGCGATCAGCGTTGTGAGATTGCGTTGCAAACTCGAGATCGGATGCAAGTCCTTGTGCTCGAGCATCGCTGCTGCGCCATTTTGCGTCTCACTGGTGATCGCGTTGCGCCACAAGAACATCACCGTCATGCCAATGCCGCCCAGAAAGTAGTACACGCGCAATGTCGGCACGACGCCCCAGTGCGCGATCAATGCGCCGATGATCGGCGTCAACATCCCGCAAATCGCCACGATCACCCCCAAAATCCCGAAGACTCGAGCGCGACTCTCGCCCTCGACATCCTCGATCACCAGTAGACTCCACGAGACCGAAACGATGCTGCCGACGGCGGCTAAGAGCGCCGCGATCAGGAACGCCGTAAAGGAATTGGCAAACGCCCAGACGAACATCGGTAGCGTCCACGACAGCAGATCACCGATCAGCGTCGTGCGTTTACGCCCGAAGCGATTCGTGATCGGCGCGGCGATCAGTTGGAACACAAACGAAGTCAGCAATGCCACCGACCCGATCACGCCAATCTCCGTGCTGGTCAAGCCCACGCCCGCCATGTACAGCGGCGCGTAGTACATCACGACCACGCCGAAAACCGCCCACAGCGGCTCGAGCAAAATTGAGTTGCGGGCGTTGCGCGGCAAGCCCTCGAGCGAGAGCAGACCGGGGCGGGGTGTGGTCATACGGCGTGCAGTTTAACGGCTCGAGGATTGGGGTCGCCTTGGGTAGTCAGACCCGCAGTGAGCCGCGAAAGCCTCGAGCGGCGTAGTACGAATCCGCGCCGTTGTGATACACGAAGACCGTGCCGTAACGGTAATCCCCGAAAATCGCCCCGCCGAGTGTTCTGATCTCAATCGGCGTCGCCAGCCAGCTCGAGGTTTTGGAATCGAACGCGCCGAGCTGCTGCAACTCGCGGTACTGAGTTTCCGTCAGCAGTTCAATGCCGATCTCAACCGCGAAACTCAGCGCGTCGTTCCTTGGTTTGTTTTCTTTCCTCGAGTCGAGCGCTTTGCGGTCGTAACACAAGCTGCGGCGAGCCTTCGGCGTCTCACTCGAGCAATCGTAGAAAATGTATTCACCCGTCCCTGAGTCGTGACCGACCACATCAGGCTCGCCACCAGTCACTTCCATCTGCTCGAGCGACCAAAGTTTCTCAGGATGCGCCTCGAGCCGCGCCAGCACTGACGCCCACTCGAGTCCTGCGTGACGGTTTGGATGCCGCTCGAAACGGCTTTGCAATGTCTCGAGCAGGTCGGGGCGTTGCTCTTTTTCACTGTTGCTCATAAAATTATTCTCTCACCGATTGCCGATTGACTGCACGGCTCATCCACGATGACTCGAGGAAGGCGACCGAACGGATCAAGTGGTTTTGACCAGCAACTGCTCGCTGTAGTAAAACCCGACATCATCCACTTGAAACAACCCGTCGCACTGCTCGATCAGTGGCCCCATCAGACTTTCCACGGCTTCCCAGAGTTCATCTGAAAGCGCGGAAGGCAACTGGCACGAGATCACAAACTGCGAAGCGCTCAGCAGCGCCGCCACGACTTTTTTGTTTTTGGAGCGTCCGACGGGCCCAATCTGCTCGAGGAACTCCGCGACCTCGGCTGGAAACAAGCTGCTCCCCACGCGAAAACACTCGAGCAGCGCCCAAGTGTTTTCAGGGGTGAAAGTCAGGTTGATCTGATTCCAGTTTGGGTCGTCCAAGGTTTTCTCGTCCTCGAGCGTGAACACGACATGATCGCGGTTGGCTGCCTCGAGCGCGGCGCGAAGCGTCGGAGCGCTGTTGGTCACGCCGAAAACGCGAACGTAATATCCCATCAGCGCTTGGCTCGAGTGCGGCCCTTTTGCGGTTTGGAACCGGGAATCATCGTGGTCTTCACTTCCTTGCCCGCCAGTTTCGCCTCGAGCTGGCGAATGTCGTCGCGCAGACTGGCGGCTTTCTCGAAGTCCATGTTCTCGGATGCCTGCCACATGTCCAATTCTAGATCGGTGATCCGAGCCAGAATCTCGTCGCGGCTGGTGTAATCACCCGTCGGCTCGAGGTCAGCGGGCGCGTCGTCACCGCGAATGACTTTGCGAATGCTCTTGGAAACCGTCATTGGCGTGATGTCGTTGGCGATGTTGTACGCCTCTTGCAGCTCGCGGCGGCGATTGGTCTCGGTAATCGCGTAGTTCATCGCGGGCGTCACGCTGTCGCCGTACAGAATCACGGTTCCGTTCAGGTTGCGGGCGGCGCGACCGATGGTTTGAATCAAGCTGCGCTCACTCCGCAGGAAGCCGGGTTTGTCGGCGTCTAGAATCGCCACGAGGCTGACCTCGGGCAGATCCAGTCCCTCGCGCAGCAGGTTAATGCCGACCAGCACGTCGAAGTGACCTAACCTGAAATCGCGGATGATCTCTTGGCGCTCCATCGTGTCGATTTCAGAGTGCAAGTACCGCGCTTTGAGGTTGTGACCCAAGAAATACTCGGTCAGGTCTTCAGACATGCGCTTGGTCAGCGTCGTCACCAGCACGCGCTCGTCCACGGCGACTCGAGCGCGAATCATGCCGAGCAGATCCTCGACCTGACCCTTCGTCGGGCGCACCTCGACTTTCGGGTCGAGCAGCCCCGTCGGGCGGATCACCTGATCGACAATTTGGCTCGAGACGCTGCGCTCGTGATCGGATGGCGTCGCCGACACGTAAACGACCTGCCCGACTTTCTCGTAGAACTCGTCGGTTTTCAGCGGGCGGTTGTCCATGCAGCTCGGCAACCTGAAGCCGTAATCCGAGAGCGTCTTCTTGCGGGCGTAATCACCTTTGTACATCCCGCCGATCTGCGAGTGGCTGATGTGCGACTCGTCCAGAAAAGTCACGAAGTCATCGGGGAAGTAATCCAGCAAGGTGTACGGGCGCTCGCCCGGTTGCCGCCCGTCGATGTGCCTCGAGTAATTCTCAATGCCGGAGCAGTAGCCCAGCACGCGCAGCATCTCCAAATCGTAGAGCGTGCGCTCCTTGATGCGCTGTGCCTCCAGCAGCTTGCCCGTTGAGTTGAAATACTCGAGCCGTTCAGCCAGTTCCGCTTCGATGCCCTGAATCGCTGGCTCGAGGCTGCCTTCTTCCACCACGTAATGCTTGGCGGGGTACAGCACGGTGCTGGTCAGTTCCGTGGTGATCTCGCCGGTCAAGAAATCAAAGATACTGATCCGGTCTAAATCGTCGCCCCACAACTCCAAGCGCATTGGTTTCTCGTCGTAACTGGGCCAGACCTCGAGCACATCGCCTTTGGCGCGGAACTTGCCCGGCGAGAGTTCCACGTCGTTGCGCTCGTACTGAATCTCGATTAGCCGATCCAGAATCGCGTCGCGCCCGATCGGTTTCCCCACCTCGAGATTGAGATTCATCTTGCGGTACTCGTTCGGGTTGCCTAAGCCGTAAATGCACGAGACCGACGCGACGACGATCACATCTTTGCGCGTCAGCAAGCTGCGCGTCGTGCTGTGGCGCAGGCGCTCGATCTCCTGATTGACCGCACTGTCTTTTTCAATAAACAAATCCTTGCCCGGCACGTAAGCTTCGGGCTGGTAGTAATCGTAGTAGCTGACAAAAAACTCGACGGCGGCGTCCGGGAAGAACTCGCGCATCTCGCCAGCTAACTGCGCGGTGAGGATTTTGTTCGGCGCGATAATCAGCGCTGGGCGCTGAATCTGCTCAATCACCTTTGCCATTGCGTATGTTTTGCCCGTACCCGTCGCGCCCAGCAATGTTTGGAAGCGATACCCGCTTTCCAGCCCTTCGGTGAGCTGATGAATGGCTTTTGGTTGATCGCCTCGCGGGATGAACTCGCTTTGGACTTGCAGCATGACACTCCAGTCTCGAGCAGGGGAGAGTAGGGCGCTCGAAAGCAAACCTTATTGTCTTACATAGAGCGCTTTCTGTCAATAACAGAATAGCTCGAGTTTGGGGACGGCTCGAGCCGATCCGGTTTGAACTGATTTCGGAGGCGAACCAACTCGAGCAATGTCGAGCGTTGAGGCTCGAGTAGCAAAGCTCGCAGTGGCAAGCTCCTACAGGTCGATGATGCGCCGCTCTCGAGCGCTCTGGTACGCGCTCAGCACCAACCGCACGCTCTCGAGACCGTCGGAGCCGCTGCAAATCGGTGGCGTGCCGTTTCTGATGCTGCGAATGAACGCCGCGATCTCTTCACTGTGACCGCCTTCGTCCTGCACGTCGTAAATCGTTTCATCCAACTTCGCCCAATCGCTGCCCGTGCTCTGACGGTGGGCAAACCTTAGTGTGCGCTTGCCTAATCGATTCGTACACTCGAGCGCCGCGTCCGTGCCGTAGACCCAAAAACCCTCTTCCCAGCCGGTCGCCGTCCACGCCGCTTCGACCGTGCCGATTGCGCCGCTGTGAAACTCCAAACTGACCGCGCCGACATCTTCGACTTCGATCTCAAACCCCAGCGTCGCGGTGCGAGCGAAGACGTTTTTCACATCCCCCGCCAAGTACCGCGCCAAGTCCATCATGTGGCAACCGTTGTCCAGCAGCGTGCCGCCGCCGCTGCGCTCGAGCGACGCGAAATTTGGTGACACGGTTTTGTTGCCGCCCCAATCGTGCGCTTGGCGCAAGCGGATGTAACAGACGCGCCCAATTGCGCCCTCGTCGATCAAAGCTCGAGCCTTCTGCGCGTACCAGTTCGCCCGCAGATGATGCCCGGTCTGCAACACGACGCCCGCTTCAGCCGCCGCCGCGATCATCGCCTCGCACTCGAGCAGATTGAGCGATAAAGGTTTCTCGCAGAGCACATGTTTTCCGGCCCTCGCCGCCGCAATCGTCGCGGGTGCGTGGGTGGCATTCGGCGTGCAAACGCTGACCGCCTCGAGACCGTCCACCGCCAGCAGTTGCTCGAGGGTTTCAAACCCGGGAATGCCCCACTCGAGTTCGCGCCTCGCTCGGGTCTGCGCGACCGGCTCAGCGAAACCGATGATCGATGCGCCCGCTTTGGTGTACCCCTTGTGGTGCGAATTGGCGATGCCGCCTGCGCCGATCAGACCGACGCGCAGCGGAGCAAGTGAAGAGGAGGCAGTCACAAAGCGAGATTCTAAAGCATTAGTCGTTACGACATCACCTCGAGTTTGACCTCAGACCCGTCCACCAAGCGCCACGCCCGCACGGTCAGCGTCACCGCATCCACAATCAGCATCGGCACGTCCCACTGCGCGTTCTCGAGGTCAACCTTACTGGGCAGCGCCGGGCCGTTCGGGTGCGAATGGTAGAGCGCACACAGCTCGAGCCGCGATTCGCGCAGGATTTTCAAGCCGTGTACGAGGCTGTGACGATCCGCCTCGAAGCGCCGCGTTGGATCGCTGGCGTTGTTCTCCAAAGGAATGAGCGTGCTGATCCGCGTCAACTCTGACCCACCGAGTAAACCGACAATCTCGAGCGGCTTGGCGGATTGGGCCAGTGCTTGAAGTTGCTCGAGGATCGATTTGGGGATGTGTAGCACGAATACGGCAGAGTATACGGTGATTCGCTCGAGCCTCGAGTGCGTTTTGGGTTGCTCGAGCGTGTTCGTTTCGAGCTTGTAGAAACTGGCGTGCGTGGTGCTCTCACCCCGCCGCTGCGCGTTTCGCCCCGCGAACATGGGTTCGACGCGGCCCTCTCTCGTGACCACGAGAGAGGGCAAAACCTTGTGCAGCTCGGCTCCCTTCTCTCGCCAGCGAGAGAAGGGTTGGGGATGAGAGTGGGGGGTGTTGGGCGGACTGCTCGCAAATCAGATGTACACGTGACTCCGCAGACAGAGGCGAAACAGCATGACCGCTCGAGGCTCGAGGAGACCGCTGTATCTTGCGTGTCTCAAATACTAAATCGCTACGGGTTGTGTATACTCGGCTCTCAATGGCCACGACTGAAGCGCCACCACCGAGGGCGAACAAACCCCGCAAGGCACGCAAGAAAGCCTTGCGAGTCACTGCTGCCCAAAGCGCTCCGCGCAGCCACAACATCGATATCGAAGCGGTCGGACTCGTGCTGCTCGGTGTGGCGGTGTTTCTGGGCGCGGCGTTGTTCTTGCAACTGCGTCCGCTCGAGGGCTTCAAAGGTGCGGCGATTGGGGCGCTCGGGTGGAGCGCGTACCTGACGCCAGTGCCGTTTCTGGTCTTTGGGTTTTTGGCGTTCATCCGTCAACGGGCGCGAATCGCGGCTCGAGCGATGCTGGGTTTGGCGATCATCGCGTTTGCGGCGCTGCTGACCACAGGTTTATACGCTCCGCAATACGCGGGGAGCTTCGCTAACACGGTCGCCGCGCCCGCTCGAGCCGTGCTGCCATTGGCGGTGCTGATCGTGCTGTTCATCGCCAGTCTCGGCTTGGAGATCGCGCTGGGGTGGCGGCGCACGACGATTGCGCGGGCGACCGCCAAGGGCACGTCGATGCTGGTCAGCAAAACCGCCAATCTGACTGGGCAAGTCGCTAGCAAAGCGGGCGCGGCCACGCAGCGTATCGCGGCGCAAGTCGCGCTGAAATCCCAGCTCGAGAGCGTGAACAAGGACATTGCGGAACTGCTGAAAATCTATCCCGGCTCGAGCGAGTTGAGCGCGTGGGCAGGCGATGTCAGCGCGGCATTAGAGGATTTAAGCGGCTCGAGTGAGGACGAGTTGGCGCGGGTGCGCGAGAACGTCAGCCGCTGGCGCAGCCTGATGAGCGGCTTCACGCAAGGGCGAGCCAAGGACTTAGCGGAGTCGCTGCCCAGCGAAGACGCGGGGGCTGAACCGCTGATTGTTGAAACGCAGCGGCAGCTTTCGAGCGTCGTGCCCGGTGTCGGTGCAGCCGCCGTCGCGCTCGAGGGATTGCGGCGCACGTTGCAACTGGATGTCAAGACTTTAGAGGACGCGGGCGCACGGTTGAAACGCGAGCGCGAGTTCGCGCTAAAAGCGCTGGGGGCAAGTCTGCGTCCCGCCGATCTGTCCGCTGAATTGCAGCGCCACGAAACGCGCTCCCAAAGCGCCAAGTCAATCCTCGTCAGGGCAGAACTGCTGCTGAGCAAAGCCTCGCAGCTCCACGGCTGGCACGATCTCGTGGCGCGGCTCGAGGGTAAAGAGACCCCAGAACACCTCGAGTACGCGGGTCAGCTCGCGTCATCGCTTCAGAACGGCGGCGCGGACGTGCTGCCAGAATTACTTCAATGGAGCGTTGACCTCGACCACTTGGAGCGCGACCTCAACGAAAAAGCGCAGCAAGCCTCGAGCTGGTGGGACAAGGCTGGCCCGCAACTCGAGAAGCCAGCCGTGACCCTCGAGCCAGTCGCGGGTGAGTCGCGCCTGTACGAAGCGGTTTTTGAACTCGATTTCCCCGGCGGTAACGCGCTGTCCGGGCGCGATGTGACGCAACTGATGAACGCGAAATCAGCCCTCGAGACCACGACAGTCTCGCTCGAGGACGAGGACGCGCCGTGGGTCAGCCCGTCCGAGCGAGCCGCGCAGAAAGTCGCAGCGGCGAGGGAAAACCCGAAGCCGCTGGCAGTCGGTATTGCCGATTCCGCCGTCGGTGAGCGTCTGCGTTTCGACCCGAGCAAAGCCGTCGGTGCGATTCCAATTCAAGTGCCGGGCGTGTCGTTCCTCGACCCGATGCAATCGTCTGGCATCGACTTCGCCGCCTTCGACCGCGACGCTCGAGCGCGTGCCAAACTGATTGACGAGACCTTCGTCAATTTCGGTGTCAACGCTAAGGTGCTGGATTTTGCGAGGGGCCCGACGGTCACGCGCTACGAGGTCGAACCCGCGCCGGGCGAGAAAATCTCCAAAATCGCCAGCCTGCAAAACGATCTCGCAAGGGTCATGGCGGTCGGTGGTGTCCGCATCGAAGCGCCCGTGCCGGGCAAAAGCGTCGTCGGTCTCGAGATTCCGAACGTGCAACGCGAGCCGATCACGTTTCGCGCTGGCATCGAAAGCGCCAGCTTCCAAAAAGGCAAGCAGAAACTGCCGCTCTTGCTGGGCAAATCCATCGACGGCGAAATGGTGATCGAGGACTTGGCGCGAATGCCGCACCTGCTGATCGCGGGCAGCACCGGCAGCGGCAAATCCGTGTGCGTCAACACGCTCATCATGAGCCTGCTGTACCGCTACCTGCCGACGGAACTGCGCTTCGTGATGGTCGATCCCAAAATGGTCGAGCTGACGCCTTACGACGGCATCCCGCACCTCGTGCGCCCGGTCGTCACCAATCCCGCCGACGCCGCTGGCGTGCTGCTGGGCTGCGTCGCGCACATGGAGCGCCGCTACAAGATGATGTCGGAAATCCAAGCCAAGAACTTGGAGCAGTACAACGAGAAAGCAAGGCTCGAGGGGCTGCCCGAGTTGCCGCACATCGTGATCTTCATTGATGAGCTGGCGGACTTGATGATTACCAGCCCGAAAGAGGTCGAAAGCTCGATCATGCGCTTGGCGCAGATGGCTCGAGCTACGGGAATGCACCTGATTCTCGCCACGCAACGCCCGAGCGCCGATGTCATCACGGGCTTGATTAAAGTCAATATCCCCGCTCGAGTCGCGTTCGCCGTGTCAAGCGGCATTGACAGCCGCACCATTCTAGACAGCATGGGCGCGGAGCGTTTGACCGGCTACGGCGACATGCTGTTCTACCGCCCCGGCTTGCCGAAAGCCATGCGCCTGCAAGGGCCGTACATCAGTGAAAAGGAACTCGAGCGCATCACCGAGTTCCTCCGCAAGCAATACTTCGACGACGATTTCGGCGAGAAGTACGGCGCGGACTTCGACGGCGTGCTGGAAGGGCCAGCGGGCGTCCCGATGAAAGCCGAGGACATTGATTACGGCGATCCGCTGCTGAAAAAAGCCGCCGAAGTCGTGATCGAAGAAAGCTACGCCGCCGTCTCGAGGTTGCAGCGCCGTTTGTCCGTCGGACACTCGAGGGCGGGCAAGTTGATTGACATGCTCGAGGCGATGGGGATTGTCGGCAAGCACAATGGGAGTAAATCGCGGGATGTGCTGATTACGAGGGATCAGATGGGCGAGTATTTCGGACGACCGGATTAGAGAGATACAGCCTCACGGGAAGACTGCAAGCGAAAGTCTAGGCTGATGTTTGAAGATTACTTAAACACAAATCAAGTCGCGCAACGGCTGGGCGTTTCAACCGAGCGCGTCTTACAGTTTATTAGAATTGGGCGTCTTAGAGCTGTGAAGGCTGGACGCGATTATTTTGTTCTGAGGAGCGATTTGTCTAATTTTGAAGTTATTCCAAGAATCAGAACAGGGAGACCTGCAAAGAAGTCCTTGTCTTAAAAGAAGCATATATGCTAGACTCCCAAAAGGATTTAACATGACTTCGCTAACCACACCATTTCCATTACTGCCTTACTCCAATCTCTCAGACCGATTGCACTCGCTCGAATTATTTTCAGGCGGCGGCGGGTTGGCGCTCGGTACTGCGAGAGCTGGTTTTCATCATAAAGCTGTCATTGAGTGGAACCGAAACGCCTGTGAAACGTTGCGTATAAACCGCAAGCTTTTTAGCGAGATAAATTACTGGGAAGTTTTAGAAAAAGATGTGCGGGAAATAGATTTCGCTGTCTTTGAAACTGATCTCGATCTTTTGGCAGGCGGTGCACCTTGCCAACCGTTTTCAATGGCGGGTAAACACCTCGGTCAAGCAGACGAACGCAACATGTTTCCAGAAGTCTTTCGAGCAATCCGTAGCACACATCCAAAAGCTATTATATTAGAAAACGTTAAAGGATTACTCAGAGAAGCATTTAAACTTTATTTTAAATATATCTTGCTCCAGCTCGAATACCCAAGTGTTCCGCCTCATATTGATGAAGACTGGAAGGATCACTGTAGACGCCTTGAACGCGAATCTCTTCAAGGTTTGCCAGTCGAATACATAGTGCGATTTCAGCTTGTCAACTCTGCTCATTTCGGAATTCCACAGAAAAGAGAACGAGTATTTATTGTAGCATTTCGTTCCGATCAAAATACCGCTTGGGATGTACTAGAACCTACTCATACCGAAGCTGCTCTTAATTACGAAAAATATGTCACTGGAAATTACTGGGATGAACATGATGTGAAACCGCAAAAATTAGCGAGAAAAATGGAAAAAATCTTAGAACAACACTATTTTGGTTTTTTGGAACAAAAAAAGCGCTGGCAGACAGTGAGAGACGCCTTTAAAACGCCGTTACTTTTACCTGAGCCTCTTGAATTGCAAGAGACCTTTGGTTTTATTCAACACAGTAGTAATCCGGGCGCTCGAGCGTATCCGGGTCATACGGGTAGCCCATACGATTTACCAGCAAAAACTCTCAAGGCAGGAGATCACGGCGTGCCGGGTGGCGAAAATATGCTTGCTCGTGACGATGGTAGTGTGCGTTATTTCAGCGTGCGTGAGGCTGCTCGACTACAAACTTTTCCGGACTCTTACGTATTCTCTGGGGCTTGGGTAGAATGTTTTAGACAAATTGGTAATGCCGTTCCTGTTGACCTTGCTCAGCGAATTGCAGAACAAGTCGCTCAAAAACTCAGGTCGAGAAATTGCATCGCCCTTCATAATTACTCTTCTTCTAGTGATTTACGGAGCATTTCGAGATCGTAAGCGGCGAGATTTTGCATTTTCAATGTCCAACTACGACCGGGATGTAATTGATCCCATACAGAGCGAGCCTGTTCGTAACGCCCCTTGCCCGGATCATGTATACCAAACCCAGATAAACGAGTATTCCAAACTGGCCTCAGTTTGCTAATCAAAACGCTTTCTGCCCAATCTACGAGTGCTGCATCCATTGCCACGACGCGAAAGAAAAACTCGGAAGGACTTAAATTCTCGGTTGCTGAGATCGATGTACGATGCTCTCGTAAGCGCCTGAATAAACTATTCCGCAGTAAAGTTCCCTCAATTACTCTTCCGGTTCTAGCGCCTTCGGCAACAGCCTTACCAACATAAATTGACCTATCGAATTTCACGCTGTTTGCTTTTGAGATGGTGGTGTAAAGGTTGAACTCGCCCCGATAAAATAGTACATAAACTCCAAAAAGTTTGGAGAGTTGTGTTCTGACCTGCTCGAGTTCAGAAAGGGCGAATACAGGCTGTTCTGAATAAAAAGTATGTAGCTCACTTCTGAGTACCTGACAAAAGTCGAGGTAGCAGTCCCACACACGAAAAAGTAAAGTGGCAGGTTCTTCCAGGAGCCTGCCATGAACAGAATACTCGAACTCGCCTCCGCCCTCAAATCCCAGTTCACCCTCGACCCGCGCAGCCTCAGCTTTCTGGCTCGGTTCATCTTCGCACTGCTCGATAAACGCACGGTGAACCTCGCCCTCTTAGGGAACATCCTCAACACCAGCGTCACCAGTCAAAGTAATCAACGCCGCTCTGCTCGTTTCCTATCTCGAGACTCGAGTTGGCGCACATCCCTCAGCACGTGGTTGCTGAGCTTCTACCCAGATCACGTCACGCTCGCGGTGGATCGTACTGAGTGGAAATTCGGCGCTACTCCAATCAACTTGCTCGTCGTGGCTGTCGTCCACAATGGCTTCGCTTTTCCTAT
Organism: Deinococcales bacterium; assembly: GCA_025359505.1. Taxonomy (GTDB): domain Bacteria; phylum Deinococcota; class Deinococci; order Deinococcales; family JAAFIG01; genus JANYHH01. The sequence continues at coordinate 27,887 of JANYHH010000072.1, forward strand.
TCTCTGGTGTCATTTGGGCAAAGCAGGCAGCAGTAACTCCGGTGAAGTCACCGCGCTGCTCGAGAAGCTACGCGTCATGCTGGGTTTGACAAGCGTGTTGGTGTTGATGGACAGGGAATTCGCTTGTCAAAAGCTGCTTGAGTGGCTTCGCGGGGCGAACTGGGATTTTGATCTGCGCTTGAAACGCAGCGCCTTGGTTCGTTACAGGGATCATACGCATCGTGTGGAACGTTATTTTAGTGATCTGGCAAAAGGGCATGGGTGCTGGTTGAAACGCAAAGTCACTGTGTACAGCAACGGGTGTATGCGCCCCTACGGCGTAAAAGTTTTCGTGGTGGCGTTCAGACCACTCAAACCAACTGAGGATGGCGATGAGTGCGTGTATGTCATTACGAACCGAGCGCCGAGTGCAGCGCTGAGCTTTTACAAGCAACGTTGGACAATTGAGAATCTGTTCGCTGCGTTGAAAACCAGGGGATTCAACTTCGAAGATTCGCATATCACCAATGCGGCGAGACTCGAGAATCTCCTAGGCGTGCTTTGCCTCGCTGCGTTCTGGGCGGTGCAATTGGGGGAGTTGGTAGCAGCGCACCAGCCGATCAAGCGTAAAGCTCATGGGCGGCGTGAAGTGAGCGTGTTTCGGTTGGGGTTGGATGCTTTGGAGCGGTTGATGCGGTTTGATGCGCCTGTGATGAAGGGTCAGTGGTGCGTGTGGGACGATGCACTCAGACTTCTGTCAGGTACTTAG